>CAIOYY010000059.1 GCA_903862715.1 uncultured Alphaproteobacteria bacterium
CTGTTCCGGGCAGTATAGTTGCGCAGAGAGCAAAGCAAAACTGTGGCGGCGAATGGGCAGGATCGCGGTCATTGGCCATCTGACGCGAGAAACCGGGACGAGTGCTGAATGCCGGAGGCAGGCAAGCCGTTCAAGTCCACCAAACTATACGATGTGGCCGCGGCGTTGCCGCTGGTGGCGCTCTATGGCTGGGCGGTTGCCAAGGACTGGCCTGGCCTGAAAGCGGGATTTGCTGCGCTTGGCGAGGAAGGCGGTGCGGAAGTAGTGGCCGGTGCGGCAGGCCGCGCGCTGTCGCTAGTGTTTGCCGGGCTCGTGATCGTTCTTGTTCTTGTCCGCACCGTGCCGGTGCGAAAGTCGACCGGCATCCTGCCCCGTGCGGTGGCGCTGCTGGGCGCGGGCGGAGGCGCGGCGATCCTGCTGCTGCCCGCCGCGCGGCTTCCCATCGTGCTCGATCTGGCTGCTATTGTTATTGTCTTCGCGGGATTAGCCGGAACGATAGCCTCGCTCATCTGGCTCTGGCGGTCCTTCAGCATCTTGCCCGAAGCGCGGCAACTGGTGACATCGGGGCCCTATCGCATCGTGCGCCACCCCGTCTATGCCTTCGAGGAGATCGCGCTGTTCGGCGTCATGCTGCAATTCGTTCAGCCCTGGGCGTTTCTTTTGTTCGTACTGCAATTCGGCTTTCAGCTGGCGCGCATGCATTTAGAGGAACGCGTTCTTGAGGACGCCTTCCCCCGATATGCGGATTACGCGGCGCGCACGCCGCGTCTCGTTCCCGGATTTTGTTGAGTCAGACGAAAGAGATTCGCTTAGACGAACTGTACTTTCAGGATCTCGTAGGAACGCGCGCCGCCAGGCGCCGCCACTTCCACCGTGTCGCCTGCGGATTTGCCAATAAGGGCGCGGGCGATCGGCGAGGAGATCGAAATCTTCCCTTCCTTCGCGTTCGATTCCATGTCCCCTACGATCTGGTATTTGACCTTGGCATCGGTGTCTTCGTCGGCCAGCGTCACCGTCGCGCCGAACTTCACGGTTTTGCCCGAGAGCTTCGACACGTCGATGACTTCCGCACGCGAGAGCTTGTCCTCGAGTTCCATCACCCGGCCCTCGATGAAGGACTGGCGCTCTTTCGCGGCGTGGTATTCGGCGTTTTCCGAAAGGTCGCCATGCGCGCGCGCTTCCGCGATCATCCGGATGATCGAGGGGCGCTCGGTTCCCTTCAAATGGGAGACTTCGTCCTCGAGGGCCTGATAGCCCGCCGGCGTCATAGGTATGCGTTCCATTTTTCCGGCACCGTGATCCAGCAAAGAAAAACTCACCCCTCCGGCAGCCAGGGCTGCTGAACGGGCAAAACGAACAGGAAGGCCCGGCAAACAACCCCAAGACTATTGGTTTGGGCTTGAAATTTGGTCACCGCCTCCGGCGCGACGCAAGGTTTGCGTCCGCGACCGCCTTTAAGAATAGGACTGGAGGGGGGCGACTTCAAGAGAGCCGGAGCGCAGCGAGGAAATCGCCAGGGCGACGGCGGCGGCGCCCGCCATGGTGGTGTAATACGGGATTTTCATCTGCAGTGCGGTGCGCCGGATCGAAGCCGAGTCGGACAATGCCTGCGCACCGTCGGTCGTGTTGAAGACGAGGGCGATCTCGCCATTTTTCATTGCATCGACGATATGCGGGCGGCCTTCGAGGACTTTGTTAACAATACTCACCGGGAGACCGGCGGCCTCCAACAGGCGCGCCGTGCCGCGTGTCGCAACAATGTCGAAGCCCATGTCGATAAGCTGTTTGGCGGGGCCGATAGCGTATTCCTTGTCGGCATCCTTGACCGAGATGAACACCGTTCCGGAAAGCGGGAGCTTTGCCCCACTGCCGATCTGGCTTTTGGCAAAGGCCCTTCCAAAATCAGTATCGATACCCATGACTTCGCCCGTTGACCGCATCTCGGGTCCAAGAATGGTGTCGACGCCGGGGAAGCGCGCGAAAGGCAGAACCGCTTCCTTCACCGCAATGTGACCTTTTTTCGAACGCGTCAGATTAAAGGATTTCAGTGGCTCGCCCGCCATTACGCGCGCGGCGATACCGGCGATCGGAAGGCCTACGGCTTTGGCAACGAACGGCACTGTACGGCTCGCGCGCGGGTTCACTTCAAGAACGAAAATCTCGCCGTCCTGAATCGCGTACTGGACATTCATCAGGCCGCGCACTTCGAGCGCACGCGCGAGCGCGATGGTCTGGCGCTCGATCTCGGCGATCATTTCCTTGCTCAATGAATGCGGCGGCAGCGTGCAGGCGGAGTCGCCCGAATGCACACCGGCTTCCTCGATATGTTCCATGATGCCGCAGATGAAGACGTCGCCCGAATGATCGCCAATGGCATCAACGTCAATTTCCACCGCGTGATGCAGGAAACCGTCGAGCAGCACCGGATTATCGCCTGAGATACGGAACAATTCGCCCGATTTCAGTGCTGCGATGAGCGCGGCTTCGTCGGGAACGATGATCATGCCGCGTCCACCGAGAACATAGGAGGGGCGCAGAATGATCGGATAGCCCAGCTTGCGCGCTTCCTCGACGGCGGATTCAAGATTGAGCGCCGTCGCATTGCGCGGCTGTTTCAGCCCGAGACGGTTCAGAAGCTGCTGAAAGCGCTTGCGGTCTTCGGCCAGGTCAATGGCATCGGACGAGGTGCCGAGAATGGGAATGCCCGCCTTATCGAGTGCATCGGCGAGTTTCAGCGGCGTTTGACCACCGAACTGCACGATGACGCCGGCGAGCGTCCCCTTGCTCTGCTCGAGGCGGATGATCTCCAGAACGTCTTCGCGCGTCAGGGGTTCAAAATACAGCCGGTCGGAGGTGTCGTAGTCGGTCGATACGGTTTCCGGATTGCAATTGACCATGATGGTCTCGAAGCCGCGTTCTGCCAGCGAGAATGCCGCATGACAGCAGCAATAATCGAATTCAATGCCCTGTCCGATACGGTTGGGACCGCCGCCGAGAATGATGACCTTGTTGCGGTTCGAGGGACGCGCCTCGCATTCGACGCCGCCGCCCGCGGCATTTTCGTATGTCGAATACATATAGGAGGTAAGCGCCGCGAATTCGGCGGCGCAGGTGTCGATGCGCTTGAAGACCGGGTGAATGCCGTTCTTGTTGCGGAAGGCAACGATGTCGTTCTCGGAGCACTGGCATAGTTTTGCAAGGCGAGCATCGGCGAAGCCCATCGCCTTCAACGCGATGCCTTCTTCCGCCATCGCCAGCATCGCCTTTTCAGCACTGCCAAGCTTCTCGCGATAGGCAACGAGTTTGTTTTCCACTGCCACGATATTCGCGAACTGACCGACAAACCATGGATCATAGCCGGTGATGCGGGAAACTTCGCTTTCCGGAAATCCGAGACGCAGCGCCTGTGCGGCGACCCGCATACGATCAGGCGTGGGACGGCCAAGCGCGGCGCGGATCGCGTTGGAATCATCGCCCTGTCCGACACCGGGAATATCGATTTCATCGAGGCCGGAAAGACCGGTCTCCAATGAGCGCAGGGCTTTTTGCAGGCTCTCGGCAAAGGTGCGGCCGATGGCCATGGATTCGCCGACCGAACGCATGGACGTCGTCAGGATCGGTTCGGCACCGGGGAATTTCTCGAAGGCGAAGCGCGGAATTTTGGTGACGACATAATCGATGGTGGGCTCGAACGAAGCGGGCGTCACGCGCGTGATGTCATTGGTGAGTTCGTCGAGTGTATAACCGACGGCAAGTTTCGCCGCGATCTTGGCGATGGGAAACCCTGTTGCCTTGGAGGCCAGCGCCGAGGAACGCGACACACGCGGGTTCATCTCAATGACGACCATGCGGCCATCCGCCGGGTTCAGCGCGAATTGCACGTTGGAGCCGCCGGTTTCGACGCCGATCTCGCGCAGGACCGCGATAGAGGCGGAGCGCATGCGCTGATATTCCTTGTCGGTCAGCGTCAGCGCGGGAGCGACGGTGATCGAGTCGCCGGTGTGAACGCCCATCGCGTCTACATTTTCGATGGAGCAGATGATGATGGAATTGTCGGCGCGGTCGCGCACGACTTCCATTTCGAATTCTTTCCAGCCGAGAACGGATTCTTCGACAAGAATGCCGTGACCGCGTGAGGCCTCCAACGCGCCTTCGGCGAGCGCTGAAAATTCTTCGCGATTATAGGCGATGCCGCCGCCCATGCCGCCCAGCGTAAAGGACGGGCGGATGATGGCGGGAAGCCCGATATCCTCCAGCGCGGCCTGCGCTTCCTTCATGTCGTTGGCGATGTAGGAACGCGGACATTCGAGCCCGATCTTCGCCATGGCTTCGCGGAAAAGCTGGCGGTCTTCGGCTTTGGCGATAGCGCCCGCTTTGGCGCCGATCATTTCGACATCGTATTTCGCGAGGACGCCGGCTTCTGCGAGATCGAGCGCGGTATTGAGCGCGGTCTGTCCGCCCATGGTGGGCAGCAGCGCCATCACGCGGCCTTCGGGAACGTTCTTGCGTTCGCGGGCGATGATCTTCTCGACGAACTCGACGGTGATGGGTTCGACATAGGTCGCGTCGGCGAGACCCGGATCGGTCATGATCGTGGCGGGATTGGAATTGACGAGAACGATGCGATAGCCCTCGGCGCGCAGCGCCTTGCAGGCCTGTGCTCCAGAATAATCGAACTCGCAGGCCTGCCCGATAACAATGGGGCCGGCTCCGATGATCAGAATGGTATGGATGTCTTCCCGGCGGGGCATACGTCTATTCCTGCTCGCCCTGCCACGAACTTGTGAGGGCAGGGCACTATCTCGAAAAAAAGCCCTCGTTTTGCGAGGGCCGTGCTCGAATTCCTATCAGCTTCTCCAGCGCAGAACGCGCTCTTGAACCGGATTGGCGAAGGGCGTTCCGGTAGCTACCGAGTCTGCCCATGCCTTCTTGAGGCGGTGGTACCATATAGCCGGTACATCCGCGTCCTGAATTAGCATCTGCGGGGGCGAAAATTTAAGCCCCTCATTCTGTAGTTCCACAATCTTGCGGTCCTGTCCCACAAAGGTGCGGACAAAGGGTGCCAGAAGCGGCCTCAGAAGACCTAGGGCGGGCATCGTCCAGTAGAAAACCTGGGTTACCAGCGTGTGGTCCTTGTCCTGCGGTGTGACCGCCGTGAAGCCCAGGACTTCGCGTTTTCCGGCCTTTATATGCTCGAATCGCAGGCCGGGGAGTTCGAATCGGATTTCCGTCGTCAGATCGCCCCCCAGAATCCGGTAGGCGAAGGAATTGGATGAGGGCTTGTGCCCGACCATGGTGAAGCCGCGTTCCGAGGGAATGTGCCGCTTGGCTTTGGCATGGACCGAGCCTTCCGTCCGCCACCACCAGGCGCGGTGGACGAAGGGCCCATGGGCGGGGTCCATCAGACCAACCACGGCGTGGTCGACCTCACAGGGAAAGATCTGCGATTCGATGAAACGGGGGCGCGCGGCGCCATCAGCTCGGGCGATGGGGATGCGCGGAGGTTCCAGAGTGGGGCGCGGATTTTTCGGGTCGGCCGCCATGAAAACCCAGAGAAGGCCGTCCTGTTCCTTCAGAGGATAGGAATCGACCCGGATGCGCTCCGGAACGATGTCCTGGTCCTGCAGCACCGAAGGGATGTGGGCGCAGACCCCGTCCCCCCGGAACTGCCAGCCATGATAGGGGCATTCGACATGGCCGTTCTTGAAGCGGCCTGCCGATAAAGGCGCGGCGCGATGGGGGCAGATGTCACGAAGGACAAAGGCTTCGCCGGTAACTTTCCGGGCCAGCAGCACGGGCTCGCCGCACAGCATGATACGGCGCAATTGGCCGCGCTTCAGCGAAGACGACAGTCCCGCCATGTACCAAAGATTGCTCAGGATGGAGACGTCGCCGGTCAATCGGGCCCCCGCTTTCCAAGGTTAGATAGCCTAAGGGGCAGCCTCACGCGACTCTGCCCAAACGCGCGGATCGCCTCACCCGGTCAGCCCGGCGAAGACGGTTCCTACTCCGCAGGTGGCGCGAGCAGGCTTTCACGGGTCGAGAGGAAGGTCTGGGCGGTGAATTCGGGCAGCAGGAAGGCCCAGGCGTGCGCGGAGATGTTGATCTGTGCTGCTTCGTCCTGCTGTTCCTGCGCTCCGTCCGATTCCGCGGCAAGGCTCGCCCAGTGGGCGTCGCCGACCGGCGCGACATGCACGATGATACGAAGCCCGTCGAAGGTTTCCGTCACGATTTCCGCGGCATTGGTGAAATCGACCTCGTTTACCGGCAGGGCGTCGTCGAATGTGAAATTGGCGATGACGGTCGCGGGAACATAGGCAACGCCCGGATAGGACATTTCGCGGCCCGGCGGAATTTCGGTGAGTGTGTATTCCATTTCGGTTTCATCGGCGCGCGCGACGGTGAAGGAAGGCTCTCCCGGCAGTGTAAAGGTCGTGGAGCGGATACGCTCGCGGTCGATGGCAACAATATTCTTGTCGAGCCATGCGGTGATATCGGGCGAGGCAACCATGGAACCGCGCGCCAGCCAGGATTGGTCTTCGCCATTGCGCCTTACATAAAAACGATTGAGGCCTTCGGGATCGCTGACGCCCTGAGGATGGCCGATCAGAAGATCGCCCAGCGTTTCGCCCGCGCGGTCGCTGAGGACAACGCGCACCGCATCGCCGCCGTCGGCGGGTGCGACGAGGCCAAGGCGGCCGAGAAGTTCCGGTTGCGCCGTGCGTGGCTCCAGCGCCTGCAATTCCGACATGCCGACGGAAGCGGCGCGCACCATCTGCACATTCGCCGGGAAGTTACTGCGCTCCGGAATGACCCAGGTGCCTTCGTCGGTGCGGCGCGCGTGAAAGAGCGTGTCGCGCGTTTCGACGGTTACTTCGCCGATATTGTTTATCGTGTCAGTGAGCCCGGGAATGACAGGCTGTGGCTCGAAGCTCGGGCCCATCTGCTGGGAGCGTTGCGTCAGCGCAACGCCCGCGAGCGCGACGACGAGAAGCGTGACCCCGCCAAGGACAAAAAGATTGCGGCGGCGATAATCGCTGAACGCCGCCATCAGATGCCCCGCGCGAGAAGGCGGCGTCTGCGGCGGATGAGGCCGATGACGATGGCAACCAGCGCAACGAGCAGTGGCACCAGCGCCATATTAATGAAGGTAAGGAAGGCGCCAAGACTTTCGACATTGCCGCGCAAATTCGCCTGCACGCCGCGCAGGGCCGCGCGCGACTCCAGAAGTTCACTACGGAAATTCTCGATGGCGGCTTGTTGCTGCGGCGTCACGATGTCGGGACGGGCCTCGCCTTCCGGGGTCTGCCCCTGAAGTTCCTGCAGGCGCGCTTCGGCATTGGCGATGCTCTGGAGAAGCTGCTGCTCCTCGTCCTGATATTCCGCTTCAGCCTGACGGCGCAGATCATCGACGACGGTAAAGGTGCGCTGAACGGGCGCGCGGGTGCGCAGCGAAATCAGCGCATTCGAGCCCATCATGTTCTCGACCGCGTTGACGATCAGCGCGCCATTGTCGGCGGACGGAATGAGAATGCGCTGGCCGAGAACATTCTGTGCCGTCACCCAGAAACGGTCGTCGAGAAGATCGGTGTCGGCGATGATGAGGACATTGATGCTGTCCGCCTGGGTGATCTGTTCGGGCAATGGTTCGGCAGGCGGTTCGCCTTCGACGACAAGTGCGGCGGGTGCGCCATTCGGGAAAGCCGTTGCACTCGGGCCGGAAATGCGGGCGGCGAGCGTGAAGGGGCCGCCAATCGGCGAGAAGCGCTGCATCAGTTCCACGGGGTCCTGAGTCGCACGGACGATGGGCGAGTCGAGCAGCGCCGAGGTGGTCGAACTCGTGATCAGCGGCGTGAAGGTGGTTGTTGCGCCTTCCGCCGCGCCCAGGGCACCGGCGGTCGCAAGATTGACCTGCTGCAATGCCGACGTCACGACATCGTCGGCATCGAAATTCGGCGGCGTCGTGCGCAGCCAGACGATGTATTCCTGCGTCTGCGGGTTCATGGGATCGCCGACGCGCACGCGCTGCGCAAGTTCGGCATCGGCGACGACCTTTGAAGGATCGTAGGTCACGCCCCATGCCGCGAAGAGCTCGGCAAGGTCGGAGGAATCGTCGATGGTTTCTCCGCCCATTCCGGCGTTTGTCGCGCCTGCCGCTTCCGACAGGGGATCTACGAGGATGATGGCATTGCCGCCGCGCAGGACGAACTGATCGATGGCGTACCGCGTGCGTTCGCTGAAGCCGGCGGGATGGGCGACGAGAAGGGTCGAAATGTCGTCAGGGATGATTTCGCTGTCCTGTGACAGCATTTCGACATCGAAGGTTTCGGTCAGCTGCTGATAGATGGCGAAAGGCTGGGCGTTGCCCTGCAGCATCGCCATCATGCCGCCGAGCCCGCTTTCCAGCGGCAACGCCGACAGAACGCCGAGACGCGGGAGCGTTGTGCGTGAGAGCTTGTGAATAAGCGAGGTCAGATCATATTCGAGATAGTCGTCGCGGTCCGTGTTGAAGAAGGGAATGATTTCCTGACCATCGGTCGAGTTCGTTCCGGCGAGGCCGAAATAGACATTTTCGCCCGCTTGTGTGGGCGCGCCCGTGAGACCGAAGGCGACGGCCTGGTCTTCTTCCGGCGTAAAGGTGCGCGGGTCGATTTCTTCCAGAAGAATATTGCCGTTGGCCAGCGCCACATATTCCTGGAGGAGATCGCGGATGCGCGCGGCATAGGCGTTTACGGTCGGGTAACCGGCAGCGGCATCGCGTGAATAGAAGAAACGCAGCGTGATGGGTTCGTTCAATTCTTCCAGCGTGGTGCGGGTCCCATCGGAGACGGTGTAAAGGCCGCCTTCCGTCAGATCGAGGCGCATGGCGCCGAACCAGATGTTCGATGCGATGTTGACGGCAACGAACATCACAATGCCGAGCACGATGGCGAGCGTGGCGAAGCCGCGGCGGGAGAGCGCTTTCATCGGTTCAACCCGCCTTCTTCATATCGACGAGGACGACATTGATGCCCAGAAAGAGCGCGATCAGCGACCCGAAATAAACGAGGTCGCGTAGATCGATCACGCCCCGGCCAATCGCCTGGAAATGCGTCATGAAGCTGAAGGACGCGACCGTATCGACCAGCGCGATGGGCGCCCAGGCCTTGAAGAAATCGATCACCAGCGGCGCGCCGGAAATGGTGAAAAGAAAGCAGATGACCACGCTCACGACGAAGGCGATGACTTGATTGGAGGTCGTGGCGGAAACCGCGGCGGAAATGGCGAGATAGGCGCCCGCCATTAGGAAACTGCCGACATAGCTGGCAACGATAACGCCATTATCGGGATCGCCGAGATAATTCACGGTGAGCCAGATCGGGAAGGTGAGCGCGAGCGCAACCCCGGTGAACGCCCAGGCGGCGAGGAATTTGCCGAGGACGCTCGCCCAGATCGGAATGGGCAGCGTCAGCAGAAGTTCGATCGTGCCGGATTTGCGTTCTTCAGCCCATAACCGCATGCCGATGGCGGGCACCAGAAAGAGATAGAGCCAGACATGGTAGCCGAAGAAAACTTCGAGCGACGCTACGCCCATTTCGTAGAAGCGGCCGATATAAAAGGTGAACGCTCCCATCGCGAACAGGAAGATCACGATGAAGACATAAGCGAGGGGGGTCGCGAAATAGGACGCGAATTCGCGCTTGAAGATGGGGCAAACCGATTTCATGCCGCAACGCCTTCTTTCAACGCGCGCACCCGTTCGGAATCCGATGTGGTGAGCGAGCGGAACACTTCATCGAGCCGTCCCGGCTCGGCATAGAGCTCTTTCACGTCCCATTTTTCCTCGGTTGCCAGCGCGCTGACATCATCGATCAGAATGGTCGCGTTCCGCGGAAAGGCGGTCAGCGTAACGAGGCCGCGATGTTCCGAGCCGTCTTCGATGGAAAGAACTTCACGATGGGTGGCGAGTTTCGCCTTGGCGCTCGCGGCCTGTGTAGCGGGCAACGTCAGCGTCACGGCGTTATGGAAGCGTGACCGCGCCAGCAATTCGGCGGGCGTTCCATCCGCGACGATTCTGCCGCGATCGATGATGACCGCGCGGCTGCAGATGGCGTCGACCTCTTCGAGAAGATGCGTCGAAATAATGATGGCCTTTTCGGCCGCCATTTCGCGGATCAGTTTACGCACGCTGTGTTTCTGATTGGGGTCGAGGCCATCGGTCGGCTCATCCATCACCAATACCGGCGGATCGTGAAGAATCGCCTGGGCAAGGCCGACGCGGCGCTTGAAGCCCTTGGACAGCGTATCGATGGGCTGCTCCAGCACCGGCTCGAGTTCGGCCCGTTGAGCGGCGAGGGCCGCGCGATCTTTCGCTTCCGTGCCGCTATAGCCGCGCACCGCGGCGATGAATTTGAGGAATTGGCGCGGCGTCATATCGCCATAGGCGGGCGCACCTTCCGGCAGATAGCCCAGTACGCGCTGAGCCGCCTGCAGATCGCTTTCGACGTCATGACCGGCAATCCGGACGCGTCCCGTCGTGGGCGAGAGATAGCCCGCGATGATTTTCATGGTGGTGGATTTGCCCGCGCCATTGGGCCCGAGAAAACCGAGGACTTCGCCTTTCGCTACGCGAAGGTCGATGCCGCGCACAGCGGCAATCGGTCCGAAACTCTTTGTCAGATTTTCAATTTCGATCATCGCGGCGGGTTTCAGCTTTCGAGCGAGGCGTCCCTGCGGGCCAAGAAAGGCGCGATTCACTTAAGGAAATCGCCGCCCTGCCGCAAGGGGCGGTGGCGTCGCAATCTTGAGCGTTACGGATGTTTCATCGAGAAGCGGACAAAGGATAACCCGCCTGAAGAGGGCCTAAAAAGAACGGGCCCCGAAAGGGGCCCGTTCTAAACTTAAAGCCGGTTGCCTCGGGCGCCCTGACCGGCAGGGGCTGGGGGGCTGGGTCTAACTCCCGGCTGAGGCGATCCTCGAGCCAACCGACTGTCTGAACCCTAGAGTTCCAAAACGGCGCTGACTTGTTCCGAATGGGGCGTTTTCATGGCGCGCTTTCACCTGGCCGTGAGCACCCTCTTGTCAGGGTTTACCTCTCGTTCCATGCTTTTGGCAGATGAATGATGAACCCATAGCCTTCACCCGCGCCGTGACCCGTCCCAGTGTCGGGACTTATCCACAGGCGGAGGGTGAAAAATATGGCGGTTGGGCCAAACCGCAGATCCATTTCGACCGCGCTGAACTGAACCGCATCCTCAATCTCTATGGGCGCATGGTCGTCGCCGGCGAGTGGCGCGATTATGCGATCGATTTTCTCGATGACGTCGCGGTGTTCTCGGCCTATCGGCGCACCAGCGAAATGCCGCTGTACCGAATCGAAAAACGGCCCCGTCTGAAAGACCGTCAGGGGCAATATGCGGTGGTTGGTGCCAGCGGGCAGATTTTGAAGCGCGGGCATGATCTGGCCCAGGTGCTCAAGATTCTCGAGCGGAAATGGTTCAAGGCGGTCAACGCCGCCGA
>CAIOYY010000060.1 GCA_903862715.1 uncultured Alphaproteobacteria bacterium
ACGATACGGCGCACCGAACAATGGCATGAAACGCGCGATGTTCGTTTCGCCATCCGTTTGCGGGGCCTGCTCTAGTTCTTCATCCGACGTCGAAACATTCCTTGCAGGGCGACTTCTTGCGCCCGAACAGGAAGGATTTGCGCCGGTGCACATCGCCCGTCCACGGCAGATCGGCAGGATAGGGTCGGTAATTGGGGTCGCCCTGCTGGATCAGATCGTCAAAAGCGGAGCCGAGAGTCAGAAAGGTTGCGCCCGAACTTTTCTCAAACCAGCGTGGAATGATGATCTTCGCCAGCATGCCGCATGTCATGATCACGACCGCACCATCCGCAAACCGCATTCCGCTCATTTCGTCATATAAAGAATGCGCTTCGCGGAAAGGAACATCGGTGACGTCTTCCTTTGCAATGGAAAGCCCCAGCCCTCGCAATACCGACAGATCCTGAAATTCGTTCTTGAACCAGAAAATGCGCCGCCCCCGCATCGCGGCAAACAAGCGCGGCATATGGCTGAGATTGTGGTGCAGCGTCATGGCCGGAATGGTCATGTCATCTTTGGAGCGCAACTGGTCGGCAAGCGCACGCAAATCGGGGTGACAGGTGCGGCAGGGAATGCCGACGAAGTAGTTCTCCTGTCGGTGCTGGATGCCTTCGAGAAGGCGGCGTCCGAGATCCGGATTATACTTGTTCTGCTTGCGCCCGAACCAGTTTTCACGATGGTCGCCGGACGAAAACTGGCGAAGGAACGTCATTTCTCCATCGTTGAAATGCACAAATGAAAACGGCGTCCCACTCTCCATTCTTGCAAGAAATCCGTTCATCGCGTCATCCCATTCGGGATTGCGGTTGGGCAGGTAACGGAACAGGCGCGAGGGACGAAGTTCGCCGCGATTTACCGCCGCGACTTTTACCGTTCGCCCCAGCGCATTGATACCTGCGGTCATGCGTTGGGTGACATGCGCGTTTCTCGTCTTTACGGCCCGAAGCGGAGATTTTAACCGTGACCCGGGATGCGGGGCATTACCCATAAGGCGGCTCTGTTCGAATCTGTAGATTGCGCGGAAATTCGGAAGGAAACGGGCGTGACCGACATCGTCCAAGCTGAAGAAGCGCTGCGCGCCATCCAGCGCTACCACTACTTTGCTGCGCGCGAGGCCCATGAGTTGATCGGCATGAAATCGGCTGACAATGGTCTGGTCGGGGATGCGCCCGCCGTCTCCGTAAGTCCTGCCCTCGGCAATCATTGCGCGGACCGCGGCGCCGGTCCCAATCAGACTTGATGGATTGGCAAAGGGCAGGGGCCACTCATGGCGTGGATGGAACTTCCAGTAGAAGCGTCGCAGGCGCTCGTCCGGAAAATAGAAGCGAAAATCCGCCGCGAATAAGAGCGCACAGGAAACGCTGTCGAGTGCTTCGCCGAGAGGGGCAAGCGATCCCACCGCCTCCATACGGTCGCCGTCGACCAAAAGCAGAGTGTCGTCGTCGTCGATGCCCGCAAGAAGGGGCTCCATACTTTCCAGATGGAAGGTCTCGCCGGACGCATCGCTCTCCGACGCAATGAGCACCGCCTGAAATCCCGCGCCTTCGCAGGCGGCGAGAACCTGCTGCGCCTGTGGCCCGAAATCGCGTGAGAAGACAAAAACTTTCATCGGCAAGCCATGGAGGATGCCCTGTCTGCGCGCGAACTGTTCCGGCGTTGTGGGGGCATTGGTCTACCAATGCCATCCGGCACGGGCTCTGGCAATTGCATGTCTAACGTTCGAACGCCGACGGCGAGGGGTAGGACGTTTCAAGGAATTTGCGCACTACGGCCTCTGCGGACGCAACCGCGCCAAGGCCGAAGGCGTCGTTCAAACAGAGAAAGGTCGGACGCGCCCACTGCGTGCGTAGTAACCCCCAGCGATTGCCGAGGACCGAATTGCCAACCCCCGTATAGCGCATGAGTTTGGCCGTTTCCCGAGGCCCGACGGCGACGGCACTGCCCTTTTCCGCCATATAGCTGGCCAGCAATTTGTGCGGCAGGATCGTATCGTGGCCACGAAACCGCGCCTCGCGCGTGCGCGCGAATTCCTCCGGCCATGTTTCTATCACCCTATCCATTTCCTCGCCGTCTACGATGCGGGGGTGATGCGCCTGTTCCCCATGAGGGTGCCGTCCGAAAACGCGGTCAAGCGCACGGGCGCAGTTTATCCGACCTGAACTATGCGGAAAGTGGCTTTCGTTGATCTGGGTGTCGGAAGAGGGAAGATCGCCGCGAAAGTAAAGCTTCAGGCGTCCATCCTCGGCTTCGAAAACATCACGGGGCGCGGCGGAGAAAAGTAGCATGTCGTCATTGAAATGAACGAAGCGATTGCTCAGGCCTGGAATCTTGTGCAGGTAACTTTCAATGGCGAAGGCGTTGAAACTCGGGAGTAATTCCGCCGGCATGATTTCTTCATGATAGACCATCCTGACACCGGGATGGTTGGTATCAAGCCAGTTGGGAACCTGCGGGCTGCAGGTGACAATATAGATGTTCCCTCGCCAGAGTGCGTAGCTCTCGAGCGAGCGCAGACTGTATTTGAGCAATTGCAGATTATCGCGTGTGCGGCGTGGATCCGAGTCCTGCTTCGTCTGCGCATATTTCGCGCGCTCCTCAATGAAGCCCGGAAATGCGTCATCAACCCAAGTATAGACGATATCGAACGTCTCTTGACGCATTCAACCCAGCCTCAAAAACGTCAATCCTGACGCGCGCTTATCGTTCTGATTCCGCCAAAATACAAGGCGCCCGAGGCGTCGGACTGTCACAGCAAAATTCGTGACGAAATGTTTCCGCTTTGGTGTTACGCCGTTCCGGTCGCTCGCATCCAGCGCGCGCGCAGATAGCGGATCATAATGGTATTGTTGTTCTCCTCGGGATTTCCGGTCCCGTCATTGATGCGTCCGAGGCTTGTCCAGTCGTAAAGCCGGTTGCGGCTATAAGAGACAAAGCAGAAGCGCGACGCTGGAACGATATATTTCGTCGCCCTGCAATAGGCGCTGATCCAGACATCGTCGACAAAGAAGGCCGCAGGCGGCGCGCCGGCATAGTCGGCGATGAGCCGGTCTGGCTCGAAGAAGCGCGGCCGAACCAGATAACCGGAGTGGCCTTGAATAATATCCACCGCCTCGGGTCGTCTCACGCGTGTGGCCTTCAATCTTGCAGGCGGAACACCACGCCAATTGCGCCAAAGGGTCACTGTCCGATCCGTCAAGTCGGCAGGGACGATCCACCCGCTGGAGCCCAGCGCGGAATCGGGGAGTGCCTGCGCGGCCCGTTCGAAATGCTCTAAAAGATTAGGCGGATAAAGCTTGTCGTCATCAACGACGAGAAGTTTGGTATCGGGTGCTTCGTCATAAAGCGCCGGTATCAATTTGGTCGCCGGCCCGTAATCCTCACACGGTACAATCTCGACCGCTGCAAGGTTCTGAAGCCACAGCGGCGGATCGTAAGGCATCTTCTCGCGGCGCGACATGCGCGGCAGATGGAGGCGGATCTTTAACGGCGCACGCGTTTGATAAAGGAGACTTTTCAGCGTCGCATCGATATGCGGAAGGCGCGATGGTATAGTTGTCAGGCAGATTACAATATCCGACCGGGCGTTATTTCTCTGCCAAAATGTCTGCCATTCTGTAATGTTTCGGCGGCCAAGCCGCGCTTTGTCTCGCATGTCGAGAATGAGGTTTCGCCCCGACAGAAGATCATAAATTTTGATCGTCACCGCGACGGCGACGAGAACCGCTAAAAAAACAAATGCGACATAGGTCATGATGATGTGCTTTGAGGCAACGCGGAGGGGCCGTCGAACACTGCGCCGTATTGTTCCGCGATAAGAGGCGCCGCGAATGTATGCGCACGCAGACGCGCATTTATCACCCGATTGCGACGACCGTCCTTATCCTCCAGCGTCGATGCGATGCCGTCTCTTAAGGCTTCCCAATCATCGGATCGCACTACGATGCCGTCCACGCCATCACGTACGATTTCAGCCGGACCGTGAGGGCACGACGTAACGACGACGGGGGCGCCGCAAGCCATGGCTTCGATCACTACATGACCGAAACCTTCCCAGCGCGACGAGAGGCAGAACAATTCTGCGCGCGCCACCACAGGCCACGGATTGGTGAGAAACCCGGGCAGGTGCAAACGGGCACCCACCCCGAATTCCTGGGCGAGCGTTGCGAGCGCGTTGCGCTCCGGGCCTTCACCGAGAATAACAAGCGATAGGTCCGGTCTATTGAGTGCCGCGAAAGCCCGGATAAGAAGATCGAATCCCTTTTGTGGTTGCAGACGTCCCACCGCAACAATGTAGCTACCGGGAAGCGGGATTGCGGGCGTCTCAAGGGCGGCGGATTCAATAGAAGTCAGATCGAGCGGATTTCCGACGACAGTAAGTTTCGCGCGCGGAATCGCAAAATGCGTCACCAACCCGTCGGCGACACCCCGACACGGCGTCAGAACCACATCTGCTGCGCCGTAGCCGCGCGAAATCAGACGCGCCATCGCTCTGCGCCAGAACGCGGATGGATACGCCTCCACCAGTACAGCTTCGGTGTGATTGCCTTCGCGGGCGATCCAGCGCGTCCTTCGCCGCAGGCCTGGAAGAAAATGCCATGCAAAGGATAAGGGAAGGGTCACATCGGCCATGCTGCTCATGACAATGTCCGGTCGGTACGTCCGGAGAAGCGAAGCGAGAAGCGGAACTTGCAACATGCCCCTCAGCATCGAGTCCGGTGGGCAGAGCCGGGCAAGGGCACGCAAGGTGCGGTTCTGTGGAACGGTCCAAAGTTCCGGGGCGACGGACGGCAGGTAGTCGCCGCGCGCCTCGAGAAGACCGATCATGACCTCGTACCGCGCAGAATCCAGATAGCGCTGAAGGTTCAGCGTGGTTCTCTCCGCGCCGCCGCCTGCCAGATCGGGAAGTAAAAGCAAAACGCGCTTACGGGTCATGCACCCTGACGCCAGACGAGTGAGGGAACTGCACAATAAATTAGCAGGGAAACAAAGGTCATGGAAAACATTCTTGCCCGCTTCACCGTGCAGGACAGGCCCTCAGCACGCCCGCTTTTGGAGGATAAAGTCCGCGACGACAATCTCCTTTGCCTCCGAGCGTACATTTGACACATCGCGCTCGGCTCGTCGATGAATCCCACTCAGAGAAAATCGACCTCAAGTAACTGCTCCCTATCGTGAGCTTTTGCGCTACATTGTGCGAAAGCATCGCAAACTCAAGAACCGTTTTCATGGATACCCCTTTTGTCCTTTCCTCAGCGCCGGGCCCGGTCAAGGGAATGGACAGCCAAACCCTCTCTGATCGCTTCGAGCGACAGGCCGCGGCGACGCCCCATTTGCCGGCGGTGGTGACGCTCAAAGAGGCGGTTACCTATAGCGAACTCCAGCAGCTGGTAACGCGCATAGCCGCTGAGCTCGCGCAATTGCCTCACAGTGAAAAACCCGTCGCGCTGTTGATGCGCGAGGGACCCCTCCTTTTTGCGACGATGCTGGCTGCGGCCAAAGCCAACCGCATTTTCATACCGCTTGAGGTCACCGGCGCGGAGAATTGGCTCGCACGCGTAGTTACGAGTTGTGTTTCCGCGTGCGTTATTTCGGATAGGCCAGGTTTTGAGGCCGCAAAGCGCATCGCCCCCGGTGGGGTGGATGTCCTTTTGGCGGAAGACCTTAGCAAAAGCTCCCGTCAGGCATTTACAGAGTCACATGCAACCGGCGACGATATCGCCTTCGTTATCTACACCTCGGGGTCGACCGGGCAGCCAAAAGGTGTTGCGGCCGATCACAAATTCGTCCTTCATCGGATTAAAGCGCGCCAGAAGAGTTATGACTTCCGGATAGGCGACCGCTACGGGCATGTTCGCTCTTGCGGATATTCTGCGGGCCTCAACACCGCGCTCGCTGCACTGTTAAGCGGCGCTGGCGTATATGCCTACGACATTCGGAGTGAGGGACTCCATCGTATGGCTTCTTGGCTAAATGCTCAGAAAATTACGCAACTGGCACTTACGAGCTCTCTTTTCCGCACATGGTTGGCGGCCCTCCCCGCGGGCTACCAACTGCCCCATCTTCGCGTTCTTTTGGCTTCAGCAGAACCGCTCTACGGTTCCGACCTTGCAAGAGTGTCGGCGCATCTAACTGGCGATTGGCGCTTAATTCACAACTTTAGCTCGACCGAGACCGGTGTCGTGACCACTGGCATTTTTGGCATTTCCAGCGCCCAGACCGAAGGTGCTTTACCAGTGGGGACGCCGATTAGTGATATTGAGGTGAGCCTCGAAGACGATAACGGCAAATCGGTGCCTTGTGGGGAGGTAGGAGAAATTGTGGTTCGCGCTGATTGTATGGCGCGCGGCTACTGGAACGATCCGGAAGGCACGGCTGCCAAATTCCTCGTGGATGTCGATGGGCGGCACGTATATCGCACGCGCGATTTTGGCCGGTTTCGCCCTGATGGCATGCTGGAGCACTTTGGACGCAAGGACCGGAAGATAAAATTGCGCGGTTACAGCGTTGAACCGCATGAGGTGGAGTGCGCATTGCTGCGTGTTTCGGGAGTCCGCGATACGGCGGTTGTTGTCGATGGTGTGGGAGACGACGCACGGCTTGTCGCCTTTGTTTCAGGGCCTGACGTTTCGTCGAAGGAAACGGGGTCGAATATTCGAAACCAGCTCATGCGTGATCTCCCGCCGCAACTCGTTCCCGCCGAGATTACTGTGCTCGGATCGCTCCCGCTTACGCCGCGCGGCAAGATTGACCGGAAGGCCCTTCTGAAGCATCGCAGCGCCGCCGCGGGGAGCACGCGTGCTCCCACGAATTCCTACGAACGTCTGCTCTTCGACATATGGCGCAAGGCATTGCGACGGAATGATTTCGGCATTGACGATTCGTTTCAGGATCTGGGCGGAACCTCACTGCAGGGATTTCTGATTTTTTCATGGCTCGACACGCTGGGCTGGGATCTTCCGCCTTCGATGATTCTGGAAGCACCCACCGTCGCCCAGCAGGCCGCCATTCTGCGCGACAATGCCCTGTCTTTAGGAGCCGCGCGCAGGCTCGTACCCTTCCGCGTAGCGGGGGAGAGCCCTGCGTTATTTTTTCTCCATGCACGCAAAGGCGATATCCTTTATGTGCGCGAACTGCTCGCCAGTTTCGGAGTAACGCGGTCCATCTATGGGTTACGTCCCTCGCCACTGGACGGAACATCGTCCCTTCCCCGCTCGGTCGAAGCCATTGCCGCGGGTTACATCGCCGAGATGCAGGGCATCCAGCCGCAAGGTCCCTACCATGTTTGCGGTTATTCCTTTGGCGGCACGCTTGCGCTTGAAATTGCCCGTCAATTGTCGGCAGAGGGGCAAAGCGTCGGCTTAGTGGGGCTCATCGATACCGTGCACTGGGGCGATGGACGCCGCGCGTTCAAAACCAAATCTCCGTTGCGAAAGGCATTTTCTGCCCTTTACTCCTTCGGGGTGACGCTCTTCTATTTACCGGACGAGCTTCGTCTTCTTGCCGGACGCCCGATCGCCTTCGACCGGCGCATGGATTTCTACGGTCATGTCTATGGGCGCGCCTCGCGCCGGTACAAACGGCGGCCCTATGCCGGGCCGGTGGCCCTGTTCAGCAGCAAGGGGCGGGTCGAACATCATCGAGAAAGCTGGTCGCCTATCGCGCAAGGCGGTCTCGAAATTGTGGAGCTCCCCGGCAACCATCGCGATATTGTCTGGCCGCCGACCAGCGCCCTTCTGGCTTCCGCATTGGAAGCAAGCATTGCGGCTTCGGAAGTTCCGCTGAACGCGGTGTCGTAGATAATTTCAGAACGGTATCGGATTCTTCGTTGATTACGCAAACCTCCCTGAGTTCTTCCGATCCGTCCAGCTTTGCAGATTTTGCGAGCGATGCTTCCATTTACGCGCAATTTGAGCTTCAGGTCGCGGCGCATCCACATCTGCCTGCGGTCGTGACGCTGAGTGGCACGACGACGTTTGAAGAACTCGACCGTATTGTCCGGCGCATCGCCGCGGAACTCGTATTGCTGCCGCACAGCGAGAAGCCGATTGCGCTCTTGATGCGTGAAGGCGTTCTTCTTTTTGCGACCATCCTCGCGGCGTCCATGGCCAATCGGATTTTCATTCCGCTGGAGATCACCGGCGCGCGGTCCTGGCTCGCGCGCGTCGTCGCCGCGTCCGGCGCCGCCTTCGTCGTCACGGACCGCAGCGGTCAGGAAGATGGATTGCGTATCGCAGGAGAGAGGCCGGTCCTTCTTGCGGAAACGCTCGCAGAGACCTCGCGTGGCCCACTTCTTCAGTCACGGTCCAAATCCCGCGATATTGCCTTCATTATCTATACATCGGGGTCTTCCGGGCAGCCGAAGGGCGTGGCAGCCGATCATGGCTTTGCGCTGCATCGCGTGGCGGCGCGCCGCAAGCGGTACCAGTTCCAGGCAGGAGCCCGTTTTGGCCATGCCCGCTCCTGCGGTTATTCTGCGGGGCTCAATACGGCGCTGGCAGCTTTGCTGAGTGGCGCAGGATTGAATATTTTCGATCTGCGCGGCGAAGGCATGCATTGTTTGGCACCCTGGCTGAACGCGCGGGGCATCACCCATCTCTCACTTACCAGCTCCTTCTTCCGGACATGGCTGGCAACCCTGCCTCAGGACTATCGGTTTCCCGAACTGCGCGCGCTCTCCGCGGCGGCCGAGCCGCTTTGCGGTTCCGATCTAGCGCGCATGGCGACCCATCTCGTCGGCGACTGGCGCCTTCTTCACAGCCTCAGTTCCACGGAAACGGGCGTCATGACGAGCGCCGTATTCACGCCATCGAGTCAGGTACAGCAAGGCGTCCTGCCGGTAGGTAGCCCTATTTCCGGAGTCGAAGTCCGTCTTGAAGACGAAAAGGGAAATCTCGTTTCTACGGGAGAGGCGGGCGAGATCGTGGTTCACGCCGAGCATATGGCCCATAGCTACTGGAACGATCCCGGCGCAACCGCCGCCGCCTTCAGCACCGATTCAAGGGGAAGGCGCGTCTATCGCACGCGTGACTTCGGCCGCTGGAACGAAGAGGGCGTGCTCGAACATCTGGGGCGCAAGGACCGAAAGATCAAATTGCGTGGTTACAGCGTTGAACCGCACGAAGTGGAATGCGCCTTGCTCCGGCTGCCGGGTATCCGCGATGCCTCGGTTGTGGTGGATGGGACAGGCGACGGCGCCCGGATTCTCGCCTTTGTCTCGGGACCGGAAGATTTGTCCGCCGCCAAGGGCAAAGAAATTCGCGATGAGCTGGCGCGTGATCTGCCGCCGCAACTCGTCCCCGCCGAAGTGGTCGCGCTGGAAGCGCTTCCCTTGACCCCGCGCGGCAAGGTCGATCGTCAGGCGCTTCTTCAGCGGCGTAGCGCGCCTATGCGCGCCGCCGCGCGCCTTCCTTCGAACGACATCGAGCGCATGCTATTCGATATCTGGCAGAAGACGCTGCACCGCAAGGATTTCGGCATCGACGACAGTTTCCACGATCTTGGTGCCACGTCGCTGCATATTTTTTCCGTCTTCTCGTGGCTGGACGCGCTGGGCTGGAATCTTGCGCCGTCGATGATTTTCGAAGCGCCGACGATCACACAGCAGGCCGTACGTCTTCGTGACTACGCGTCGCCGGAATCGACATCACGGACCGTGGTGACGTTTCGTGATACCGGCGAAAAGCCCCCGCTGTTCTTTGTGCACGCGCGCAAGGGTGACATCTTGTATGCACGCGAACTCTTTCCGAATCTCAAGGGTGACCGGCCCTATTACGGGTTGAAGCCCCCGCCGCTCGATGGCAAATCCCGAATCCCCCGCACGATCGAACGCATCGCTGCGAGCTTTATCGCCGACATTAAGAAAATACAGCCCGAAGGCCCCTATCATCTCTGCGGCTATTCCTTCGGCGGCACCGTGGTCTATGAAATGGCACAGCAATTAACGGCGGCGGGCGAAGGCGTCGCGTTTCTTGCCCTTGTCGATACGTCCACCGACCCGCGGGAACGCATCGGCGGCCGCCGCGTGCGGCGCAAGCGCCGGCCATTTCAGAAAATACGGAAGTTTTTCGATCCGCTGTGGGCTGTCGGTGTGCTCGTTTCCTACTGGCAGGACGAAATAAGGATGCAGCTGCGTGCGCCTGTGATGTATGAGCGCCGCCTCAACTTTTACAATTACATCTATATGCGGGCCTCGCACCGTTATCGTCGGCGCCCCTATGCCGGGCGCATGGTCGTCTTCAGCCGCCTCGGGCAGGCCAAAACGCATCGCGAGCAATGGACGCAGCTTGTCCTCGGGGGAGTGGACGTCCATGAAATTCCTGGAAATCATGGCGAAATCGTCTGGCCACCGGTGAACGCGCTGCTGGCGGAGGCATTGGACAAGAGCCTCGCCGCCGCGAACCCGGATTAACATTGTCCGGCGCGATGCAGGACCTCTCGAATAACGCCATCGACGTCTGGTGTCTTCCGCTGTCCGTACTGCCTGCGGACCTGACCTCTTTGGCGGCCTTGCTCGACGCTGAAGAGCGTGCGCGTGCGGCGCGGTTTCTGCATCAGGAAGAAGCGTCCGCCTTCATCGTGGCACATGCAGCGGCGCGTATTCTCCTCGCCCGCTATCTGCACACGGCGCCTGAAATCCTTCGCTATGGCTATGCGCTTAAGGGAAAGCCCTATCTGCTGGAGCCCGCCGGCACGCCACCGCTCCATTTCAATTTCGCACGGACCAAGGGCTTTGCGGTTTTTGCGTTCACACGGAGCGGAGAAATCGGCGTCGATGTCGAGAAGATGGCTGTTGCTCCACCGCCGGAGATCGTCCGCCGCGCGCTTTCTCCGGCCGAGCACACTGTGCTCCACGGGCTCGACCCAGCCCGTGCCGATGCGGCTTTCTTTGCGTTATGGGCGCGCAAAGAAGCCGTGATCAAAACCCGCGGCGACGGTCTTTCCGTGCCACCGTCCGAGATCGAGGTTCACGATATACAGGGCGTTCGTCTTCGCGGCGCGTTGCAGCCACAATACCGGCTGCAGGATTTTATCGCGGGAGCGGGCTACGCCGCCGCTGTTTGCGTGGAAACAACTTCGTCACAAGAGATGCCGAAAATTAGTGTGGGGAAACTATCCGCCATTGCTCTGTGTCACGGCGATTTCGACAGCGGGACGCACCCCTGAACGCTATGTTATGCAGGCGCCGTACCGCCTTCATTGTCCGTTTCGTCCACACGCAGCGCCTTGCGTTTCGCGGTTTCTTCGTCGCGTCGGCGGGTTTTCTCGTCCTTCTTCACTTCTTTGGCCCGGTCGCGCGCCGCGCGGTCCTGCCTGTAATTCGGCCTCATCGCCATGACGGCTCCCTTCGAGATCTATTTTACTTTACGCGCGACGATGCGCCCTTCGGGCGTGGGGAAAAGAACACCCATCGAATCCTGTATCAGGCGCAATTCCACCAGGCGTTCCCGATCCGCTTTCGGAATATGTCGGCTCATGGCGCCGTCGACGATGGCGCTGAGCGCCATCAATTCGCCGTCGGTCAGATCGGAGCTCGTCATCAATCGGCGCATGGTATTTCCGTTCGGTTGTCGGCGGACCATACACCCAATCCGCCTGAAAGCCATTTCGTGCGGCATGGATGCTCTCATGCGAATTAAACGGGCGTGCGGCGGCAAATCGGTTTAGACTCAAGGCACAAACATGGCGGAGGACATCGGATGCCCAAAGGCGAGCAACGCAGCAATCGCGAAAAGAAGAAGCCGAAAGCCGACAAATTGAAGAAAGCCGCCCCGTCGGCGTCGCCGTTCACCCCGCCGCCGTCCAAGGCGGGGCAGAAGCCCACTGGAAAACCCGGCAAAAAGTAGAACCGGCCTGACGGGGCCAAAGGGGTAGGGCCAAAGGGGTAGGGGACGTAACCCTTCTTGGGTTATATACCCCGCCATGATGCCCGTTTCGCCCGCCCCGCACTCTGTTTCGATCGGCGATGTGTCCGTGCGCGGTCGCGTATGGAACGCGCCCATGACGGGCGTATCCGATCTTCCCTTTCGCCGCGCGGCGGCGAAGCTAGGTTCGCCCTATGTGGCGACCGAAATGGTGGCCTGCGAACTCCTCTCGCAAGGCCGCCCTGATGTCGTGCGTCGTGCCGCGGTTGGAGAGGGTCTTCCCCTCATGGTTGTGCAGCTTGTCGGACGCGAGGCGCGCTGGCTCGCTTCCGGGGCGGCGAAGGCAGAGGCCGCGGGTGCGGATATCATCGATCTCAATATGGGATGTCCCGCCAAGGAAGTAACCGGCGGGCTGTCGGGTTCGGCCCTGATGCGCGATCTCGATCACGCGCTGCGTTTGATCGACGCCGCCATCGGCGCGACGTCGCGGCCGGTGACGCTCAAGATGCGCCTGGGCTGGGACGATTCCATGCGTAACGCGCCGTTGCTCGCGGCGCGCGCGGAAGCTACCGGGGTCAAAGCCATCACCGTTCATGGCCGGACGCGCCAGCAATTTTATAAAGGCGTCGCCGATTGGCGCGCCGTAGCCGAAGTGAAGGCGGCGACAAATCTGCCCGTCATCGTGAATGGCGATATCACCGATGTGTCCACGGCGCGCACCGCGCTGGCACAGTCCGGCGCCGACGCTGTCATGATCGGGCGCGGCGTCTATGGCCGTCCGTGGATCGCCGCCGCGATTGAATGCGCCCTGGAGACGGGCGGTGAGATGGCGGAACCCGGCGCCCGCGAACGCCTCGAGATTATTCTTGCGCATTTCGCCGACGCCCTCTGTTTTTATGGCGATGCGCTGGGGCTCCGGATTTTTCGCAAACATCTCGGCTGGTATGTTGAAACGGCGCCATTAGCTCTTCTTCCGGACGAACGCCGCGCAGCGAAATCGGCCCTGTGCCGCATGGATCGGCCGCAAGATGTCGAGGCGGGTTTGGCGGCGCTCTGGTCCGGCGAAGGCGCGTTTCGCCTCGCCGCCTGACCTGCTTTCCCGTGAAAAAGCAGTATTGGGTGGCATTTTCCAAGCGAAGCCGCTAAGCACTGCCGCTTCCGCCGCATATTTCCGGCTGTGCCTGGCCGCCTTGGGGACCTTGTTCCCGCGACGGCGCTTTCGTTTGGATATTTGCCGTCATGCTCAGTATCGACAATGTCATTGTCCGCATTGCCGGCCGCGAAATTCTTGGCGGCGCAACGGCGAACTTGCCCGCCGGACGGCGCATCGCACTGGTCGGCCGCAATGGCGCGGGAAAATCGACATTGCTAAAAGTCATCATGGGCCAGCTTGCGCCCGATGGCGGCGACGTATCCTGGCCGCGCGACTGGAAAATTGGCGCGGTCGCGCAGGAGGCACCGGGCACGGCCGACAGTCTTCTCGATACGGTTTTGGCGGCTGACGCCGAACGCAGCGCCCTTCTTGCCGCTTCCGAAACCGAAACCGACCCAGAGGAGCTTGGCGATATCTACACGCGGCTGGCCGATATCGACGCCTATTCCGCACCCTCGCGCGCCGCGTCTATCCTCGCAGGCCTTGGATTCTCGACCGAAGAACAGCTCCGTCCCTGCTCGGAATTTTCCGGCGGCTGGCGCATGCGCGTGGCCTTGGCGGCCATTCTGTTTGCCAGTCCCGATCTTCTTCTTCTTGACGAACCCACCAACTACCTCGATCTCGAAGGTGTGTTGTGGCTCGAGGATTTTCTCAAGCGCTATCGCGGCACGGTGCTTCTGGTCAGCCATGACCGTGATCTGTTGAACACCGCCGCGGAATTCATCCTGCATCTAGAGCATGGCAAGCTCACGCTTTACACTGGCGGATACGACACGTTCGTCGCCACCCGCACGGCCAAACGTGCACTCGATGCCGCCTTCGCCAAGAAGCAGGAAGCGGCGCGCGAACATATGCAGGCCTTTGTCGACCGCTTCAAAGCCAAGGCGTCGAAAGCGCGTCAGGCGCAAAGCCGCATGAAAATGCTGGCCAAGATGCAGGTGATCGAACTTCCCGTCGACGAACATGTCGCGCCGATCCGCATTCCGAAGCCCGTCGAGGCAAGCCCGCCGCTGGTCACGATGCACAATGCGTCCGTAGGCTATGAGGCCGGAAAACCGATTCTCTCGCGCATGTCATTGCGTTTTGATCCCGACGACCGGATCGCGCTGCTCGGTAAAAACGGCAATGGCAAATCGACACTCGCAAAGCTGCTCGCCGACCGTCTTCCGGTGATGGACGGCGAATTGATCCGCGCCCGCAAATGGGTTCCCGGCTATTTCGCACAGCACCAGCTGGAAGAACTCGACGGAACGCTAACGCCCATCGAAACGCTGTCGCATTTAAGACGGCAATTGAAGATCGAACAGGTGCGCGCCCAGCTCGGCGGGTTCGGTTTCTCGTCCGCCAAGGCGACGACGCGGGTATGCGATCTCTCGGGCGGCGAACGCGCAAGGCTCATGCTGGCGCTGGCGACTCTCGACAAGCCGAATATGCTTATTCTCGACGAGCCGACCAACCATCTCGATATTGATGCGCGTGGCGAACTTTTGAATGCGCTGAACAATTTTGAAGGCGCGGTCATTCTTGTCAGCCATGACCGGCGTCTTCTGGAAGCGACCGCTGATCGTTTCCTCCTGGTTGCCGACGGCAAGGCCGAACCCTATGACGGCGATCTCGACGACTACCGGCGTTATCTTCTGTCCGGTGACAACACGCCGACACGGCGGGAAAAACCTGCGAAAGCCGGACGCGCGGCTTAAGCTACAGCGCCTGTCTTTTGGTCGTCGGTCACTTCGTCGGTCCACACCTTGAAGCCTGCCAGCGTGTTGAATCCGAACGTATGGGTGATGGGCACATCCGAGGCATCACGTCCGCGTGCTATCAAAATGCGCCCGATACGCCGAACGTTATTGCGTGGATCGAAGGTGAACCAGCGCCCGTCGAGATAGACTTCCATCCAGGCGGCGAAATCCATCGGCCCGTAAGGCGGCGGGACGCCCATATCGCCGAGATAGCCGGTGCAATAGCGGGCCGGGATATTCATGGCGCGGCAGAAGGTGATGGCAAGGTGCGCAAAGTCGCGGCAGACGCCGGTGCGCTCATCCCAGACATTGATCGCCGATTTTGTCGGATAAGCCTTCTCGTAGTCGAATTTGATCGCGTTATGAACGTAATCGCAGATCGCCTGCACGCGGCCCCATCCGGTGGGAGATTTTCCGAAAAGGTCCCACGCGGTCTGTGACAGCCGGTCGGTTTCGCAATAGCGGCTGCCCAGAAGATAGACCAGCGTCTCGGCCGAAAGAATCTCTACCGGATATTGCTGCGCGGTCGGTACATATTCATCGGGTTCTTCGCTGCAACGGACAATCGCATCGGAGGTGAGCTTCAATCTTCCCGCAGGCGCCACGAGGCGCGAGCACCAGTTTCCGAACCCATCGCGATAGGTTTCAATCGGAACCATCGGGTCGGTGACAAGTTGGTCGGGAACGATCAGATCCGAGACATGCTGGTGATGAATGCTGAGCATCACCATCATGGGGGTGGGCTGCGGAAAATCGTAGAGTATTTCGTATCCGGCGCGCACGCGCATTGTTCCGCCTTTCATCTCGCCGTCGATGGGACAGCGTTCTTTAACGCGGAACCGAACAGTTCGATCCGCTTGCCTGCCGCTCTTGCCGTCTCCCCGCCGCGCGATCTTTTTCGATGGTAGTGGAGTAAGGCGCATTAAGCTATCGGCGCGCGCGATTTGAGTGCGTGCGCATACCGCTCAGCTGCCGCATGACGAAAGACTAAATTTTAGGCGTTCTTACTTTTGGCGGGCTTTACGGGCCGCGTAGCGTGCATCGCGCGCGGCTTTGCGCTCGGCTTCTAGCGCGACTTCACGGTCGGCGATGGCGCGGCGCTCCAGGGCCTCACGCTCCACGCGTTCGGCTTCTTCGATTTTTCTGGCTTCCTCTGCCACTCTCGCCGCTTCTTCCGCCGCGATACGTGCGGCTTCGCGGGCTTCGGCTTCGGCGGTTTCGCGAGCAAGCTTCTCCGCCTTGCGTTGGGCAAGGCGTGCTTCGCGTTCCTCTGCCTGGAGACGACGGGCTTCCTGCCGCTTGGCGAATTCCGGATCGTTCTGTGGCGCGAGGGCCTTGGCTTTTGCGAGACGTTCTTGCTGGGCTTTGGCAGCCGTATTCAGCCGGTCGGTAAAACTCGGTGCCTTAAAACCACGCATAAAATTCTGGCCTTTGGATGGGGGAAGGAAGAAGGCCGGAAACTGTGGTATCGGCGCGCCCTTTTCAAGCACCATTGTCGTTCAAAAGCGCTTTATGGCGCAAATTACCGCTTCTAAATGGAGGCTATTGTTGGGAGGGCCGCCTCCCGCTCAGGGGTATTCGCGCAAAGCCCTGCCTAGACGGATCGGCCCAGGCAAGGCAAATATCACGCATATTGGGTGCCGAGGGCGTCTTATGATCGATTCGACGTTCTTCGTGTCCGGCCGTCACGGGCCGCTTCACTCCCCCGTGAGAGGACCCGACAATCGCCTGGTTTTGAAGGTCGCGGGCTACCTGCGACGGGCGCAGGCCCACCCCGGAACCCTCGCGGTCAAATCGCTCGATGTGGATGTCATCGCCCATTGCTGCATCGGCGCATGGCTCGCGGGCTGGCGTGTGCTGGTGGTCCCCCCTGACTGGACCAATGATTTCGCGGAGATACTGACCCGTCATGCCGATCTGATAATCGACGACCGGGCCGATCCGGCGCGGAATGTACTGGCCCCGGCCACACTGTTCGCCGCGGCTCCGGCGCTTCCGGACGGCGCGCAATGGGAAGACAGCCACGCGGCGCTGGTTCTTGCAACCTCGGGCTCGACGGGGATAGCGAAGGGTGTTTGCCACTCGTTGGGAAGTCTTATGCGCTCGGCCGAATTGTTCGCGGCGCATTTCGAATTGAAGCCCGGCCAACGCCTTATCTGCCTCGCGCCGCCGCATACGATGTCGGGCATGCGCAGCCTTGTTCTGCCCTATGTTAGTGGTGTCGCGGTCACGCATCTCTGCGATCCGTTGCTGTCAGGACTGCAACTGGCGAATGCCCTCTTCGAAGCCGCGCCCGACTATGTCCTATGTGGCCCGGCCTTCGTCTCGCTTCTGGCTAAGGCCGCGCCCTTCCTCCGCCGGCTGGAGACGAAACCCCGATGTTTTCTCGTCACGGGCGCGGAACTGAATGAAGACCATCGCCGGGCGGTCGAATCGGAACTCCGCATTCCCGTCGCCAATTTCTACGGGTTGACCGAAACCGGAGGGATCTGCGCCGCCGAACGTCTGGGCGCGCCTCTTTATCATTGTCTCCCTCCGGCCTGCGCAGGTATCCGCCTCGCTTTGCGGTCCGTCATGGGGGAGGACGTTCTGAAAGAGGTACTGGTGGAAACGCCCAATGCTTTTCTCGGATATCTTGGGGGACCACTCGAGAAACCACCCTTTGTCGCGACCGGTGACCTGGTCGATGTCGAAGGCGAGGGGCTTTGGCGCATGGCCGGTCGTATCGGCAGGGCGGTGAAAGCGCGCTCGACAGGTTGGATACATCCGGAAGCCATAGAAGCCTGGCTTCGGCGTCAGCCGGACATCGCGGATGCGGTAGCCACGGCCAACAAAGGTGGTGATGGCGGCGTTGTTCTCGAAGCATGGATCGAACGCTTGGAAAATGCTGGCAGCGCCCCCTATAACCCCGAACGTCTGTTCGATGCGATGCGGCGCGAGCTTGCCCCGGAGAGCATTCCCGAACGCATTTCATTGGCCCGCATACGCCGTTCGCCGCTCGGTAAAGTCGTTGCAATAGAGAAGCCCTGACATGTTCGAAAGCATCGTTGAAACCCTCCCCGGAACAAACGAAGCGGAAAAGGATGCGGCTGGGTTCTATGCGGGCATTCAGGCGGCGGCACGCGCCGGATCGGTCTTTGCGATATTTGAAGACGGTCGCATGGCCTATGCCGAACTCGATGATCAGCTGCGGCGCACTGTGGGATTCCTGCGAACACTCGGTCTTGCGCGTCAGGACCGCATTCTCATTCAGACGCAATATGAACGCCACGCGATCGTCCTTTTTGTAGCGGCGTTTTTGGAAGGGCTCGTTCCGGTTCTTTTGAGCCCCGATACGCCCGATGACCGCGTATCGTCCATTGCCCGCCACATTGAGGCCGGACATGCTTTTATCGACCGGCATCTCTTTCTGGAACGCGCCTGGCTGCGTGAGCGGCCCGCGACCATTGTCGGTGACGAGGCGCCGCGCAGTACACTGTTGGAGAGATTGCGCCGCCATGTTCCGGGGAACGCTCAGTCTCTCTACCCCGGATGCCTGGCCGCGAGCGAGGCATTGGCCCCCTCCTGCTGTAGCGCCGAGGACGACCTCGCTTATATATTGTTCACGTCGGGCACCACCGCCGATCCCAAAGGCGTGATGATCACCCATGGCAATATGTTCTCGCATCTTGCCACGTTTCGTCGCCTGTTCGGTTATGACCGTCACTCCGTTCTCTTCAACAATATGGCGCTTGGGCACGCAGATGGTCTTTTTCAGGGCCCCATTCTTGCCCTCTACAGTGAATGCCTGCTTTACCGGCCGCAGCCCTTCGAGATGCGCAATATCGAGAAAATGTTCGCGCGCGTGCGTGAACACGGTGTCACCCATCTGGTGACGGTGCCGACGATTCTTGCCCTGCTCGATGCCTATACCGATTCTCCTGATTACTTCTCCGCGCCGGAATTTCGTTATCTTTTTTCCGTCTCTGCTAAGCTCGATGTCGGTCTGTGGCAAAGACTGGAAGCGCGTTTCGGCAAACCCATCGTCAATATTTATGGACTGACCGAAACCGTCACAGGGGGGCTTTACGCCCTACCGGAACATGAACGGCGGAGCGGAGCAGTTGGTATTCCGGTGGATATGGAAGCGCGCATCGATGGCGGGGGCGACAGCGGAGAATTGATGTTGCGCGGGTCCGCAGTGACGCCAGGCTATTTCCGCAACGGGCCTGCAACGGATGCGTTATTCGTCGATGGCTGGATGCGCACCGGCGATCTCGCGCACGCTTATGCCGATGGGGCATATGCGATTATCGGACGGTTGCGGGCGCTGATCATGTGCGGTGGATTCAATATCCACCCAGAGGAAATCAATGAAGTCCTGATGCGCCATCCATTGGTGGTGGAAGCCGTATCGGTCGGAATCGAGGATCCGACGTGGGGCGAATTGCCGGTCAGCGTGGTTCTGGTGTCGGAACCGATATCGGAGTCTGACCTCGCAACCCATTGCCGTCAGCATCTGGAAGAGCGCAAATGCCCGAAGCGCATTCTCGTGGAAGAGACGCTGCCGCGCGGCGACGCGGGCAAACCTCAATTGTCACGGGTCGCGGCGCTTGTGCGCACACGCCTGAACGAAAACAGGGCTTCCTCATCGGCGGTCGATGCGGAGAAAATCGTCGCGCTTGCCGCCACGGTTTTCAAGGTATCCCCGGAAACGCTCTCTCTCGAAACCACGCCCGAAAACACAAAGGGTTGGGATTCCTTCAGCCACATTACGCTTGTTGCAACGGCGGAGGAGGCCTTCGGTGTCAAGATCGAGGCACGAAAGATCATCGCTATGAGTTCGTTGCGCGATCTCTTTGACGCAGTGGTTGCCGCGCGGGCACTCGTCCGTTCATGAATCCGCTAATGCAAATGAGGGGATTGATCGCGGTATGGATTTTTACCGCTCTCACGGTGTCGGCCGCGCTCGGTTCATCTCTGGCTTATGAGCCTCAGGACGATCCCGACGAATGCATACAGGATCTCATCGGCTCACAAAAAATCAGCATAGCGGTGGTCGGTTCTTCTCTGGCCCGTTTCGGTCTTCCACCCTCCGGCCCGGAACTCGCAGGCATCGCGCCTCCGGATGCCGAGGGCGAAGCGAGGCGGCTTACCCGCAGCGGAATGGAACCGGAAGATCTTCTCCGCATCACGAAATATGTGCTGGAGGAAGAGCCCGACTACCTTCTCATCCAGGTTGAACCTTTCCTCTTCCAGGTGGCGCCTCCGAGGCGTCAGGCACCGTTGCGCGCGGCCACGCGCGGCCTGCGTGATTTCCTCGTCGATGTTCTTGTTCCCGTCGTCCATCCCATTTTTTGCGAACCACTTGATCAGCGCGAGGCGGTCGACGCGCTGGGACGTGTATTTGACGGAGAGGTCGCGTTTGACAGAGGTAACTATCCGATCCGCCTGCACCAGAGGGAATATGGCAGCGACCTGAAACAGGTTGTGGACGCGGCCCACGCGGCGGGAACGAAAATATATCTTTTCTCGCTGCCGCGCTCGGAAACCGGTATCGATGTGCTGGGCGAGGAACGCGAGAAACAGCTTGCAGATGCGGTGACAAAACTGAGCGCAGACTCGGGTCTTCCGCTGCTGCAATTGGGGCGGGCGCTGCCGGATTCGAATTTCTTTGACCACGCGCATCCAAACCATGCCGGGCGCGAAATTATCGTCCGTTTGCTTAAAGATTGCCTCGCCCGTGTTGCGTCTTCACAGAATGCAGGCACGGCTGGCACTGATGCTCCCCTCTGCGGAGCGCAGGAGCGTGGCTAATCTCGCCCTTATCCTTATTGGATGGATGACAGCGGCGTCACTCTCGATGTGGCTTCTGCCCGAACGGTTCCGTAACGATTATTTTGCGGCGGTCAGCGCGATCTTCCTCTTTTACATCGCCCCTGCTTCGGCACTGTGGCTTCTCCTCGGAACGCTTCTCGTCTACGCCTATATGCACGGCCCAGTCTCGCATGCAGTGGGCCGCCCCCTGCTGCTCGTCGCGTTGTTCGCCCTCGCGTTTCTCGCCGGACGGGAAGTGACCTCATCGCCAGACGCCGCGTTGTTCGCTCCATGGGGAGAGGAGAGGCTCATCGCACTCAGCGGCATTGCGTATTACACCTGCCGGCAGATTCATCTAGTGCTCGATTTCTGGACCGGGCGTCTCCCGCCCATAGCACTTCGGACGCTTCTCCATTATCAATTTTTTGGGCCGACACTTTTTGTCGGCCCCATTCACCGCTTTCAGCCCTTCGCCGCGCAACTGCCGCAACGCCGCTTCGATGCGGAACGCCTTTTCCAAGGTGGGGAACGCGTTCTTATCGGGCTTGTTTTTGCCGTCGTCATCGGCGGCTATGCGTTCGATTACAGATTGCGTGCGCTATTGCCGGAATCCGCAACGGGTTTTTTCGGGCTCTGGCTTGTCTCCGCGCTCGACTGGATCATTCTCTATTTTCGGTTTGCCGGTTATTCGAGCGTCGCCATTGGCCTCGCCGCTATGGCCGGTCTCCGCATCGAAGAAAATTTCAACCTGCCCTTTCTCGCCCGCGATCTGGCGGACTTCTGGCTGCGCTGGCATATGACGCTTTCGCAATGGTGCCGCGACTACGTCTTCAAACCGGTCCTCGCGCTCACCCGTCGTCCCGTGCCCGCTGTCCTGGCAGCCCTCATCGTGCTCGGCCTGTGGCACGAGCTTTCGCTCTATTATTTTCTGTGGGGTATTTGGCAGGCGCTCGGCATCGTGCTGTCCCGCTTTGCGTCCCGCCGCCTTGAGGCGTGGGGAGTAATCCTGCCGGACAATCCGGGCGCCCAGTTGCTGCGGTTCGCATGCATATTTTCGTGGCTGACGCTGGCGCAACCGATGATAAAAACGATCTTCGGAGGAGCCGTATGACACCGATGCTTCGTTTTCTCCATTCCTTCTTTCCACGGGGTTTCGCGCTTATCCTCCTGGCACTCCTTTATTCTGCGCTGATCCTCGCCATTCTTATCACCTTCGAGTCGACCGAAGACGCAACAATGCTCTACTGGAACGGTTAGATGTCGTCCTCTTCCGACTTGATTCTTGATCCCGTCCTCGATGCGCTTGCCTGTCCACAATGCGGCGGCGCTCTGCAATGGCGGGCAGAAGAAAGTGCCGATGAAGGAGACGGAACGCTGGGTTGCGTCGCCTGTAATGCGCTTACACCGGTTCTCTCCGGCATCATTTTCTTCGGTGAAACAAAGGCGGCACTGCTTGATCGGCGGACCGTCCTCACCGAACTGCGCGCCCGCATCGGAATGAGAGACGATTATGCGCGTTACGCCGAAGAAAAGGCCGCGCGCAATGTTCTCGAACCCTATGCCGCTTTCGCGCCGTTCAACGAATCGACGCGCGCGGCACTTCCTTTATTATATCGCGCGAGGGACCACCTCGACACCAACGATCTGATTCTGGATCTCTCCAATCGCAGCGGCTGGACCGGTGCGTTTCTTGCCGGCCTATTCCCGGAACAACGCGTCATCGCTTTCTGGGAAGGCGACAACAGTGTTCTCGGCTATCGCGGTTTCCTGCATTGGTTTGGCACGGGTCGCAAACCGTCCAATCTGTTCCCGGTCTTCCTTCCGCCGGGAATGCCCTTCCCCTTGCGCGCGGGCGCGGCGCGGCTCGTTCATGGTTACGACATTCTGCATCACCGCTCACTGCCGGAATTTCTCGTGGAGGCGCTGCGTGTCGCGGCGGCGGACGCGGTTCTTGTTTTTCCGCATATCCATCTGTCGAATGGCGAGCCCGTTCCGTGGTTTGCGCGCGGCGGCACGCATCGTCACGGGCGGGACTATCAAGCCTTGCTGGCGCAGTATCTGCCGGGCGATATGCGCAGACCCGCCGTGCTGTCCGAACTTTCCGCCTTCGACGCATGGATGGCTGATACCGATATCGATCAGGCGTTTGCTCCCGATCCGGAAACCACTCACTACAATGGCGTCATCGCGGTGGCGCCGCCTTCCATATTCAAGACGCCTGCCAGCGCACGCCGCGCCGCGTTGTCGCCCTCCGTTCTTTTCGTGTCCAACCCGTTTCTGCGCGTCAATGCGCTCACCGGTCGCGTTCATCTTCTCGAAGACGCGCTGTCGGGTCACTTGCGCCACATGTTCGACCGCCACCCCGCTTATGAATCATTTCTTTTACGTGCCATTGACGGTTTGGTCTTGTCCTCGGGCGAATGCGAAATCATCGCCGCCATGGAAGAGGGCGCCGAGCTCTCACGTCTTGCCTTCCTACGCGGCCTGCCCGTGCATGAAGCAGAACAACATGTCTCCCGGCTCGTTGCCGCCGACCTCGTGGTGCCCGTACCGGTTGCACAACATGTCTGGCGTCTGCAGCAGGCATTTCACGCCAATGGACATAGCCTTCTCGATCGCGAGCCTGCGCGCCTCCTGCGCGAATGGATCGGCGAGGCACCGCAGGCGAGCGCCTTCGCGCTAATGGGGGTCGATTTGACCCGCGCCGAGGTCGGAGAGATATCCGCGGCCCTGCTGCAATATCTGGCTCATGCGCGCCCGCTCGGAAACACGCTTCGTGTCGTGGGCGCGGATGCAAGGATCAACGCCTGGCTTGGTCTTTTGACCGCGGTCGCCGACTGGAACATGGGAGAAAATGCCAATCTCGTCTTCACGCTGGTGGAAGGCGATCTGTCCGTTAACAAGGATGGTCGTACGATTTCGCTCGTCGAAATCGTCGAGGCTTATGGGGGCGTTCATCCCGAACCTGCCGGTTTTTCCCCTTCATTCGGCCGCCTTGAAGGACGCGATATTCTGCGCATCGCTGCCGCTTTGGCGTGAAGCTGGCCAGGGGCTCTCGTTTTTTGGCCTCTTTGATGCTTTAAGCGCACCTCCTTTGCGTCATGTAGAGATCGCCCCCAAAAATGGCCGCCCCGCTTCTTCTTCTGCAAAACATCAAGCTTGCCATCGGTTCGACCGATCTTCTCGATGGCGCGGAATTGTCGGTCGGCGCCGGCGAGCGGCTTTGCCTGGTCGGGCGCAACGGTTCGGGTAAGTCGACTCTTCTGAAAGTGGCGGCGGGGCTGATACAGCCCGACGGTGGCGAACGCTTCGCTCAACCCGGTGCGACCATCCGCTATCTGCCGCAGGAACCCGATCTGTCCGGCTTTGCAACCGTGACCGATTACGTCGAGGCGGGCCTTATTTCTGGTGAAGACCCCACACGCGCACGCCATTTGTTGCGCGAGCTGGGACTGACGGGCGACGAAAATCCATCGACGCTGTCCGGCGGCGAAGCGCGGCGCGCCGCACTCGCGCGCGTGCTAGCGCCCTCGCCCGACATTCTTCTGCTTGATGAGCCGACCAATCATCTCGACCTGCCCGCCATCGAATGGCTGGAGAGCGAATTGAAAGGCATGCGTTCTGCGCTGGTCGTGATCAGCCATGACCGGCGTTTCCTGCAAACGCTGTCGCGCGCCACCGTCTGGCTCGACCGCGGCCGCGCCCGCCGTCTGGAACAGGGCTTTGCCGCCTATGAAGCCTGGCGCGACGAACTTCTCGCGCAGGAAGAACGCGACCGTCACAAGCTCGACCGCAGAATAGCGATGGAACTCGACTGGGTACGCCATGGCGTCAGCGGCCGGCGCAAGCGTAATCAGGGCCGCCTCGCGCGGCTGGGCGAAATGCGCCGTGAGCGGCGCGAACAATTGCGCGCCACCGGCAATGTCGTCCTGAATGCGTCCCATGCCGCCAATGCCGGAACGCGCGTTATCGAAGCGAAATCGGTTTCCAAATCTTATGGCGATGCCGCCATCGTCACCTCCTTCTCCACGCGTATCTTGCGCGGCGACCGCATCGGCATTGTCGGGCGTAATGGCGCGGGCAAGACGACATTGATCAAACTTCTGACCGGCCGTCTGCCGCCCGATAGCGGCGAGATATTCCTGGGCGCCAATCTCGCCATTGCGGAACTCGATCAGACGCGCGCGCTGCTCGATTCCGATGCGACGCTCTCCTCCGTTCTCACCGGCGGTTCCAGCGACACCGTTCAGGTGGGAGACCAGAAAAAACACGTCGTCAGTTACATGAAGGATTTTCTCTTCCTTCCCGAACAGGCGCGCACCCCTGTACGCGTGCTGTCGGGCGGTGAACGCGCGCGCCTTCTTCTCGCGAAAGCCCTGGCGACGCCGTCCAACCTTCTGGTGCTCGACGAGCCGACCAACGATCTTGATCTCGAAACGCTCGACCTCCTCGAGGAGATGATCGCCGACTATCCGGGGACGGCGTTGATCGTCAGCCATGACCGCGATTTTCTCGATCGTGTGGCCACTTCGGTCCTGATGGCGGAAGGCCAAGGCAGGTTCATCGAATATGCCGGCGGGTACAGCGACATGCTGACGCAACGCGGTGAGGGCGTGACGGCGCGCGAGGCGAAGGCCGCGGCCAAAGCCGCGCAGCCCCCCAAGGAACGCCGCAAATCCGAAACAAGGCGCAAACTCAGTTTCGGCGAGAAACATGCGCTTGAAACGCTGCCCGCCCGCATGGCGGGTTTAAGTGCCGAAATGGAACGATTACGCACTGCGCTCGCAGACCCGGCGCTTTACGCCAAAGATCCGAAACGCTTCAGCGTGTTGTCCAAAGAGCTTTCGACCGCCGAAGCCGAACTCGCTGTTTCCGAGGAACGTTGGCTGGAGCTCGAGCTGTTGCGCGAGGAAATCGAAGGCGGCGCCGTCTAAAACAGGCCGATTTCCGCCCTTTTGTCCTTTTCGCTATCTTTTTGACGCTTTTGCGTTAGAGAACGCCCCTTACACCCCCTTAAAAACCCGCGCTTTCGCGAAAAGGCATATTCCCTTGGCATTCCCCCCGACTTGTCTTCCGCTCGCCCGCGCTCTCGAAGATCGTGGCTACACCGATCCGACGCCGGTGCAATCCGCTGTTCTCGCGCCTGAGGCCGAGGACCGCGATCTCATCGTTTCGGCGCAAACCGGTTCCGGCAAGACCATCGCCTATGGGCTCGCCATCGGCGCGACGATTCTCGGCGACGCCAACGCGCTCGGCCCCGCGCGCGATCCGGTGGCGTTGATCGTCGCCCCGACGCGCGAACTTGCACTGCAGGTGCATGGCGAACTCAGCCTGCTCTACCGTTTTGCCGGCGCGCGTATCGTCTACTGCGTCGGCGGCATGGACGCCCGTAAGGAACAGCGTCAGCTTTCCGAAGGCGCGCATATTGTCGTCGGAACGCCGGGCCGCCTGCGCGACCATCTTGAACGCGGCGCGTTAAAAGTGTCGGCGTTGCAGGCCGTGGTGCTCGACGAAGCCGATGAGATGCTCGATCTCGGCTTTCGGGAAGATCTCGAATTCATTCTCGAAACGACGCCCGAAAACCGCCGCACGCTTCTGTTCTCCGCGACGCTTCCGAAGCAGATCGTGGCGCTCGCCAAAAAATACCAACGCGACGCCTTCCGCATTCAGGCCTCCGGCGGCGGCCAGGGCGGCCATGTCGATATCGAATACCGCGCGATGCGCGTCGCCTATAGCGACGTCGAACACGCGGTGGTGAACGTCTTGCGCTTTGTCGAGCCGCCCAGCGCGCTCGTCTTCTGCAACACCCGCCAATCGGTACGTCATCTCCAGGCCATTCTTCTGGAACGCGGCTTTTCCGTCGTCGCGCTTTCGGGCGAACTCAGCCAGTCCGAACGCAATCACGCATTGCAGGCTTTGCGCGATGGCCGCGCCCGCGTCTGCGTTGCAACCGACGTCGCTGCGCGCGGCATCGATCTGCCGAATCTCGGCCTCGTCATCCATGCCGATCTGCCCAACGACGCGGAGGTCCTGCAGCATCGCTCGGGCCGCACCGGTCGTGCCGGACGCAAAGGGGTCAGCGTTCTGCTCATCCCGCCCGCGCGCCGCCGCAAAGCCGAACAGATATTGTCTTCCGCCCGCATCACGCCGGTCTGGGGCAATGTCCCGTCGGCTGATGACATCCGCCAGCTCGACCACGAAAGACTGCTCGAGAATGCGTTGTTCGCGGAGAAGCCGAGCGACGAAGACTCCGCCATGGCGAAATTGCTGCTGGGTGCGCGTTCCGCCGAGGATATCGCGATTGCCTTTTCGCGCCTCTACCGCGCACAGCTTCCGGCTCCCGAAGTGCTGGCCGATCCGGGCGCCGACCGTCCGCGCGCCGAGGCAGGGGAGCGCCGGGGTAAGCGCGAGCCGCGCGAAAAGCGCGAATTCGAACGTCCTGAACGCGGCGCCTTTGACGGTGGTTCGCATGAACGCGGCGCCTATGATCGCAGCCCGCAGAAGAAGCTCTGGTTCCATCTCGATGTCGGCCGTTCGAAAAACGCCGATCCGAAATGGCTCGTTCCGATGATTTGCCGCAAGGGCAAGATCACCAAAGCCGATATCGGCGCGATCCGCATTTTCGACGACGAAACAAAATTCGAAATTAATGAGGATGTCGCCGCGCAGTTCGCGCAGGAAGTGCGCCACGCGAAAAGCGGCGACGGCACCATCACGCCGCTCGGTTCTTCGCCCGGCGACACCCGAAATGTTGCGCCCCGCGAAAAGACCTCCGAATACACACCGCGCGAAAAACCACGTGAGTACACGCCGCGGGAGAAACCCCGTGATTTCACACCGCGGGAAAAATCCGCAGAATATGCGCCGCGCGAAAAGCCCCGCGATTACACCCCGCGCGAGAAGGCCCGTGATTACACGCCGAGGGCAAAGTCCGCCGAATATACGCCGCGAGAAAAACCGCGTGATTTTCAGCGTAGCGATAAACCCCGAGACTTTGCGCCGAAGGACCGCGCTCATGGTGCCGAAAACCGTGGCGGCGACGCGCCGCCCCGCAAACCCTGGAGCGAAAAGCCGGGCGGCAAGCCGCCTTTCAAGGGCAAACCGGCATTTGAAGGCAAGGGTGGAGACCGTCCTCATTTCAACGACCGTCCTCCGCGCGATGCCAAACCCCGGTCCGAAGACCGTCCGCGCGACGACTCACGAAGCGAGAAACCCCGTCATGGCGACAAGCCGTTTGGCGACAAGAAGTTCGGCGACAAGAAATTCGCAGGGGAAAAGAAGTTTGGCAGCAAGCCATTCGGCGATAAGAAGTTCGGCGGGAAAAAATTCGGCGACAAACCTGCTGGCGGCGCGAAATTCTCGGGCAAGAACAAGGGCAAGCCCGGTGCGCACAAAGGCAAGCGCGATTAGGACGTCCTTTTGCGGCGCCGTGCAGATGTCGGCCTGCGCGATGCCTTTACGCGTGCGTTGTTCATCAACAAGGGCGGCGACTATCGCATTCAGACGGTCGCGATATACGGAACGCCCTAAGGCGTTTCGCCTATGCCCTTAATTGCTGAAACGCTTCCAGCGCGCGTTTGCGCGCCAGTGCGTGATCGACAATAGGCTTGGGATAGGTCTTGCCGAGCGTCACTTGGGCGGCGCGCAATACGTCTTCCGGCGCGGCCCAGGGCTTGTGGAGGAATTTGTCGGGAAGAGCCCCAAGTTCCGGAATCCAGGCACGCACATAGTCGCCATCAGGATCGAATTTCTCCCCCTGCAGTACCGGATTGAAGATACGGAAAAATGGCGCGGCGTCGGCGCCGGAACCCGCCACCCATTGCCAGCTCGCGGCGTTGTTCGCGAGATCAGCATCGACCAGCGTATCCCAGAACCATGCCTCGCCTTCGCGCCAATGAATAAGCAGATGCTTGATCAGAAACGACGCCACGATCATACGCACGCGATTGTGCATCCAGCCCGTGCGCCAGAGCTCGCGCATCCCGGCATCGACGATGGGGTAACCGGTTTCACCCTTCTGCCAGGCGCGAAGATGGGGCTCGTTCCTCGCCCACGGAAAATTTGCGAATTCCGGGCGCAAGGGTGCGTCCGGCAATGACGGAAAATGGTGCAGTAGATGCGCCGAAAATTCGCGCCACATCACCTGGCGAAGGAAGGCCTGCGCGCCATTACTGCCTCTATGGTGATGGCGTTCCAGCCAATGCTCGGTTTGCTGCCAGCACATCGACGGGCTGATCTCGCCAAAATGCAAATGGGGCGACAGGCGTGAGGTGCCCTTGCGGTCGGGACGGTCGCGCATCGCCGGATAATCCTGCACGGCCTCGTCCAGAAAATCATTCAGGCATTGCTGCGCGCCCGCTTCCCCCGGTGTCCAGTTGTCATGGAAACCCTGTGCCCAGTCGGGCTTCGCCGGTAGCAAATGCCAATCCTTGAGCGCTGCGCTCCCCGCGACATCGGCGGCAAGAACGCGGCTCGGTGCACGCTTGCTGCTCTTTGAATGGTTCATATTCGCCAGCGCCGCTTTATAGAACGGCGTGAAAACCTTGTAGGGACGGCCTTCGAGATTGGCGAAGTGTTCCGGCTCGAAAAGAAGATTTCCGCCGAAACGGCGAAAGGCCACGGAGTTTTCTCGAAAGGTTTCGGCAAGTTCGTTTTCGAGCGTGCGCGCTGATTGTTCGTAACATCGCGTGAACGTAATCGCCTGCGCGCGGCCTTCGTGCGCCAGTCGCGGCAACACCTCGCGTGCTGCGCCTTTCACGAGAAATAATTTGGTGCCGCGCGCTCTCAAATCGGCATCGAGCGCGCCGAGGCTGTGATGCAGCCACCAGCGAGATGCGCCACCCATCCCCCATTTGAGGGGCGAAGCCTCGTCGAGAATATAAAGCGGAAGAACGGGTGCGCCGCTCTCGATCGCTGCGGCGAAGGCAGGATTGCCGTTCAGGCGGAGATCCTGCCGGAACCAATGAATAACGATGGAATTCAAAGGCGTGTTCTTTCCGGCGAAGCTGTGACCCTTCCTTTAGCAGCGGGAAAGGAAGCGGTAAATCTGCCCTGAATCGCTCCGTGTGAAGGATTCTGGGCGCGCAAGGGTGCGTCGTCGCAAGTATAAGCTAGGCTATTCCGCGCCGCGCATTCCTAAAGTATTGTGTTCGCTCGAACGATTTTTCAACGAGTGAGGACTTACGGCAATGCGCATCGCGAAATGGGCTGCGGTTTCGGTTTTGTTTGGCGCTAGCGCCCTGGGAGCATCGCCGGTCTTCGCGCAGGATTATACGGAGCCCGCCAGTTACGGCGACTTCGTTCTTTCGGGTCCCGGACAATCGCATGCCATCGAACTTCTTGCCGGTGGCGACATCGATGCCACCACTCTTGGCGGCGCATGTGTCGGCAGAATCGCAAACGCTCCCGATGTGCAACTTGAAATTCAGTCCAGTGGCGCGCCCGTAACCTTCCGGATCGAATCGACGGGCGACTCCACGCTGGCCATCAACACCGCAAATGGCGAGTGGGTCTGCGATGATGACAGTGCGGGTAATCTCGACGCGCTTGTCACCATCAACAATCCGACGACCGGCATCTATGACATCTGGGTCGGTGACCTGGCAGAAGAAGGATATAGCGAAGCAACCCTCACCGTTTCGCAGGGCGCGGGCGGTGCCGCGACGGTCGCGGTGGCCGACAATGCCGCAACGCCGGTCGGCGTCGACCGGATGGAGCGCGGTGCGCTCGAAGCCGGTGATGGAACGCGCGCCGAAGACCAGTATGAGGACATTTACACCGTCGCCGGAACGGCCGGTCAGGAAACCGTGTTCGATCTGCGGTCGCCGGACTTCGATACCTATCTGACGATCACCGCGCCGAGTGGCGCTGAATTCACCAATGACGATTACGAAGGCGATACGCGCCGTTCGCTTCTGTCCCTGCGTCTGACGGAAACCGGCCAGTACCGCGTGTCGGTGTCCAGTTTCTTCTCCGATGAAAGCGGCACCTATTCGCTGGCGATCTCGCGTCCGATGGCCGCTGGCGCTCAGGAACGCATCGACGAAACCGGCGCTCTCGCCGCGGGCGACGCCACCCGCTCCAATGGCAATTTTGCCGACACCTACGAGTTCGACGGCGCGCCTGGCCGTCGCGCGGTGATCGATCTGACGTCGAACGATTTCGACACCTATCTCGTTCTGACGTCGCCCTCCGGCGCCGTCATCGAGAATGACGATGCCGACTCGCTGCAGCACAGCCAGATCGATACGGAGATGTCTGAAACCGGCACCTACCGGGTCCAGGTCTCCTCTTACGCCGTTGGTGAAACCGGCAATTACCGGCTGACCATCGACCGCGGCCAGGCGATCACCACCGCGACGCAGGTCAACCGCGATACGACCGAACTTGCGCTGGGCAGCTCGGTCAATGGCGCGCTGCAGAATGGCGACCTCCAACTCGATCTCGGCAAATATCAGGACATCTATTCCTTCGCAGGAACAGCCGGTCAGAATATTCGCGTCGATATGACATCGAATGCCTTCGACACCTACCTGATCGTGCGCGATCCGAATGGTCTCGAATATGCCAATGACGATTTCGAGGCGAGCACGGCCCGCTCGGTCGTCGAACTGACGCTGCCTGTCGATGGCCGCTATCAGGTGATCGCGACGTCTTACGGCGCCGACATGACGGGCGCCTATCAGCTCAGTATCAATCCGATGGCGTCCGCGCCGATCGAAGCGATCTCCAATGTGATCGGCAACGGTCAGGGCACCGTCTATGGCATCTTCGCGGGCATCAGCGATTACAGTCAGTTGCGCGAAACCGAATGGGGCTGGGGCGATCTCAGCTACACCGCCGACGACGCTATCGTGGCGCGTGATGCGTTGATCGCGAATGCCGGCATGCGCCCGGAAAACGCCTTCACCTTCACTGACCGTCAGGCAACGCGCGCCAATATCGAAGCGGCGTTCCGCGACATCGCTTCGCGCATCGGGCCTCGTGATACCTTCGTGTTCTTCTACTCCGGTCATGGCGGCCAGGAAGAACGCGCGGGCGGGTTCAATGCGGCCGATGCCGACGGCTTCGACGAAACCCTTGCCTGGTCCGACCAGACCATCACCGATGACGAGGTTACGGCGCTGTTCGATACGATCCATGCCGGGGCATCGATCATCATTCTCGATTCCTGCTTCAGCGGCGGGTTCGCGAAAGACGTCGTGTCGGCTCCGGGCCGCATGGGACTCTTCTCCTCCGACGAGGACGTGCCCTCGCTGGTCGCGGGCAAGTTCCAGGCCGGCGGCTATCTCTCCTTCTTCTTTAAGGAAGCGGTGGAGGACGGTCGTGCCGACGAGGACGGCGACAACTCCATCAACGCCATGGAACTCAGCCAGTACATCCATGTCCGCTACAACGAAGAAGCGATGTCGAAGGCGCAGTCGAATTTCGATACGCCGCATTTCGGCTATCAGCATCTCGTGGTCGACCGCGGCGGCGTTTCGCATGACGCGATTCTCTTCCACGTGAACTGATCATTCGGAAATTTCCCGAAGCCAAGGGGCGGCGTTTGCCGTCCCTTGCGCTTTTGGGGGATACCGTTTCATCATGGGTGCCTCGAAGGGAGTGGATGGTCACAATCCGCCCCGGCGATACCGGCCATAGCCGGTGCCTTTAGGGGGGGGCGACATGACAAGACGAGCGGGTCAGCATTTCCTGCAGATTCCAGGGCCTACACCGGTGCCCGAACGCGTACTGCGCGCGATGGACCGTGCGGTCATCGATCACCGCGGCCCGATATTCGCGGCGCTGGGTCTTCGTGCGCTTTCCAGCATCAGAACGATCTTCAAAACAGCGTCCCGCGTTTTCATCTATCCTGCGTCTGGTACGGGCGCGTGGGAAGCGGCGCTCACCAACACGCTTTCGCCCGGCGACACGGTCCTGATGTACGAGACCGGCCACTTCGCGTTCCTGTGGAAGCAGATGGCGCTGAAGCTGGGGTTGAAGCCCGACTTCATCGAAAGCGGTGGAGTCGTCGGCGATACGGTGGGCGGTATGTTGTCCGACAGCATCAATCGCCGCACCGGCAATATCCGTCTCGCGCGGCTCTCGATCATTGTACTCGGTTCGTCGGCGCGTTTCTGTCGCTGCTGCCGTTATTGTTCGCGCGCGATGTCGCGCTGGCCGCGCTGTGCCTGTCGGCGGGCTTCTTCTTTGCTGAACTCATTATCGGACCCATCTGGGCCATCCCCATGGACATCGCGCCGAAATATGCCGGAACGGCGTCAGGCCTGATGAATACGGGTTCCGCGCTCGCGATCATCGTGTCGCCGCTCGCCACCGGCTACCTCATCGATCTCACCGGAAGCTATGACCTTCCGTTTCTCGTATTGATGGGCTTCCTCGTGGTCGGCGTCACCACGTCGTTCCTGATGCACCCCGAAAAACCGTTCGAGGAAGTGGGGGGCGGCCAGCGGCGAAGTGATCCATTCTGGCGCCGCCGTCGTAACACATAGAATTCACGCGCGTTTTGTCGCGCGTTTGCCTCCGAATTTGCGAGATGCCATGGCGCGCCCCTCTTCACCTTCCCGGCCGTCCACTGTGTCCTATGCGCGTTACGGGGCGCTCGGCCTGCCTCTGGCGTTCATCAGTATCCCTCTCTATGTCCACGTTCCCGCTTTCTATGCCGCCGAAACCGGGGTGGGTCTTGCAACCATAGGCCTTATTCTGCTCGCCGTTCGCATCCTCGACATGGTTGCGGATCCCATTATTGGCAGCCTCAGCGACCGTCATCCGTCCGGACGCAAGCTCATCATGGCCTTGGCCGTTCCGCTGCTGGCTGTCTCCTATTTCCTGCTCTTCACGCCGCCTGAGGTTTTCGGCGCCACGGCCACATCATGGTGGCTCGCGCTCACCCTTGTTGCCGTTTATGCCGGCTACAGTGCTCTCACCATCAATTACTACGCGATGGGCGTTGCCTTGGCTCCGTCTTCGCACGACCACACGCGCATCGCCCTGTGGCGTGAGGCCGCCATGCTTGTCGGCGTTCTGCTGGCGTCGCTTTTGCCGCCACTTCTGTCGGGGGCCCTCGATTCAAAGGAAGCTTATCGGGCGACAGGTCTGGTTCTCGCTTTGCTTCTGCCGCTAGCGGCAATCGCCACGTTAACACTGCCGGTGGAACGGGGGCGGCAGCCGCCCGTTCGCGCGCGCTTTATTTTCCCCATCGGGCTTCTTCGCATGCCGCGTGTGCGCTGGGCGCTTCTCGTGACATTCTTCAATGCCTTTCCCGTCGCCGTAACCTCGACGCTCTTTCTCTTTTTTGTCGCTGACGTGCTCGTCGCGCCCGCGCATTCCGGGCCCCTGCTCGCCGTTTACTTTGCGAGTGCCGTCATCGGAATGCCCTTCTGGTCGCGCCTTAGTCGAATCTACGGGAAAAGTTCCAGCATTCTCGTCGCCATGCTCGCTGCCGTCGTGTTCTTCGCCTGGGCGGGCCTTCTCGGCGCAGGAGATGTGCTACAGTTCTACGCAGTATGTTTCCTCGCTGGCCTTACGCTCGGCGCCGATACCGTGCTGATGCCCTCGCTTTTTGCCGACCAGTTGGACGGCGCGCGCGACCAAAGCGGCGCGGCATTCGGCTGGTGGCACTTTCTGAACAAGGCGGCGTTGGCATTGGCCGCCGGAATTGCACTGCCGCTCCTGGCCTTTGGCGGATATGCGCCGGAACGCGTGAACAGTCCCGGCGCGCTGGCGCTGCTCTCGGCGTCCTATGCGCTTCTTCCCTGCGCCTGTAAGGCGTTTGCGGCTTTCATACTTTACCTTAGCCCCCTGCACCGTCTGCCGACGGAGGGGAAGCGAACAGAAGATACGGTACCGGCATGAGCGAACGGATATGGATCATCGGTGCGAGCGAGGGAATCGGCGCGGCACTTGCCTCGCGCCTTGCGCAAGACGGCCAGCGATGCGCCGTCAGCGCGCGTTCGACGGAACGCCTCGATGCACTTGCCGCGTCATTTGCTGGAAGTGGCCATCTCGCACTGCGGCTCGACGTGTCAGACAAAGCGTCGCTTGCGGCGGCCCATTCGCGTCTGGAAGCGGAGTGGGGTGGGGTGGATATGCTCATCTATTGCGCGGGTGCCTATGAGCCCATGAGCGCGAAGGACATGGATATGAAAAGCGTCGAGACCATGATCGACACCAATCTTACCGGCGCGTTCCGCGCCGTGGCGGTCGTCCTTCCCGCCATGCTGGCTCGAAATGCAGGGCGCATCGTTCTCATGGGAAGCGTCGCGGGATATAGGGGGCTGGGCAATGCGATGGGCTACGGGGCAAGCAAGGCGGGAATCAATCACTTCGCAGAAAATCTGACCTGCGATCTGTCGGATACGGCGATAAGGGTTCAGCTCGTCTGTCCCGGATTTGTGCGCACCCGGCTCACCGAGAAAAACAGCTTCAACATGCCGCTTCTGATGAGCGCCGAGACGGCTGCGGACGCTGTTGTTAAAGGCCTGTCGTCCCGCTCGTTCGAAATTCACTTCCCGAAAAGGCTCTCTCTCTTCCTGAAATTCCTCAGCGTGCTCCCCGCGCCACTATATTTCTTCCTGCTACGCTCTCTTATCGGCACAAAAAAATAGCCCGGAGATCGAAGACCTCCGGGCTATGCCTTTGATACGAAAAAATACCTTTAGTCGCGCGTGCCGTGCGTCAGCACGTAATGCATATCGCGGGCGAAGCGTTCCGGCGTTCTGCCGCCGCCCCATTTTTCGTCATACTGGCCGCTGGGTTTCGCCGCGATGATTTCGTCGATGGTTTTACCCTCGGCGATCAGCGCCGACACATTCGCCGCCACGGTTTCGATAATGTCACGCCATTCCTGCAATTCGGCGCGGCCGACCACCGGGCCCTGCCACGGGATGACTTTGGTATTCTCGTCGGCCCGCGCGATCACGGCGTCGAGCGCCGCCACGAACCCTTCCGGATCGTAAACGCCCGCATAGGCCGGATATTCCAGAAGGCCGCCTGCGAAAATGACATTGGAATTGTCGTAATAGAGCACGAGATCGGAATCGGTGTGTGCGTCGGGATAGTGGACAATCTCGACCGTCTCATCGCCCCAATGGATCACCGCGCCGTCCTTCACCGTTACCATCGGCAGAAATTCCGGCGCCTGCGCCGGCAGCTGCACCTGGTTCGTGACGGGGTTCACCTGATCCTCGCTCATGCGGATGCGAGTGTTCTCATGCGACAGCGTCACCGCGCCATGTTCGTGGAAGAATTTGTTTCCGCCGATATGGTCGCCGTGCCAATGCGTGTTGATGATCAGTTCCACCGGCGCGGGCGAAACGGTCGCGATAATGTTGCGCAGATTTTCCGCATTGCGTTCGAAATTCGTTTCCGACAGCAGGATGCGCTCGTCATCGACCAGAAACACGCTGTTGCGATTTTCGAACAGTGCAATATGGACATTGCCCGCCACCGGGAAGGTACGGCCAAGATCGGGCTCGCGCGGTTCTTCCGCGGCAAAGGCGGTCGAGGCAAGCAGCATCGCGGTCGCGGCGCTGATGAGAATTTTTTTCATAATCGTCTCCGTCCCAATTCTTATTTTAGACCGCGATGATAACCCGCGTCGCGGCGCCGTTCCTAGTTCGCGCCCGCGTCGAGCTGTGCCTGCACGGCCTCGATGCCTGCGAGCGCGCAGGTGGCGTCCTGGCCCATGCCCGCGCCCGATACGCCGATGCCGCCGATCACTTCTTCACCGACCTTCACCGGAAAACCGCCCTGCTGGCCCGCCATATCGGGAAGCATCAGCTGCAATTGCGGTCCCACTTCGCCGCGTTCCCAGCCTTCGCCGAAGGTCGCGGAGGGACGGCGAAAGGTCATCGCCGTATAGGCTTTGCGGAAACTGTTCACGAAGGTGTGCACGCCCGAATCTTCGCCGCGATAGGCGACCAGCGTATCGCCCGCGCTGTCCACTACATGCACCGACACGCTGTAGTTCAATCCGGCGCAGGTCGTCTGCGCCACATTCGCCATGGTCTTCGCCATTTCGACGGGGATGGAATGGCGGGTCAGCACCTGTGCATTTACGGCGGAAATCGTCACGACGCTGGAGGTTGCGAGCAACGCGGCGGCGGCATAACGGAACATCGTGGAAGGCATGTTTCTCTCCGGTGTTTTTTGATGGGCTGTTTTGTCGGGACGAAGTCCTAACACAGGCGGGGCCGTCCCGCCCACACCCGGAGGGTCATTGATCTGGCCTCAATCGTCGTCGCGCCGCGTTCGTTCGCGTTTCACATCCGCGCGGGCGGCCTTGTCGGCCCGACGACGCTGCTTTGCGGCATAGCTGGGCCGGGTCTTCATGCGTGGCTTGGGCGTCATCGCCGCCTCGGCCAGCAGCGCGACGAGGCGGGCGCGCGCGTCCGCACGGTTGCGCTCCTGGGTACGAAAGCGTTGGGCGACAATCACCAGAACGCCATCCTTGGTCAGTCTGCGCCCCGCAAGTGTCTTCAGACACGCGCGTAAGGCCTCGGGCAGCGAGGGCGACCCCATGGCGTCGAACCGGATCTGTACGGCGGTCGCGACCTTGTTGACGTTCTGTCCGCCAGGGCCGGAGGCCTGAACGAAGGTTTCTGCAATCTCGTCCTCGTCGATGGCGATGCCGGGGGTGATTTGAATCTGCGTCATGCTGTGCCACTTAAAGTCGTGGAATGAGGAAGCATGCCGGTGCCAGACTCGCAATCGCCTTCGTCGCAACTGCCTGACCCATCGGTCGAAATTTTTGTCGATGCCGATGCCTGTCCGGTCAAGGAAGAGATCGAGCGGGTCGCCACCCGGCATGGCCTGAAAGTGTACATCATCAGCAATGGGGGCCTGCGCCCGAGTCCCAATACGCTTGTCCGGAATGTAACCGTTCCCGCCGGTGCGGACATCGCCGATGACTGGATAGCCGATCATATCACCGAACGGGATATCGCCGTCACCGCCGACATTCCGCTGGCCTCGCGCTGCCTGAAGAAGAACGCGATGGTGCTTGGCCCCAACGGCAAGCCCTTTACGGTCGAAGGTATCGGCATGGCGCTCGGCATGCGCGATCTGCATCGCCATTTGCGAGAAGTCACTGGCGGCCAGACCTTTCATGCCGGCTTCACAAAAGAAGACCGCTCGCGCTTTCTGGGCGCGCTCGAAAACGCGGTGCAGGCCGCCAAGCGACGCCTGCCGCGAAAGGCCTGATCAAAGCCCGATTCTATCTTACCCCACCCCGCCTCTATGGCGGTGGAAGATCGGCGTAGACGGCGAGGGGACCGGTCAGATTGCGCTCGCGGGCAAGGCCCGGCACGGCAATATAGGCCGTCCAGGTCGTACCGTCGGGGCTGCAATAAACCAGAAACTCACCGCGTGGATCGAGCGGACCGTTCGACATTTCCGAAGGGCGATAGACCATCGTTTCGCATCCCCGAACATTATGATCGGTCAGGACGCGATCGATGGGAGCGCTGCGGGTTTCAACCCATGGATCGGGAAAGCGATCGCGGGTGGAAGGCTCGCAGCCATACAGTGAGAAAGACAACGCAACCAACGCTAAGGCGCCCAGTTTACGCGCGGCGGCCTTATGGAAAAACTCTGACATACGAGTTCCCTCCCCAGACGAGGCCAGAACCAGACGCTATCAGATTCCCTATGTCGTTTCGATGTACTTTTGCGCGGGCCGCTCCCGCTCGGATGATTTTGCCGGACTCCGCACTGCTTCGATTGTTTGCGTTGCGTCAGCGTTGGAAGGCAAACAATTTCCTGCACTTAGAATTGATGCGACGCCTTCCGCGAGATGCTCCGTTGCGGCGCACCATAAATGGACGCGCAAAGATATATTTTCGCCAGTGATAAATGTAATGTCCCGCCGGGGATCGCCCGGCGAACGGGTGGTTGAACGGGAGGATGGAAATGCGTTTTGGTTTGACGACAGGATTCGCGGTCGCGGTTTCGCTGATCGCACTGACTGGATGTGAAGAACCGGCACAGACAAATGCAGCGGCGGCAGCGCCGGAGGTCACCGCCGAAGCCGCGCCGGAAGCCGCCGCCGCTGGCGGCATGGAAAGATGGGCAACCGGCATACCGACCTATCACGTCGATGCTGACTGGCCGAAGCCATTGCCGAACAAATGGATCATCCAATCGGTGACGGGCGTGTTCGTCGATCCGGAAGACAATATCTGGATCCTCAATCGCCCCGAGGCGATCAACGGCGACGAAATGGACGCCGAAGCCAATCCGCCGATTTCCGAATGCTGCGTGCGTGCACCCGCGGTTCTAAAATTCAATCAGGAGGGCGACCTTCTTTCGTCCTGGGGAACCGCTCCCTATCCCGAAGGCTGGCCGACATCGCCGCATACGATCTTCACCGACCGAGACGGTAATGTCTGGATCGCTGGTTCGCAGGCGGGCGATACACTGCTGAAATTCACGCCGGACGGCCAGCTTCTGTCTGACTTCGGTCATCGCGGTCCGACATTCGATGGACCTGCCGGACAGCAGCCGCAGGACAATCAGCAGACCGATCTTCTGCTGCGCGGTGTCGCCAGTGCCGATCTCGATGAGGATGCACGCGAAATTTACGTCGCCGACGGCTATCTGAACAAACGAGTGATGGTCTATGACCTCGATACCGGTGCGTTCAAGCGCGGCTGGGGTGCCTATGGCGCGGCGCTCGCCGACATTCCGAATGAACATTATCCGCCGCGTACGCCGACCGACGAACCGCGCCCGCATTTCAGCACGGTGCATTGCGTGCAATTGTCGAATGACGGCCTTGTCTATGTCTGCGACCGCGTCGGTAATCGCATTCAGGTCTTCCAGAAAGACGGCACCTTCGTGAAGGAATTCGTTGTTCATCCCGAAACGCTGAATCGCGGCACGGCGGGGCAGGTCTCGTTCTCGCCCGATCCGGAACAGCGTTATATTTTCCTGTCCGACATCCAGAACAGCGTCGTGTGGATTCTCAGCCGTGAAACCGGCGAGATCGTTGGCCGGTTCGGTCAACGCGGCTTCAATGCCGGTCAGTGGATGACCATGCATCTCGCCGCCGCCGATTCCGACGGCAATGTCTATACGGGGGAAGTCGGCGATGCCGGCCGCATCCAGAAATTCACGGCCGTCTGGGAATAGCATTTCTTTTTAGGAATGTGAGAAAGGCCTCGCCCAAACGGGCGGGGCCATTTTCTATTCAGTGCGCCGCAGAACGATGGCGAGATTGTTCGCGGGCATTGGAATAATTTCCTCGGCGCGAAAGCCATTCGCGATCGCAAGCGGCAGAACATCGGTGTCGAGGCAGCGCAGGCCCCATCGTGGATTGCGCGCTTTCAGTCCCTTGTCGAATTCCGCATTGGAGGGCGCGGTGTGTTCACCCTGCCTTTTATATGGCCCGTAGAGAACCAGCGGCGCGTTCGCCGGCAGAACGCGTGCGGCGCCTTCGATGAGGCCGATGGCGGCTTCCCATGGCGCGATGTGAATCATGTTGCAGCACAGAATCGCGTCGGCATGGTGAAGCGGCCAGGGGTCCTGCGTATCGAGGACCAGTGCGGCAAGTATATTCATCGCGCGGCTTTCCCGCGCATAGAGGTCGATATCGTTCAGTTTGTCAGCGCTGACATCGCTCGGCTGCCACAGGAGGTCGGGTGATAGGCGCGGTGCGAAATAGGCAACGTGTTCGCCTGTCCCGCTGGCGATTTCCAGAACGATCCCCTTTGCAGGCAATACGCGCTGCAGAATTTCGAGAATAGGTTCTCGGTTGCGTAAGGTCGCGGGCGCATGCGCGCGGGGCGTGCCGGTTGTCATCCCGCCGAGTGTAAAGCAATCCGCCGCCGGAATGCGAGAAGCAGGTAACGCATTGCTATTGGCAAATCTCCGGCGCGACATAATCAAGACCGAGAAGGTCGAAATAATTCTGTCCCAGCGCGATGTCCCGGAAGGCCCTGTCGTCGACATCTTTCAGAATGTCGCTGGTTAGGCGCAACTCGTGAAGATAGATGTCATAGGTTTTTGTATGCAGGGCCACAAAATCCGTGCCCGGCAGAATGCGTGTGGGATAGGCGTTCAGGAAGGCGACATAAGCGGCGCGTGAGACGGGATCGACGAAGTAATTGTCGTAGATCACGCGCCAGGAGATATCGAGGAACAGTTTCGGATGCGCCTCCAGAAGGCGGCTGAGAAGGGCGATATGCTCCGCGGGATCGATGACCTTCAGTTCATTCGATAATCCCATATGCATCCAGACAATGTCGTTATCCGGATATGCATTCAGAATGAATTCCATCAGGGGCAGAAATTCGGTGTGGTTGGCCACATTCCCGAGATCCATATGCAGCGCCAGCGGAATGCCGCGTTCGCGCAAGACCGCCATGAAGGGCGCCCAGTTTCTGATGTCGTCTTCGGTCGCGGCTTCATGCGCATTGCCGAAAAGCGCCTGCTTCACGACATTGACCTCGCCCATCCAGCGGAACATGTTGGGAAATTCGCGGTCGACCAGCGCTATCTGGTCGAGAATGCCTTCCGGGTTCTGCAAATCTGGAAAGGTCATCGACAGGGTCAGGACAATGCCCTGCGGGTCGTAATCGAGAAGGTCCTGCGCATTGGCGAAATCGTTCTTGACGCTGGGAAGCGCAGGCGTGCCGACGCAATCGAGATAATACTCGCAGGTCGATGAAGTCGGCAGCGATTGCCCGATGCCATAGAGATTGGCGAACAGCACGCCCGAGCGCTTCAAATGTTCCACCATTTCGGGAAAGGGAATGGGCGCGCCACCGAAAGGGCGAAAATGATTGTGGCTGTCGACCACGGCGGTGAAGGGTTCGCTCGCGCGGTTGTAACAGGCGCCGCCGCCCTGAAAGCGCGCGAGGTCGCGCGGATAGGAGACATCAGGTGCGATTTCTTCCTCTACCGCGATGTCCGCAGGCGGAACGGGCGCATTCGCGGCAACGGGAGGTGCGGCGGGTGGGACGACGGGTTCGGAACAGGCGGCGAGCACGAAAGTCGCCAGCAGGGAAAACCGCAACAAGCCGGTGCCGAAGGATGGCATCTCAAATCCTTTGAAGAATGTCCGCGTTTCCCCGCGCAGGAATAAATGGAAATGCTGAAAATCCAGTAATCCGCAAAGGCCCAATGCTGTCCAGCCCAAGGTTGGGGGGTGTGCGGCGATTTGAGCCGCGAATATCCCCACGCTTCGTCTTCCGAGCGGTTGCCAAGCTGCGAACAAGGTTTGTACAACAAAAAAATAGTAGAATTTGGCGCCGCAGGAAGCGGACGGCCACCTCGTCGGGAATACCGAAATGAGCAGCAAGCTGGAAATCGAACGTCGGTCCCTTCTTCTGGGCGGAGCAGCTTTCGCCGTCGCACTAGGGCTGCCGATCCCCTTCCTACGCAATCTGGCCCCTGGTTTGATGCCTGTCGCACTGGCGCAGAGCGCGGATGCAGGTGTCCTTATCGGCGAAAAAGAAGGGCTGACACTTGCCAGCGACCGTCCGATCAATATGGAAACGCCGCCCCATCTTCTCGACGACGACTACACGCCGCCCCATCGCTTCTTCGTGCGCAACAACGGACAGCTTCCCGATGTCTCGCAGGCGTCCGATGACAATTGGTTTCTCGAAATCAACGGCGAGGTAAACACCCCGCTGCGCCTGAGCATCGCCGATCTCAAACGCGATTTCGAGCAGGTCACATTGCGCCTGCAGATCGAATGTGCAGGGAATGGACGACGCTTCTACCAACCGGCAGCGCCCGGCAATCAATGGGGTTTTGGTGCGGTGGCCTGCGCCGAATGGACCGGCGTAAGGCTTAGCGATGTGCTGAAGCGCGCAGGAATAAAAGATAGCGCGGTCTACACCGCGCATTATGGAGCCGATCCGTTTCTGAGTGGCGATCCCAACCGGGAGGCGATTTCGCGCGGCGTGCCTATTACGAAGGCCATGGAAGAACACAATCTCATCGCATGGGGAATG
>CAIOYY010000061.1 GCA_903862715.1 uncultured Alphaproteobacteria bacterium
GCGATACCGGCGGTATGTTTCACCGAACCCGAGATCGTCTCGGTGGGCCTCGGTCCGGAGGACAAGGTGAACGGCGAAGTTTTGAACGCCTCGTTCCCATGGGCGGCGAACGGCCGCGCCATGACGCTGGAAGGCGCCGACAACGGCGGCTTCGTGCGTATCATCGCGCGGAAGGACGACCACCGCCTGCTCGGCATTCAGGCCGTGGGGCGTAACGTATCTGAACTGTCCGGAGAATTTGCGATGGCGCTCGAAATGGGCGCGACGATCGAAGACATCACCGGGATTATTCACGCCCACCCGACACTGTCGGAAGGGTTCTTTGAAGCGGCACTTCGGACGCTAGGGCACGGCATCCACGTTTAGAGATGTGTGCGAGCGGCTGGTGAGGGGGACGCCATGGCGACTGAGCTCGACAAGATCGATTTGAAGATACTAAGGACGCTGCAGGAGGATGCTTCGCGCTCCGCGGCCGAAATCGCCGAGGCCGTGGGGCTATCTCAATCACCGTGCTGGCGCCGCATCCAACGGCTCAAGGACGAAGGCTATATCTCGAAAATCGTCGCTGTGCTCGATCGCGATAAACTCGACCTGCGGGCGCAATTTTTTGTGCAGGTGAAAGTCGTCCAGAACGACCAACCGAACTTAAACGATTTTTCGCAAGCGATACGCGCGTTCCCGGAAGTCATGGAGTGTCACGTCATCCTTGGCGGGTTCGACTTCTTGCTGCGGGTCGTCACGCACGATTTGCATGAATACGAGAAGTTCTATTTTGAAAAGCTTTCTCGCGTGCCCGGCGTGCGCGAAGTGCATTCCTTTGCAGCGGTATCGGAGATCAAGACGACAACTGCGCTACCCATCTAACGTCAACCTGGGAGGGTTCCGATGAGGACGCTTTGTTTGATTGCGGCGGTTACATCTGCATTGGCGGCATCGTCCGTTGGCGCCGTTGCGGCGGATAAGTTCCCGAAGTCAGCCGACATTGCAATGCGCGGCCTGACGGAGAAAGATTTTCCGCGCTGGCAACAGCTCGTTCCGAACGTCTACGCTTATGAAGACACTCATGCGCCCGACCCCGACGGCAAGGTGATCAATACGGTCAGCTTGATCGTCGTTACTCCGGCCGGCACGGTGCTCGTCGATGGGCAGGGCGATTCCGTGGACGGGACGCGGCTCGTTGACAGCATCAAAAAAATCACACCCCAGCCTTTGAAGTACGTCATCGTCGGTTCCGACCATATCGACCATGTCGGCGGAAATGCCGAGATCAAGGCGGCTTGGCCCGACGCGGTGTTCGTCTCAACGCCCGTTTCTAAGGCCAATATGGAGCGCAATAAAAACGCCGCCATTCCGACGGAATTGGTGACGGACAAGCGCGTCCTCAATGTTGGCGGCACCGAGCTCCAGGTGCTCAATCTCGGTCGCGCTCACACCGGAGGCGACCTTGCGGTGTACCTGCCCGCTACAAAGGTTCTGTTCCTCGGCGAGATATATTTGCGCGATGTATTCCCAGCGATGCGCTCGGCCTATCCCACCGAATGGGTGGCGAGCATCAAGAAAGCCGAAGCCCTGAACGCAGACTGGGTCATTCCCGGTCATGGTTTCATCGACAGCAAGGCGGATCTCAAGGCGGACCTAGCCGAATCAGGAAAAGCGATCGCGTATGTTATCGCCGAGGCCAAGCGCCTGCATAAGGCGGGGGTGCCTTGCGCCACGGCGCAAAATTGCGAAGCGGTGAAACAGGCGAACTGGGGTCCCTATAAAAGCTGGGCCCTTATCGGCTCGCAGCAGGGGCTTGCCATCATCAAAGTCTATCAGGAAGCCGAAGGCAAATTGCCATAATGGCGCGAATACCTGGGTCCGAAGCAATCCGGGCCCGCTTCTTTTCCGGGAGGACAAACAGATGCGCTGGACACAAGCGGCCGCGATGGCCTTCATCCTGGCATCGGGCAACGCCACTGCAGCCGATACCTTTCATACCCCTGAAGTGATGGCGACCATCCCATCGCCCGCCTTCAACGAGAATATTTCCGAGGATGCCGACGGCACGTTCTATGTGACCGGCGCTTTCGAAAGTAATCTTTGGAAAATTACGCCCGGAGGAAACGTCGAAAAGCTGGCGCACTTCGATGAGTATCCCGTCATCCTCGGTGTCGTTGCGCTCCGGGAGACGCTGGTGCTCGGCGCATTCCGGCGGAATTTCCGCAGCGCAAGCGGGGTCGATTTCTCCGACGTCGGTTCAGAAGTCCTCATGCTCGACAAGATGACGGGCAAGATCATCGCATCCATCGCGGGCCAAAAGGGGCAAGTGTTCAACGGCATGGTCGCTGATGGACGCCGCCACGTTCTGTTGACGGACTCGCTCGGCGCGAGCGTGTGGCGGTTCGACCCGGCGGCGCGTGTGCTCTCGCTTTGGCTGAAAGACGAGGCCCTCGCATCGTCCAATGCCAAGGCTCTTGGCGCCAACGGCATCAAGGTCGCCGGTGACTGGGTTTATGTCGCGAACCGCGAGAAGCTGTCGATCTTCCGCGTTCGAATGGACGCTGCCGGCAAGCCTGCCGGCCCGATGACACTTTTCGCCAAAGACCTGCCCAACGCCGATGACTTTGCCGTCGCGTCAGACGGCACCGTTTTTTTGCCCCCGACGGACCAGGCCAAGCCCAGTCCCATGCTGCGCATCACCCCGTCCGGTGAGCGCACGGAGCATGCGGTCGGGGCCTTCGGGGCTTCGGCGGTCGTGAGCCGCGACGGGAAATGGGTCTATTGGGCCTCGTCGAGTGGACTTGTCCCAACCAGTCCCGCGCCGCAAACGCTGCTTCGCGTCCCTGTCCTCCCGCGCTGAGGGAGGAAAGCCCTTACTACGGCGGTTTTCCGCTGAATTTTCCGGCCTTTAGATGCCTCTTATATGGTCCGCGCCCGCGGGATATGGCATAGCCTTTGGCGGATTCGCGGGAGGAGCCCGGCAGGGCAAGTTTGGGGGACGTTGTGCAAGTCAGTTTGTTTCGTTGGGTCGTATTCGCGCTCGGAATTTCGGGCTTTTCGACACAAGCGTGGGCGCAGCGCGCCGACGACAATGCTGTCGCGGCCGCTGACGATGCGTTCGGCACCACGGTCGGCAACGAAACCATTGGCCTCTATGACGCGCGCAATGCCCGCGGCTTTAATCCGCAGCAGTCGGGCAACGTCCGTATCGAAGGCATGTATTTCGATCGCCCGTCCACCGGTCCGGGCGATGTGCTTGTTGACCGCCTGTTCTCAGGCTTCACGGTCCGCGTCGGCGTCAACGCCCTGACATTCCCATTCCCTGCGCCTAGCGCCATCGTCGATATCCGGCTGCGCAAGCCGATGGACAAACAGGTGACCAGCGTGGTCGCCACCTATGGCCCGTACGATCAGACCAGTATCGAGGTCGATACCCAGGTGCCGGTAATCCCCGGCAAGCTCAGCATTGGTGGCGGCATCGAACATACGCGCTATGTCAGCGATATGAAGAGCGACGCCGACGACAATTCCTACGCAGGCCTCGCGCGCTTCACCCCCGCGGAGTCCGTCGAACTGGTCGGGTTCTGGGGCCGCGCCATTCGTCGCAATTCGGAAAGCATGCCGTTCATCTTCGTCGGTGGCGATTACCTGCCGCCCGACCAGACTCGCGGCGTTCCTCTCGCACAGGAATGGAATCAGTGGGAGCAGCACGACAGTAACTACGGCGCGGTGGGTCGCGCAGTGCTGAACTCGAATTGGACGCTCCGCGCTGGGCTGTTCCGGGCCACCTACGACCGTCGCAAGGACCACACCACGTTCTTTAACAATACCCAGCCGGACGGCACGACCGACGTCGTGTTCCAGAAACTGCTCCCCATCGTCATCAAGACCTTGTCAGGTGAAGTGCAGGCGCAAGGGGTCTACACCACCGGCGATTTCCGCCACACGGTTTATCTTATGGGCCGTGGCCGTGAACTTTCGCGCTCGTCGGGTGGCAGTGCGCAAGTGACGTACGGCATCGCCAATATCAACTCCATGCCGCAAGTGGCCGAGCCCACCTGGGTCCACGCCCTTCAAGGCCTCGACAGCGCCAATCAGATCACAGGCGGCGCCCAGTACGTCGGTCAGTGGCGCAACGTCGGCGACCTGAATATCGGCATCCAAAAAACAAAATACGATCGCACACTGACTCACCCGGTGAACGGCAACTCGTTCCGCCGCCAGACGCCATGGCTTTACAACGGCTCGCTTTCCGTGAAAGCGACCAAGGACTTGACGATCTTCACCAGCTACACCAAAGGCCTTGAAGACGGCGGTTCGACGCCCCAAAACGCGCGCAATCGCGGCGAAGCCGTGCCTGCAACTCTGACCAAGCAAGCTGAATTGGGCTTCATGTACGCGATTGCACCGGGCCTGCGCATGAACGGGGCTCTGTTCCAGATCTCCAAGCCGTTCTTCGAGCGCGACACTACAAATCTGTATACCGTTGTCGGCGATCTGCGCCAGCGCGGGGCGGAACTGTCGTTCACGGGATCACCGTTGCCTGGCCTGAATATCGTCGCCGGGGGCGTCATCCTGCAGCCGCGCGTAACAGGGCCACTCGTCGATCAGGGTCTGCTCGGCAGCGTCCCGCCGGGACGCGACGAAAGCACCGCGCGCCTCGATGTGCAGTATGGTCCTTCCAATTGGAATGGAATCTCGCTCGAAGGCCAGCTCGAGTTCAACGATCGCGGCTTCGGAAATACTCTCAACCGCGCCGACATTCCGGCGCGCGCTGTTCTGAACATGGGCGTGCGCTACCGGTTCAAAGTCTACGGCGCCTCGGCCAATATCAGGGCTCGCGTGCAGAACGTGACGAACACGTATTCGTGGGACTTACAGGGCGGAAACAACCTCTTCTTCCAGTACCTGCCGCAGCGGCGCTTTACGATCAATTTAGCGGCGGACTTCTAGGGCGCCCTCAGAACGTAGTCTGCAGGCTGAGCGACACGAAGTGCCGGTCGGCGAAGGCCTGACGTGTGGGCCCGCCCAGGAAGCGTGTAAGGGTGAGGCTGCCCCGCCAATTGGCGCGGTAAGTCGCCGATACGCCCAGCTCAAAGCTGCCCGCTTTCGCGTTCTGACCTGAATCGACGCTGGAGCGTCCCGCGAGCCCGTACCCAATGCTCATGGGAACGGAAAGATCCATGCCCGGCAGCACCGCGAAGTAGACCGGTTCGAACAGCGCGCGCGCGCCCACGTAGGATCGGGTACGGCTGTCGTCGAAGATGGCCGCATTGTGTGTGATGTTGAGACGATGATTGACCGCGAGTTCCGCGCTGAAGTTTGCGCTGTCCCAGGCGCGAGCCGGCGCGATCACGCTGATGATCGAGGCTTGGGCATGGAGCGTATCGCCGCGGGCGTAGAGGGCATTGTCGTTTCCGTCCGCCATCATCGCGCCGGTGACCACCAGGGCCTTGCTCGATAGCGGCATACGACGACGCGCCGAGACCTCTGCCGCTATATTGCTGTCGCCGAGATAGCCGCTGAAGCTCGCGCCGTAAACTTCGATATTTTCCGGATAGACGAAGCTGTAGGTGCCGACTTCGCCCGTGGCCGAGCCGAAGTCGAAACTGGGATCGCTTTGGAAGGGATTTGAGGGGCCGGCGTAAACGCCAGGCGCTGCGCCATAACTTGCCGCAATTTCCCGCGCGATGGCGGGCGCCGTGCCCGTTGGCCGCGGGCGGAGATATAGCTGTGGGACTTTTTCGTGATAACGCAGCGCGTAGAGGCCGATGTCGTATTCGGGGCGCACGAAACGAAGCGCAAAGCCGAACTGGCCGCTATCACGCGCGTCCGGACTTGTCGCGCGCCCGAGGTACTGGTTCCGTCCCACGTATAGGCGATAGCCCCCGGCATCGATGAAGTCCGCGGCGCTGAAATAGCTGCCAACGCCGGGAAGGCGGCTCTTTCGCCATTCGAATTGATAGTACGCGTTAATGACGACGTCCGAGCGCGGCTGCGCGCTGACCGAAATCTGCGTGACGGGCATAAAAACTTCCTTCGCGCGCGATAGCGGCACGCTCAGCGCCTTGATCGTATCGATGGGCGCTTGCGCGGCGGCTATTCCATTCCCCGCGAAGAATAGGCTCTCGCCCCACAGGACTGTGTGCCGGCCGGCGCGGACGGAGACCGGAATCTCTCCAATCTCCATACTGCCGGCCACGAACGCGTTAAGCAGCTCGGCGTCCCGCCCATGAAGCTTTTCTACGTCGGATGAGAAATGGTCACGGATCGGGTAGATCGCGCGCTGGGGCGAGGTGTCCGCATCCGGCGCACCCCGATAGATCGTATCGTACCAAGCCGCAGCGCTGATGGAGGCGCTCCATTGGCCGAAGCGGGCATCGAGTTCGGAGAGAACATCAATCCGATTTGAGATAACGCCGGCGTGAAAATTACGGTCGCCATCGTCAGCGTTTGAACTTCGGATGAGGGCGGGATCGGCCGCCGTCAGGCGATACGCTGCGCTATATTTCAGCGTGTTGTCCCAGCGGATGATCGTATCACCGCTATTCATCAATTCGGCGGCGTGTCCGGGCCAGGCCAGCAGCAGCGACGCAGCGACGATGAAGGGCAGAGGCTGTTGCCCCTTGCCCCACGCACGCCCCACTCGCCACTTTTTGTCCAACACGGATTCTATGATCTGGTTGTAAGCCCCGGCCCACCTTATCATGTCCTTTAACCGCCGGTCATGGCGGTGGGGGCGGCCATGGGGCGGAAGAACCTGTTTTTTATCGCTTTTGCGCTGCTCGGCGCCTCGGGGGCTGCTATTGGGGCGGTGAGCCTTGAGCAGGCCGAGGCGCTGAGGACGACCCTTACGCCCGTCGGCGCCGAACGTGCCGGGAATGCAGCCGGTACCATCCCGGAGTGGACGGGTGGATATACCCTGGCTGATCCGAACTATCGCCAGGGGGATAAGCGTCCCGACCCGTTCGCGGCCGACAAACCGCTTTTCAGCATCACGCCGGCAAATCTCGGTGAACATGCCACCCTGTTGCCCGAAGGTGTAAAGGCGCTTTTTGCTAAGTTTCCTACCTATCGCATGGACGTCTACCCCACGCGCCGTTCGGCTGCGGCGCCGCAGTATGTCTACGACAATATCTTCCAGAATGCCTCGCGCGCGCGTCCGGCGATGGAGGGTATCGCGAACGGGGTCGAGAACGCGGCTGGCGGAATTCCCTTTCCCATTCCCAAGAATGGCCACGAGGTCGTCTGGAATCATCTGCTTGCGTTTTGGGGAGCGGCGCGCGAGACCCGTCTCAGTACCTACGTTGTTTCGGCCAATGGGCAAGCCGACCTGACAGCGCGCTATCGCGAGGTGGCGGACTTTCCCTACTATTACCCAAACGCCACACCCGCGACCGTGGGTTCGCACTACTATAAAACGCTCCATATCATCGATGCTCCCGCCGGTAAGTACGGCGAGGGTTATTTGGCGTGGCAGCCGCTGAACATCGTAAAGGACAAGTTTGCC
>CAIOYY010000062.1 GCA_903862715.1 uncultured Alphaproteobacteria bacterium
CACTGCCCGCCAGCTCGAGGCCGCACGCCGCGCGCTCACGCGCCATATGAAGCGCGCCGTGCAATCGGCGATGCGTCTTGGCGCGCAGGGCATTCGTATCAACTGCACGGGCCGTCTCGGCGGCGCGGAGATCGCGCGTGTCGAATGGTACCGCGAAGGCCGCGTGCCGTTGCACACGCTGCGCGCGGATGTCGATTACGGCGTCTCCACAGCCATGACGACCTATGGCACTTGCGGCGTCAAAGTTTGGGTCTTCAAAGGCGAGATCATGGAACATGATCCGCTCGCGCAGGACAAACGTCTCGGTGAGGCGACGGAGCAGGGCGGACGCCCGGCATCTTCCCGCCAACCGGCGAACGCCTAAAGCACAGGATTTAGCGAGAGTAGACTTTCATGCTTCAACCGTCGCGCACCAAGTTCCGCAAGCAGCACAAGGGCCGCATCCATGGCGCAGCCAAAGGTGGCTTCACGCTCGCATTCGGCCAGTTCGGACTGAAAGCGACCGAGCCTGACCGGGTCACTGCCCGCCAGCTCGAGGCCGCACGCCGCGCGCTCACGCGCCATATGAAGCGCGCCGGCCGCGTCTGGATCCGCGTATTCCCGGACGTTCCGGTGTCGAAGAAGCCGGCCGAAGTTCGAATGGGTTCGGGCAAGGGCGCGCCGGAATTCTGGGCCGCGAAAATCAAGCCGGGCCGCATTCTGTTTGAGGTCGATGGCGTCGATCTCGAAACCGCCCGCGAAGCGTTTCGCCTGGCTGCCGGTAAGTTGCCGATTGCGACGAAGTTCGTTGCGCGGCTTGGGATGTAAGGAACAGCAGAGATGAGCAGCGCAAGCGCCTATCGCGACAAATCGCCGGACGAGCTGAACGATGAACTCGTGAAGCTCAAGAAGGAGCAGTTCAACCTGCGCTTTCAGCGGGCGAGCGGTCAATTAGAAAAGACCAGCCGCGTGCGCGCCGTGCGCCGCGACATCGCCCGCGTCCAGACCGTGATGGGTCAGAAGACCCGCGGCGAAACGGTCGTCGCCAAGGCGAAGACGACAAAAGAACCTGTCAAGGCGAAGGCGAAAGCCCGCGCCAAAGCTAAGAAATAGGAGACGCAGGATGCCAAAGCGCGTGCTGCAAGGTACGGTTGTCAGTGACAAGAATGCCAAGACCATAGTGGTCAAGGTAGAGCGCCGTTTCGTCCATCCGGTGATGGGCAAGACCGTGCGCCGGACAAAGAATTATCACGCCCATGACGAGAACAAGACCTTCAAGGTCGGCGACGTGGTGCGCATTCGCGAGTGCGTTCCGATTTCCAAGCTGAAGCGCTGGGAAGTTGTCGGTCTCGCGGGTGAAGGCGCTGGCGAGGTGACGAAATGATCCAGATGGAAACAGAACTCGACGTGGCCGACAATTCCGGTGCGCGCCGCGTGATGTGCATCAAGGTGCTGGGCGGTTCGCATCGCCGGTACGCGCACATCGGCGACACGATCGTGGTCAGCGTGAAGGAAGCAATTCCGCGCGGTCGCGTGAAGAAGGGCGAAGTCCTGAAAGCGGTTGTCGTGCGCACGGCGCATGGCGTTCGCCGCGTGGACGGCTCGCTGATCCGCTTCGACGGCAATGCCGCTGTTCTGATCAACAATCAGAACGAGCCGATCGGGACCCGCATTTTCGGACCCGTGACGCGTGAGCTGCGCTCGAAGAACCACATGAAGATAATCTCGCTTGCTCCGGAGGTACTATAAATGCCCGCGAAAATCCGAAAGGGCGACCGCGTGGTCGTGATTTCCGGACGCGATAAGGGAAAACGCGGCGAAGTCATTCGCGTGTTCCCGCAGGACGAGCGTGCGCTGGTCTCTGGCGTCAATGTCGTGAAGCGTCATCAGAAGCAGACGATGAGCCAGCAGGCTGGCATCATCTCTAAGGAATCGCCGATTCATTTTTCCAAGATCGCGCATGCCGACCCGAAGACGGGCGAGGCGACGCGGGTCGGTTTCAAGACTCTGGAAGACGGAAAGAAAGTCCGTTTCTCCAAGAAATCGGGAGAGGTTCTCGCCAATGACTGAGGCCACGACCACTTACACGCCGCGGTTCAAGGCGCGCTATCTCGAGACCGTGCGTCCCGAGCTCGTGAAGAAGTTCGGTTACAAGAACACGCTTCAGGCGCCGCGCATCGAGAAGATCGTGATCAATATCGGCGCCGGCGAGGCCGCGCAGGACAAGAAGAAGGCGCAAGCCGTTCTGAACGACCTGACCGCGATTGCCGGACAGAAGGCCGTGCTGACCTATTCGAAAAAGGCCATCGCGAACTTCAAGCTGCGCAAGGGCGATCCGGTGGGCGCGCGCGTCACGCTGCGTTCGGATCGTATGTATGAATTCCTCGACCGCCTGGTCACGATGGCGCTTCCGCGCGTGCGCGACTTCCGCGGCGTATCGGGCAAGAGCTTCGATGGTCGCGGCAATTACGCGATGGGTTTGAAAGAACACAGCGTCTTCGTCGAAATCGACTACGACAAGACCGAGACGACCTGGGGCATGGACATTGTGATTCATACATCGGCACGCACCGACGACGAAGCGAAGGCGCTTCTCGAAGGTTTCCAGATGCCGTTCGTGAATTAGGAGCCGCGAAGCAAATGGCAAAACTGAGTTCGATCAATAAGAACAAGAAGCGCATTGCGATGGTCGCGAAGTTCGCGGACAAGCGCGCCGCGTTGAAGGCTACGGCCGAGAATATGTCGGTGCCGCCGGAAGAGCGCTTTGCCGCTCGACTGAAACTGGCGAAGCTGCCGCGCAATTCGGCGCCGAACCGCGTGCACAACCGTTGCGAACTGTCGGGTCGTCCGAAGGCGTATTACCGGAAGGTCAAGCTTTCCCGTATCGCGCTGCGCGACCTTGCGAATTTTGGCCAGATCCCCGGCATGACCAAGGCGAGCTGGTAGAGGAGTCGAGTAAGACAATGGCGATCAACGATCCAGTCGGCGATCTTCTGACGCGCATTCGTAACGGCCAGCTTCGTGGCCTTGCGAAGGTTGCGACCCCGGCTTCCAAGCTGCGGGCGCGCGTTCTCGAAGTGCTGAAAAGCGAAGGCTACATCCGGGGCTATTCCGAGGTGGAGCTGAAAGGCGCTGCGAAACAGTACGAGATCGAACTGAAATATCACGAGGGCAAACCCGTGATCCGCGAACTGACGCGCATCTCGAAGCCGGGCCGCCGGGTCTACAATTCCGTTGCGGAATTGAAGCCCTATCGCGGAGGCCTCGGCATCTCGATCATCTCGACCCCGCAGGGCGTGATGTCGGATGCGACGGCGCGTGAAAACAATGTGGGCGGAGAAGTTCTCTGCCAGGTGTTTTGAGATTTTGATTGGGCTTCGCGGATTTTTCGCGAGGCAGTGACGAGAAGGTGGACACATGTCCCGTATTGGCAAAAAGCCTGTTGCGCTGCCCAAGGGTGTGACGGCGACCGTTCAGGACGGCACGGTTTCGGTCAAAGGACCGAAGGGCGAGCTGAAGGTCGTGTTGGTTCCGGAAGTCGAGGCGAGCCTCGAAGACGGCGGCATCAATGTGAAGCCGCGCGCCGACGATCAGCGTTCGCGCGCGATGTGGGGGTTGTCCCGCACGCTGGTGAACAATCTCGTCACGGGCGTGACGACCGGGTTTTCGCAGCAGCTCGAAATCAACGGCGTCGGCTACCGCGCGGCGGTGCAGGGGAAGAACCTGCAATTGCAGCTCGGTTTCTCGCACGAAGTTCTTTACCCCATTCCGCAGGGCATCACGATCGTTGCGGAAAAACCGACCTTGCTGACGGTAAGCGGCAGCGATCGGCAAATGGTTGGGCAGGTGGCGAGCGAAATTCGTGCCTACCGTCCGCCGGAACCCTATAAGGGCAAGGGCGTGAAGTATGCGGAGGAACGTATCCGCCGCAAAGAAGGCAAGAAGAAATAGACCGGAAAGCGTTGGGAACTTAAGTTCATGGCGAACCTCAGAAAATTGTTCGCGCGCCGCCAAAAGCGGGTGCGCTACACGATCAGGCAGACCTCTACGGGCCGCCCGCGTCTCAGCGTCTTTCGCTCTGGCAAGCATATCTATGCCCAGATCATCGACGATGCGACGGCTTCGACGCTTGCATCGGCATCTTCCGCCGATGCCGCCAAGAACGGCCTCGCGAAGACCTGGAATGTCGATGCGGCCTCGACGGTCGGCAAGCTCATTGCCGAACGGGCGCTCGAAAAGGGCGTGAAGCAGGTCGTGTTCGATCGTGGTGGTTACATTTATCACGGGCGCGTCAAAGCGCTCGCCGACGCTGCCCGCGAGGGCGGCCTCGAATTTTAATAGGAAAGGGCATGCCAAGTGGCACGTGAACCCCGCGAGCGCGAAGAACGCGATAGCGAATTCGTAGACAAGCTCGTGCACATCAACCGCGTCGCCAAAGTGGTGAAGGGCGGTCGTCGTTTCGGCTTTGCAGCCCTCGTGGTCGTTGGCGACCAGCGCGGCCGCGTCGGCTTCGGTCACGGTAAGGCCCGTGAAGTGCCGGAAGCGATCCGCAAGGCGACGGAAGCCGCGAAGCGCGCAATGATCCGCGTCCCCCTGAAGGACGGAAGGACGCTGCATCACGAGACCAAGGGCCATCACGGCGCCGGTAAGGTGATCGTGCGTCCGGCGGAGCAGGGCACCGGCATCATCGCCGGCGGTCCGACCCGCGCTGTATTTGAATCCCTGGGCGTGGGCGACGTCGTTGCGAAGAGCACCGGCACCTCCAATCCCTACAATATGGTGCGCGCGACGTTCGATGCGTTGAAGCAGCAGCAGAGCCCGCGTCTCATCGCGCAGCGCCGCGGCAAGAGCGTCACCGAAATCATTCAGCGTCGTGAAGGCCCGGGTAAGGGCAAAGCCGTCGAACTCGACGCCGAGGCGGGAGCGTAAAATATGGCCGAGACCAAAAAGACCGGCGCCGCCAAGGCGGCTCCTGCCAAAAAGGCACCCGCCCAGAAGGCACCCGCCAAAAAGGCACCGGCGAAAGCTGCAGCAGGCAAGACTGTTACGGTCCGTCAGCTGAAAAGCGCCAATCGCAAACCCGCGATTCAGGAAGCGACCTTGCGCGGCCTCGGCCTCGGCAAGATCCGTCGTGAACGCACATTGGAAGACACGCCTTCGGTGCGCGGCATGATTGCCAAAGTCGCACATCTCATCGAAGTCGTCGGCGAATAGGATCGGCCATGAAGCTGAACGAAATCAAAGACAATGAAGGCGCCCGCAAGCGCAAGACGCGCGTTGGCCGCGGCTCCTCGTCGGGCCTCGGCAAAACGTCGGGTCGCGGCGTAAAGGGTCAGAAGGCGCGCAAAGGCGTGGCGATCCACGGCTTCGAAGGCGGCCAGATGCCGCTTTACATGCGTCTTCCGAAGCGCGGCTTCAACAACATCTTCGCCAACGACTTTGCTTCGGTGAATCTCGACCGCGTTCAGGCGGCCGTCGATGCCGGAAAGCTGAAGGCGGGCGAGACGATCACCGATGCGGCGTTGCGCGAGGCGGGCCTTGTGCGCCGTTCGCGCGATGGCGTGCGCATTCTGGGCCGCGGCGCGGTTACGTCGAAGCTGACCTTCAAGGTCGCGGGCGCCACGAAGTCGGCCATCGACGCAGTCGCCAAAGCGGGCGGCAGCATCGAAACGACCTTCGAGAAGACCGTGCACATGAACAAAAAGGGCGAGCCCGGCAAGCGCCGTCAGCGCCGCGAGGCCGCTACCGAAAAGCGCGCCAAGGCGAACGCGGGCTGATATAAGGCAATGTCTGTCCGGGTGGTTGCCATAGCAGCCCCCGGACCCCACATAGGTCTGGCTCGTCGTCGGCCCGTTCCGGAATTCCGGTGCAGGCAAGCCGTATCGGCGAGATCGGGCGGGAGTCGGAAATGGCCTCAGCAGCAGAACAATTAGCTGCCAATTTCAATTTCGGGGCGTTCTCGAAAGCGACCGAACTCAAGCAGCGCATCTGGTTCACACTGGGCGCTCTGATCGTCGCGCGCATGGGCTCCTACGTTCCGATGCCCGGCATCGACGCACAATCCCTCGCCGCCATCTTCCAGCAGCAGGCCGGCCTTCTGAACGTGTTCAACGTGTTCGCCGGCGGCGCCATCGAGCGCATGGCGATCTTCGCGCTCGGAATCATGCCGTATATCTCGGCCTCCATCATCATGCAGTTGATGACGACGGTCAGCCCGCATCTCGAAGCCCTGAAGAAGGAAGGCGAGGCGGGCCGCAAGGTCATCAACCAGTACACGCGCTACGGCACGGTCGCGCTCGCCATCGTGCAGGCCTATGCGATTGCCGTCGGCCTCGAAAATCTCGGCACCGTCGTCATCGATCCGGGCATGGCATTCCGTATTTCCGCGGTCATCACGCTCACGGGCGGCACCGTGCTTCTGATGTGGCTCGGCGAACAGATCACCGCGCGCGGCATCGGCAACGGCATCTCGCTGATCATCATGATCGGCATCGTCACGGCGTTTCCGGGTATGCTCGTGCAGGCCTTCGAATCGGCGCGCACGGGCGCCATGTCGCCTCTGTTCCTCTTCTTCCTGGGCGCTTTGTCGGTCGGCCTCGTGATGTTCATCGTCTTTGTCGAACGCGCGCAGCGCCGTCTGCTGGTGCAATATCCCAAACGCCAGCAGGGCAATCGCGTCTTCGGCGGCGAATCCTCGCATCTGCCGTTGAAGCTAAATGTCGCCGGCGTCATTCCGCCGATTTTTGCATCGTCGCTTCTGTTTCTTCCTGCCACCATCGCAGGCTTCAACGCCGCGAGTATTCCGGGCTGGCTGCAGACAACGGTCGCGTTGCTTGGCCAGGGACAGCCACTTTACATGCTGCTCTATGCGGCCGGCATTATGTTCTTCGCCTTCTTCTACACCGCCATCGTTTTCAATCCGGAAGACACGGCGGAAAACCTGAAGAAATATGGCGGGTTCATTCCGGGCATCCGTCCGGGCAAGCGCACGGCCGACTATATCGACTTCGTCTTGACGCGCATCACGGTGATCGGCGCCTTCTATCTGACCTTCGTCTGTCTTCTGCCGGAATTCATGATCGCCTATTACGGCATCACGAGCTTCGTCATGGGCGGCACGTCGATCCTGATCATGGTCAGCGTGACGATGGACACGGTTGCGCAGATTCAAAGCCATCTGATCGCGCAGCAATATGAGGGCCTCATCAAGAAGGCTCGTCTACGCGGCGCGCGCCGTTAATACGTCCTCGCGCTTGTTCGGCGCGGCATTTTTCAAACCGCCTTGGGGGGCGCTCTTAAGATGAACCTGATCCTGTTCGGTCCGCCCGGCGCGGGAAAAGGGACACAGGCCAAAGTCCTCCAGGAGGAGGGCGGTCTTATCCAGCTCTCGACCGGCGACATGCTGCGTGCCTCGGTGGCGGCGGGCAGCGATCTCGGCAAGCGCTGCAAGGCGATCATGGATCGCGGCGACCTCGTCACCGACGATATCGTGGTCGGCATCATCGCCGAACGGCTCGATCAGCCCGATTGCGCCAATGGCGTCGTATTCGACGGCTTTCCGCGCACCATCGCCCAGGCCGAAGCCCTCGACAAAATGCTCGCTACGCGTGGCGCGTCCATCGCGGCGGTCATCGAGCTTAAGGTTGAAGACGAGGCCCTGGTCGGCCGGGTTGCCCAGCGCAGCCTGGAAACGGGCGGGACGCGCGGCGACGACACCCCGGAAACCCTGAGGAAGCGCCTTGAGGTCTACCGCAAGAACACCGCCCCGTTGCTCGATTTCTACCGGGCGCAGGGTAAGCTCACATCGGTGGACGGCATGGCGCCCATTCCCGAGGTTTCGGGAGCGATTCGGCGTATTTTGAAGGATCTGAAGGGCTGAGGCCGCCCCCTACCGGTCCGAATCCCGCCGGGAGCGGGAGGGAACCGCAACTATCTCGGCCGAAATGCCATAAGGGCTGAAAAAACCTTACAATTCGGGCCGAAAAGAGAATACTCGGCGTTGACTGCGAGACAGCGATTTCTATAATCCGCGCCTTCACGGCGGAACCATTTCCATTCCGGCGAACCTTTCGTATGCCCTGTTGGCACGTAACGTTCGCCCATCAGCGTTAGGAGCCCAACGTGGCGCGTATTGCCGGCGTCAATATCCCCACCAACAAGCGCGTCAAAGTCGCGCTGCGTTACATCCATGGCATTGGCGAAGCCAAAGCCCATGAGATCTGCGAGAAGGTCGGCATCGCTGAAGAGCGTCGCGTGTCCGAACTCACGGAAAACGAAATCATCCAGATCCGCGAAGCGATTGATCGCGACTATCTGGTGGAAGGCGATCTGCGCCGCGAAGTTGCGATGAACATCAAACGTTTGATGGACCTCGGCTGCTATCGCGGATTGCGTCACCGCAAGGGCCTTCCGGTCCGCGGTCAGCGCACGCACACGAATGCGCGCACGCGCAAGGGTCCGGCCCGCGCTATCGCAGGCAAGAAGAAGGTAACGAAGTAATATGGCAAAGCCCGCTGCAGCTCAGCGTACGCGCAAGAAAGAAAAGAAGAACGTCGTTAGCGGCGTCGCGCATGTGAACGCGACGTTCAACAACACGATCATCACGATCACCGATAGCGCCGGCAACACGGTTTCCTGGTCGTCTTCGGGCGCACAGGGCTTCAAGGGTTCGCGCAAATCGACGCCGTATGCGGCGCAGGTTGCCGCCGAAGACGCCGCGAAGAAGGCGGTCGAGCACGGCATGCGCACGCTCGAAGTTGAAGTCACGGGCCCGGGTTCGGGTCGTGAGTCCGCTTTGCGCGCCTTCCAGACGGTCGGTCTGAATGTGACGACGATCCGCGACGTGACGCCCATCCCGCACAATGGATGCCGTCCTCCGAAGCGCCGTCGCGTCTAACCATCTGGTTGTCCGCGTAAGCACGAAAAATTTGCCATCGAACGAATAGGACAGGGCTTTGCCTTTGTCCGGGATACGATGAGGAAAGAAAAAGTGTTTCAGAAAAATTGGCAGGAATTGATTAAACCGCAGAAGTTGAAGGTCGAAGCGTCGGCGGACATGCCGCATCGCGCCAACCTTACTGCGGAACCGCTCGAGCGCGGCTTCGGCCTCACGCTCGGCAACGCGCTGCGCCGCGTGCTGTTGTCGTCGCTCCAGGGCGCCGCCGTCACCGCGATTCAGATCGACGGCGTGCTGCATGAGTTCTCCTCGATTCCGGGCGTCCGCGAAGACGTCACCGACATCGTCCTCAATGTGAAGCAGATCGCGCTGCGCATGCATGCGGAAGGCCCGAAGCGCCTCTCCTTGCGCGCCGATGGTCCGGGCGAAGTCACCGCCGGCCAGATCGCCGCCACAGCCGACATCGAAGTGCTGAATCCGAACCTCGTGCTCTGCACCCTTGATGAAGGCGTGCAGCTGCGCATGGAGTTGACGGTCAACACCGGCAAGGGTTACGTCCCGGCTGATCGCAACCGTCCGGAAGACGCGCCCATCGGCCTGATGCCGGTCGACTCGCTCTTCAGCCCGGTAAAGAAGGTTTCCTACAAGGTCGAGAACACCCGCGAAGGTCAGATCCTCGACTACGACAAGCTCGCGATGCAGGTCGAAACCAATGGCGCGATCAGCGCGGAAAACGCCGTGGCCTATGCCGCGCGTATTCTGCAGGATCAACTTCAGGTCTTCATCAATTTCGAAGAGCCGAAGGAACGCGTCGCCGACGAATCCAAGCCCGATCTCGCTTTCAATCCCGTCCTTCTCAAGAAGGTCGACGAACTCGAATTGTCGGTTCGTTCGGCCAACTGCCTGAAGAACGACAACATCGTCTATATCGGCGATCTCATTCAGAAGACCGAAGCGGAAATGCTCCGCACGCCGAATTTCGGCCGCAAGTCGCTGAACGAAATCAAGGCGGTTCTGGCCGAAATGGGTCTCCATCTCGGCATGGAAGTCGCCGGTTGGCCGCCTGAAAATATCGAAGAACTCGCGAAGCGTTACGAAGATCAATACTGATTGTCTCAAGCCCCGCCGCGAGGCGAAGGCAGAATGTGATGGGGAAGTCCCGTGCGTCATTTAAATGCAGGCCGCAAACTCAATCGTACCAGCACGCACCGTAAGGCGATGTTCGCCAATATGGCCTGCGCGCTGATCAAGCATGAGCAGATCAAGACGACGCTGCCGAAAGCGAAGGAACTTCGCCCGGTGGTCGAACGTTTGATCACGCGCGCGCGCAACAGCAAGGGCTCGCTTCACGCGCGCCGCATCCTCCTGTCCGAAATCAAGGACGCGGTGATGGTCAACAAGCTGTTCGACGTGATCGGCCCGCGTTATGCGGATCGTCCGGGCGGTTACATCCGCGTGCTGAAAGCGGGTAACCGCTTCGGCGACAACGCGCCGATGGCCGTCATCGAACTGATCGACCGCGACGAAGACGCCAAGGGCCAGGACTCGGGCCCCGTCATGACGCAGGACGACGACGAGTAAGAATTCTGGGAAGTGCATGCAGAAAGGGCGGCTCTCAAAGCCGCCCTTTTTGTTTGTGCCTTACCGCACGCCCAAAAATTCCATCAGCCCGTAACTGAGATAATAGGCGGGGCCGGTGACGAGATATTCCGCCGGATCGAACGCCCATCCCATACGCGCCGAGACGATCGGCACGACGATCAGAACCATCACCACCAGCAGAAACCCATAGGCCTCTAAGCGCTGATAGGGCGCGGCGAGGAAGGGCGGCAGCAGCGCCGCCAGCACTTTCGATCCGTCGAGCGGCGGCAGCGGAATAAGGTTCAAGAGCGCGAGAATGAAATTGATGACGATGCTGAGCTCCATCGCGCGGCCCCATAAGGGATAGGTGTCGGCCATCCCTTGTGTCGCGACCAGCAGCACCGCGAAAACGATGGCGAGCGCGATATTCATCAGGGGCCCCGCCGCCGCGACGAACGCCATGTCGCGCTTGGGATGATGCAGGCGGCGCGCATCCACCGGCACCGGCTTCGCATAACCGAATGCGACACCCAGCGTCAGCAGCAGTACGGCGGGCAATAACAGCGTGCCCCACGGGTCGATATGTTTGAGCGGGTTCAGCGTCACGCGGCCCTCGCGCTCGGCCGTGTCGTCGCCGAGGGCACGGGCGACAAAGGCATGCGCCGCCTCATGAAAGGTAATGGCGATGATAATCGGAATCGCCATGAGGGCGATGTAGAGAAGAACGTCCATATTCATGGCTGGGCGTAACGCGTGACCGGCATCAATCGGCGCGGCATCAATATCCCGATCACAAGCCCTGCGAGAACATAGGCGGTCAGAACGATCGCGCTTTGTCCCAGCGCATAGGACAGCGGGAAGCTGTACCAGATCGCTTGCGAGAAATGCGTCGTGATGGCGGCGAGAAGCCCGACGCCTGCAGCGAAACCGATACGGAAGGGAAAATCATGCCGCCCCGACAGCGCCATCAGAAGGGCAAGCACCATCGCCTGGCAGATGTCCTTCGCCAGCTCCCACAGAATGCGTGCATCCATTGCGCCGTAAAAAACATTGTCCGGGTAATAGACCATGAAGCCGGACGGCACATCGGGTCCGGCCTCGGGTGATGCCGGAAACACATAGAGTCCGCCCGTGCCGCCGACGCCGGAATCGAGCGTCGAGGTGACGAGAATCTCGCGCGGCATTTTGGAAATCCCCGCATCGCCGACCGGCGACATCTGCGCGATCGATAGCCAGGCGAACATGACAATGCCGCCGGCAAACCCGCCCATCAGAATGCGTAAAATCATGATCTGTCTTTCTTGTAATCCTGCCCGAAGGGCGACAAGCCGTACTATATAGGACGATCCGCCGCTTGGCTTTGGTGCGGATTGGGAGAAATCTCCCATTTGGATGGTGGAAATTTTGCCACTTTTATCCAGATGATGGAGGGAGAGGCGCCGTACCCCCTCGCGCGCCCCCGTTTGAGAGAGTTCAGGACCATGACATTCGCAAGGTTGATTCTGATTGGGTTTATGGCTGGCGGTGTGAGCCTTCACGCAGGGGCCGCCTCGGCCCAGCGCGCCGTCCCCGACAGCATGGAGCAGGTACAACTCTCCTTCGCGCCTGTGGTGCGCGATGTCGCCCCTGCGGTCGTCAATGTCTATGCCAGCCGCGTGGTGCGTCAGTCGCTCAATCCCTTCGCGGGCAATCCTTTCTTCGAACAGTTCTTCGGCGGTGCGGGCGGCGGTCCCACGCGTTCGCGCGTCGAACAGTCGCTTGGCTCCGGCGTGATCGTTGGAACGGAAGGCATCATCGTCACCAACAACCATGTCATTGAAGGCGCCGAGGACATCAAGGTGGCGCTGAACGACCGCCGCGAATATACGGCCAGCGTCGTTCTCGCCGACGCCCGTACCGATCTTGCGGTACTGCGCATCGACACCGAGGGCCAGATGTTACCGGCGCTCGCTTTTGGCGACAGCGACAGTCTGGAAGTGGGCGATCTGGTGCTCGCGGTGGGCGATCCGTTCGGCGTTGGCCAGACGGTCACCAGCGGAATCGTGTCCGCGCTCGCCCGCAATCAGATCGGGGCGTCCGACTATCAGTTCTTCATCCAGACCGACGCCGCCATCAATCCGGGCAATTCCGGCGGTGCGCTGGTCAACCTCCAAGGCCAGCTTGTCGGTATCAATTCCTCCATCGTGTCGTCCTCCGGCGGCAGCGTCGGCATCGGCTTTGCGATCCCGTCCAACATGGTGCGCCTCGTTGTGGAAGGCGCGGAGGGCGGCAGCGTGGCGCGCCCCTGGTTCGGCGCCGATGGCGAAAGCGTCACGGCCGATATCGCCCGAAGCCTGGGGTTCGAGCGCCCGCGCGGGGTCGTGCTCTCACAGATCCATCCCGATGGCGCCGCCGGCGCAGCGGGCCTGCAGATCGGCGATGTCGTGCTCTCCATCGACGATTTCGAGGTCAATGATGCGCAAGGGCTGAATTATCGCGTAGCGACGCGCCGCCCGGGCGATCTCGTGACGGTGCGTTATCTGCGCGGTGACGACGAGCGCACGGCGCGGGTGCGCGTCCAGCTGCCGCCCGATGAAGACCGCGACGAAACAGACATCACGGGCCGCAATCCCCTGGGTGGCGCGCGGGTCGCCAATCTTACCCCGGCGCTGGCCGATGAAATGCGGCTCGATTTCTCGCAAACCGGCGTCGTCGTCATCGGCATCGATGGCGCGGGCGAGGCGCGGCGCTTTGGCTTCATGGTCGGCGACATCGTGCGCGACGTGAATATGGTCGATGTGACAAGCCCCACCCAGTTGCAGCAGACGCTGAACGCGTCGACGGGCTGGGACATTACCGTGCAACGCGGCAACCGCACCTCGACGCTGTCGATTAGGTAATCCGCATACGGAATAATTTGCTGGTATCTTCACCTCCCCCCTGTGGGGAGGCCGAAGGCTTGCTTAGCAAGCCTTCGGGTGGGGGTGAGTTTTCCAAATGGAAAAGCCCCACCCGATATCGCTCGCTGCGCTCTCGATCTCGTTTCGCTGCGTGGGAAGGTCCACCGGACTTTCCGCTAGTTGCCCCTCACCCCCCGCGCTGCGGGAGGTGAAATCAATGGTGAATTACCGCAGTATTCCTTTTACTTTCCTCCTCCGTTTATGAGGAGGTGTCGCAGAGCGACGGAGGGGGGCCATGCTGCAATCGGGCTATTTCAAAGATTTCAAAGGCGGGCCAAAACTCCTGTTCTGGGGCGACGCCGAGGACATGACCATTCTCAGCCGCGTGCTGCGCGCCAGCGTGAACAAAAGCGTCCCCATCGGTCTCGATACGTTCAGCACCGCCATTGATGGAAAAACGGTTCTCCTTGAACCGGTTCCGAGATCAATGGGCGCGCAGACGCGCGACTATGGTTTTGCCTGGCAACTGGACGGGAAAACCGCGCGGCAATTCGCGGAGCGGATAGATGCTCTTGAAAACGCTAACGCGCCCGGCCATGTCTATCTTTACTGCGGCGTTGCGGGCGAAGTCGAAGTTATGGTGTCCTGCGATCAATATCCGGCCGATTTGAAACCCTGATCACTCCCCGCCCGCATAACGCTTCACCACTTCGTGCAGGAAGTCGCGCGCGTCATAAAGCGATTGCACCGGCACGCGTTCGTTGAGGCCATGCGAGCCCGTCGGGCCCGGCGGATGGAAGATGCCGCTAAGGCCATAGGTCGGAATACCGGCGGGCGTCAGGAAGCGGCCATCGTCTTCGCCATTCACCTGATAGGGCACGAGCTTCACGCCCGGCCACATTTTCTCGGCAAGTTCGCGCGCAGGCGCCAGAATTTCCTCCGTCATCGGTGGAGGCGGCGAGGGCATCGCCGGATCGCCGACGCGCGTCAGATGAATGGTTTCATCCGCGATCAGTTCGACGAGTTTCGCTTCCAGCGGGTCCACGCTTTCACCCGGAACGAGGCGGCAATCGAGCAGCGCGGTCGCGCGCATCGGAACGGCGGTATCGGACTCGCCCGCATTCATGCGTACGGCGACGCAGGTTGAGCGAAGCATCGCATTGAGACGCGCATCGGTGGCGATGATGCGCGCTTCGGCCTCTGCGTCGGGCGGCGTTTCCAGCATCGCCCGCATGTCGGCGGCGAGGGCCTCGTTTTCCAGCGGGCCCATGCCTTCCAGAAAGGCGCGCGACGACGGACTGATGTTCAACGGGAAATCATAGGCATCGATGCGCTCCAGCGCGCGCCCCAGCGTGATGATCAGCGTGTCCTTGGGCGCGGCCGAACTTAATCCGCCCGCGCCGGTCGTCTCCAGCTGGAAAAGCTGGCGCACTTTCTGTCCCGCCTGCATCGTGATGGCGACATGATTGCCCGCCGCATCGAGCCTGCCGCTGCCATTCTCATTGATGGCGAAACCGGCATCGATCAGATCGCGGTGATGCTCCAGAAGGTAACGCACGCCATTGTAATCCTCTGGCGTCTCCTCGCCGCAGGTCAGCGCCATTTTGACGGTGCGTTCGGGACGGTAGCCCTCCTCGGCATAGCGGATGAAACTATCGGCGAAAATCGCCGCCATCGCCTTGTCGTCGGAGCTCCCGCGCGCGTAGAAAAATCCGTCTTCCTCAATGAGCGTAAACGGATCGCGGTCCCAGTCTTCGGCGTTCGCTTCGACCACATCAATATGCGCCAGGAGAAGAATGGCTTCGGCGTTCGCATCCGAGCCGGGCAGCACGGCGACAAGATTGCCGCGCTTCGGATAACCGGGCGGCACGATGACATGGATGTCTTCAGCCGCGACACCGCCCGCGCGCAGGCGCGTCGCCAGCGCTTCCGAGGCCTCCGTGCAATCGCCAACGGATTGCGTCGTGTTGATTTCGACCAGTTCCTCATAGAGTGCGCGAAAACGCGCCTGATCCGGCTCCAGCGTTTGCGCAAAAGCGGGCGCACATGGTGCGGCGACAAGAAGGGCTGCGATGGCTAGGACACGAGCGGACATGGAAGGCTCCTCTACATCGGGAACAACAGCGCCTTTCCCTTGTGGGAGATGAGGCGTTCCTCATGCTTCGACAAGCTCAGCATGAGGCTAAAAAATATCACCTCCCCCTTTGAGGGGAGGTCGAAACGCGTCAGCGTCTCGGGTGGGGGAATTATCCCCTATCTGTCATGGCCCCGCGCGACCGGGTCACGCGGCAGACGAGCGGAACCTGAAATCAGCGCGGCTGGGTCACCACATCGACCACCACCGGCTGTCCGCTTTTCACAACTTCCAATGCCCGGCGATAGGCGGGTACCAGATCGTTCGGATTGTCGATCGGCCCGATGCCCTCGACGCCCATCGAACGCGACAGCGTGGCGAAATCGACATTGGGCGTATCAATGGTCGTCGCGACGCGCCAGCCGCCATCGGTGCCGCGTTCGCGCCAGCTCGACATGCGCTGCAGATGCATGACTTCCTGATGGTAGGCGCGGTTGTTGTGCACGATGGTCAGAAGCGGAATGCTGTGATGCGCCGCTGTCCACAAAGCGCTGTTGGTGTACATGAAATCGCCGTCGCCCTGGATGTTGATGGCGATGCGTCCGGCGTCGCGGTGCGCCAGCGCGGCGCCCACGGCGGCGGGCAGATGATAGCCCTGACCGTGACCGCCGGGACCGCCAATCCATTGATGTTGGCGCTCAAAATTCCAGAAGCGGCGCGGCCAGCTTCCGAAGGTCGCATCGCGCGAGACAAAGCCCCAATCCTCGTTCTGAATCAGCGGCCATAATTCCGTGCACATGCGCGCGCAGGAAATCGGGCTCGCATTCCACGCGTCCGCGGCGGCCGCCGCGATATCGTTGTCGCGTATGCGCGCGGCCTGTGTCTGTGCCGCCGTGATGCGTACCGCCACACGCGCGCGTCCCGCATCGTCCAGCGCCATGCGGACTTCCTCGATCAGCGAGGGCAGCGTTGTTTCGACATCCGCCGCCAGCGCGATATCGACCGCCTGATAGCGCTGAAAATCCTGGTAATTTGCGCGCAGATACAGATCGCCCATGGTCAGGCTGATAAGCTTCGTGCCCGGCCTTATGATGGTCCCATGCGTCGGGTGCGCGCTGTCGATGAAATTGTTCACCGTGCCGAAGAAATCGGTGAGTTCGAGACCGATGATCACATCGGCCTGCGCCACCGTGCCGCCGCGGCGATAGAGATAATGCCGGTTCGGCATGTTCATGCGGCCGGTCTGATCGACGACGACCGCGCCCAATGTCTCGGCGAGTTCGACAATCAGTTCGACGCCGCGCTGCGAACGCGTTGCGCGGTCGGCGACGATCACCGGATTTTCCGCGAGCGCCAGCAGACGCGCCGCCTCGCGCACGGCGTTGGAATCGCCCTGCGGCAGAACGGTCGGGCTCACTTTCGGAATTGTGAAGCCCGGTCCCGGATCGTGCGCGTGTTCCTGCAATTCCTCGTCGAGCACGATCAGCACCGGCTCGGTCGGCGGCGTCAGCGCGATCTTATAGGCACGTACCAGCGATTCCGCGAAATGCTGCAACGAGGCCGGCTGGTCATCCCATTTGGTGAAGTCACGCACGAAGGCGGCCGGGTCCTGCGCCGCATGCAGCGTCGGCACCAATGGCCGCCGTTCGGCCCCGTCCATGCTGTTGCCGGTCAGCATGAGCACCGGCACGCGGTCGCACCATGCATTGTAGATCGCCATCGACGCGTGCTGCAGACCGACCGTGCCGTGGCACAGCGAGCCGAGCATCTTGCCCGAAACCTTGTAATAGCCATGGGCCATCGCGGTCGCGGTTTCCTCATGCATCGCGGTCAGAAGTTCGGGGGCGCGATTGCCGCCGTAATTCACCAGCGATTCATGAAAGCCGCGGCAGGACGAGGCCGGATTGGTGATGACATAGGGAATGTCGAGCGTCTTCAGGACGTCGACCATGTAGTCCGAGCCCGGCTTGCCATGCGTGACGCCGGGGAAAACGCTCACGCCTGGATTGTGGACGGCGCCGCTCTCGGCCTGCTCCATGGCATAGGTCGGGCGCGCCGCCGGGGCAGGGGTAGGCGCGCTGGCGCCACCCGGTAGGATCGCGGCCTTGGCGCTCTCGGCAGCGGTGACGGCCGCCGCCCCGCTGACCGCGACACCCGCCAGGAATTTGCGGCGATCGACCTTATTCCCGGTCGTTCTGGACTGATCTTCGGACATGTAGGCGCCTCCCTGCCGGGCCTGTTCTCCGGCCCTGGTCTCGGGGACAAGCCTAGCCGCCCGGAAGCCCTCCGGGAACGCTTTTCCCCTCACATATGTGTGGAATTTTCCCGCGCCGGGGAGCGGGGGCTTGCAGTCTAGTGGTCCTTTTCTTCCTCGATAATGGGCTTATCGCTGAAGAGGAATTTGCGCAGATATTCGTCGAACACCGGGTCCTTGCGCCGGATCCATTCCAGCGTCATGGCCGCATGTTCCTTTTCCTCGTCACGATTGTGTTCGAGAACGGCCTTCAGCTCCGGGTCCTTGCAGGCATCGGCGCGCTGATTGTACCAGTCGACCGCCTCCAGCTCCTCCATCAGCGAAACAATGGCGCGGTGCATGTCCCGCGTCGCAGCGGATAATTCTTCAACCGGTTCGTGATAGCCTTCATGTGACACGGAAACTGCCTCTTTCTGGAAGATCGGTAGGACCTGAGAATAGCCCGTCCTTTCGTTCCCGTCCCCCGGTTTCGTCCGCCTTCGTCCCGTAACGTTGGGGCCTTGCCCAATTTGCCGTCCCCGCCGGTTTGCGTATATCGTTTGCGCGTCTGCACCGAAGCCGAACGGGAACGGATGCCGCAATGAATTTACGCATGGGAAAAGGCGAATTCCGCTTGTGCGCGCGTCGCGCCCTCGCATGCATGTCCCTCTGGGCGTCTCTGTTTTCTTTGCCTGCCACCGCACAGGATGATCTCTCGTCGCAACAGGCGGTCCCCGATCAGCGCATGGAAGTCGATCTCCAACTTGTGATTGGCAGCGATGTGTCGGGCAGCGTCAGCCACAATGAAGCTTTTCTGCAACGCAAAGGCGTTGCCGATGCGTTCCGCCACCGCGAAGTCATCACCGCCATCCAATCGGGCGGTCTCGGCCGCATCGCGGTCACCTATGTCGATTGGTCGAGCCGTTTCTATAATCAGGTGCTGGTCAACTGGACGCTGATCGACAGCCAGGAAGCGGCGGTGGCCTTCGCCAATGTGCTGATGAATACGCCGCGCACCCATGGGCAGGGCACATCGATCAGCGACATGCTGGAATTTTCGAGCGCTCTGTTTGAAGTCAGCCCCTATTATGGCGGCAAGCAGGTGATCGACGTCTCGGGCGACGGTCCCAACCGTTCCGGCCGCCCGCTCGAAGAAGTGCGCGCGGAAGTGGTGGCCAAAGGTATCATCATCAACGGGCTTCCCATCGTCGATCCGTATGGCTGGGACGAGTTCGCCAATCTCGGCGAATATTTCGAAGGCTGCGTCATCGGCGGGCCCGGCGCCTTCGTGCAGGTGGCCGAAGGCTTCGCCGATTTCTCGCGCGCGATTCGCCGCAAGCTCGTCACCGAACTTTCGTGGGAGCCCGCGCTGGTGCCGCGCGACGCACCGCCTTTGATCCACACGCAATCGGTGCCGCTTCCGGACGCGCCCAATCTGCAGCCCCTGAAGTCAGATTATGACGGCCCCTGCGATACCTGGGATTTCTACCGCTAATAAACATCTGGGGACTTCGATGAAGCGTCGCGTTCTGGCGGGCCTGATCCTTGTTCCCCTCTTCAGTGCGCCTCTGTCGTCGCTGGCGCAGACGCCGCCCGCCATACCCGATTTCGCGGGCTTCTGGGCGCATGGCGTCGAACAAATCGTCTTCACGCCCATTCCCGGAAATGACACGAGCCCCGTCATCGATGTCCTCAACACCGAATGCACGCCCGATTGTCCGCGCCGCCCTCCGGGCCAGCCCTTCATCGGCGATCCCAACAATCCGGTATTGACGCCGCCCGCCGCTGCCGCCGTCGAGACGATGGGCAATCGCTGGCGCTCGGGCGAAATCGTCAACGTCGCAACCGAGCTTTGCGGCCCTTCCGGCGTTCCGCACATCGCGACGCTGTTCGGCCTTGTGCAATTTCTGCAGGCGCCCGATCACGTCACGATTCTGTATGAACGCGACCATCAGACCCGGCGCGTGTTCATTAACCAGAAGCATTCCGACAATCCCGCGCCCTCCTGGTATGGCGAAAGCGTCGGCCATTACGAAGGCGATACGCTGGTGGTCGATACGATCGGTCTCGACAACCGCTCGCTCATCGACCGTTTCGGCGTGCCGCAAACCGAAACCACGCATGTCGTCGAACGCTACCGTATGTCGGATGACGGCAGTTCCCTCATCGCCCATATCACGGTCGAAGACCCTGCCATGTTCACGCGGAGCTGGTCCGGCACCATCACCTATGGCCGCCGCACGGGCATGACGAAGATTGAGGAAGTGCGCTGCGCCGAAAACAACCGTAGCGCGGAAACCGGCGAGGATTATCCTATTCCGGTGGAAAACAGTTTCGATTTCTAGGGGGCAGAGAGATGAAGACTGCGATGTCCGTTGCACTTGCCGCCACGTTTTTTCTATCCGGCTGTATAACGGTCGCGACGGAAAGTCCGGTAAAAACCCTGACCATCAGTGGTGAAGCAACGGTTCTGGTGCCCGCCAACTATGCCGTGCTGAGTGTCGCTGTGAACACCGAGGGTGCGACGCCCATCGAAGCACTGCAATTCAACAATACGCTGATGCGCTCGGTGCGTGCCGCGATTGAGGCGCAAGGGATACCGGCACAGAATATCGAGACGCAAAGGATCGGCGTCGGACAGGCCGACCGGGAGTATGATTTTCAGGGGCGTCCTCTCGCGGGCGAGCGGGGCTACACGGTCACCAACGATGTTTCTATCAAGGTGGATGATCTTGCATCGCTAGAGAATGTGCTCGGATCACTGGTGGAGGCCGGCGCCAATCAGGTACAGGACGTAACCTTCGAGGTCACGAACCCTTCGCAATATGTGCTTCGGGCGCGGGATGAAGCGTTTCGGGATGCCGAAGCGAAGGCGCGCTCCATGGCGGCAACGGCGGGGCTGACCATACTGGGAATCGAGAGAATAGATCCCACGGAAAATTACGGCGGCGGCGGCGTGAACGAAGTTCTCATCACCGGCTCGCTGATTGCCGGGGCGTCGAGCGTGCCGATCTCGCCGGAGC
>CAIOYY010000063.1 GCA_903862715.1 uncultured Alphaproteobacteria bacterium
GGAAAACTCGCACCTTTCTGTGCGGCGACGAGAGCGAAAAATGCAGCGCTTCAAATCTCAGGGCCAGGCCCAGCGCTTCGTCTCCATCCATGGAGCCATCTACAATCTCTTCAACGTTCAAAGGCACCTGATTTCACGATCTACCCTCCGCACCTTCCGGGCCACCGCCATGGAGGGATGGATCGCCGCGTCCGCCGCAGCTGCGTGAATTTTCAGATCAAAAATGTCATGCGGCTGGCCGAGTTAACCTGACAACACCTTTCGGCCTATGAGGCCATTCAGCTGGCGCAGCTTTCCGGCGCGTTGGGCGGCTTCGGCGGCGGCGGGGGCGTGCTGGATTTTGCCCGGCGCGTCACCAGCCTCGACGTCCTGCGTATCGAACCGCCTGCCGGGGGCGATATCGCCAATCCTTCCGTTACGGCCGGGAAATATGTGACCGAGCGGGTTTATATCGGCGCGCGGCGCGACGCCGAAACCTCCTACAGCGCGATTGAGGTCCAGATCGAGGTGACGCCCAACATCGCCGTTCAGATCGAGACCGGCAGCGACAACAGCCAGGCGGCGGGCGTGAACTGGCAATGGGATTATTGACCGCCTCCGGCATTCATGGCGTTCGTTTGGTTCGGCGCGCCAAATCGGGCTAGGCTCCTTCCTTACAAACGTTCCCGGCACGGTACCGGGGTGTTGGCGGCATTGCCGGGAGGGGCGATCTGACCATGGCCATGGCCGGCAAGGCAGTCCACGCGGACTCGATCATCAACGAGTCGAAGATCGGCCGTTTTCAGCTGCTGGTGCTGATCCTTGGCGGCCTCGTACTGTTTACCGACGGCTTCAACACGCAAGATCTCGGTTACGTCGCCTTCGCGGTGCGCGACGAACTGGGTCTCGATCAAACCTCCCTCGGCACCGTATTGTCGGCGGGCGTGCTGGGTCTCCTGGCGGGGTATATTCTGCTCTCGCCGGTCGCCGGATATATCGGCCCGAAGAAGATGGTCGTCTTCTCGGTCGGCATGTATGGACTTATGGCGATCTTGAGCTCATTCGCCAATGATGTGATGCAACTCATCGTGCTCCGGTTCTTCACCGGCGTGGCGCTGGCGAGCGCGATACCCTCCATCGTGGCGCTTGTGGGCGAATTCGCGCCGATGCGACGACGCTCGAGTTTCATCACTTTCAGCTATTTCGGTCTGTCGCTGGGGCAGATTTCCGCCGGGCTGACGTCGGACCTTCTGCTCACCGATTTTGGCTGGCGGGCCGTGCTTCTTTCCGGCGGTGTCATAGCGCTCGCCATCGTGCCGGTGCTCCTCTTTCTTCTGCCGGAATCGATCGAATATCTCGTCAATCGCGGGGGCAAGCCGGAACGCGCACTGCAGACTTTGCAACGTGCGGTGCCGGATGCGGCGCTGGGTGACAATACAGTTATCTTGGCAGGCGAGAGGGCAACGCAGCGTGTGTTCGTGACAGAACTTTTTCAGGAACGCCGGTCGCTCGGCACGCTCCTGATCTGGCTCGCCATCATGATGAACCTCATTCCGAACCAGTTCTTTGGAAACTGGCTCACCACCATTCTCGTAGACAGTGGCTTCAGCGAAAGTGAGGCCATCTATGTGAAGATGGCGAATGACGGCGCGGGGATGATCGTTGCGTTCATCATCGGACCGCTGATGGATCGCTATGGTCCTTATCGCGTGATGGTGGCGACCTTCCTGCTGGGTTCGGTCTTTGTCGCGGCCACCGGCGTCACGCTGACCTATGGCGCGTTCATTCCGATCATCACGATGGCCATCCTTGTCGGTCTCTGCAACAGCGGCATTCAGAAGGGCTCGAATGCCGTCGGCGCGCATTTTTATCCCACGGCGTTGCGCTCGGCGGGGATTGGGTGGGGCCTCGGCGTCGGACGTCTTAGCGCCTTCGCCACGCCGATCATCGCGGGAATTCTTCTCGATCTCGGCTGGCCGCCAGCAAGCCTGTTCTATCTTGTGGCCGCGCCGTTGATTGTCGGCGCGCTGGCGCATTTTACCTTGCAGAAATTCTATGGCGCGCGCCGGGCTGCCGAGCCGCAACGCGAAGGCGCCGCGCAGGCGATCGTGACGCCCGCGCGCTGATTATTCTTCTCCCATGGCGACCGGACGGGGCCCCCCGCCGGCCCAATCAAGAAGTTCGGCAATATGGATCGCCGGCAGATTGCCACCGCCCGACAATTGCGTGAGGCATCCGGCATTGCCCGATGCAATGACGCTGGCGCCGCTCGCTCTGATGCTCGCGAGTTTCTTCGCCCGCAGGCCTTCGGAAATCTCGGGCTGCAGCAGACTGTAACTTCCCGCGGATCCACAACAGAGATGGGGATCCGCAAACGTCGTCAAACGAAAGCCCGCTGACGAAAGCAGTGCTTCTCCGCGCCCCTGTAGGCGCTGTGCATGCTGCAGCGAACAGGGCGGATGATAGGCGACATTCAGGCTCAGAAAGGCAATCCAGTTGGGAGGTTGCGCCAGAGGCTCCGCAAGCTCGGTGAAGTCGCGCATCCTCGCGGAAAAATTTTTCGCGCGGGTCTCCCATTCGGCATCACCGGCGAACAGGCGGTCATAATCTTTCAGGAACGCGGCGCAGCCGGTTGCGGTGGACAGCGCTGCCGCGAGGGGTGCCTTGGCGTCTTCGGCCTCGAAAGCCTCGATCACGCGTTTCGCGCTTTTCTTTGCCAGCGCCTCGTCGCCCATATGAAGCGCCAATGCGCCGCAGCACCCGGCGCCTTCCAAGGGTTCCGCATGGGCGCCAGTTCTGGCCAGCATGCGCCGCGCCGCGAGATCAATGCCCGGTGCCAGCACTTTCTGCGCACATCCCTCGAGCAAGGCGATGCGTCGCATATCCGCGTTTGTTTCCGGTAATTTTCTGTGGACGTCCCGCAATTTTTGCCGGAGGGGAATTTTAACCGCCATCTTGCCGATCCTGCCTGGAAGCTGTCTGGCGATAGGACCAAAAATCCTGCCGACCGATGTCAGCACCGAGAACAATGCAGGCGTCATCAACACGCGAAGCACGAAGGTACGAAACAGCCGCTCGCCAAACGGGCGTCTATAGGTCTTTGCGATGTGAACACGCGCCGTATCGACCAGCGCCGCATAATCGACGCCGGACGGACAGGTTGTGCGGCAGCCGAGGCAGGACAGGCAGCGATCAATGTGGCGCACCGTGTCGGACGAGGGCGGCGCATCGCTTTCCAGCATATGCTGCATCAGCATGATACGGCCACGCGGCGAGTCGCGCTCGTCGCCAAGCAGCAGATAGGTCGGACAGGTCGCGGTGCAAAAGCCGCAATGGACGCATTTGCGCAAGGCCTGCTCCGCGCCCTTCATATGCGGGTCGGCAAGTTGCTCCGGCGTGAAAGCGGTACGCATCAGACGTCCTCGTACATGCGGCCGGGATTGAACAGATGCATGGGATCAAAAGCGGTCTTGACCGCGCGGGTCAGTGCCGCGCGCGCGGGTGGCTCCGGCTCGAATACCGAAAGGCGCGACCGCGCCTGCGCGCCCGCACGCATCAGCATGGCGCTTCCCCCGAATTTGGCGGTGATTTTCCGTAAGCGTTCTTCTACTTCGCGCGAGGCGGGAAGGCCAAGCCACAAAACCTCCCCCGCCCAGTCGGCATACCAGAACGAGGCTTCGCTCTCCGCGAGGGCTTCATAGGCGCGGGTTGAGGGAACGAACAACCGCCAGATATCGCTATTGTGCTGGCGGAACGGCGTGCCATTGCCGATTTCCGCGAAAAGCGCCGCCGTCACGTCGTCCTCAAGCACGGTAAGATTCTGTTTCGAAAAAATGTCGCGCAACCGGGCGATCTTGTCGATCACGGGGTCCTCTGCGCCTTCGATCCGGATCAACGCCAAGCCATTTGCCTGGGAAAGATGGGCGGCGTGCAATGCGGTGCTCAGCGCGCAGAGTTGAGCTGGCAAATAGGCAAGACCTGTCGCTTCGAACGGCAACCCGGCCGCTTTGCGCAGCAGCGAAAGCCCTTCGTCGGCGTGACAATCGCGGATGGCGATAGCGGGCGCACGGGAAAGCGCGGGGACCACGCGAAAGGTCATCTCGGTCAGCGCGCCGAGTGTGCCGAATGCGCCGCACAGAAGTTTGGGCAGATCGAATCCGGTGACATTTTTTACCACGCGTCCGCCCGCTTTGATGGCTTCACCGTCACCATTGACGAAGCGGCAACCGATCAGATGATCGCGCACCGCGCCCGATTTGAAGCGCCGCGAACCACAGGCATTTGCCGCGGCCACGCCCGCCAGCGTTGCGCTCCCCGACTTTTCGCCGAAGAGCGGCCCCCAATCGGCGGGCGCAAAGGCCAGCATCTGACGGCGCGCGGAAAGCGTAGCCTCAATTTCGGCGATGGGCGTTGCCGCACGTGCCGTGAAAATCAGTTCGTCCGGCTCATAGGTCTGCATGCCGGAAAAATGGCTCAGATCGAGTAGTCGGTCGGCTTCCGTGACGCGTCCGTAAGATCGTTTGGTGCCTCCGGAAACAATCTCGAAACATAGACGATTGAGCGCCGCGTCGCGTACGGCGTCGGATAGTTCGGCCTCGGTCTGCGGTGTAATCCTCTCCACGCACTACATCCTGGGAATATTGGGATAGGGCAGATGGCCCCCATGCACGTGCATATGCCCCTGTTCGACGCAGGCATGCAGCGTCGGAAAGACTTTTCCCGGGTTGAGCAGCGATTGCGCGTCGAAGGCGCATTTCAGTCTTTGTTGCTGCGCGAGGTCGGGATCGGAAAACATTTCGCCCATCAGCGCTTTCTTCTCGACACCGATACCGTGTTCGCCGCTGAGAACGCCGCCCACCTTGACGCAGAGCTTGAGAATATCCGCGCCGAAAGCCTCGGCACGCTCGAGATCGCCCGGCGCCATCACGTCGAACACGATCAGTGGATGCAGATTGCCGTCTCCGGCATGAAACACATTGCAGCAGCCAAGGCCGTAATGTTCGGACATGGCCGCGATTTCGCTGAGCACATGCGGTAACTCGCGGCGCGGGATCGTGCCGTCCATGCACAGCATGTCGGGTCTCAAACGTCCCATGGCGGCGAAAGCAGCCTTGCGGCCGGACCAGACGCGGGCGCGGTCCGCATTGTCGCGGCAATCGCGAATTTCATGCGCATTCGATGCCCGTGCAATAGCCGTGATGCGCTCGCCCGCATCACGAACTTCCGCATCCATGCCATCAATTTCGCAGATCAGGATGGCTTCGGCGTCGGCCGGATAACCCGGTGCACAAAACGCTTCCACCGCTTCGATGCAGCGTTTGTCCATGAATTCTAGCGCCGCCGGAATGATACCTTCCGCAATGATCGCACCCACCGCGCGCGCGGCGTCGGATACGGTAGGAAAGCCAAGCAGCATGGTGCGCGATGCCGGTGCGCGGGGAAGAATGCGTAACGTGGCCTCCGTCACGACGCCCAGAAGCCCCTCAGATCCGGCGACAATGCCGAGAAGGTCGAGGCCGCCATCATCCGCATGTTTGCCACCCAGACGGACGCGCTCGCCGTCGAGCAGCGCCAGCTCCACGCCCATCAGATTATGCGTTGTCAGCCCATATTTCAGACAATGAATGCCGCCGGAATTTTCGGCGACATTGCCGCCGATGGTGCAGGCGATCTGGCTGGAAGGATCGGGCGCGTAATAGAAACCGGCGGCTTCCACCGCGCGCGTCACCGATGCATTGGTCACGCCGGGCTGCACCACAATGCAGCGGTTCTCGATATCGATTTCAAGAACCCGGCTCATGCGGGTAAGGCTAAGAACGATACCATCGGCCAAAGGCAGCGCGCCGCCCGACAGTGATGTTCCGGCCCCGCGCGGCACGAGGCGGATATTCTCTCGTGTGGCATAAGAAAGAATGGCCGACACCTGTTCGGCCGTTTTCGGCAATACACATACAAGCGGTATCTGGCGATATGCCGTCAGCGCGTCGCCATCATAGGCAGTCAGTGTGGCATCGTCGGCAACCACGCCGTCGGGCACGATGGTGCGCAGATGTGCGGCAATTTCAGCGCGACGCGCCATCACCTGTGGATCGGGGACGGGAAGGTTCAACATTGGGGCATTGTTATAGGCCCTTACCCCGTCATGCCTAGGGGTAAGAAAGGCGTTTCACAGGCCTTGCGCCCGTTGCTGCGCGCTGAGAATGTTGCCCTACGGGGACATCCGGACCGCGAAACAATAGAAGCGGCCGGGCAGGGGGGCTATCATGGAAGTCTGGAGTCAGATTTACGATCCGTTCGGCAATACGGCCGTGTCGACGCTCGCCGCTGCCATCCCTGCGGTGCTGCTCCTCGGGCTGATTGCATCCGGCAAGATCAAGGTTCATCTGGCGGCGCTTGTGGCGCTGGCGGCAGCCGTCCTGATCGCTATTTTTGCTTTCACCATGCCCGCCGGAATGGCGCTGCGCGCGACCGCTTTCGGCGCGGTGATCGGGCTGTTCCCGATCGGCTGGATCATTCTGAATGTGATTTTTCTCTATCGTCTTACGGTCGAAAACGGGTCCTTCGACATCATCAAGCAATCGATTGCGAGCGTCACCCCCGACCGGCGTCTGCAGTTGCTTCTGATTGCATTCTGTTTCGGCGCCTTTTTCGAAGGGGCGGCTGGTTTCGGCACACCCGTCGCGGTGACGGGCGCCATTCTGATGGGCCTCGGGTTTTCGCCGCTCGCCGCGGCGGGGCTTTCACTTATCGCCAATACCGCGCCGGTTGCCTTCGGCGCACTTGGTACGCCCATTCAGGGACTGGCCACCGCGACAGGTTTTGATCCCTATATTCTCGGCGCGATGGTCGGACGGCAATTGCCGTTCTTTTCCGTTATCGTGCCGTTCTGGCTGATATGGGCCTTTGCCGGTTGGCGCGGCATGATGCAGGTCTGGCCCGCGGCGCTGGTGTGCGGTGTGTCTTTTGCCATCCCGCAATTCCTGATTTCGAATTACATCAATCCCTGGATTGTCGATATCGGCGCTTCCGTCATTGCAATGGCGTGCCTCATCGGATTTTTCCGCTTCTGGCAGCCCGCCGAATTATGGACCTCACCGCGTCTGCGTCAGCGAGACGATTCCGCTGCGACCATGCCGCCGCCAAAACCGCTGGGTCCCAAGGTCAGCACACGCGAAACGCTGCGCGCCTGGGCGCCCTGGATTATTCTCTGTGTCGTCATCGGCATATGGGGCACGGACCAGTTCAAGCGGTTTGCCAATTCGCTGTTCGCGCCTGCCTTCCCAGTGGAAGGTCTGCATCAACTCGTACAGAAGATGCCGCCGGTCGCGCTCGAACCGCTGAACGAAGGCGCGGTGTTCACCTTCACCTTTCTGTCCTATTCGGGCACGGGTATTCTCGTGTCGGCGATCATCGCTGCCATCTATATGCGTTTCCCGATTTCGCGCCTGATCGCGGCCTATTGGGAAACGCTGAAAATCGTCCGCTACTCACTCGTCACCATTGCCGCGATGCTGGCGCTTGGCACGCTGTCGCGTTACTCCGGCGTCGACGCGACGCTGGGGCTGGCCTTTGCAGCCACGGGCTTTTTCTATCCCTTCTTCGGCACATTACTCGGCTGGCTCGGTGTCGCCCTTACGGGTTCCGACACGGCATCTAATGTGCTGTTCGGCGGGCTGCAGCGCGTCACTTCCGAACAATTGGGCATCTCGCCGATCCTGATGGGCGCCGCGAATTCATCGGGTGGCGTCATGGGCAAAATGATCGATGCACAATCCATCGTGGTGGCGTCCACTGCGACGGGCTGGTTCGGACATGAATCTTCGATCCTGAGATTCGTATTCTGGCATTCGATTGTACTCGCATCTCTGGTCGGCGTGCTGGTAATGCTCCAGGCCTATGTATGGCCCTTTACGGCCATGGTGCTGGAATAATCTAACGGGAAATCATCATGCAGCGTGTCGAAGTGGCCGGGCTCAAGGTCGCGAAAATTCTTTACGATTTCCTCGCACGGGAAGCCCTTCCGGAAACAGGCATTACGGCAGAGCGGTTCTGGTCGGGTTTGGCGGAAATCCTGCGCGATCTGGCGCCCCGCAATCTAGCGCTTCTCGAATTTCGTGACCAGTTGCAGGCCCAGATAGACATTTACCACCGCACGAATGCGGGCCTGCCATTCGATATGGCTGCCTATGAGCGTTTCCTGCAGGAGATCGGTTATCTGCTGCCAGAGCCGAAAACCGGCAAGGTCACGACGACAAATGTCGATGACGAAATCGCCCGTATCGCGGGACCGCAACTCGTCGTGCCCCTCTCCAATGCGCGTTACGCGCTGAACGCGGCCAATGCGCGTTGGGGAAGCCTGTTTGATGCGCTTTATGGCACGGATGCCATTGCGGAGGACGGCGGTGCCGAGAGAGGCAACGCGTTTAATCCGGTACGCGGCGCGCGCGTCGTCGCCCGTGCCAAGGCGTTTCTCGACGAAGCCTTCCCGCTTAAGGACGCCAGCCACACGGAGGCGGTGTCCTATGCCGTAATGGGCACGAAACTGATCGTCGGCCTCAACTCGGGTGCCCATACGGAACTGGTGTCGCTCGAAAAATTTGCAGGCTTTACCGGAAGCACCAACGCCCCGTCGGGGATACTTCTGCGCAATAATGGCCTGCACGCCGAAATCCGTATCGATCCTACGCACGGCATCGGAAAAACCGACCCAGCCAGCATTGCCGATGTTATTCTCGAATCTGCCATTACCGCAATCATGGACATGGAAGACAGTGTCGCGGTAGTCGATGCCGAGGATAAGGCAGCGCTTTATCGCAATTTTCTGGGACTCGCCAAGGGCACGCTGACGGCGCGCTTCGAGAAGAATGGCCGCGAGACTGAGCGAAGCCTCAACGCCGACCGCATCTACGTAAATCCGTTGGGCGGAGAAATCTCATTATCCGGCCGAAGCCTGATGCTGGTACGCAATGTCGGGCATCATATGTACACCGATGCGGTACTTGATGCGGCGGGTAATGAAATTCCCGAAACCATGCTCGATGCATTATTCAGCGCGCTCATGGCTCTGCACGGTTTGAAGGCCGGCAATCCTGCCCGTACCAGCCGCGAAGGATCGATCTATATCGTTAAGCCGAAAATGCATGGTCCTGCGGAAGTTGCCTTCGCGGTCGAACTTTTCGGTCGCGTCGAAGCCGCGCTGGGATTGCCGAAGAACACGCTGAAAATCGGTATCATGGACGAAGAACGCCGCACCACTGTGAATTTGAAGGCGGCCATCCTCGCCGCATCCGAACGGATTGTGTTCATTAACACCGGTTTTCTCGACCGCACGGGCGATGAAATTCATACGTCGATCGAAGCGGGCCCTATGGTGCGCAAGAACGACATGAAGACCGCCCGTTGGATCAAGGCCTATGAGGATTCGAATGTCGATATAGGGCTCGAATGCGGCCTTCCGGGGCATGCACAGATCGGCAAGGGCATGTGGCCCGCGCCCGACAAAATGGCCGATATGATGACCCAGAAAATCGGGCATCTGAAAGCGGGTGCCAATACGGCCTGGGTACCGTCGCCGACCGCAGCGACATTGCACGCGTTGCACTATCACGCCTTCGACGTTTTTGCACGGCAGAAGGAACTGGCCGCTCGCGCACGTGCGCCGCTCGCGGATATTCTCTCGCTTCCAGTGTCGCGTTCCAACTGGCAGCCGGAAGAAGTTCGGCAGGAACTGGACAACAACGCGCAAGGCATTCTCGGTTACGTTGTGCGCTGGATCGATCAGGGTATCGGCTGCTCGAAAGTGCCCGATATCAACAATATTGGTCTCATGGAAGACCGCGCAACATTACGCATCTCCAGCCAATATATCGCCAATTGGATCGCCCATGGCATTGTTACCCACGATCAGGTTCTTTCTACCTTGAAACGTATGGCCGCGGTGGTGGACGCCCAGAATATCGGCGATCCCCAATATGTACCGATGGCGCCTGCCTATGACGGGGTTGCGTTCCAGGCGGCCTGCGATCTTGTTTTCAAAGGCCGTACCCAACCTAATGGCTATACCGAGTGGATATTGCATGGCCGAAGAAGAGAGGCCAAAGCCGCGCGTCCGTAATGGTGCAAGCGGCGCTGTGTCGCGGTCTGAAATGTGTTGCGAGCGCAAACTGTAACCACGATGCGATAATTATCGGCGACCGTTGAAGTATAGTCTGCGCTATTGCTCCCTATGGCTTTATAGGAATGCCCATGCGCCGCTGTTTCGTCACGCAAGATATTGCACCGCATCATGGCCGCTAACGTCGATTTAATGGCGACAGGCGATGCAACTGCGTCGCAATTGATCCGTTTCCTCGGCCGTGAATCCGGAAGCCTGAAATATCGGATCGCCATTTCTTCCACGGTTTCCGGTTTAAGTCGCGGACTGTTGCTGGCGACCTTTAATGCCGCCGCCATTGTCGCGGCGCGCGGTGAATTTGATTTCTGGCTGGTCGGGGCATTTGTCGCAGCGCTGATCGTGCATCTCATCACGAAATATGATTCTGCCTATCAGGGCGAGCGCATGATGCGCCGAATGGTCCAGAATTTGCGTCTGGAGCTGTGTGAGAAATTGCTGTTCTCGCAATTGCGTTTTGTCGAACGCAAAGGCGCCGCGGCGGTTTACGCTCATATCAGCACGGATATTTCGCAGCTCGGGCGGTCCGCTGTCACTCTGGTGCGAAACATCGAGGCCTTCATCGTTCTTATATTTGCCCTCATCTATCTTGGTTGGTTGTCGCCGCCCGGATTGCTGGCGGCGGTCATCACCCTGACACTAAGCGCCATTGTGTATCGTGTGCAGGACGGCAAGGCAGAACAATTGCTGCGGCTTTCTCGAGTCAAAGAGGACGAATTCTTCAAGGGTGTCTACGATCTGGTTCAGGGCTTTAAGGAATTGAAGCTCAATCGTGCCCAGCATGTCAGCCTCGCCGATCACCTCAGCACTGTGTCTAGCGAGTATCGCCGCCTTAGCGTTGCCGGAACCGCACGTCATCAAACAAGCCTCGTAACATCGCAGGCCTTTCTCTTTGGCCTTGTAGCAATTCTCGTCTTCATCCTGCCGCCATTGTTTCCGAGCGCTTCGGCCAGCGTGTTCCAGTTTCTCGCAACAGTGTTGTTCATCATCGGACCGGTGGAACAGTTGATTTCTTCGGCCGATCCCGTGACCCGTGCGCGCATCGCGCTTGGGGCGATCAACGACCTTGAAAAAGATCTCAACACCGGTCTCGCCAATCCCGAAGGCCGCGAACAGGCCGTGCTGCCGTTCCGCTTCGATACGATCGAGTTTCGCGACGTGCACTACGCGTTCGAGAACGCCGACGAGGAGGAGACATTCGGCCTCGGCCCGATCAATCTTCATCTGAAACGCGGGGAAGTGCTTTTCGTGCGGGGCGGCAATGGCGCCGGTAAGACGACGCTGCTGAAGCTTCTCGCCGGTCTCTATTACCCTTCCGCAGGGTCGGTGCTGGTCGATGGTCATGTTATCGGCGCGGGAGACCGGCAGCGCTACCGCGAAATGTTCACGGCGGTATTCAGCGATTTCTATCTCTTTCAAAAGCTTTACGGCATGGAAGATCCTGATCCCGTTTATGTCGATGCCCTTCTCGATGAATTGCAGATTCGCCATAAAACGCGGCTTGAAGGTGATCGCTTCTCCACTGTCAGCCTTTCCAGCGGCCAGCGTAAGCGTCTCGCCTATGCCGTCAGCCGTCTCAGCGACCGCCAGATTTATGTCTTTGATGAATTTGCCGCCGATCAGGATCCGGCTTTCCGCCGCTATTTCTATGTGGCCATTCTTCCCGAGTTGAAGCGGCAAGGGAAAACCGTGGTGGCGGTAACGCATGATGACCGCTGGTTCACGGCCGGCGACCGGCTGATCAAGCTCGATTACGGCAGGATTGCCGAAGAGACGTTAACGCCCGAAAGCGTATAGGCAGCGCGTCATCCGCTGGGACATGCCAAGCCACGGATTATGCTGACCTATTTGATTTGGTTTAAATTGTATTAGGTTTACTGTCCGGCTTCCGTTTAAGCATTCTTTGACGGAATTGCTCCATAGTCGCCTCCATAGCGGGTCCATTTCACGTGACCCGGCTCCCCTTTGTCGGGGATTACGACAGGCGAACGGAACATGACACGGCCGAGTTTGACCCCCAGCGTGATCGTACTGGCATTCGCGCTTTCGGCCTGTGCAAGCACTGCCGCTGTGTCGCCGACGCCTCCACCCGCCAATGAATTTGCCGGAACGATTGCGGAAGATATCGAAGGCGCCGTTCACATGGCGCAAATGCAGCGCGCCGCCGGAAATCTGGACGGCGCAACGATAACGCTGGGTCAGCTGGTACTGGTCGCGCCGAACAATCCGCGCGTGCTGGGTGAGTATGGTAAAACCCTCGTGGATAAGGGCGAGTTCGCGGATGCGCTCGCGTTTCTCCAGCGCGCTATAGAACTCGATCCTAGCGAATGGTCCTATTTATCTGCGCAGGGCGTCGCTTACGCACAGCGCGGCGAATACGACCTGGCGCAAACGGCCTTTGCGCGCGCATTGGCGCTGCATCCGAATGAGCCTGCCATATTGAACAATCTGGCGCTGACGCATCTCCAGGCGGGCAATCTGGATGAGGCCGAAACGCTGCTGAATCAGGCTGCCGCAAATGGCATGGCCTATCCCAAGATTGCGCAAAATCTCGCGCTGGTGCGGCAGTTGAAGGCGTCGGGCGGAACGCGCGTGCCCGTGCCGAGCCCCACCTCTGAAGTGCAGGTACCGGAGACTGTCGCCGAGATCGCGGTTCCCGAAATGATCGAGGTTGCCTCGGTTGCGCCGCTTTCGCCGCCGTCTGTTGTTCAGGCGGCCCTGCCGGAAGTACCGGTTGCAACGGCCCCGCAGCAAAGTCCGCCTATGGTTGTCTCCGCCCCGGTACGCTCATCGCTGACGATCCCGTCGTCGGGTCCGATCTATCTCCAGGTCGGCGCATTCGCTTCGGAAGAAAACGCCGCACGTGTGTCGGACAACCTGGCGGATTTGAATCCGCATACAGTTCCCACTCTTACCGGCGAACGCGTTCTTCACCGTGTCAGCGTCGGTCCCTTCGCCAATGACGACGAAGCCCGCAGCGCGCTGGACGTGCTGCATGTGCGCGGCCTGCATGATGTGCAAATTATGACCCGTCTGCCGGAAGCCGTGTCCACCGCCGAAGCAGCGGAAGCTGTTCCGGTGCTAAAGCTTGAACCGGAACTGCCGCAATCCCCGGAGGCACCGGAATCGCCGCCGGATCTGCGCTTTTCCGAAAAACTCTGAATTTAACGCGCACACGCCTGAAAGCCGCGCAGTAAAACGGCTCCTGATCGCTCAGGTGCTCGCATGTTCGTGCGCGTCTATCGGGTCTTCAGGTCTTCTGTGATTCGAATACAGGCGGTTCGTTGACCACCGGATCAAGCGGCGCCGGTTCAAAAGATTCGACCTCGGCCTGAACCCGCTCGAATGCCGCACGATCCATTTTTGGCGCGAGAAACGCCGCACGGTTCAGCGCGTCTTCGTCTCCCTGCGTCGCCGCGATAGCATACCATTTATAGGCTTCGGCGATGTCCTGCGGTACGCCGTCGCCGCGCTCATACAGGACGGCAAGGTTGAACTGCGCGACCTGGTAGCCGAGAGCCGCTGCGAACTGAAACCAGTGCGCTGCCTCCGTGGTGTTCTGCTCGGTTCCGAGACCTTGCGCATAGAACATGGCGAGATTGTTCATTGCCATGCGGTTTCCCTGTTCAGCGGCGGCTTCATACCAATATTTGGCGGTCGCAGGGTCGAACATCGCATGGTCTTCGCGCGAATAAAGCGTAGCCAGATTATATTGGGCAACGGCCTGGCCACCTTCGGCCGCCCGTTGTAGCCAACGTACCGCCTCGTCTTCATTGGCGGCGACCGCATCGCCGTTCAAGTAATGAAGGCCCAGCGCCGTTTGCGCTTTCGCATCACCGATCTCGGCAGCCGCCATCAATTGGTCGAAAGGCGTTATCGTTTCGAGCGGCGAGGGGACGGTGCCGAGGGCCACGACCGTTCCCGGAGATGCAACCGCAGGCACGGCATCCGAAGACGGCAGCTCGCCCGCATCCATCGTGCGCGCCAGCGCCACCAATCCGACCGCGAGAAGAGCGATGGGTGCGACGCGGGTTAAGAGAAGGCTTTTGCCGCCACGCTCAGACTTTCGGAACCATTTTCCCCAGCTGGAGGTGCCGCCCTTTGCGTCACGCTTTTCGGCATTTCTGGGTTCGGCCACCGCTTTCTTGGCTGCCTGCCTTGCGGCGGCAAGAATATCTTCGAGGCCGCGTTCTTGGCTATCTTCCCCGGGTATCCCAAGGATATCGTCGAAAGAGACGACATTCGACGGGGTGACGGGCGCATCGCGCATCCCCGGCACGGAATCGGCGTGGCTGGGGCCTGCGGGCGGCGTCGCCTCAAGGATGCGCAGACGATCAGCATTATGTTTCTTGGTCGCGTCGAAATCGCTCGCGATGTCCATCAGGCGCTTTTCCAGCATTTCCAGACGGCCGCCAACGGAAGCTAGGTCCTTCGTTGAGAAGGTAGCGGGATCGATCGGTTTCGCCGCCGCTTTTTCCGCCTGTTCGGCGCGTTCGACAAGGCTACGCTCGATGACGTAGACGCGCCGTTCCAGGCGGGCGACCGCGGCGTTGATGCCGCCTTCGCCCTGCCCGTCGCGCGAGGCAATTTCCTTCACAAGGCCATCGATTTCGCGCGCGCCCTGTCGGCGGGGAACGCGCGGTACGTCACGGTGCGGCATCATATTGCCGCTGGAATCCGTCATTGCGATCTCAGACTTGTCGTCTTCCACCGCGTCGTCGTCTTCAGCGTCTTCGCCGGTGGAATCGTTTTCCTCGTCCGCGCCGGCAGCGGCGCGAGCGATCATGAAGCTCTCGACCATTTTCGGCAGATCGAGAATGCCCATGGACGCGGCGGTTTTCGGATCGGTATTTTCGGTGTCGCGTGCGGCGCGCGAGAGTGCGGACAACTCATCGGCGGCAATCGACAGAAGCAATTCATCACGATTGCAGAAATAGGCGTAAACGATGTCATGCGACATGCCCGACTCGCGAACAACCGCTTCGGGCGAAAGTCCTTCCGAGCCATCGCGGATCAGGACGCGACGGGCAGCTTCTAGAATGGCCCGTCTGGCCGGCCGCCGCCGCCGGACCGCTTCCGGACGTTCGCTGCTCTGCGCTTGTTCTTCCGCCATCACATGTTTCCGGGACGCTGAAAACGCCGTCCGCAATGCCTGAGTTTCAAGCATTGTTGTATCCGGATTGGATTAAAGTTCTTGTAATTCGGAGCGCCGAATTTGAGAGATCGCACGGTGGATATGGTTATTTTTAACTAAAGATTCGGTGGAAACGTAGGCGGGCTTCGCTTTGATCGACGATGCGACCGCGGTTTGGTTACCCAATCGTTGCAAATGCGGTTTGCCAACGACACCTATTCCGGCATCCCGGCTTTCGGTCGCGCCACCCGGCTCGGCGAGCGACACTTTCGGCAAAGCCTGCTCAAGGTCCCGTGCCGGGGTGGCCCGCCACCGGGGCTTGCGAGGAGGCAAAGGCCGAGCCCCCTTTGGCCGCCACACTGACGGCGGGGCACGCCCGACACGTTGCGACCACGTCACGCTTCCCTTGAAGCCCGGGGCAAATTCCACATGCCAAGCCAGTAAAATACCTCACACACTGGTCGCGAATGAAGGCGACAGGCGCACGCAATATGCTAGCTTCCCCGCCGCACGGCACGACGGGAAGGACACAGAACGATATGCGCATTTCACGCGCTTTCTTCGGCGCCGCGGCTTTTCTGGCCGCGGCCTTCGGTTCGGGCCTCACGCTCGCGGCGGATACCCCGCTTGCCTACCCACACCGCGTCGTGACTCTCGTCACCCATTCCAGCCCGGGCGGCGGCAGCGATGTTTTTTTGCGCGACCTTGTCCGGCATCTGCGCAAACATATCGATGCGACTTTCATCGTGGAAAACGTTTCGGGCGGCAGCGGCACGCGCGCGCTGGCACGCGTCGCCAATGCAAGTCCGGACGGCAGTGTACTCTACGCGACGACGCCCACTTACATTCTGACTTCGCTCCTCAGCCAGGCAGAGAACAGCTATGACGATCTTGAACCGTTGGTGAATTTTTTCACGGACAGCGAAATTGTCTACACGCGCGCCGATGGACCCTTCATGACCTTGCGTGATGTGATCGATCATGCACGCGCCGGACGCGGCCGATGGGGCGCAGCGAATCCGGCCTCGCTGGAACGTCAGGCGGCGGAACAGCTCAAACGCGCCGCATGGGTCGATGCCGCAGTTGTGTCGCATGAAGGGGGCGGCGATCTGATGATCAATGTCCTGAACGGAACGCTCGATATCGGCGTGGGCGAGATCGGTGAAACCCGCGCGCAGCTGGAGGCGGGACAGATACGCATTCTTGCGGTTTTCAATCCCCATCGCATGGCGGCGTTCCCCGATGTGCCCACCGTGCAGGAATATGGATATGACGTCGTGATGGAAAAATTCCGCGGCCTCGCCGGTCCGAAAGGTCTGCCGCCGGAGATCATTGCGATCTGGAACGAAGCCGCTCAGAGATTGTTGGCCGACCCCGAATATGTCGCCTCCTATGAGGCTGAAAACCTGTTTGCCAATTTTCAGTCGCACGATGATTATGCGCCATTCATCGCCGAATTCGCGGGCGACACCGAGGGCTTTCTGCGCGAGACCGGCGTCATTCCGTAAGTCCGGTCTCGTTTCTTCCGTCTTTCGAAGTAGGAGTGATGTCCCTTGAAAAAGGACCTGATCGCCAGCGCCCTTCTTCTGGCCGTTGCTGCCGCTTATTACGTTGCGACCGTCCGCATTCCCGTCAGCACATTGGCCGATGAAGTCGGACCGCATGGTTTGCCGAAAGTCCTCGCCATCGCGCTTGCCGTGGTTGCTGTCGGCCTCGGCGTGCGGGCCTTGATCGCAAAACGTCCTGTGACGGTACCGGAAACCGCCGCGAATGATGATGATCCGGAAGCGACGCCCTTGCGCGCGCTCGGTCTTCTCGGCATCGGTGCACTCTATATGCCGGCGGCATGGATACTAGGCTATGTCCCGGCCCTCATTCTGCTGATCCTTGGAATCGCTCTCTATGAGGGCATGCGTCCTTCCTGGCGCGTGGTCGGCATTGCCATCGGTGGCGCCACGTTGTTCTGGCTTTTGTTCGTCGTCCTTCTCGGCGTGCCGCAGCCCGCCGGATTATTATTCTAGGAACGGGAACTGTGGAAGATTTTCTCCTAGCTGTTTCGCTGCTTTTCACAACGCCCCTGATCGCGGTCGCTATCGCGGGTCTCGTCTGGGGCATTCTAGGTGGCGCATTGCCGGGCATTTCGCCTTCGATCTCGATGGCGCTGCTTTTGCCTTTCACCTACACGCTCGACCCCATGTCGGCGATTGTGCTTCTGGCTACAGCCTATATCGGCGCCGAATATGGCGGCTCGATTCCCGCCATTCTCATTCGCACGCCGGGAACGAATGCCGCCGCGGCGACCGTCATCGACGGTTATGAAATGCGCCGTCAGGGAAAAGGCGGCGAGGCGCTCGGCATATCGCTGTGGTCGGGTTTCATCGGCAGCATGTTCGGACTGGCGATGCTTGTCCTCCTCACCGAGCCGTTGTCACAGCTCGCGCTCGCCTTTCGCCCCACCTCCTATTTCGCCCTCGGTGTACTGGGACTTTCGGTGATCGCGTCCCTGTCCGGAAAATCGCTGTTGAAGGGCGCGGCGGCGGCCATTCTCGGCCTTATGGTCGCGACCATCGGCACCGATCCCATTTCCGGCGTTGGACGCTTTACGTTCGGCTCGCCCGATCTTCTGGAAGGCGTGGCACCGATTTTCGTCATGGTCGGCCTCTTCGCCGTCAGCGAATTGATGACGCATTCGGGTATCGCGGCGCACGCCATCGATCAGAAGGAGACGATCCGCGTCCGACTGCCGTCGCTGGCGATGATGAACCGCCTTAAGCGCTCGCAGATCATCGGCTCCATCATCGGCACCTTCGAAGGCCTAATGCCGGGTGCGGGCGGCTCGATTGCGTCCTTTCTCTCTTATAACGAGGCGAAACGCTGGTCGAAGCATCCCGAGGAATTCGGCAAGGGCTCACCGGAAGGCGTTGCCGCACCGGAAGCTTCCAACAATACGGTCGCCAGCACGGCGCTTATTCCGCTTTTGAGTTTCGGTATTCCGGGTTCGAACTCCGCAGCGGTGCTTCTCGGCGGTCTTCTCATTCACGGATTGCTTCCGGGTCCCCGCCTGTTCGAAGAGAACACGGAAGTCATTCTCGGCCTCTATATGGGCTCCTTCGTCGCCATTGTGGCGATGCTGGTGGCGGGCATTTTGATCCTGCCGCTCTGCGTATGGCTGGTGAACCGCCCGCGTCCCTATCTGTCGGGGTTCATTTTCGCGCTCGTGCTGTCCGGCGTGTACACCGTGCATGTGACGCTGTTCGATGTCGGCATCGTTCTGGTGGCCGGGTTGTTCGGTTATGCGATGCGCTTCTTCGGATTTCCGTTCCTGCCCGCGGTGCTCGGCGTCGTCCTTGGCGAACTCGTTGAATCGAATTATCGCCGCTCGCTGGTGTTGTCCGGCGGTGACAATGCGATCTTCCTCGAAGATCCCATAGCCGTCGGGTTTCTTATTGTCGCCGTGTTGTTCGTGGTTCTCGCTCTAGTGGGGGAATGGCGTTCGGCGGCGCGTCTTCGCAAGGGAGTAAAAGCGTGACGATTGCCGAAGAATTAGGGTCGTTTTCCGCAGCCGTAAATCCGGCGAAGCTGCCTCTTGCCGCGCGCGATACGCTTCGCTGGCTGCTATTCGATGTCGTCGGCCTCTGTGTCGCGGCACGCAACAATGACTATGTACAGGCCGCGCGCGCCAGCGCCATCCAGAACGGTACCGCCTCGGCGCTGGGACATAGCGGAAGTTTCGGTCCCTATGACGCGGCGCTGATTAACGGAACGGCGGCGCATGGCGAAGATTACGACGATACTTTCGAAGGCGGTCCTGTTCACGCTGGCGCGGTAATCGTACCGGCCGTTCTCGCCATTGCCGAAGAACGTGGCCTTACGGGCGATGCTGTCCTGCGCGGTATCGCGGTGGGCGTCGAATTGATGTGCCGCATGAGCCTTGTGGCGCCCCAGGCCATTCACAAAGCGTGTTTCCATCCTACGGCCGTTCTCGGAGGTCCATCGGCAGCAGCGGCAGTCGCCGCGGCTATTGGGCTGGACGCGCAGAGAACAATGCACGCCATCGGCATTTCGGGAAGCCTTGCCTCTGGCATCATCGAATATCTCGCCGATGGTAGCTGGACGAAACGTCTTCATGCTGGTGCGGCGGCACAATCGGGTATCCGCGCGGCGCTTCTCGCCGAAGGAGGGTTCACTGGGCCCAAAACCGTTCTTGAAGGCGTGCACGGCTTTTACAAAGCCTTCGCACCGTCCAAGAAGCCCGACTTCGCGCCGCTGCTCGACGGTCTTGGCTCGGAATGGGTGCTCGAAACGCTCGCCTTCAAGCCTTATGCCTGCGGAACCATGACCCAGCCCTTCATCGACTGCGCCGTCGAACTCGCGCAGCAGGGCGTAAAGGCGGACGACATTGTCCGCATGGAATGCGAAGTCGGCGAAGGCACGGTCCATCGCCTGTGGGAGCCGCTCTCCCTGAAACACGCACCGCCAAACGGCTACGCCGGAAAATTCTCGACACCCTATTGCATTGCCGTTGGCTTTATCGACGGCAAAGCAGGCTTCGAGCAATTCACCGATGCGCGGGTTCTCGATCCGAAGGTGCGCGCACTGGCGGCGAAGGTTTCTTATGTGATCGATCCCGCGAATGAATACCCGAAGAACTACACTGGCCATATACGTGCGACGCTGAAAGACGGCTCGGTGCGTGAAGCGCGCAAGGGGCATATGCGCGGCGGCGCACATGAACCCTTGTCGGATGCCGATATCGTGGCGAAATTTCGCGACAATGCGAAATTCGGCGGTTGGCAGGACAACCGGATAGACGCTATGTCCGCCGCACTGGAACGCATCGCGGAGATGGGTGCAGTCGATTTACAGGCGGCAAGAGGATAAAATGCGGGAACTGGACGGGCTTTCTGCCATCGTAACCGGTGCGGCGAAGAATATAGGCCGGGCTATTGCCTTGGATCTCGCGTCAGGCGGCGCCTCAGTTGCCGTAGTGACAAAATCCGATATGGACGGCGCGAATTCGGTTGCAGCCGAAATCGTCGCGCAAGGCGGCAAGGCTGTAGCGCTGCAGACCGACATTACCGATGCCGTAGCAGTGAAGCGTATGGTCGAGGAGACGGTCGGCGCGTTCGGGCGACTAGATATTCTCGTCAACAATGCGGGCGTCCGTCCCGAAACGCCAATGCAGGACATGACGATAGCGGAGTGGCGCGGCGTCATGGGTGTCATTTTGGAGGGGGCCTTTTTATGCTGCCAGGCGGCGCTTCCCCACCTGGAAAAGGGTGGACAAGGCGCTATCGTCAACATCGGCGGCCTCACTGCCTATACCGGCGCGGCCCATCGCGCCCATGTGGTTGCGGCAAAAGCAGGTCTTGATGGACTGACCAAGGCACTCGCCGTCGAGCTCGCACCACGTGGTATCACGGTTAATCTCGTGTCCCCTGGGCTCATCGATACGGTGCGCGGCAAAAGCTCGACGGCTGTTCCCGATCATCACAAGAAGCACGCCACGCTCGTCGGGCGGCGGGGGAAACCCGAGGAAGTCTCGTCCATGGTCCGCTACCTTGCGGGACCGAATGGCCGCTACCTCACGGGTCAGACGGTTCACGTCAATGGCGGCGTATTTCTGCCCTAATCGCGATGCAACCCTTACCGGTGGTGATTTGTATCGCCATCCTGGACAAGTCCTGTCCGTTGAGGCGAGGCTACGGTCATTGAAGGATCAGGTTCGCGTTCAAACGGCCAGCGCTGGCTTCAGCGCGAATTTCTAGGTTGTATGCATTGACGAAAGCGGAAACAAGTCACGAGCGAATGCTGCGGGTCCTCGACATTATCGAGGGGCAAAGCGGCGGGGTGACGACTGAGGACATGTTGCAGACGCTCGGCTTCACGCGCTCGACTCTCTATCGCTATCTGAAAACGCTTTCCTCCGCGGGGCTCGTTACGTCGCTGCCGAACGTCGGCTATACGTTTGGTCCGCGTATTGCCGAACTCGATTATGAGATGCGCAATCGCGATCCGCTCATCATTGCCGCAAGGCCGGTAATGGCGGATCTGGTGCGCGATATTCCGGGCATTTCGCTTCTTTGCCGCAGATACCGTGACCGGGTTCTTTGTGTTCATCAGCAGCGCGGTGACGTGGATTTCACCAGCGCCTATGAACGCGGTCTGGCGCGGCCGCTTTCGCGCGGTGCCGCTTCGCGTATTATTCTTGCTTATCTGCCGACCCGGAACATCGCCAAACTTTACGAGGAGCAACCCACCGCCTTTGCCGAGGGCGAACTCGGTTATTCGCTCGGCGATGTGAAGACGGCCCTCAAGCAAATGCGCGCCCGCGGGTGGGACATGACGCAAGGTCATGTGGCACCCGGTGTCACAGGCGTTGCCGTGCCGATCTTCGATAATCGGGGCGTCATACTCGCCAGCATGAGCCTGACAGTCGGTAAGCCTCGTTTGGCGGAAGCCGAACTTCAGGCCGTGGCCGAACGTCTCCAATCCTGTGCGCGGATCGTTACGAAGGCCGTTCGGGGCGCCAGCTCACCCACTTAGTAGAAAATCCCACATTACGCGACTTGACACTATTTCTCCCCGGGGGAATAACTACGCCCCGGCCTGAAAAAGGCCCAGTCCTAATCTGTTGGATTCCTGCCTGATGCGAGACGCCTTCATCATTGATGATGCCCGGGAGAAGAAATTCCTTCTCAACCGCGAGGCGCTGGTCTCTCCTTCTGTCCTTCAGGCGGAGATGAAGAAGGTCTTCGCCAAGTGCTGGATCTATGTCGGGCATGCCTCCGAAATCAAAGCCCCGGGCGACTTTGTCACCCGCCGTGTCACCGGAAGGCCCATCATCTTCTGCCGCGATCATTCCGGCGAGATACATTGCTTCTTCAATACCTGCCGCCATCGCGGCGCCATTGTCTGCACCGAGCCCGCCGGCAACCGGCGGGGTTTTCGCTGCATCTATCACGGCTGGGCTTATGTGAATGACGGCAAGCTGGCGGGCGTTCCGGGCGCTGATGCCTATGCTGATACATTCGACAAAAATGAACTGGGGCTGCGCCGCCCGCCGCGTTTCGAGAGCTATCGCGGCTTCTGGTTTCTTTGCCTCGATAAGGATGCGCCCTCGCTGGAAACCTATCTCGGCAAGGCCAAGGATTATATGGACCTGGTTCTCGACCAGTCCCCCTCTGGCACCATGGAAATCCTTACCGGCGTGCAGGATTACGACATCGCCGCCAATTGGAAATTGATGGTGGAGAACAGCGTCGACGATTATCACATCCCGACGACGCACTCGACCTGGCTCGCTTACATGGCGAACTCCGGCGTGGGCATTCATGTCCCGCAGGGCGAGGGCCTTGTGCTGCCGACCAAGGGCTGGGCTATTGATCTCGGCAATGGCCATTTCACGACCGACAACATCAATTTCCGTGGCCGTCCGGTGGCGAAATGGATTCCCATCTATGGTGAAGACGCGAAACCCGAAATGGATGAAATCCGCCGTGAGCTTGTGGAACGGCTGGGGCCTGACCGCGCAAATCGCGTCGCCGACACCAACCGCAATCTCGTGATCTTCCCGAACCTTGTCATCAATGATGGATCGTCCGTCACGGTACGCACTTTTTACCCGGAAAACGCCGCCAAAATGCATGTCAGCGCCTGGGCCTTCGGTCCTGTCGAGGAAAGCGAAACCGCGCGCGCACGCCGCCTTGATGCGTTTCTCACCTTCTATGGCCCCGGTGGGTTCGCGACACCGGACGATGTCGAGGCACTGGAACTGGTGCAGCAGGGCCTCGCCAATTGGGAAGATGATCCGTGGTCGGAAATGTCGCGAGGCATGGGCAAGGAAAGCGCGCAGCTTAACAGCGACGAGCATCACCTCCGCATTTTCTGGCGCCGCTGGAATCAGTTAATGGAGGCGGCACAGTGAACGCGCCGTCCAATGCGATCCGTGTTTCCCGCGCCGAGGTCGAGGATTTCCTCTATCACGAGGCCGCGCTCCTCGATGAATGGCGGCTCGACGAATGGCTTGAGCTTCTCACCGACGACGCTATTTACGAGGTTCCCCCGAACGATACGCCCGGCGGCAGCTCGAAAAATACGCTGTTCATTCTCGCCGATGACATCGTGCGCATCCGCGAACGCGTGAAGCGGCTGAAAAGCCCGAATTGCCATGCCGAATTTCCTCACTCGCGCACGCGCCGCCTGATCACGAATGTCCGCATTCTCCAAACCGAAGGTAATCTCGTGACCGTCGCGGCGAATTTCGTTTGTTACCGGTACCGTCGCCACGAACGTATTCGTGAATTCGTGGGCACCTACCGTTTTGTGCTGCAGCACACCCATGACGGTTTTCGAATCAAGGCGCGGCGCACCACGCTCGATGCCTATGAACTGGGGTCCCTCGGCGCCGTGAGCTTTATTCTTTAGCCGACATTCTCTATCGTTCCGCCCTCAGGACGAGACCCGGCAAACGGGTCCGGAAAAGGCGAGGCGATGGCGGACAGGACAGCGGTACCCGAGGAACTGGCGAAGAAATTCGCTACGGAAAAAGACTGGGACACGCCCTATCAGCGCTGGATTCGCGCCGAAGGCCTCGACATCATCCCCGCCCATTACATCCCGAATTTGCGCACCGTTGAATTGAAACCCTGGCTGCGCCGCGAAGCCAAGGGTCTCTATATCAATCACGAAGCCTCCCGCACCTCGAATGATTGTTATGTGTGCGAAATCGCACCGGGCAAGAAGATGGCGCCGCAGCGCCAACTCTTCGAGGAAATGGTGCTCATACTTGACGGACGCGGTTCGACCGCCGTCTGGAACGATAAGGGCGACCGTATCACCTTCGAATGGAAAGCAGGCGCCATGTTCGCGGTGCCGCTGAATTGCTGGCATCAGCATTTCAACGGCTCGGGCTCAGAGCATGTTCGCTTCGTGTCGGTCACGAACGGCCCGTCTGTGATGAATCTCTACGACGATGCGGCTTTCGTCTTCGACACCGAATATGATTTCGCCAATCGCTTCACCGGCGAGCCGGATTACTTCACCGCCAAGGGCGAACAGAAAGGCTTTCTGCTGGAATCCAATTTTGTCTCCGATGTCGTCAATCTGCCGCTGATCTATGCGCGTGAACGCGGCGCGGGCGGAGGCCATATCCGCTTCAACATGGCGCGCGGCTCTATCCCGAGCCACATTTCCGAATTTCCGGTTGGCACCTACAAGAAGGGGCATTGTCACGGGCCCGGCGCCCATGTCGTCGTGTTGTCGGGCGAAGGCTACACATTGATGTGGCCCGAGAATGAAGAACCGAAACGCTATGACTGGGAAGTCGGTACGCTGATTGTTCCGCCGAATCGCTGGTTCCATCAGCATTTCAACACCAGTGCGGAGCCGGGCCGCTATCTCGCCTTCAAGCATTTTTCGCCGCGCAACCCGCAAGGCGTTCCGCTTTCCTGGGTCAGCAGGCGCAAGGGCGGGAACCAAATCGATTATGCCGACGAACCCGCTATAGTCCGGCAGATGTATGAGGAAAATCTCGCGAGGAATGGCCTGACATCGAAAATGGAAGATGTCTATCGCGATGAGCTGACCACGCTACCGCCGTTAAAGGCTTGAATTCTGCCGCAACAGAGAGGATCGCCGTGCTGATATCCGGCCTGAAACGCGCTGCTGGCATTATTCCCCTTGCCGTATGGTCTCTCTTTGTCGCCGCGTGCTCACAGGAAGCCGCAACGCCACAGGCGGCTGAGCCCGTTTCCGAACGCGTCGCGGCGCTTATCGAAGATGCACGCGAAGAAGGCTCCGTCACCGTCTATTCGTCGCTTCCCGTTCCGATCATGAACGATGTTGCGGCGGCATTCCGTGAAAAATACGGCATCGACATAGAAATCTGGCGCGGAGGTTCGGAAGAAATCCTGCAGCGCGCGGTCGCGGAAGCGCGCGCCGGGCGGCATATGGTCGATGTCGTGGAATCGGCCGCCCCCGAAGTCGAAGCCATCGCGCGCGAGGAATTGCTGGCGAATGTCACCTCACCGGTCTTTGCCGAACTGATGCCCGGTTCCTATGTCGAGGGGCGTCCCTGGATCAATTCCCGGCTGATTGTCTTTGTGGCTGCCTACAACACCAACGAAATCGCGTCGACGGACGCGCCCACGCGCTTCGAAGATTTGCTGGACGCGAAATGGAACGGGAGACTGACGGTTGAAGCCAATGATTTCGGCTGGCTGAAAGGCATGGCCGATGAACTCGGCGAGGAACAGGCGCTATCGCTTCTGCGTAATATCGTCACCACGAACGGTGTCAATGTGCGTGACGGCCATGGCCTCATCACCAATATGCTGGCGTCTGGCGAAGTGCCGTTCACCTTCACCCAGTATTACGAACAGGCCGCGCATGCGCGCGACGAAGGCGCACCCATCGAAGTAGCGTTCCTCGACCCCGTGATCGCGCTCCCGACCGGCCTTGGCATCATGCGCAATGCGCCCCATCCCGACGCTGCGATGCTGTTCATGGAATTTTATCTGACCGACGCGCAGGGCATTCTCGCCGGATATGACTACATCGGTTCGAATGTGACACGGCAGGTGCTTCCCGAAGGCATGAACCCCGTCGTCGTCGAAATGTCCGATTATCTCGACGAATATGAGAAGTGGCACAATCTGCACCGCGAGATTTTCGCCGCGCGTCGGTAGACGTTTTCCTCTCCCAGCGGCGGAAGCTACAGAGCGATCTCGCGTGCCTCGCTCGCTGAAGTCAGAATGGCGAGGCAGGTTTTCAAATTCTCGCGCCCCCATTCGCCGTTCGGAAACACGTCACGGTCTTCTGCAATCGCGTCGCGCAATTCGATCAATTCGGCCGCGCGCCCAAGGTAGAGCGGCAGCGTGACCTCCTCGCGTCCTTCTTCGGTGTAAATAAACAATCCTTGCGGCGATTGGCGAACGACGCCGCGCTCGAACGATACAATATGAAGGCCGAAAAACGGCATGGCGTCGGTTGAGGTCGGGGTTGCGGCTTGAGCCGGTGTCGCCAACCCTGAGAATTTCTGGCCGTCGGTTAGCGCAACATTGCTTCGTGGGCGCGGCCTTGCGCTGCCTGCACCCGGTTTTGTCGCGCCGAAGGTGCCGATGTCCCAGGTCAATTCACTGGTGTCGAAATAGCCATAGCCATTAAGGCTGAGGCTGGCGAAGGCGCCCGATGCATAGCGAATCTGCACATGGGCGTTTCCCTCGCTAGACACATGCGGGTCCCATCGCCCCGTGACCGCGCTGAGCGCGACCGGGGCTGCATTCACGATATAATGCGCGATGTCGATCAGATGCGGCGCTTGCCTGAGAACAAAGCCCGCGCCCTTTTTCTTGTCCAGTTCCTCAGGCAAACGCGGGCGGCGCAGCCAGTCATTATAAAGCCAGCTATCAATCTGGATGACTTTTCCTAGGCGACCGGAGCGGGCGATCTCGCCCATTGCGCGAATTGGCGGATCGAAAATCTTGGAATGTCCGATCAGTATCCGCACGCCGTTCGCCCGCGCGGCCTCCATCATCCTGTCACATTCGGCAACGCTGGCGGCCATCGGCTTCGCCACGATGACGTGCTTTCCGCCCTCGGCCGCCGTCACCGCGTGTTCGCAATGAAGGTGATTGGGGGTCTCAATCCAGACGGCATCGACCATATCGGATCGGGAAAGTTCGGCGACGCTGTCAAAGGCGGGCAGGGAATAGGCCGCCGTGAAGCCCGCGCGCGCCTTAGGCCTGATATCGGCGCCGGCCGTCAGGCGCACATTTTGGACCTGACCGACATAGGGTAGGACGAGATTCGCCGCCGTCCCCAGTCCGGCAATGCCCAGTTTCAATTCGGCCATGCGGCTCCCCATTGGACCCAAGGACGGGCTACTGACATAATGAGTAAAGCAGGCCCGCATAAGACCCGCACGAGGAAATTCTCGATGATCACCGCAGAAGAAAACGAACTCCTGACCCGTATCGGTCCCGGTACGCGCATGGGCAATTTGTTGCGTCGCTACTGGCAGCCGGTGGCGGGCCTTTCGGAAATGACCGAGCGCTGGACCATGCGGGTGCGGATGCTGGGCGAGGATCTCGTTCTCTTTAAAAGTCGTGCGGGCGGGTTCGGGCTTATCGCCGAGCAATGCCCCCATCGTGCGGTATCGCTCCTCTACGGCATTCCGACCGAGGAGGGCATTCGCTGCCCCTATCATGGCTGGATGATGGATGGCGAAGGCCGTTGCCTGGATCAGCCGAACGAAGCGCGCAATGCGTTGAAGGGCACCATCGTCACCACCGCCTATCCGGTGCAGGAAATGGGCGGGCTGTTATTCGCTTATATGGGCCCGAGCCCTGCGCCGCTTCTGCCGCGCTTCGACGGTTTTGTCGAACCGCGTGCCATCCGTCATATCGGCAAGGCGATCATCGACTGCAATTGGCTCCAGATCATGGAGAACTCGGTCGATCCGGTGCATACGGAATGGCTGCACGGCAAGCTCTACGAATTCCTGAACGAGAAAGACGGTGCCAAGGTTGCGATCTCGCGGCATCACGCAAAAATCGCCTTTGACGAATTCGAGTTTGGGATCATCAAGCGTCGGTTGCTCGAAGGCCAGAGTGAAGACGCGGATGATTGGAAGACAGGCCATCCGCTGGTATTCCCGAACACGCTGGCAGGCGGCAGCGGCGGCGGCGCGTGGACACAGAAAATTTTCCAGGTTCGGGTTCCCGTCGACGATACGCATACGCGGCATTTCTGGTACCACGCCTATGTTCCGCCGAAGGATACCCCGGTGCCCGCGCATCTTCTCGACAAGGTGCCGGTCTATGAACCGCCGGTGAAGGATGAGAAGGGCGAATATCTGCTCAATTACATTCACGCGCAGGACATCATGGCCTGGGTCAGTCAGGGCCCGATTGCCGACCGCACCCGGGAAAAACTGAGCGCCAGCGATATGGGCCTCGTGATGTATCGTCGCATGCTGAAACGCGAAGTCGAAAAGGTTGAACGCGGTGAAGACCCGATCGGGACATTGCGCGAGGCCTCGCATAACCGCGTCATCGATCTGCCGCGCGAGCGTGGCAAGGATATGTATTCCGACGGCTTTGTCAGCCACATCCGCCGACAGATGTCGATTTTCTCGCCCATCGCCGAGGACCTGATCGAGGTTTTCACCAAAGATCGGGGTCAGCGCGAAGCTGCACGGGAATCCGTCCCGGCCGCCGAATAGCAGAACTCTAGATGCGTCGCGCTCTTTTCCTTGCGTCTCTTTCTCTCCTTACCGCGGGTCCCGTATCCGCCGATGAAGGCATGTGGACGTTCGACAATTTCCCGGCCGAAATCGTTTCCGAAAAGTACGGCGAGACCATCGACCAGTCCTGGCTCGATCATGTACGCCTCAATGCCGGACGCATGTCGAATGGCTGTTCGTCTTCCATCGTTTCGTCCGAGGGCCTGGTCCTCACCAACCATCACTGCGTCATCGGCTGCGTGCAGAATCTTTCAACGCCGGAACGAGACTATGTCGAGACCGGCTTCTTCACTGCGACGCGCGACGAGGAGCGACCCTGTCCCGCCATGCAGATCGATGTGCTGGTTTCCATCGACGATGTGACGGCGCGTGTGTTAAGCGCAACCGATGGCAAGACGGGCGAGGATTACACACGCGCGCGCGACGCCATGGTGGCCATGCTGGAATCGGAAAGTTGCGCGGGAAGGACGGATACGCATCGCTGTCAGGTCGTCACGCTCTATCAGGGCGGTCAGTTCAAACTCTACTCTTACCGCAAATATACCGATGTGCGGCTTGTCTTCGCGCCCGAAATCGGCGCGTCCTTTTTCGGCGGGGATCCCGACAATTTCAATTTTCCGCGTTATGCCTTCGACGCGTCCTTCCTGCGCCTCTACGAAAATGGCGTCCCGGTCCGAACGCCTGAACATCTTACCTGGAGTACGGAAGCGCCCTCAGAAGGCGATCCCGTCTTCGTGGCGGGAAATCCCGGCGGCACCAGCCGTCTCCTGACCGCGCCGCAACTCGCCTTGCTGCGCGATGCCATTTATCCCGACAATCTGTTTTTGATGTCCGAATGGCGCGGTCGTCTGACCGAATTCAGCCGGATCGACGCCGAACATGAGCGTATCGCCACCAGCGATCTGTTCACGACCGAAAACAACATCAAGCGCCTTCGGGGCGAATTGAAAGCCCTTTCCGATCCGGCGCTGTTCGAAATCAAGCGCGCGTCTGATGCCGAACTGAAAGCCTATGTCGACAATGATGCCGCATTGGCGGCTACAGTCGGCGATCCCTGGACCGAAATAGCGGATGCCCAGCGAGAGCGGGCGGCGCTCTATTCCACTTATTACTTTCTCGAATCCCGCGCCGGATATTTTTCGGAACTGTACGATCACGCCGTCGATCTTGTGCGCGTGGCGGCTGAGCGCGGCAAACCGAATGCCGAGCGCCTGCCGGAATATGCCGATGCGCGCCTTCCCATTCTCGAGCGCCGTGTGCTTGCGGAAGAGCCCATCGAGCCTGAACTTGAAGCGTTGAAGCTCGAATTCTGGCTGACGAAACTGCGCGAATACCTGACCGCCGATGCGCCGGCGACGCGTACCTTTATTGGGCGCTCATCGCCCCAATACTTGGCGCAAAGCCTTTCCGCCTCCCGGCTCGCCGATCCCGCTTTCCGCAGAGCGCTATGGGAAGGCGGCATGGAAGCCATCGACGCCTCGGACGATCCGATGATTGTCTATGTCCGCGAGACGGATGCCGCGGCCCGCGCGATCCGCAAAGATTATGAGGAGCGCGTCGAAGGCCCGACCGGGCGCGGCATGGAGCGGATCGCCCAGGCGCGTTTCGCGGCCTATGGCACAGGGGTCTATCCCGACGCGACCTTTACGCTGCGCCTTTCCTACGGCGCAGTTGAAGGCTGGGAAGAGAATGGCCGTGTCATCGCGCCCTTTACCTATTTCGCCGGTCTCTATGCCCGCGCGACCGACTATCCTCCTTTCCGGCTTATCCCTGAATGGTCCGCAGCCGAAGATACGCTCGATCCCGGTATCGTGTTCAATCTCGTTTCGACCAACGACATTATCGGAGGCAATTCGGGTTCGCCGCTGCTGAGTGCGGAAGGTGAGGTCGTCGGCGCGGTGTTCGACGGAAATATCCTGTCGCTCGGCGGAAATTTCCATTTCGATCCGGCCGTCAATCGCACGGTTTCCGTCTCGACGGCCGCGATCACCGAGGCGTTGGAAAAAGTCTATGGACGGGCCGCGCTGGTCGCCGAATTGACCCAGCCCTGACTATTCCTTCCGGACATTTTTCGTGAAGTCGTAATTGGCGCGGCTCTCGCCCTCGAAGCGCCACACCACGCGATCCTTAGGCCATGCGCCCGAGAATACATTGCGTAGAAATTCCTGCTGTGCCGTCCATCCGGCCACCGCCTGTGCCATGCGGTAGCGTCCCGGCATGGTGTCGTTGAGCCAGCCATGCGGCGCACCCTCATAAAGATGCATCTCATAGCTCTTGCCGTGTTCCTCGAGCGCATTTCGAAGGCGCCTCACATCGTCGATGGCGATGATATGGTCTTCCGCGCCGAAAGCGGCGAACAGGGGACAGTTAAGGCGCGCGATCAATTCTTCCAGCGGCTTTGGCTGACGCTCGGTCACGCCCCATTCGCGTTTTGACGCCGCGCCGTACCAGACGATAATGGCGGACACATCGACCTCTGAGGCCAGCACCAGAGGATGGCGTCCTGTCTGGCAGTAACCAGCCACCGCGACCTTCGTCGTATCCGCGCCGTCGAGCGTCGGAAGAATGGCGATCGCCGCCTTTAAAAAATCCAGCGCGTCGGGGTCGCTCAAATCGCAGCGTGAATCGCCCTTGTTCAACAGGGGTTGGTCCGGATGGCGAAAGAAAAAATTCGGCGCGAGGACAAAAAATCCCTCCCGCGCGCAACGCGTCGCCAGATCGCGCGTATGGGCGACCAGCCCATAACGCTCATGCATCAGGATCACGCAGGGAAAATCCACATCTTCGGCGGGGCGCGTGTAAAACGCAGGCATTCCATTGGCGCAGATGATCTGGCCGCTTTTGACGCGTGTCGGATCGGGTACGGACATTCGTTTAAGGCCTCATCAGGGCAACGGTCTGATCGACGGTCAGTACGCGTCCCATGCGCGGGAAAACCCGCTCCATGAAAAACTGATTGTTGGAACCGCGCGCCGAATAGCAGCCGTCGCTGACGACGACGATGCCATAATCCATGTCGCGCGCAGCAAACACGGTGCTAGCAATGCCGACATCGGTGGACCCGCCGGCGATTACAATGGTGTCGATGCCGCGCACGCGAAACTGCACTTCGAGATTGGTTTGATAAAATGAATTCCAGCGGTTCTTGGGAACGATGACATCGCTCGCAAGCGGCGCGATCTCCGCCGCGATCTCCGCTTGCTTGGTGCCCTTGTAGAAATAGGGCTTGATCGGCTTGTCCGCGCCGCCGCCTGGCATCAGATCCATGTCGGTATCGGTGAGGCGCGCAACGGTATCCGATCCATCCTCCGCATGCGCCGCCGAAGGATAGAAGGTCGTCATGCCCACCTTCCGCGCCCCCGCGAGTAAGCGTTGCAGATTGGGCAGCACGTTGCGTTCGTTCAAAAACGCGATCTTCGCGGGATTATCGGGGTGCAGATAGCCATGCAGCGCATCGAACAAGATCAGTCCGGTGGTCGCTGCGCTCAATTCACTGTTCAGGCGCGATATTTTCGCCATGCTTTTTCCCCTTTTTGACGGCGCCTCTAAGGGTGCCCTTCTTTTTCTCTACACCGATCAGGGCGCGGATGTCAGGGCCCTTAACCGCGTCACGACATCCGCAGGGATCGCATAGGTCTCGTTGATGATAGCCTGCAGTTCTTCGCCGCTGCGTGGGTCGGTAGCGTCCAATCCGATGCGGTTGGCATCGCGGCGGAAGGCCTCGTCGTTGAACGTATCGAGAAAGGCCTGACGCATCAGCGCCACCCGGTCTTCGGGAACACCCGGCGGCATCAGATAGGGACGGCCCAATGCCAGCGAGGCAAACCCGGCCTGCAACAGGGCGCGGTCTTCCACTGCGGTCACAAGATCCATAATGAATGGAACCGCATCAAGGCCCTGCTGGCGTTGCGGCCCATATTGCAGCAGCAATTTCACTTTCCCGTCGCGCAGCCAGTCGGGTTTCGTGGCGACGAGTGAGCTGTAGAAAATGCTCGGTACGCCATCGAGCTCGCCGCGCTCCATCGCGTTGAACGATTCCGCCTGACCCGGATAGCCGACAATGATCTTCATCTGCGTATGGAGCGTCTCGTTGATCAGGCGGGTGTAAAAGGTCGGGGTGGAATTCGCGCCCGTCGAGCCGACCACGATCTCGTGGGTTTTCACATCCTCGATCGTTTCGACCGGAACCGTATGCCACACCACAACAAGCGCGGTCTCGACGCTGGGCGAGCCGAGCCATTGAAACTGGGTGGCGTCGTATCGCGCCTGCGCCGTCCCGAACAAGGGCTCAAAGGGTGTGTTGTTTTGCACCCCGCCGATCACTGAACCGTCCTTCGGCGCGATCGCGTAAAGATAATTCGTCGCCGAGATGCCACCGGCGCCCGGCATGTTCTGAACGACAATGGTGGGGTTGCCGGGAAGGTGCCGGGAGAGGTGCTGTGCCAGGATGCGGCTCATCGCATCGTAACCGCCGCCTACCGCGGAGCTGAGCACAAGGGTCAGCGTACGCCCGTCATAGAACTCCGTTGCGTCCTGCGCATAGACCGGCAGGGCGTTTGCGGCGAGCGCGATCGAAACCGCGAAAGCAAGACCGAAGCGTTGCAGCAAGCATGCCCCCCTAGTCGTATGACGGGGCAGTGTGGCGAAAGCGGGAGAGGAAAAGCAAGTAAGGTTGCCGCGCGTCCTGAAACAGGCAGCGGCACGCCGGATCAGGCCTTTGCCTCTTCCGGCGCCTTGCCGGCCAATTGTTTTTCGACCAGGCCGCACAGATCGCGGAACGTCGCCGAGGCGGCTTCTTCGTCGTTCTGCGGCAACTGGATTTGATATTTGTCTTCGATCTCGAACACGATCTCGACGACGTCGAGACTGTCGAGGCCGATCTCGGTCAGTTTCGAATCGAGGTCGAACTCCGTCCCCTCCGGCGCCTTCTTCATGATGATCGTGCGCAGATCGGCTTCAACGCTCATTCTTAACGAACCTTCTTCCCAGCCCGGGGAATTTTGATAATCCCTAGGCGCAATGTCTAGTCCCGTAGAGCCGCTTTCGTGCTCCGCGGTCAAGAACTCAATATTTCCGTGCCACCAGCACCGCGTTCAAACCCCCGAACGCGAAAGAGGTCGAAACCGCGACCTCGCTTGTAATTTCCTGGGGTTCCAGGACCAGCGGCAGGTCGCATTCCGGGTCTGGCCCGACGTAGTTCAGAATGGGCGGGGCCACTTTCGCCCGCAATGCCAGAACCGCGATCAGGAATTCCATCGCACCGGTCGCACCCAGCATATGGCCATGGGCCGATTTGGTGGCGATCACGCGGTGGCGGTCTATACTCGACGGGTAGGCGAGGCGAAGGGCTGTGGTTTCAGACTTGTCGTTGAGCTTCGTTCCCGTCCCATGTGCGCTGATCAGGATCGAGCCTTCGTCCGAAGCACCCGCATCCTTATGCGCGGCGAGGATGGCCGCCGCCGCGTTTTCAGGGTCCGGCTGGGTGATGTGCCGTGCATCCGCCGTCGAACCGGAGCCCGCGACTTCGGCATAGATCTTGGCCCCGCGTTTTCGTGCATGGCCTTCTTCTTCGATGATCAGCGTGGCGCCGCCTTCGCCGATCACCATGCCCTTGCGGTTGATCGAGAACGGGCGGCAGGAATCCGGGGCCATGGCCTGCAGCGCGGCCCAGCCGCGAAGAGAGCCGAAGGTTAGGCTGGCGTCGCTGCCGCCGGTAACGACCACCGACGCGCGGCCGGAGCGGATCATATGCATGGCTTCGCTGATGGCATGGGCCGATGAGGCGCAGGCGCTGGATACGGCGAGGCAATGGCCGCGAATGCCGAACATCATCGACAGATGCGAGACGCTGGCGCTGCTCATATAGCGCGGGATCGACATGGGGTGGATATTGGGCAGCCGGTTCAGGAACACGCGCTCATAGGCGCTCTCGATGGCGGCGTTTCCGCCGCTGGCGCTGCCGTAAATAATCGCGGCCTGATCGAGCCGTTCCTGGTCATCCAGAAGACCCGCATCCTTCAACGCTTCCAGCGTCGCTGCGGCGCCGAAATTGGAGAATGGATCGACGCCCGAAATCTGTTTCTCGGAAAATTTCTTGCCGAGTTCTTTGAGCGCTTCCGGAACGGCCGGCGCCGCAGCGCCCTTAAAGTTCTGTTCCAGATTCTTTACTTCGATGATCTTGGGCTGAATGGCGCCCTTGCCGGCAATCAGACTCTCCCATGTCGAGGGAACGTCCGCGCCAAGACCCGAAACGCAACCTATGCCTGTTATGACTGCCTTATTCACGCTTCTATGTCCTTAAACCGCGCATGGAACGCGCGCATTCGCGGCGGCCGCCAGCGTGGGGCCTGTCCTGCGCAACAAACTCATGCACTTCGGAGGCGGGGTGCAACTTCCCTGTAATGCCGGCGCATTTCGAGAAACCCGGCCATGGGATAAGCGAAGAAACAGAAAGAGAGAAGATACTCCGTCCCGACATAAATGAGTTGCTTGGTGTAATGGTCGAGCGGAAGCGCATCATCGTAATTGAGGAAAAGATAGACGAAGAACAGCGATGAGACGAGAACCCCCGCCCCCGCAATGCCGCGCAGGCGGATGCCGCGGCGCTCGATGGGGCCGATCTGCTGTGGCGCAATCCGCGAGAACCACACCGAGAACGAATAATCGAGGATCAGCGCGAAAACCTCGCACACATAAAAACCCCATGACGCCATCATGTGCATGTCGCGGCCGGAGGTCAGCGGATAGACCGACAGCAGCACAAGGAAGGTGGCGGCGACGAGGCCGAATAGACAGGCCGCGGCGTTTAACGATGCGGGGCCGCGAAGCTGGGAGGGGCTTCCCGCCAAGTTCAGGCGGTCCATATTCATGCGCAAATTCAGGAGCCAGGCGATGCAGATGCACACCGTTACCGCGAACATGCTCCACATGAAAAAGTCGCTGGAGGGCGGACGCGAGGCCGTACCGCTGATCGAGGGCGGATTCCGAAGGAACACTTCCGGTCGCATTTGCCAATAAATATAACGGGTTATGATAAGAGACGGGGCTCCGATGGCGAAAATCATCACGAGGCTCCAGCTCAGGCTGTGGGGCCAGCTGATCCATCCCGCCCGCCCGCCGGAGGCTTTCACCGCGCTTAACTCGGACACACACACCCCCAGAACCCAACCGGCGGGCGGAACGTTGGTCCGGCCACGCCTGGCGCCTTCGCGGCTGCCGCCGAACAAATAGGGCATTCCCCCCGTAACGGGCAACACGCCTGACGCCGCGCGCGGTGAAAGCCTCTGCGGCGCTGCATTGAACGAAACGGTCTGCCGCCTTGCTGCCGGGAGGGATGGGAACGACGGTGGGCCGAGCGGGTTCGTTCTGCCTGTCTGCACGTGGGCGCCTCCCGCGCGCGTCGGGTGAAAGCCTATGAAAAGGCTAATGAAATGCTTAGAGTGAGTGATCCACCCTTCCCTTCGCGGGCAGTGGTCGGCGGGAAACGGATCGCGCATGCGGAGAAGCGGGCACAGATGAGATTTATGACCGAGCGTCCGTGCCGGATATTGCTCGTATCGCTGTTTGCAGGGGTCGTCTTTCTTGGGTTTTCGCGCCCGGTCCTAGCGGCGGCAGAAAATTCGGGTGCCATCGGGACGATTGTTCCCGCAGGCGGGCTCATCTCGCTGGGCGGTCCTGTGGGTGCTTTCGTGGACGAGGTGAAGGTCGCGCCGGGCGATGTCGTCACGGCGGGCGCCGTCCTGATGACCCTAAAGGGCGAGGGTGTTACCGCCGAGCGCGATGTGGCGGCGGCCGAGCTTGAGGCGTCGCGTACCCGTTCGGCCTCGGAAGTTGCAGCACAGAGACTTGCGGTCGATCTCGCCCGCCAGCGTCTTGAGGAAGCGACGCGGCAGGTGACGGGTTACCGCTCCATCGGTCCGCAATCGACCTCGGCCAATGAACTCGCCCGGTTGGAAGGCGCGGAGAATCAGGCCCGCGTCGCGCTGCAGATCGAACAGGCCAAGCTTCGCACCGCGAATGCGGAATCGGCCCGTCTCGTCGGCGCAGCGGAGGAACGTCTGGCGTTGGCGTCGTCATCCCTGGAAATTCGCGCGTCCACCGACGGCACGGTGCTGCGCGTCGACCGCCGCGCAGGGCAGCGTCTCGGCGCGGAGCCAGCCATTCACATGGGCGACCTGACAAAGATGTATGTCCTTTGCCAGGTCTATGAGGGCGACCTTCTGCAATTGCGCCCCGGCATGACCGCAACTATCCGCAGCGCGACGCTTGGCGAGCCCATGACGGGCACTGTGGAAGATGTCGCCTTGATGGTCGACACGCGCGCGCGTCTAGGCGACGTGCGGATACGGCTCGACAGCGTGGCGCCCGCGAACCGGCTTGTCGGCATGGAAGTCGAAGTGGTGATCGCGCGGTAGAATTTGCGAGGGCGGAACCCCGCTGTCGCTGTTGAGGTTGGCATTTGGGAATCCCCGCGATGCTGTCGCGCGTCCAGGAAATGTTGTCGCGCAATCGCGGATGTTTTTTCATCGCGGTGGCGAATTTGACCCAGCGCAGGCTCCGCCTGATCGTTGCGCTGGCCGGGACCGCCGTTCCTATCGTCCTTCTCATGATGCAGATGGCGTTCCTGAGCGGCGCCCGCATCCAGGTGACCCAATTCTACGACCTGTTCGATTTCGACCTTGCAATCATCTCGTCCGACTATCAGTTCTTGATCGAAAGCGGCGAGATGGACCGGGTGCGTCTTACCCAGGCGGCGGCATTGCCCGAGGTCGCGGAAACCTTCGCCATCCGGATTGCCAGCAATGACTGGACGAACCTTGAAACCGGACGCCAGTCCACGACACTGACCTTCGGCCTCGACGAAGCCCCTGACTTTCTCCGAGATCCGCTGTTGCGCGAAGGCATGGCGTCCTTGCGCACCGATCGTGCGGTGCTGGTCGATGAATATTCTGCGGGCGATTTCGGTTCTTTGGCGGATGGCACGACCGCGGGGCTTTCCGGCACCGATGTCGATATTGCCGGACGATTTCGCCTCGGCCTGTTCTTCTATGCCGATGGCAGCACCATTGTACGCAATACTGATTTTGCGCGTTATGAACGCGGCGATCCCTTGAGCATCGATATAGGCTTGATCCGACTGAACGAGCGTGCCGACCCAGCGCAAATCGCGGCGCGTCTTGCGGCGTCCATGCCTGCCGATGTGCGCGTGCTGACGCGAGATGCGCTGCTCGCTCAGGAAAGGGCGTTCTTCATCTCGACGAAGCCCATCGGCATCATGCTGCAGATCAGCATGTGGATCGCGTTTCTCGTGGGCTCCGTCATTCTCCTTCAAGTGATTTCCACCGACATCGTCAATCGGCTGAAGGAATTCGCAACCCTGAAGGCGATGGGCTTCGTACCTGAATTTGTGTTCGGCGTCGGGCTCCTGGAAGCGTTGATTCTGGCCACCGGCGCCTTTCTGATCGCCCTCGTGGTCGCAATGATTGTTCTCGGCATTGTCGAAGCGACCACACATCTCCCCGCCGGCATTACTCCGCTTCTAGCCTTGACCACCCTTGTCATCGTTCTGGTCATGTCGGTCTTGTCGGCAATCTCGGTCGTGCGGCGCATCGCCAAAGCCGATCCGGCGGAGCTGTATTGATGCGCTGGCGTGATTGGCTTCCGCTGCAACATCCGCCGGGAATCGGCGTACGGCTTATTGCTTTTAATCGTCTGCGCCTGCTGGCGGCCTTTGCCGGCATCGGTGTCGCCGTCGCGGTGATGTTCGTCGAGTTCGGCCTCCTGATGGGCATATTGAATTCGCAGTCGCTGATGGCGACGCTGGTGCGTGGGGAGCTCGTGGTCGTCAACGAGGCACGGACCAACCTGCATAAATGGGACAGTATGAACCGCATCCGCCTGAACCAGATTGCAGCGGATCCCGATGTCGAACGCGTCATTCCCGTCTATCTGGGCAACATGGGTTTGCGCGATCCCGCGACCAACAGCGTGCGACGTATTCTGGTCGTAGCCTTTCCTTCGGGGGAGCTTCCTTTCGCGATTGGTGATCCCGACGCGGTCGCGCGGGCGCTGCGCTCCCCCAACACCGTTCTGTTCGACCGCCTGTCGCGTCCCATCTATCCCGACATCGTCGCCGATGGTGAGGCCGAACTGAACGGGCTTTCGTACCGTGTCGCGGGCTATGTCGATCTGGGGCCTGACATCATTCATGACGGCGCCATCGTGATGAGCGATGCCTCGTGGTTTCAGCGCAATCCCAATGCAAGGCCGATCATGGGCGTGATACGGTTGGCGGAGGGAGCGGACACCGACGCCGTGCGCGAGCGTTTGATTGCAGCGCTGCCCGATGACGTATCGTTTTTCACGCCCGAAGAATTGCGGCAGCGCGAATTCGATTTCACGTTGCGCTCGGCCCCGATAGGAATCCTTTTCGGTATCGGCATGTTGGCTGGCCTTGTGATCGGTTCAATCACTTGCTACCAAATCTTGTTCAACGAGATCGTCGATCGTTTGAAGCAATATGCAACGCTGAAGGCGATGGGGTTTTCCGAAGTGTTTCTTCGCGGCATCATCATCGAGCAGGCGCTTCTTCTTGCATGCGGCGGGTTTCTCGGCGGGCTTATTTTTGCCTGGGGTAGTTACATCTATATCGCCGACAGAACCGCGCTTGCCGTCACGCTGAGTGTCCCCAGTGTTCTTCTGATTTTCTTCATGGCGGCGGGAATGTCGGTGGTGGCCGCGCTGATCGCGCTCCGCCGCGTGGTGACCGCGGATCCGGCGGAGCTTTATTGATGGCGCGCATGGATTCGTCTTCGAAGAGCTCGGCGGATATTGCAGTCGTCGCAAGCGACGTCGATTACGCTTACGGCACCGACGCCAACCCCAAGCCCATCTTGCGTTCGGTCGATCTCACCCTCGCCCGCGGCGAATTCGTCATCCTCACCGGGCCGTCGGGCGCGGGCAAAACCACGTTGATGACGCTGATCGGCGCGCTGCGCTCGGTGCAGAAGGGAAGCATCAAGGTACTGGGTACCGAGCTCGCCCGTCTTCCGGCCGCAGGTCAGCGTGATGTACGCCGCCGCATCGGCTTCATCTTTCAGGATCACAATCTGTTCGACGCGCTGACGGCCTTCCAGACGTTGCGTCTCGCCATGGAACTTGCAGAAAAACGTCCGTCCTATGACGAGGCCCTTTCGCGGGCAGGCGATCTGATGGCGGCACTCGGCATGGAGAAGCACCTCCATGCCCGTCCGGGCGAGCTCTCCACTGGGCAGAAACAGCGCGTCGCCATCGCCCGCGCGCTGATCAACGATCCGTCCCTTATTCTGGCGGACGAGCCCACCGCTTCGCTCGATCAGGGGTCGGCAGGCGCGGTGATCGACATTATCCGGGACCGAATTGTGCGGGCAGGGGCGGCGGCGCTTATGGTGACGCATGATACCCGTCTGTTCAGCGTTGCCGATCGCGTTGTACGAATGGAAGACGGACGGGTGGTGGAGCCCTCCTGATGCGCCAGAGGAAATTTATGTTCAGGGATGGTCTGCCTGCTTCTTTGCTGTCGCGCTCAAAGTGCGTCTCCGGTCTGCTCGCTTGGTGCCTGATGGCCGCGCCGGTTTGCGCATCGGCACAGACCGTGCTGCTCGAAGACGTTGTGCGCTCAGTCCTGACGCAGAGCCCGCAAATTCTTCTCGAGAATGAACGTGTGCGCCGCGCCGAAGGACAATTACAGCGGGCGCAGGGTCCCTTCGACTGGACCGCAAGCGGCGAGAGCGGTTGGGAGCGGCTTTACGTTTCCGAAGCGAATAACGGTGTTCTTACCGATAATCTGCGCGAGATCGACGCTTGGCGCACAACCATCGGTGTCGGACGGCAATTCCGCAACGGCATTACAGTACAACCCGGCGTTTCTTTCTACGCCAATGCCGGTGGCACCGAGGCGCAAACGCAGGGGCTCACCAAAGTGCGTCCGGCCCTTAATCTTACCATTCCGCTGCTGCGTGGTTTTGGTGAGGACAGCGAAGTGGCGACGAATGAACGCGCCGCGGTCCACGGCCTCGATGCCTCGCGCCATGGACGCGAATATGTCGCCCAAAGCGCTCTGACCAATGCGGTTCTCGTCTTCTGGCGCTGTCTTGCGCTTAAACAGCAGCTTGCCATCGTCGAAGAGGATCAGCGCGGGGCGGCGGATTTTCTGGAGTCGATAAGGGCTTTCGTGGAAAGCGGCGAAGGCGAACCGGCGGCGCTCGATCGCGCTTTGGCAAACCAGGCGGTGCAGAACGTCACGCTCTCGCGTACCCGCGCCAGCATCCAGACGTGTCGCCGCGATCTTGATGTCGCGATGGGGGGCGATGGCACGCGCGAACCCGTGCCGGAAGGCGCCTTTCCGGAAATGGACGGCGTGACGGAGCCTGCTTCACGGTTGAACGGCGTGACCCTGGCGGATGATGCCCTCGCACGGCGCGAAGATGTCCGCGCATTGTCATTGCAGAATGCGGCTCAGGCCGAACTCGTGCGCGGCGCGCGCGACGGCATGCAGCCACAGGTAAATGTCTCTGTCGACCCGCAACGCGTCATGGTGCGGGTTTCGCAAAGCCTTGGACGCAGCGCGCAGGAAGGCGCTTTGTCGGAGGCGCTGGCGGGAGAAAGCGAATCCCGCATCAATCTGCGCCAGCAGGAAAGCCAGGTGCGCCTTGAAATTGCGGAAAATCTGCGCGGCTTGCAGGACGCGCTTATCAATTGGCAGGCGTTGAAAGAGTCCGCTGCCGCGATGGAAGTCATCGCGGGCGAAGCCGAACGGCGCTATCAGACCGGCTTTTCAACGCGTCAGGAATATCGCTCGGTACAGGAAGAAACCGCCGCCATTCAGCGGCAAGTGATCGAAGCCCAGCTTCAATATGCGTCCTATCTGGGCGCCTTGCGTCTCGCGCTCGGCAGAATCGATGCGGGTGAAGATGTCCCCACCGAAACCCTCACCGCTCAGTTTCGTAGCCTCCCCGTCAACTAATCCGAACCTCCCGTTTTGGAGAACGCGATGCCGCCGCAGAGTAGCGAGGTCCTGTTCGTGATCGGCGGTGCTTTTGCGCTCGCCGCGCTGGCCATCTTCGTGTCCGGTTTTTTCCCTGCCGCGCGCAAATCCTCTCAAGACTTGTGGGCGACGTATCTTTCGGAATTTTTTCTGGTAGGTGCGATCATTATTCCGGCGGCGCTCGGCGCCTGGGTTTTCACGCTCCTGCTCATGCTTGTTGCAGCGCGCGGACAGTTCGAACTCGCGCGCCTGTTCACGCTTCGTGATTGGAGTGTACCGCAACTCCTCGCTGTCGCCGTGGGCGCCCTCGTCATTGCCTGTGTCTGGCTGGGCTATGCCGGGGCGGTACCGGCCCTTCTCGGCCTCGGCGTCGTCGTCATAACGCTGGGCGCATTTCTTTCACCCGTCGCCACGCGCGCGCTCACACTGCCAGTGACGGTTCTGGGACTCTTATTTCCGGTGTTATGCTGTGTGATGGCGGCGGCATTGCGCAATGCCCCCCAGGGCTTTGTCTGGATCGTCGTTGCGTATGCGATCGTCGAAATCAACGATGCCAGTGCCTTGCTGGCGGGAAAACTTTTTGGCACGCGGCGTATTTTGCCTAGGCTGAGTCCTGGAAAAACGGCGGAGGGATTGGCCACAGGTATCGCTATTGGCGGCGCCAGCGGAATCGCGCTCGGCCATTGGCTGCTCGATCTACCGCTGCCTATGGCCGCGTTCCTCGCGATGTTCGTTCTCGTGGCGGGCATTGTCGGCGATCTCGGCACCTCGGCGCTGAAGCGCGCGCGGGGGCAAAAGGATTTCTCGCCCGTGCTCCGTCGTCATGGCGGCGTACTGGATATTTACGACGCGTTTCTTGCCGCGGCGCCCGCCGCTTATGTATTTCGCGTCGTAACCGGGGTCTGAAACTAGTTCGCTTCGCTGCCGTCGATGAAACGTTCCACGCGGCGCAGTGCTTCATTGTCGTCGAACTGCGTCGGGGGCGATTTCATGAAATAGGACGAGGGCCCGATCAGCGCGCCGCCGATGCCGCGATCGAGCGCGATCTTGGCGCAGCGAATGGCATCGACCACAACGCCGGCCGAGTTCGGCGAGTCCCAGACTTCCATCTTCAATTCGCAGCTTAAAGGAACTTCACCAAAGGCCGTTCCTTCGAGGCGAATGAAACAGATCTTGCGGTCGGTCAACCAGGGAACGTAATCGCTGGGGCCGACATGCACGTCGCCCGCAGGAAGTTCGTAATCGAGCTGGCTCGTTACGGCCCGCGTTTTCGAAATCTTCTTCGATTCCAGTCGTTCGCGTTCGAGCATGTTCATGAAGTCGGTATTGCCGCCGACATTCAGCTGATAGGTGCGGTCGACGCGTACGCCGCGTTCGCGGAACAGATTGGTGAGGACACGGTGAACGATGGTCGCTCCGACCTGGCTCTTAATGTCATCGCCAACGATCGGAAGCCCTGCTTTCACAAAGCGTTCGTTCCATTTCTGGTCCGAGGCGATGAACACAGGAATGCAGTTCACGAAACCACAGCCTGCTTCCAGCGCCGCTTCGGCATAATATTCGGTGGCCTTCTGAGAACCGACCGGAAGGTAGCAGACCACCACATCGGTTTCGGTGCGTTTCAGAACTTCGGCGACATCGACAGGCGCTTCGGGGCTCTCGTCGATAATGCCGTTGAGATACTTGCCGAGACCATCCAGCGTCGGGCCACGCTGTACCTTCACGCCGTTATGGACGGTCTTCACAAAACGGATGGTGTTGTTCGGTTCGACACCGATGGCGTCCCCAAGACTGAGGCCCACTTTGTCCTTGTTCACATCGAAGGCGGCGGAGAATTCGATGTCGTCGATCCGGTAGCCGCCGAGGTTCACATGCATCAAACCCGGAACCTGCTCCTCATTTCCGGACTTGCGATAGAACTCCACGCCCTGCACCAGGGAGGACGCGCAATTGCCGACGCCGACGATCGCTACTCTGATTTTGCCTGTCATGGTTGATGTGCGCTCTCGAAGCTCAACGCGCACGGGCGTTGATGAGCAGCGCTAGGCTGCGGATATACACGTCTAAATTGCAGTGGATCACTTTTACCCCTTGAATGCGAAATTCTGCTTCTCGGAGAAGCCTTTAGCTCCTCCAGAGGACGCAGGAATAGAAGCACCGTTACCCCAGTCACAAATCCTATACACAACCACATCGCAGAGAAAGCAGGGCAAATCCGGTAAAAAGTGTGTTTAGACCGACTTTTTCCGGCATCTCTGCACCTGCCATCCTGATGGCGAGCTTTATCTACGCTTTTTATCCAAGGGAAGCGCTACCCGTCTTTTCTTTTGACGCAGTCTGGTTAAGGCCCGGGGCGGCCCCGTTCCCCTCCTTCAACGCATCGCACCCCGTTTTGTGCCCGCTGGGCCTTTGCTGGTTAAGTTGGGGGCGGCGTTCCCGCCCGTGAAATGCCATCGAATCAAGGTCTTTCCTTGGTACCGTCTTGTTTCCGCCAAGGTCGGTCCACACTATAAGCAGCGGAGTTGGGCACGACAGAGATAGGAGTACCCCTGCATGCTGGTCGCGTCGGCCCGGTTTCTTGCGCTCTTTCCCGTGCTGCTTTCTGCCATTGTCTTCCCCGGTTCCGTATATGCGGCAGGCGGAGAGATCGCGGACGACCCGTCCTCGACGCTGGAGCTGGAATATAGCCTCTATGCCGGGGGGATACCCCTCGGCCGGGTCGATCTGAATGCGCGGATTCGGGGCGATTCCTATACTGCGGCCTCGACCCTAGAGACGGTCGGGGTAGCGAGCGCATTGTGGGAAGCCAAGCTTGAGGCGACCTCCTATGGCGTCCTTGCGGGACGCGATCTTAGCCCCGCTAATTACGATGCTTTCTCGATCCATGCCGCCACCAACTGGAGACGTCAGCAGGTGACGCTCTCCTACATCAACGACGTTCCGACGGTGACGCCGAACCCGCCTTATTCGCGGCCGATCGAAATGGCCGACGACGACAAGCGCGACACGCTCGATCCGGTCAGCGCGCTTGTATTCTTCACCACCAGCTTCGAAGCGAACGAGGAAAATCCCTGCGGTCTTATGGCGCCGGTGTTCGATGGGCGCCGCCGTTACAACGTGTCGCTGGATTTCGTCCGCAACACCAACGTCAATATGGATAACGGCCTCTATAACGGTGAGGCCGAGGTCTGCAAGCTTGAATATGAACGCGTCGCGGGGCCGCGCCAGCGCGTTTTCGAGGGCGATGATGTGCCGGAGGTTTTTGGCTGGATCACATCGCTTCAGAGTACGGCCGATCCTGCGCGCACCTATCTTCTTCCCCTGCGCCTGTGGGTGGAGACCGATTACGGGATGATCGTCGCGCTGCTCACGAGCATTCGGCTCGACGGCACCAACCTTACGAAGATTAATTAGAAAAGCGCGCCTGAAGCGCGGGCCGTACCGCCAATTGCAGCGCGCTCCCCCCGTGTGACACACTCTTTGTCATATTGAATCGGGGAACGGGGCATTTCGCACATGACGCTCGCCGCCGGCGGCTTGGTCCTCGGCTATGATTTCGGTACGTCCGCCGTAAAAGCCGCGCTCTTCCGACGCGACGGCAGCGTGGTTGCGCGTGCCAATGTTGCCTATCCGCTGTCACTGCCCGCGCCGGGCTGGGCCGAACAGGATCCATCGCATTGGTGGGCGGCGATGCGCGACGTGACGGCGCGCGTTCTTGGCGCCGCCAATGTTGATACGGGTGAGATCGAAGCCATCGGTATTTGCGCCCAGATGTGCGGCGTCGTGCTGGTCGATAAATCGGGCAGTGCTCTCGGAAAATGTCTGATTTGGCTCGATACGCGTTCCGGCGCGCTGGCGCGGCGGGTGTTTGGCGGCTGGCCGAATGTTGCCGGTTACAGCCTTCCCAATCTGATCCGCTGGCTGCGGTTGACCGGTGGTGCGCCCAATCTTCAAGGCAAGGACGCGACCTCGAAAATTCTCTGGCTGCGCGCGGAAGATGCGAGTGCCTGGGAACAAGCCGAGAAAATTCTCGACGTTAAAGATTATCTTGTGCGCCGCTGTACCGACCGCTCGGTCACAAGTTTCGATTGTGCGCATCTGACCTGGGTTTTCGATTCCCGCGCCGGGAAGAAGCACTGGTCGAAAGTACTGATGGATCGTCTGGGCCTGAAAGAAAGCCTGTTTCCGCGCATTGCCAGTGCAACCGATGTGGCGGGAAAACTGACGCCGGTCGCCGCATTCGAACTGGGTCTTGCGCCCGGCATTCCGGTTGCCGTCGGGCTCGGCGACGTATCGGCGGCGGCGTTAAGCTCAGGCGCTATCGACGACGGCGCACCGCATCTCTGCGTCGGCACCAGCGCCTGGTTGGGCGCCCATATTCCGAAATCGAAAGTCAGTCCTTTGACCGGCATTGGCAGCATCTGTCGTGCCGACGGTATCGGTTATTTCCTGATCGCGCCGCAGGAAAGCGCCGGGGCCTGCATCAAATGGGCTACCGAAGCCTTGGGCTTTGGCCGCGACGGTTTTGCCGAATTCGAACGCAGCGCGGCGGAAGCGAACCCTTCCATTGAAGCGCCTTTGTTCATGCCGTGGCTCTATGGCGAGCGCGTGCCCATTCAGGATGAAAATATTCGCGGGGGTTTTCTAAATATCTCCATCGCACATACCCGTGCCGACATGGCGCACGCGGTCTATGAAGGCGTTGCGCTCAATATGCGCTGGGCGATGACCGAGTTCGACCGCCTGGGCGCCTGCGCTGGTAAGCCCCTTCGCCTTGTCGGTGGTGGGGGCGGCAGCGCCGTGTGGTGCCAGATTTTCGCCGATGTGCTGCAGCGGCCCGTCGAATTGATGGAAGATTCCGATCTCGGCGGCGCCAAGGGCAGCGCCATGGCGGCTTCGGTCGCGGCAGGCTGGTATTCCGATCTCGCAACGGCCTCTGCCATGACAAAGGTCGCGCGCGTCTTTGCACCCGACCCGACTTTGGCTTCTCTTTATGCCGCGCGCTTTGCGCGTTTCACCAAAGCCTATAAGCGTGTTCGTGCGTGGTATCGTCCGACGGCAATACCGGCTGACAAAGGGAGTGCCTGAATGCTCGACGGGTTGAAACGCGATTGGGCGGAACCGATGTGGAAGGCGCTGGCGAAGCCCCTCGCCAATGCCGGATTTTCTCCCAATCAGGTCACCATCCTCGGCTTCGTCCTCATCCTCGCCAATTGCGCCGCATTCTACTGGCACCACAGCACGCTGTGGTTCGGCATCGGTCTCATTCTCTCTTTCGCCTTCGACGCGCTCGATGGGGCCGTTGCGCGGATGCGCGGCATGACGAGCAAATTCGGCGGTTATCTCGATGGCGTCATCGACCGCTATCAGGAAATCGCCGTCTATGCCGTGATTGCGTGGATGACGGGCTGGTGGGCGGCGGCATTTTTTGCCATGACCGGCTCGTTGATGGTCAGCTACAACAAAGCGCGCACCGCCATCGAAATTCCCATCGAAAATCACAATTGGCCGGATCTTCTCGAGCGCTTCGAACGCATCGTCATTCTCTGCGTCGCGCTGGTGCTGGATTCCTTTCTGGTCCTTCCCGAAATGCTCGGTACGCGCGTGTTGTTCCTCGCGCTGCTGGTCATCGGCGTGCTGTCGCACATCACGGCGGTACAGCGCTTTTTCCGGGCGAAATCCATGCTGGTCGGCAAAGGCTAGAACCGGGCCGCTTCGCCGGTTGATTTCGCCAAGGCTTCTGGTAGCGTCCGAAATTAGGGGATAGATCAACTAATTTCCCGTCACGGATTTCGAACATGCCTATCGGTGCCGCATTGGAAGAACTTGAACTCAGCTCCCCCCAGGTGCGTGAGCTTGCCGAGTTCTATGCAGAAAGTTTCAGTCTGCATCGCAGCTTTCGCGGCGCGAATGCGCTTTGCACGGCACCGGGGCGCACGCTAAAACTCGTTCCAGGCGACGCCAACCGCCTTGTGGGCGCGCAGTTCCGGTTTTCTTCCCGGCCCGATTTCGATGCCTTTACGGAACACCTATCGGCATCAGGTATTTCCGTGGCCGAAAAGACCGGCGGCGTGTCTGTGACAGACCCCGAGGGACATATATTGCGCTTCCGCTATGGCACGGATCAGAACCCTGCCAATGGGGACGCCCGGCTGCAGCATTTCGCGCTACGCACACCCGATCCCGAAACGCTGGTGGCGTTCTACGCCGATAAACTCGGCTTCATCGTGTCCGATTTTGTGCGCGACGAAGAAGGCGTGTTGCGCGCCGCCTTTCTGCGCACCGATGACGAGCATCATGCATTGGCCATTTTCCGCTCCGCCGAAGCGCGCTTCGACCACTTCTCCTGCGAAGTCGAGAGCTGGACGGAATTGCGCGACTGGGCCGACAGGGTTTGCGCGAACGGCATCCCGCTCGCCTGGGGCGTCGGACGCCACGGGCCCGGAAACGACACCTTCTTTATGGTGAAGGATCCCGACGGCAATCTCGCCGAGATATCGGCCGAGCTGGAACGCTGTGCTCCCGAACGCGCGACAGGTCTGTGGCCGCATCGCCCCGAGACGTTGAATCGCTGGGGCGTTGCGATCATGCGCAGCTGACGCGCGAATCCCGCCCTCCATGACCGGAACCCGGCAAACCGATGCGGATGTGCTGATCGTGGGCGCGGGCCCCGTGGGGCTGACGCTCGCCAATCTGCTCGGCACCTATGGTGTTTCGACTGTCGTCATCGAGCGCAATCCCGGTACGGTGGGTGAGCCGCGCGCGGTCTCCATCGACGATGAATCCTTGCGCACCATGCAGGCCGTCGGTCTGGACGACGCGGTTTTGAAAGACGTCGTGCAGGCCTATGGCGTGCAGTATTTCTCCTGGCGCGGCGAACCACTCGCGCAAATTCTTCCGACCCGCCAGGAATTCGGCTTCCCGAAACGCAATGCCTTCCGCCAGGTATTGTTCGAACGCACCCTGCGCACGGGCGCGGAGCGGTTTGCGAATGTCCGAATGCTGTTCGAACATGAACTCCTGTCGTTCGAAGAACGCGATGGTGTGGCGCTCTGTCAGGTCCGCAACCCTGAAGGCGTAACCGAACTCCGTGCCAAGTGGATGGTGGGTTGCGACGGTGGGCGCAGTCCGGTGCGCGAAGCCTGCGGCATCGCCATGGCGGGCAATACCTTTCCGCAGCGCTGGCTGATCGTCGATCTCGATGGCCGCACCACGCCTCTGCGTCATACCCAGACCTTCTGCGATCCCGTGCGCCCCGCCATCCGGCTTCCCGGCCCGCATGCGACATTGCGTTATGAATTCATGCTGCGCCCGCATGAGGACGAGGCCTTCGCCCTTGATGAGAACCGCTTTCGCGGCTGGATCGCGGATCGCAACCCCGCCGATCGCGATCTCCATCTTGTGCGCAAGGTCGTCTACACCTTTCATGCGCGCGTCGCCGAGCGTTGGCGCAAGAGCCGTGTTTTTCTCGCAGGCGATGCCGCACATCTCAGCCCGCCTTTTGCGGGGCAGGGCCTGAACAGCGGCATCCGCGATGCCTTCAATCTCGGCTGGAAACTGGCGTCCGTTTTGAAATGGGGCGCACCCGACGCGCTGCTCGATTCCTACGAGCCCGAGCGCCGTCCGCATGCGGCGGCGCTTATTCAGATGTCGCTGCGCATCGGTGTCTTCATGCAGCCGAAATCGCGCCTTCACGCGATGCTGATGCAGACCGCATTGAAGCTCGCCTGCCTTATTCCCTCCGCGCGCGATTACATTCTGCAACTGAAATTCAAGCCGAAACCCTATCTCTATGAAGGCTTCTTCGAAAGAACCGCGAACGCGCCGCATTCCGAAATGCTGCCGCAGCCTTTGGTCGAATGTCCCGACCGCACCACCTGCCGTCTCGACGCGCTTCTGGGTGAAGGTTTTGCCGTGATCGGCTGGGATACGCCCGAATTTCGCAAGCGCGCCGCCTCGCTTACGCCTTTTAACGCGCCTATTCGCGTGGTCGCGCTCACCCGTACCCATGAGGATTTTATCGATGCCGCGCCCGAACATATTTTACGCGCGCGCGATCCCGGCGGTACGCTCGATGCCTTTCTGAAGGACCGGAACGCCGAAGCCATTGTGGTGCGGCCGGACCGTTTCTGGTCGCGTATGGGAAAGTTGCTGCAAGGAAATACCGCATGACCGATGTCACGCCGCAAAACGCGAGCCGGCGTTTTCGTTCCTGGCTTTATGTGCCGGGCGACCGTCAGCGCATGATCGAGAAGGCCCTTGGTCTTCCGACCGACGCCATCATGTTCGATCTCGAGGACGGCGTTGCTTTAAGCGAAAAGCCGGCTGCGAGGCGTCTTGTGTCGGCGATGCTGGACTCATTTGCGGGCGCGCCGTCCGGCGGCCCCGCGCGCTACGTCCGTGTCGGCGTGGTCGCCTCGGCTGAGATCGCCGCCGATCTCGATGCCGCTGTGCGCGCGGGATGCGACGGCATCGTTCTGCCCAAAGTGGAACGCGCCGAAGAAATCGTAACGGCGGCTTCGCAGATCACGGCGCTGGAATCCGCGCGCGGGTTACAGCCGGGCGCAATGCGTCTTCTCGCCAGTATCGAAAGCCCCGCCAGTCTTTTCAATGCGCACGCCATCGCATTGGCGTCGCGCCGGATCGTAGGACTCATTTTCGGTGCGGAGGATTACGCCCGCGCCATGGGGCTTCCCTTGCGCCGTGAAGGGGAGGCGGTCGATCTTCTTTACGCCCGTTCGCATATCGCAACCGTCGCTGCGGCGGTGGGCATACAGGCGGTCGATGGCATCTGGCCGCACCTCGCTGACAACGAGGGGCTCAAAGCTTATGCCACACAGGCGCGTCGCCTCGGCCTCACCGGCATGTCCCTCCTTCATCCAAACCAGATCGATCCCGTGAACGTGGCGTTCGCGCCTACGGCGGGAGATATCGTCTATGCCGAATCGGTTCTGAAGGCTTTTTCGGAAGCGCAGCAGCGCGGCTCAGGTGTCAGCGCGCTGAACGGTCAGTTTCTCGATGCGCCGATTGTCGAACGCGCGCGTCAGATTCTGGAACTCGGCAAATCCCTGAAGGTATGAATAAAAAGCTCACAAATCCGCGGGAGGCTGCCAGTTCTCGTGACCATCGAGAAGCTTCGACGGCGGATAATCGACGACCTTCTGAAACAGAAGGTGCATGAAAAGGAACAAAGGCTTTGCCTTGAAGACCAGCATCACCGCGCCGTCTTCATAGGCGAAATGCTGATGCACGCAGCCATTCTCGACCAGCATCACGTCGCCCGCTTTCCATTCGATGCGCCGCCCGTCGTGAACGTCATATCCCGCGCCGCGTAGGACGAAGAAGCACGCGCTGTTCAGATGGCCGTGTTTCTGGCCATAGGCCCCGGGGCCATAGGCTTCGATATGGGTTTCGATGGATTGCGTAACGCGGTTGCGCTGCGGGCTGATGACGAATTTGCCGTAATGCTGCGGTCCGCCCTTCCAGGGCATATCGGTCGAGGAATAGACGCGCGGCTGATCCAGCAACTCCTTGGTCAGATGGCTATAGGTGCCTTCCAGCGCGCGCACGAACGTGCGCTTCTTCTGCCAGGCTTCCCAGATGACAGGTTTTTCGCTGTTATGCCCATGCCCCGGTTCGCCCTGCGAATGGGCTTCGTGTTCGTCCTTGACGGTCATCGTGTCCCCGTTTGTTGCTCCAACCATAACCCGTAACGGGGAGCGGTCAAATTCCTCGGACCAACCGGCTCACAGGGGCCCTCGAAAAACGAAATAGGCGCCGCCGGCGATCAGCGAGAACCCGACCAGATGGTTCCAGGTAAAGGATTCTTTCAAATACAGTACCGAGAACCCGGCAAAGACGATCAGCGTGATCACCTCCTGCATCGTCTTTAACTGCGCCGTCGAATAGACCGCGCTGCCCCAGCGATTGGCGGGCACCGCGAGGCAGTATTCGAAGAACGCGATGCCCCAGCTCACAAGGATGACCAACAGCAAAGGCGCGGTCTTGTATTTCAGATGCCCGTACCAGGCGAAGGTCATGAAGACGTTCGATGCGGTGAGAAGAAGAATGGGTGTCAGTGCGGCAGGAAAAGTCATGACCGTAAGGCCCATGGGTTCGAGGATTCGGGTGACGCCAGCCTAGCGGGAAACCCAACAACGCGTCAGAGATATCGATTCAGAGATATACTGGCGCAATCCTGTCTCATCGGCGCATGCTGGTCGCGTTAAGGAAATGAGATGCGCCACAAAATTCTTCTAACGGGGTTCGGGCCCTTTCCGGGCATGGAGGTCAATCCGACTGGGCTTCTGATGGCCCGCATCGCGGGCGGTCTGCCGCTGCCGCCTCGCGCTGACGTTGAAGCTCTGGAGCTCGACACCTCCTACCGCCGCGCGGGCGAACAGCTTGAAGCCGCCCTGGCGCGTTTTCAGCCGGACGCGCTTCTCTCCTTAGGTGTGGCGGTGGGCGAGCGCGTCTACCGGATCGAACGCCTCGCGGTGAACCTGAACGATTCCGCGTCGCCCGATGCGGATGCCGACCTTCGCATCGCGCAGGTGATCGTGGAGGAAGGCCCCGTGGAATATGGTGCAACGCTTCCCCTCGCGGCATTGGAGAAGGCGCTGCGCAAGGCGGGTATCACGGTACGCATTTCCGATTCCGCCGGGCGGTATGTGTGCAATCACATCTTCTATTCGGCGTTGCACGCTTTGACGCAGACACAGTCGCTCTGCCGCGCCGGGTTCCTTCATGTGCCGGACCCCGGCGCAGGTAACGATTGGCAGATCGGTGAGTACATGGCGACGCTGGAAACCGTCGTCCGGATCAGCGTCGAGGTTCTCTGTGCTGATCTCGACGCCGCGAAGCTCAGCCCGGGATCATCTCCGCCAGAAGCTGCCCATACCCTTTGACCGGCTGGCGCACCGAAAGCCGGTGCTGGATTTCCCAGCATCGCGCCGGCACCGGATGGATCACCGGCACGCCGAGATCCTGTTCCAGCGTGTCAATGATGTTCAGGACCCGCCATCCGGAACCGAGCAGATAAATGCCCTGCGCCTCCTTACGGTGTTTCAGGAAGGCCTTCTTCACATGCGCATAGACGACTTCGGACGACAGCGAACCGACATCGTCGAAGGCGACGTCGATGCCGTCCATCGCAAGCACGTCGAACCCGGCCTCGCGGAAATAGTTGGCGAAGGTCTCGTTGATCTTGCCCGTGAAATACGACGCCCCCACAAAGCGCTTGATGCCCAGCGCCTTCAGCGCGCGGATATGGTTGGTGCCGGACGTGAAGACCGGCACCTGATAGGTCTTCTCCCAGGTCTTGATCAGCCTAGCCTCGCCCTCATGGCCGAGGAGCATGAAGGGCGGCGCGCCTTCCGGGTGGACAAGGTCTACCTTTTTCTCGGCGAGCCGGGCGATCAGGGGCTCATAGAGCCTAATCCCCCGGTCGAACTCCTCTTTGGCGCCCTTCTGGACGTCCAGAAACAGCGGAATAACCCCGATTCCGTCGGGGAGCATGCGGATAAGCTCCTCCATGGAGCCGGGCCGCATGGTCGGCTTGATGCACCCCACCACGCCGCGCCAGGATGTGAATGCCAAATTGCCCTCCCGAAGGTGATGCTGCCGTTAAAACTGGCATTGAAGCGGGGGCATTCAAGCATTAAGCGATAGAGCAAGCGAGGCCATCCAGCGCCTCCAAAAACATATGGGCAGGGAATGGGGTATCGGGTCACGGTCGATACGGGGGGTACCTTCTCCGACTTCGTTTATCTGAACGAGGCGACGGACGAAATTTCGGTCGCCAAGCTCCCTTCCACCCCCGACGATCCCTCGCGCGCTATTCTCGCCGGCGTTCAGGTGCTGATCGACAAGGGGGTCGATCCGAAAGACATAAGCTATTTCTGCCACGGCACGACGGTCGGCACGAATGCGTTGCTCGAAGGCAAGGGTGTAAAAACCGGCCTTCTGGTGACGAAAGGCTTTCGCGCTATCTATGAGGTCGGCGAACAATCGCGCCCCTATGGCCCGGCGATCTTCGATATTCTCTACGACAAACCGACCATGCTGGCGCCCGCCCGCCTCACTGGCGAAGCGCATGAACGCGTTGCAGCCAATGGTGACATTATCCTGCCGCTGGATGAGATTGCCTTGCGCGAGACCATCCGCGAGCTGCGCACCGCGAAGATCGAATCCCTCGCAGTATGTTTTCTGTTTTCGTTTCTGCGTCCCGCGCATGAGGAACGCGCCCGCGCGATTATGGCTGAGGAAATGCCGGGATGCAGCGTGTCGCTGTCCTCCGACATCGCGCCGCAGATCCGCGAATATTACCGTCTCTCCACAACGGTGATTAACGCCTATCTCCAGCCGATCCTCGCGCGTTACATCGAGCGGCTCGAAGGGCGTCTCAACGGGGCGGGCGTGAAGACGCGCCAGAAATACATCATGCAGTCGAATGGTGGCATGGCGACCTTTGGCGCGTCGGCGAAAAAGGCCGTCGCCACCGTGCTTTCCGGCCCGGCGGGCGGCGTCAGCGCCAGCATTGAGGCCTGCCGCGCGACAGGCGAACAGAATCTCATCACTTTCGATATGGGTGGCACGTCCTGCGATGTCGCGCTGATCAAGGACGGCGAAGCCTCCGTCTCGACCCGCGGCAAGATCGACGGGCGCGATATCGCGCTGCCCATGATCGACATCAATACGGTCAGCGCAGGCGGCGGCACATTGGCGCGGGTCGATAAACTTGGCCAGCTGCGCGTCGGCCCCGAAAGCGCGGGCGCGGTACCGGGGCCGGCTTGCTACAGCCGCGGCGGCACGGAGCCCACGATTACTGATTGCAATCTCGTGCTCGGCTATCTCGGCGAGGACAATTTTCTCGGCGGCGGCATGCGCCTCGATGCGCGCGCCTCGCATGCCGCCCTCGAAAACAACGTCGCGACGCCGCTCTCGTTAAGTGTCGCTGATGCCGCGGAAGGCATTGTCCGCATCATCGATGTGAAGATGCAGGAAGCGATCAAGGCCATCTCAACTATGCGCGGGCATGATCTACGTGATTTTCATCTGCTGGCGTTCGGCGGGGCAGGGCCGCTTCATGCCGTTCGGATCGCGGAAAATCTCGGCATGGCGGGCGTCGTCGTGCCGCTTTACCCCGGCGTCTATTCCGCCATGGGCCTTCTCATCTCAGATGTGAAGCATGATTACGTCCGCTCGAAGATGAGCCCGCTCGCCGAAACACACGACACGGACATTCTGCAGATATTCGACGAGCTCGAAGAACAGGCGCTGGCCGATCTCCACGCTGAAGAGTTCTCCGACGACCGCATCGCCATCGAACGCGCGCTCGACATGCGTTATGCAGGCCAGGGTTACGAAATCACCGTGCCCTGTGCCTATCCTCTCGGCGCGGAAGGCATGCGCCGTTTGCGCACGCTATTTGACGAACAGCACAAACAGATGTTCGGCCACACGGCGCCGCATGAGCCCGTGGAGATCGTTTCCTATCGCCTGCGCGGCATCGGACGCGTGCCGCCCGTTACCCTCCGTGAATTCACGAAAACCGGCGCAGCGCTGAACGATGCCTTGCGCGAAACGCGGCCTGCGCGCTTTGACGGCAAGACGCTCGATTGTCCGGTGTATCAGCGCGAAAAGCTTGACGTCGGCATGGTTTTCTCAGGTCCCGCCATCATCGATCAGCTCGACTGCACCACTGTCGTTCCGCCGGGGCACAAGGTTTCCATCGATAAATTCCGCAATCTCCTGATCGTCCGGGAGGCAAGGTAATGACGGGAAGCGCACCGCAATTGGATGCCGTCGCCATCGAGATCGTGAAGGCAAGCCTTGATGGCATCGTGCAGGAAATGCAGAACTCGCTGTTTCGCACCGGGTTCTCGACCATTGTGCGCGAGTCGCAGGATGCGTCCTGCGCCATCATGAACCCGGTAGGCGATGTCGTGGCGCAGCATGTGGTGCTGCCTCTGCATATCGGTTCTTTCCCGGCCTGCTGCCGCGCGGTGTTGAGAGCCTATGACGACATTGCCGAGGGGGACGCCTATATCATCAATCATCCCTACGAGGGCGGCAGCCCCCATGCGCCCGACATGGCGGTGATCACGCCGGTGTTCTCGGGCACCGAACTTGTCGCCTTCTGCGCTTCCATCGCGCACAAAAGCGATATTGGCGGACCGGTGCCGGGTTCGTGCTCGGGCCAGGCGAAGGAAGTCTTCAACGAAGGCCTGCAGCTTCCGGCGCTGCGCTATCAGCGTGGAGAGACGCGCGATTTCGGAATCGAGCGCATCATCGCCGCCAACAGCCGCACACCCGAACTCGTGCTCGGTGATATTCGGGGCCAGGTCGGCGCCAGCCGCCTCGGCGAACAGCGCGTGCTGGAATTGATGGGAAAGTTCGGCAAGGACAACACTATCGCCTCTTTCGCCAGATTGATGGACTTGTCCGAGCGCAAGATGCGCGCCGCCATCGCCGAATGGGGCGATGGGCGATTCGAAGCCGAACGTTTCGTCGATGATGACGGCGTCGAACTGAACAAGCCCGTTCGCATTCATGTCGTCGTCGAGAAAAAAGGCGACGCCATCCATCTCGATTTCACTGGCTCCGCCGATCAGACCAAGGGCCCTGCCAATGTGCGTCCGCCTCTCGTACAGGCCGCCATCGGCTATTGCCTGATCTCGCTGGTCGATCCGCACATCTTCATCAATAGCGGCGTGATGCGCGCCTTTACCTTCACCGCCCGGGAGGGCAGCGTGGTGAATCCGCGCTTCCCCGCGCCCGTGAACACCTACAATCCGACCGTGCATGCGCTGGTGGAGGCGGTCTTCGCCGCGCTGGTCAATATCCTGCCCGAACGTGCCCGCGCCGATGGCTGCGCCAGCCGCTCGATCATTCTCGGCGGGCGTTCGACCTCGGCGGGCAAAAGTTATGTGCAATACGAAATTCTCGGCGGCGGAGGCGGCGCGCGCGCTGGGAAGGACGGCGTCTCCGGCACCTCAGTCAATCAGTCCAATGCAAAAATCGCCTCCATCGAGATCATCGAAAGCGAATTCCCGACCCGTATCCTCAAATTCGAACTCATTCCGGATTCCGGCGGCGCGGGGGCTTATCGCGGCGGCCTCGGCATGCGCCGCGAATATCTGAATCTGCAGGACGCGCGCTTCTCCATCCGGTCGGCCAAGCACGTCATCGCCCCCCATGGCGCAAATGGCGCGGGCGATGGGCGCACAGGCGATATCCTGATTAATCCGGGAAGCCCCGAGGAAAAGCGCCTTCCCACCCGTTATGCCGATTACCCCTTGAAAGCAGGCGATATTTTCCGCCTCGACACGCCGGGCGGCGGCGGTTTCGGCGCTTCACGAGACCGCGATCCGGAAAGGGTTTTGGCCGACGTGAAAGAAGGCTATGTGTCCCGCCACGCGGCGCGGGACGTCTATGCGGTCGTGCTCAAGGAACAGGACGGGGTCGTAACCCTGGACAGGGCGGCAACGGAAGAATTGCGCGGGGAAATACCCCCGCGCCCCAAAGCTTGAACAGCTTAATCAGAAAGAAGGAATGCGTTTCATGACAGTCAAAAATGCAGGCGTGATCGGTCTCGGTGCGATGGGCCATCCTATGGCGAAGCACATGGCGGCGAAGGGTTTCGTCGTTTCGGGCTACGACGTGTTTGAAGGCGCGCAGGCGAAAGCGAAAGAAGTCGGCGTGAAGATCGTCGGCTCTCCTGCCGAAGTCGGCGCCAATGCCGACGTGGTTGTGGTGATGGTGGCGACCGACGACCAGGTTGTCGATGTGGTCCTGAATTCGGGTCTGCTCGATAAGTTGCAGAAGGGCGCGGTCATCTGCATCGCCAGCTCCTGTTCGCCGACCACCGCGCAGGATCTGGAAAAGGCCTGCAACGATAAAGGCATTGGCCTTCTCGATACGCCGGTCGTGCTCGGTCAGGAAGCGGCGGACAATGGCACGCTCACCGTGTTCTGCGGCGGCAAGCAGGATGCCTTCGATAAGGCGAAGCCGGTTCTCGACGCGTTCGGCAAAAGCGTCATGCTGGTCGGGCCGAGCGGCATGGGTCAGCTCACCAAGACCTGCAACAATCTTCTGCTCTGGGCCTGCATGTCGGCGAATTATGAAACGCTGACCTTCGCCAAGGCGAATGGCGCCGACGTGAACAAGATGATCGCGGCCTTGCAGCACTCTTCGGGTGCGAACTGGTCGCTGTCGCGCTGGGGCAAGTCCACCGGCAAATGGGCCGAGAAGGACATGGACGTGGCGCTCGATCTCGCGCAGGACGCCAAGGTTCCGATGCCGTTGTCCGCGCTCGTCGATCAGCTCATGAAGGGCATGAACAACGAGAAGATGAAGGCCTTGATGTCGTAATCTGAGTGATCTCCTCATGCTGAGCCTGTCGAAGCATGAGGAGAAACGAAACAGGGCCTCACCCGTCAATACTGGGTGGGGCCCATTTTTCCTAAGGATACCGCATGAAACTCGAGGGTCAGGTCGCCATCGTCACAGGTGCTGGACGTAACATCGGCGAGGGCATTGCAAAACTTCTGTCGTCGGAAGGCGCATCGATTGCGGTGGTCGATCTCGACAAGGCTCGCGGGGACCGGGTCGCTTCCGAAATCAACGCATCGGGCGGCAAGGCAAAAGCCTATGTCTGTGACGTTTCGAAGGAAGCGGACATCATTGCGACTGTCAAAGGCGTTGCCGCCGATTTTGGGCGCATTGACATCCTGATCAACAATGCCGCGATTTCCGACAACAAGCACATTCTCGATATCACCAAGGAACAATGGGATCTGACGCTCGCCGTCACGCTCACTGCGCCCATGCTGTTCGGAAAATATGTTGCCAAGGAAATGATCGCGGGCGGCCACGGCGGCAAGATGGTCAATACATCATCGACCTCTGGCTATTTCGGCCGTCCCCGTTCCATCGCCTATACGGCGGCGAAAGCGGGCATTCTCAATCTCACGCGCTCGATGGCGATCCAGCTTGCGGCCTATGACATCCGGGTCAATTGCGTGGTGCCGAACAAGATCGGCTCGCCCGTCGGCAAGGACGAACACAATCCCGATCGCAACGTGCTGAATTTGCGCAAGCGCGAAGGCACGCCGGAAGACCTCGCCAAAGCGGTGCTCTTTCTCGTCTCCGACGATTCCGACTTCATTGATGGCGCGCATCTGATGGTCGATGGCGGCTGCAGCGCTTTGATGCCGGGCGGCGACTACAAGGGATGAGCTACGCGCCGGTCGTTCCCCGCGCTCGCATCGGCTTCATCATTCCGTCCTCGAACCGGATGGTGGAGCCGCAGATGCAGCGCTATCTCCCCGCCGGCATCGTTCCCCACTTCACCCGTATCGGCATGACCAACCGGCACAAAAGACCGTTGCCCGAACTCCTGCCGAAAATCCTGGAGGCCGCCGACCTCCTGAACGATTCTAAATGCGACGTGATCGTCTTTCAGTGCACCGGCACCTCAATGTCGGGCGGGGTCGATATGGACCACCATGTCGTCGAGGAAATTGCGAAAGCGACCAGCCGCCCGGCGATCAGCACCGCCTCTGCCCTGAACGCGGCCTTCACGGCGCTCGGTGCCCGCCGTCTGGCCTTCGTGTCGGAGACCGCCGAGGCGGGCCACGCGAAGAAGCTGGCCTATCTTCGGGAAGCCGGTTTCGAGATCGTCGCCGACCGCGCGGTGGGACTTGCCGGCTCCGATGCCTATTGTACGGTGCCCCCGGAATTCTGGCGTGATACCGGGCTCGCGCTTTCCGCCGACTCGGCGGAGGCCATTTTCCTTTCCTGCGCCAACATCTCCGCTATTGATGCCATCGAGGAATTGGAAGCGGCGACCGGAAAGCCAGTGGTCACCAGCAATCAGGCGGCGCTCTGGTCCGCCCTCCGAACCGCCGGAATCCGCGACCAAATCCCGCGTCTCGGGGCGTTGATGCGCCGGTAACGTGAAACTTGGCGTGGATACAGGCAATCCGCGGCATTTTTCCCCCAGCTCTGCATTCGCTCGCGCGGAAAGAACGTTGCAATGACTCCCCCAAGCGGGAGATAATAAAAAATGTTGCTCCGGTGGAGATCCGACCTGTCGTAATTGGTAGGGCAGGTGAGGCGCCGAAGCTGCAACTGGGAAGAATACAACCAAGGCGTGTAATGGGCGCTCTGCCGAAACAGGGTCTTTACGACCCAAGCCGAGAGCATGACTCGTGCGGCGTTGGATTTGTGGCCAATATAAAAGGCCTCAAGTCGCACGATATTGTCAGCCGTGGTCTTGAGGTTCTGGTGAATCTCGACCATCGCGGCGCTGTGGGCGCGGACCCTCTGGTCGGTGACGGCGCTGGCTGTCTCATTCAGATTCCGGACCGTTTGCTGCGCGACTGGGCCGGCAAGAATGGTCTGACGCTGCCGCAACCGGGCGATTATGCCGTGGCGCAGTGTTTCCTTCCCCGCGACGAGAAGGCCTGCAAGCTCGCGGTCAAACAGTTCGAGCATTACATCAAGGTTGAAGGCCAGTTAATCGTCGGCTGGCGTGATGTGCCGACCAACCACGAAGGCATCGGCAAGCGCGTGCTGGCCGAGATGCCGGTGTTCCGGCAGGCCATTGTCGCCCGCGGCCCCAAGACGAAGGACCAGGATGCGTTCGAGCGCAAGCTCCTCGCCATCCGCAAGCAGACGCAGAATCCGCTCGCGGGTCTTGCCGAAAAGCACGGCCTTCCCGATCTGACCGATTTCTATATGCCGTCCTTCTCGACGCGGACCATTGTCTACAAGGGAATGATCCTCGCGACGCAGCTCGAAGGCTTCTACGCCGATCTCACCGATCCGCTGACCGAATCGGCGATTGCGATGGTGCATCAGCGTTTCTCGACCAACACTTTTCCATCGTGGAAGCTAGCGCATCCCTATCGCTTCATCGCGCATAATGGCGAAATCAATACTGTGCGCGGCAACGTCAACTGGATGTATGCCCGCCGCCGCACGATGGAATCCGATCTTCTCGGACCCGATCTGGACAAGATGTGGCCGCTGATTCCGCATGGTCAGTCGGACACTGCGTGCCTCGATAACGCGCTCGAACTTCTCGTCGCGGGTGGTTATCCGCTGGCGCATGCGATGATGATGCTGATCCCGGAAGCCTGGGCGGGCAATCCGCTGATGGATTCCAAGCGCAAGGCTTTCTACGAATATCATGCCGCGCTGATGGAACCGTGGGACGGCCCGGCAGCGATTGCCTTTACCGATGGCCGTCAAATCGGCGCGACGCTCGACCGCAACGGCCTGCGCCCCGCGCGCTTCATCGTCACCGACGACGACCGCGTGATTATGGCGTCCGAAGCGGGCGTGCTGACGATTCCCGAAGACAAGATCTTGCGCAAATGGCGCCTGCAGCCGGGCAAGATGCTGCTGATCGATCTGGAAGAAGGCCGCATCGTCGAAGACGACGAAATCAAGCGCGACCTCTCCGAGCAGGAACCTTACGAAGAGTGGCTGAAGGACACGCAGTTCAAGCTCGCCGAGCTTCCCGATCTGCCCGAACCTCCCGCGAAACATGCTCTCGCCAATGAGGCGACGCTTCTCGACCGCCAGCAGGCCTTTGGTTATACGCAGGAAGACGTGCAGTTCTTCCTCGAGCCCATGGGCCGCGATGGTGACGATCCTATCGGCTCGATGGGCACTGATACGCCCATCGCCGTGCTCTCGCGCAAGGCGAAGCTTCTGTACAATTATTTCAAGCAGAACTTTGCGCAGGTCACCAATCCGCCGATCGATCCAATCCGCGAAGAATTGGTGATGTCGCTGGTGTCGATGATCGGGCCACGTCCTAATCTTCTTGGTCATCACGCGGGATCGCATAAGCGTCTCGAAGTTTCGCAGCCGGTGCTGACCGATTCCGATCTGGAGAAGATCCGGTCGATTTCCGAACTGCTCGACGGCGCTTTCCGTACCGCGACCATCGACGCCACCTGGCCCGCCAGCGAAGGCGCGGCGGGTTTGGAGAGAGCCGTCGAACGCATCTGCCGCGACGCGACGGAAGCGGTGCTGGCCGACAACAACATTCTCATTCTGTCGGACCGCGAAGTATCCGCCGACCGCATTCCGATTCCGGCGCTGCTCGCCACCGCCGCCGTGCATCATCATCTGATCCGCCAGGGCCTGCGCATGCAGACGGGCCTCGTGGTCGAGACCGGTGAAGCGCGCGAGGTGCATCATTTCTGCGTGCTCGCGGGCTATGGCGCGGAAGCGATCAACCCCTATCTGGCGTTTGAGTCGCTCGAGCATATCCGTGTGGAAAACAAGGTGCCGCTTGACGCCTATACGGTGCGCAAGAATTTCATCAAGGCCATCGGCAAGGGCGTCTTGAAGGTCATGTCCAAAATGGGCATCTCGACCTATCAGTCCTATTGCGGCGCGCAGATTTTCGACGCGGTCGGTCTTTCGACCGCGTTCCTCGACAAATATTTCACGGGCACCGCGACCGCCATCGAAGGCGCAGGCATCAAGGAAATCGCCGAGGAATGCGTGCGCCGTCACCGCGACGCCTATGGCGACAGCCCGATTTACAAGCACCTTCTGGATGTCGGCGGCGATTATGCGTTCCGCATCCGTGGCGAAGACCATGCCTGGACGCCGGAATCGGTCGCCAGCCTGCAGCATGCGGTACGCGGCAATCAGCCGGATTCCTACAAAACCTTCGCGGCTTCGATCAACGAGCAGAGTGAACGTCTGCTCACGATCCGCGGCTTGATGCAGTTCAAATTCGCCGACACCCCGATTCCGCTCGACGAGGTCGAACCCGCGTCCGAAATCGTCAAACGTTTCGCCACCGGCGCGATGAGCTTCGGTTCGATCAGCCGTGAGGCACATACGACGCTGGCGATTGCCATGAACCGCATCGGCGGACGTTCGAACACGGGTGAAGGCGGTGAAGAAGCCGACCGTTTCAAGCCGCTGCCGAACGGCGATTCCATGCGCTCGAAGATCAAGCAGGTGGCGTCGGGCCGCTTTGGCGTGACGATTGAGTATCTCGTCAATTCCGATGACATTCAGATCAAGATGGCGCAGGGCGCGAAGCCCGGCGAGGGCGGACAATTGCCCGGCCATAAGGTCGACAAGAACATCGCCAAGGTGCGTCATTCGACGCCGGGCGTTGGGCTCATCTCGCCGCCGCCGCATCATGATATCTATTCCATCGAAGATCTAGCGCAGCTGATCCACGATCTGAAGAACGCCAATCCGAAGGCGCGCATCTCCGTCAAGCTGGTGTCCGAAATGGGCGTGGGCACCGTCGCGGCGGGCGTTTCCAAGGCGCGCGCCGACCATGTGACGATTTCCGGCTTCGAAGGCGGCACCGGCGCTTCGCCTTTGACCTCGCTCACCCATGCAGGTTCGCCCTGGGAAATCGGCCTTGCCGAAACCCAGCAGACTTTGGTGCTGAACGAACTGCGTGGCCGTATTGCCGTGCAGGTCGATGGTGGTTTGCGCACCGGACGTGACGTCGCCATTGGCGCGCTATTAGGCGCTGATGAATTCGGCTTCTCTACCGCGCCTTTGATCGCGGCCGGCTGCATCATGATGCGTAAATGCCATCTGAACACCTGCCCGGTCGGCGTTGCGACGCAGGATCCCGTCCTGCGCGCCCGATTCACCGGCATGCCCGAACACGTTATCAATTATTTCTTCTTCGTTGCCGAAGAGCTGCGCGAAATCATGGCGAAGCTCGGTCTTCGCACCGTTCAGGAAATGACCGGACGCGTGGACCTTCTCGATACGCGCCGCGCCATCAATCACTGGAAGGCCGGGGGCGTCGACCTGACCAAGGTGCTCTACCGCGTCCCGAAGGAAGGTGTCGCGATCTATCAGTGCGAAACCCAGAATCACAATCTGGAAAAGGCGCTGGATCACGAATTGATCGCCCAGGCAGGCGCGGCCATCGAACGTGGCGAACCGGTGCGCATCGAAAGCCAGATCCGCAACGTCCACCGCACCGTCGGCGCGATGCTTTCGAGCGAGATTGCCAAACGCTATGGCCATGCGGGTCTGCCGGAGGACACGATTTCGGTGCGCCTCACCGGCACGGCGGGCCAGAGCTTCGGCGCGTTCCTCGCGCGGGGCGTGTCGCTGGAACTCGTGGGCGACGGCAATGACTATGTCGGCAAGGGCCTTTCCGGCGGACGCGTCGTCGTGCGTCAGCCGCCGGGCTCGAAGCGCGCCCCCACCGAAAACATCATCGTCGGCAATACGGTTCTCTATGGCGCCATCGCGGGTGAGGCCTATTTCGAAGGCGTGGCAGGCGAACGCTTTGCCGTGCGCAACTCCGGCGCGCTCGCCGTCGTCGAAGGCGCGGGCGATCATTGCTGCGAATATATGACCGGCGGCGTCGTCGTCGTTCTCGGCAAGACGGGGCGCAATTTCGCCGCCGGCATGTCGGGCGGCATTGCCTATCTTTACGATCCGGATGGCTGTTTCGAGCCCCATTGCAACAAAGCGATGGTCGATCTCGACAAGCTTTCGCTCACCGTTGAAGCCGTCGATGCGCCAGGTCGGCCGCGTCAGCGTTCGCTGTCGGTCGAAGACAGCGGCATGGGCGACTGGCTCTCGTTCGATGCCGAACGCCTCAGGATTCTCATCGAGCGTCATCACCTGCACACGGGAAGCGCGCGGGCCCGCGCCATACTCGAAAACTGGGATGAATCGCTCAAGCATTTCGTCAAAGTGATGCCGAAGGATTATCGCCGTGCGCTGCTCGAAATGAAGGCCGAGCGCGAAGCAGCGGCTGCGGCAGCGGAATAATGAGGAATTTTTCGAAGCATGGGTAAGCCAACCGGCTTTCTGGAGATCGAGCGTCAGGATCGCGGCTATGACAAGGCTGCGGCGCGCCTGAAGCATTGGCATGAATTCGTGAAGCCGCTTCCCACCGAGGAAGTGGCGGATCAGGCCGCGCGCTGCATGGATTGCGGCATCCCGTTCTGTCATCAGGGCTGCCCGGTCAACAACATCATTCCGGACTGGAACAACCTCGTCTACCGCAACCAGTGGCAGACGGCGCTCGAGGTTCTGCACTCCACCAATAATTTCCCGGAGTTCACGGGCCGCATCTGCCCCGCGCCCTGCGAGGCATCCTGTACGCTGAACATCGACGACAATCCGGTGACGATCAAAACGATCGAATGCGAAATCGTTGATCGCGGCTGGCGTGAAAACTGGATTCATCCGCAGGTGCCTTCGCGCATCACGGGAAAGCGCGTTGCCGTCGTCGGTTCCGGCCCCGCCGGTATGGCCGCCGCGCAGCAATTGGCGCGCGCCGGGCACAAGGTCACGCTGTTCGAGAAATCCGATCGTATCGGCGGGCTTCTCCGTTACGGCATTCCGGACTTCAAGATGGAAAAACATCTGGTCGACCGCCGCATGAAGCAGATGGAAGCCGAAGGCGTCGAATTCCGTACCAAGGTCGAGGTCGGCGTCACCGTCACGGTGCAATCGCTGGTCGATGAATATGACGCCGTGGTTCTTTCGGGCGGCGCCGAACAGCCGCGCGATCTGGACGTGCCGGGCCGCTTGCTGACCGGCATCCATTACGCGATGGATTTTCTGACGCAGCAGAACAAGCGCGTGGCGGGCGACAGCGAAAGCCGCGCGGCACCGAATGGCACCATCACCGCCGAAGGTAAGCATGTCATCGTCATCGGCGGCGGCGATACGGGGTCCGACTGTATCGGCACCTCTAACCGTCAGCATGCCGCGTCGGTCACGCAGCTGGAAATCATGCCGCGTCCGCCGGAGAAGGAAAACAAGGCGCTCACCTGGCCGGATTGGCCGCTGAAACTGCGCACCTCTTCTTCGCAGGAAGAAGGCACCGAGCGCGACTGGGCCGTGCTGACGAAGCGTGCCATCGGTTCCAAGGGCAAGGTCGAAGCGCTGGAATGCGTCCGCGTTGAATGGGTGAAGGACGCCGCGGGCCGCATGGTCATGAAGGAAATGGCCGGCAGCGAATTTCAACTCAAAGCGGATCTCGTTTTACTGGCGATGGGTTTCACGGGGCCCCGCAAGCAGGGCATGCTGGAGCAGTCCCGCGTGACGCTCGATCCGCGCGGCAATGTGAAAGCCGATACGCTCAGCTACAAGACCTCGGTCGACAAGATCTTCTCCTGCGGCGACATGCGCCGCGGTCAGTCGCTGGTCGTCTGGGCGATCCGCGAAGGCCGTCAGGCGGCGCGCTCGGTCGATGAATTCCTGATGGGCTCCACCGACCTGCCGCGTTAGACGCGGTTTATCCGCTCGGTCTTCTGCCAATAAAAAGGCCCCGCGATCGCTCGCGGGGCCTTTGTCATTCTGCCAAACCGAATTTAAGCGCTTGCGACCATTGCGCGGAATTCGTCGTCGCTCACAAGGCGCTTTTCCGATGTGCCGATATGCTTGACCTTTTCGAGGATGGCGGCGTGCTTTTCCGCCGGGGCTTCGATGCCGAGCTCTTCGAGTTTGATCTTGATATTGGCGAGGCCGCTTTTTTTGCCTAACGCCACGCGGCGGTCGGCCTGCAGGATTTCCGACGAATAGGGCTCAATCGCCGACGGCATATGGAACTGGCTGGCGACGCCGCCGCTCTCGCGGGTGAACAGATATTTGCCCGAAACCGGCTTCCAGCTGTCGACCGTGTATTTCCCGTGCTTCTGCACGATATCGGAAACTTCGCGCGCCTTGCTGAGGTCGAGTTCGACCGGAACCTTGTAGAGAAACTGCAGCGCGAGCGCGACTTCGCAGATGTCGGCATTGCCGGCGCGTTCGCCCATGCCGTTGATCGTTCCCTGGATCCAGTCGGCGCCGCCGCGAACCGCCGCGATGGCGGCAGCGGTGGCAAGACCGAAATCATTATGGCCATGCCAATGGATCGGAATGTCTTTTCCAACCCAGGAACGCACTTCGCCGACCAGATATTCGACCGTCTCCGGCGCACAGGCGCCAATCGTATCGACCACCGAGATTTCGTCGGCGCCCGCTTCGATGGCGGCGGTGTAGATTTCGCGCAAATAACCGAGGTCGCTGCGGGTCGAGTCGACTGCGAAGAAGTTGACGCGTTCGATGCCCTTGTCCTTGGCATATTTGACCGAATTGACGACGCTGTTCTTCACCTTCTCGCGGGTGAAGCCGAACGCCTTCATCTTCATGTCGCTGGTTGTGATCTCGACCAGCGTGTAGCGGGTGCCGAGTTCGAGATGGGCGTCGATGTCGCCTTGGACGCAGCGGGCGAAGCCCCAGATTTCCGAGCTCAAATTCGCGTCGAGAATCCGGCGCACCGCTTGCGTGTCTTCATCCGAGACGCGCGGGAAGCCCGATTCAATCCGCCCGATGCCGAGCTCGGCCAGTTTGACGGCAATCTCGAATTTGTCGTTGGCGGAAAAGCTGACGCCGGTCGATTGCTCGCCGTCGCGCAAAGTTGTGTCGTAGAAGCGGACCGGCTTCGAGCGGTCGAAGCCGCGCTGAACGACATCCATGTCGTTGAGGGAACTGGTCCAAATCTGGTCCGGCCGGATGGCGTTCATGGTCATTCTCCTGCTGTTCTGGGCGGATGGCGTTAACGGGAGCGCCCGTGCAAAACCCGCACAATGGGTGCCGCTACGCTTCCCTGTTGGCTCTTTATATGCCGATTGCCCTTCGGTTTTGCAATTATTCCAGAGTATCGTTTCAGGTGCAACGAAACGGATATAAGTAACCGTAAGTAAACGGAAAATCGCAAAATCAAATTTTGGTTTGATGCCCTTGAACGGCATGATACCAGAAGTCGAAACACAAGCGCCGTTATACGCCGCCTTTTGGGCAGGCGCGGGCTTGGCTGGGTTCTGGGGAGAACGGCATCATGAAATTTGTTTCGTTCCGCGTCGGCGGCACTGCGCATTACGGGCTGGTGGACGGCAACAACATCGTCGATTTGTCAAAACGCCTGAAATATCCCGATCTCTTCTCTCTCATTGTGGCCGGCGCCTATAGCGAAGCCGCTAACGCCGCTAAAGGCGAAGCCCCGGACTACACGCTCGCCCAGGTCACCTTCGATCCGGTCATCCCCAATCCCGGGAAGATCATCTGCGTTGGCCTCAATTATCATGAACATCGCGAAGAAACCGGCATGACGGCGCCGGGCCGTCCGAATGTGTTCATCCGCTGGCCCGATACGCAGATCGGCCATCTCGCCAACATCATTCGCCCGAAGGTTTCCGAACAGCTCGACTGGGAAGCCGAACTCGTCATCGTCATCGGCAAGGGCGGGCGTTACATTTCGCTGGATCAGGCCGAAAGCCACATCGCGGGTTATTCCTGCTACAATGAAGGCTCGATCCGCGATTATCAGCGCCACGGCTCGCAATTCACGCCGGGCAAGAATTTCCCCGGCACCGGCGCTTTCGGTCCCTATTTTGTGACCGCCGATGAAGTCGGCCCGCTGGGCGCCCGGAAAATCCAGACGCGCCTCAATGGCCAACTCATGCAGGATTCGACGCTGGACCGGATGATCTACGGGCCGAAACAGCTCATCGAATATATTTCGAGCTTCACCGAGCTGGCGCCGGGCGACGTCATTGTGTCCGGGACGCCGGGCGGCGTGGGCTGGGTCAGGAAGCCGCCGGTATGGATGAAGGCGGGCGATGTCGTCGAAGTAGAAATCGAAGGCGTCGGTCTCTTAAGAAACACCATCGCCGACGAAGTCTGAACGAATACTGGTATTCCCGCAGGAATGCGCGGCGTCCTGTTCTCCTCGCCAGCGTCAGCGGGGGAGGTACCGAGCCGGTTCTTGGGGCGAGGCGGAGGGGGTGCGGTTCGTGCCGGAGCATGTAATTATTTGACGCAATGACAAAGCGAGGATGTGGCCCCCTCCGTCCGCGTCGCGGACACCTCCCCCGAAAGCGGTGGAGGAAAGGGGAACGCGATCCCGTCATGGGGAGAAACTGATATGTCCGCCGCACCGAAAGCTGAAACTGCCCACCGAACTGCCGCGCTGGATTTTCAGGAACATCTCGCGAAGCTCGAGAAAATGGGCCTTGTCGTGCGGATCAATCGTCCGATCAACAAGGACACGGAGCTGCATCCGTTGGTGCGCTGGCAGTTTCAGGGTGGCTTGTCGGACGACAAACGCCGCGCTTTCGTCTTCACCAATGTCGTCGACTCGAAAGGCCGCAAATACGACATGCCGGTTGTTGTCGGTGCTCTGGCGTCCTCGCCGGAAATCTACGCCATCGGCATGGGCGTTCCGGTTGAACAGATCGGCGATGTCTGGCTGCATGCCATCCAGAATCCCATACCGCCAGTGCGCGCCAATTATGCGCCTTGCCAGGAAGTCGTCATTACGGGCGATGATTTGAGGAAAGAGGGCGGCGGGCTGTCGCTGCTGCCCGTTCCCAATTCGACGCCGGGTTTCGATGCCGCTCCTTATCTGACCGCGACCTTGTGCGTCACCAAGGATCCAGAAACCGGCGTGCGCAATATGGGCACCTACCGCGCGGCACTGAAGGCGAACGACCGTCTCGGCGTGCGCATGGCGTCGCGTCTTGGCGGCGCGGGCGGCTATCTCCATTGGACGAAATACAACAAGCGCAAAGAAAAAATGCCGGTCGCTTTCGTTATCGGCTGCGCGCCCGCGGTGTTCTTCACCGGCCCACAAAAATTGAATGTCGGTCAGGATGAAATGGCCGTCGCGGGCGGGCTCGTCGGCAGCGCCATCCATACGGTTCGCTGCAAGACGGTCGATCTCGAAGTACCGGCCAATTCCGAAATTATTATCGAGGGCTTTGTCGATCCCGAACTCCTGGAGCCGGAAGGCCCGTTCGGCGAAAGCCACGGCCATGTCGCGCTCGAGGATTTCAACATGTCGATGGAAGTCACCGCCATCACGATGAAGAAAAATCCCGTCTTCGTCTCCATCGTCAGCCAGGTGACGCCGTCGGAATCCTCGGTCACGAAGAAGGTGGCCTATGAGCCGCTTTATCTGTCGCATATCCGCGATCATCTCGGCGTTAAGGGCATCAAGCGCGTGGTGATGCACGAGCCGCTCACCAATGTGCGGCCGGTGATCTTCCTGCAATATGCGCAAGGCACGCCCCGCACCGAAGTGTGGCGCGGTCTGCACGGCGCCTCCACGCTGCAGGCGCAATGCGGAAAAATCTGCATCGCCGTCAGCGAAGATATCGACCCATCCAACACCGACGCCATTCTCTGGTCGCTCGCCTATCGCGCCAATCTCGGCGAGGACATTCACATCGCGCCCTACAAATCCGGCGGTCACGGCCCCAAGGGTTCGAAGGTCACGGATTCCTCGATGCTGGTCGACGCGACGCTGAAATCGCCGGTGACGCCGCTGGCGCTTCCCGCCCGCGAATATATGGAAGGCGCCAAGAAAATCTGGGAAGAGCTTGGGTTGCCCGCGCTCACGCCGCAGGCCCCCTGGCATGGCTATTCGCTGGGCGACTGGAACGACACCTGGGAAAACTGGGCGCAATGGGCCGTCAAAGGCGAGTGGGACAAAACTGGCGCCGATACGTTTGCCCGCCGTCAGGGCGGACTGACGCCCGAAACCCCGGTACGTTCGGTGAAGAAGAAAAGCTAGGCGCTCCGCCATGCCTCCTGATTCCGGTCTGACCGAAATTGCCCATGTCATTCAGTTGGCGGTCGCGCCTGTTTTCCTTTTGACGGGCGTGGCCGGCATTCTGTCGGTTCTCACTAACCGCCTTGCGCGCATCATCGACCGCACCCGTGTTCTGGAGGGCGTCGCGGGCGCGCTGCCGCCCCACGCCGCAACCGAACTGAAGCTTCTCGGGCGGCGTTCGCGCTGCGTGAATCTCGCCATTGCCCTGGCGACCCTCTGCGCGCTTCTTGTCTGCGCGGTGATTGCCGCACTGTTTCTGGGTGTCTTTTTCGCGCTCGATCTTTCGATGGCGATAGGCTGGATTTTCATCACCGCGATGCTGTCGCTGATCGTCGGGTTGATCGCTTTCTTACGCGAAGTTCACCTCGCCAATCTCGGTTTGCGCATCAGTTCGAGGCTCAATCAAAACCCGGATTGCTGACAGTAGAATCGCAATTCTGCTTACGCTTCCGTCCCCTCTACATTCCCGTATCGCCGGCGATCTCGCTCTGCCAGGGCGCGATCTTCTTCTCTACCCAGCCGACCAGCGCCGTCAGCACGACCGCGAACACCATCACGAGAATGATCGGCACGAACATTTCCGCCGTGCGGAAGCTCTGCGCGGAAACGATGATCAATCCGCCCAATCCTGAAATTGCCGTCAGAAATTCGGCAATGATCATCGCGATCACGGCCTTGCCGATGGCGAGGCGAATGCCCGCCATGATGTAGGGAAGGACGGCGGGCAGAACGATGCGGCGCATGATTTCCGTTCCCGGCGTGACAAAGGCCCGCCCGACATCGATCAGCGAATTCGGGACCGCTTTCACGCCGAGCCAGGTATTGATGCAGATCGGAAAGAACGACAGCAGGAATACGATGACGACCTTCACGGTGAAGCCGAGGCCGAACCACAGCATCAGCACCGGCACCAGCGCGATCAACGGCGTCGCATAGCCCGCGGTGATATAGATGCCGAAGGCCGCCTCCATCACGCGATAGCGTCCGAGGAGAAGCCTGACGGGAATGCCCGCCAGCGCCGAAATCGCAAGGCCGACAAAGAAGGGTTGAAGGCTCGCCTATATCGCGGCGGGCAGCACGTCCGACTCCAGCATGTCGAAAAACGCCAGCAGAATAGCGCTCGGATAGGTGCCGAATAAGGGGTCCACATCGCGCCCGAAATACTCCCACAACCCGAGGGCGACGATCACCGAGAGAGTGGTGATGGCCCAGCTCGGAATCAGCCATTTCGTTTTGAGCTCAAGGGCGGCTTCTTTTTCCGATGGTTCGGCTGCAGCGCTCATGGCGTATCCTCGCGGGGGGTTATGAGTGGCCGGGCGGTACGCTGTCCACCCGATGCAGTGTTTCCCAGACTTGGCCGCGTTTCAGCGCAAATTCGGGCGAGCCGCGCAGGGCGCGCACATCGCCCGTATGGTCGAGTTCCACCGGAATGATCTCGCGCACTTTTCCGGCCGACATCACCACGACACGGTTGGCGAGCACCACGGCCTCGTCGAGATCATGCGTGACGAAGACGATGGTCTTCTGCGTCTTGGCGTGAATCGTCAGAAGCTCGGTCTGCAGCACCTCGCGGGTCTGCGAATCCAGCGCGCCGAAAGGCTCGTCCATGAACAGAATCTCGGGATCGATGGCGAGCGCGCGCGCAATGCCGACGCGCTGTTTCATGCCGCCCGAAAGCTGATGGGGCCGTTGCTGCGCCGCTTTGGTAAGGCCGACGAGTTCGAGATAGCGAAGAGCGGTTTCGGTAAGAAAGGGCTCGGAAACGCCCTTCATGCGCAGCCCGAATTTGACGTTCTCCAGCGCGGTATACCAGGGCAGAAGTTCGGCATGCTGAAACACCATGCCGCGATCATGGCCGCATCCGGTGACGTTCTTGCCGTTAACGACGACGCTTCCCGCGTTCGCCGCATCGAGGCCCATGGCTATGCGCAAGGCGGTGGTTTTGCCGCAACCGGAAGGGCCCAGCAGCGCAACAATCTCGCCGCGCTCGACGCCGAAGGAAATGCCGTCCAATGCGCGCAATGCGCGCGTCGCACCCTTCGTTCGTAGGGGGAATATCTTGACGACGTCCCGCCATTCGATGACTGCCACACGCCACTCCCCCAGGTCGTTTTCCATTGTACCGAAAGGCCGGGTGGAGACAAATCATAAGGCCCCTTGAACGCACCCACCTTCTATCCTTGAATGTGCGCGGGGAGTAAGGGGCGCGGCAATGAGCACACGGAGCTGGGACAGCTTTCTGACCGAGCGCGACAAACAAGTGTTTGCTGCGGCGGGCTTTGGCAAACGGCAAGGCTTCGGTAAGCGGCCTGCGCTGCTGATCGTCGATGTGAATTATGCGTTCTGCGGCGACAAACGCGAGCCGGTGCTCGATTCCATCAAACGCTGGCGCCAATCGGGCGGCGAGGAGGCATGGGACGCGCTCCCCATAGTCGAGGCTTTAATCCACACCGCCCATGCGCGTGAGCTTCCGGTGATCTATACCACCTCAATTCGGCGCAGCGACAATTGGGACGCCGGAAGCTGGGCGTGGAAAAATGTCCGCAGCGGCGAGCGCCCGAAGGAAACCAATCTTCCCGGCGATGAAATCATGCCGCAGATCGCGCCCAGCCCGAAAGACATCGTCATCCGCAAGCAGAAGCCCAGCGCGTTTTTCGGCACGCCGCTGATGAGTTACCTGACGCTATTGGGGTGCGACAGCCTGATCGTCGCGGGTACCGCGACCAGCGGCTGCGTGCGCGCGACCGTAACCGACGCCTTCAGCTACAATTTGCGCGTGACGCTGGTGGAAGATGGCGTGTTCGAGCGCTCACAGGCCAGCCATGCCGTAAGCCTCTTCGACATGAACGCCAAATATGCCGATATCGCGGCAAGCACCGAAGTGATCGCCTTCATGAACACATTGCCCAAAGGCATGTTCGTTCTTCCCACGGGCACATAAAAAAGGCGCGGGAGTTGTCTCCCGCGCCTTTTCCGAAACACTCGCGTCTTTCCTATGTGCGCGCGGGCGCGTGCCCTGCCGGAACTTCACGTTCGCCGACATCCACATGTTCGCTATGCGGGGGCTTCCTCGCATGGAGAACGTCCACCGTCCGGCTGAGGCCATAGGCGCAGATGCCGGACAGCAGCATCGGCACGGCACCGATGACAAACATCCACATTACCGGCACTTCGAGGTAGATCAGAAGCGCGCCGAGACTCGGGCCGCACAGCGCGCCGATACGGGCCGCAGCGAAGGCCGCACCCGAACCGGTTGAGCGGATGAAGGTCGGGTAGATCATGCTCGAGATCGCATTGAGACCGATCGTGCCGCCAAGAACGCAGATGCCGGAGAGCAGCGTGATGGCAACGAGAGTGAATGTATTCACCTCGCTGACCAGCGCGAGGCCGATCATCGCCACCGGAATGGCGCCGACCAGCTTCGTCACGGTGACCACCGGTATGCCGTAACGGTCGATCAGCCAGCCGAAGACGAAGCCGAAAAAGGCGCCCAGCTGGAACATGGCTTTGATGCGGTTGACGTCGTCCAGCTCCATGTAATCGGAGAGCAGGATCGGCAGCCAGTTCGAGATGAAGAAATGCGTCACGAAGGAAAAGCCGAGCGCGAACCATAAAAGGAACGTCATCAAGGCGCGGCCATCCTTGAACAGGTAGCCGATCGGAACGCCCGCCTGCTTCTTGGCTTCCTTGATGAAGAATTCGGTACCCGGTTCGATCACATATTCGGGCTTCATCCTGCGGACGTATTTATGGACTTTGTCCTGCGGTGCGCCCTGCACCAAAAGATAGCGAACGGATTCAGGCAGCGTAAAGACGAGAAGACCGGCCACAACCAGTCCCACTATGCCGCCGATCTGGAAGATGCTCTGCCAGCCTGCCGTAAGGATAAGTTCGGCCGCCATGAAGCCGCCGCCGACCGTTCCGGCGGAATAGCCGATAAAGAGAAGTGTGATGAACAGCCCGCGATATTTCGAATGGGTGTAATCGGCGACCAGCGCGATCGCCATCGGCATGGCGCCGCCCACGCCGACGCTGGAAATGAATTTGTAGATCGCGAGGTCCCAAAGGCCCGTAGCGTGCGACATGGCATAAGTGAAGCCGCTGAACAGCACCGTCGCGAAGATGGTGGCGTTCCGCCGTCCGATCTGGTCGGCGATCATCGAGAAGGTCAGCGAGCCGGTCATCCAGCCGAGAATGTTGGCCCAGAAGATCGGCGTGAACAGTACGCGCTCGATCTCCCATTCCCGAATGATCGCCGCGGAGGTGTAATTGATCGCCTGATTGTCGAAGCCGTCCACCATGAGAACGAGGCAGCAAAGAAGCATCGTCGAGCCCGTGAACCACCAATTGGTCTGGAAATCGATGATGTCCGCGATATCGACTTTTTTATTCGCCATGATGGTTCTCCGAACGGACGGGAAGGAGGACGGACGCTACACCAGCCCTTTGGAACATCCAATGCAATGAGGCCCGCTTCCGGCGATTTGGGATTTCACTTGCACTTGACCATGGCGTCGGCGAAACCGGATAAAGCGTCGCCGACACGGGGGAGAACGCAGATGCAGCAAGAACCATTTCGCATCGCACAAGATGAGACGCGCGCCATAGCGACGATCACGCTTGGGCGTCCCGAGGACGGCAACAAGCTTATGACCCATGAAGTCCGGGGTCTTGGCCGCGCCATCCGTGAACAGGGAAGCCGCACGGACATCAAGGTCGTGGTGATCCGCGCAGGAGGCGAACATTTCTGCCTCGGCCGTCAACCGGACCCGCCAGGGCAGGCGCCCACCACCGCACTCGGCATTCGCTCAGGCGTCACCGAACCCATTCTCGATCTGTATGCCGATGTCCGCGCAACTCCGGTGCCGGTGCTGGCTGTCGTCCAGGGCGAGGCCAAGGGGTTCGGGTGCGCCTTTGTCGGCCAATGCGATCTCGCCATCGCCTCCGAGAACGCCGTGTTCTCGATGCCGGAAATGGACGGCAATCTGCCGCCGACGCTCGCCATTTCGGCCGTTCTTGGCAAAGTGCCGCCGAAGCGGCTGCTCCATATGGTCTATACGCGGGACAAGATCGACGCTGCCGAAGCGTTGAAACTCGGCATTGTCGGCGAAGTCGTTTCGAGAGCCGCTCTGGATGCGGGGGTCGAGCGCCTATTGTCGCGCCTTGTCGACCGCAAGCGTTCTGCCCTCTGCGCCGTGAAGGAATATATGCTGAACGCGGCCCATCTCGACGCCGGGTCTGCGGCGCGCATGGCAGCCAATATTCTGTCGGTGGTGCTGTCGTCCACGGAAGAGTCTTGAGGCCCAAGCATTTCTATCGTCGGACGCCCCCTCAGATGCTAAGGGGGGGGGCCGAAGACGGGACCGGAAAAGGGTCCTGAAACAGGTAAAGGGAATGGCGTGAACAAGCGGGAAGCACCGGCGCGCGGCTATGCCGATCTGCACGAACACATCGAGCGTCTCGATGCGGCGGGTCTCCTTTACCGGATCGACGCGCCCGTCAACAAAGATACCGAAATGCACCCCCTGGTGCGCTGGCAGTTTCGCGGCTCGATCCCGGAAAAAGACCGCAAGGCATTCCTCTTCACCAACATCGTCGATTCCACAGGCCGCAAATACGATATCCCTGTGATCGTCGGCGCGCTGGCCGTGAATCCGGAAGTCTACCGCATTGGCATGAATGTCCCGACGCTAGACGATATCGGCCCCGCCTGGGAACGGGGCATGGCCCATCCCATTGCTCCGCGCATTGTCGAGAACGCGCCCGTCCATGACATTGTCCTCACCGGCGATGATCTCGAAGGCCCCGGCAAGGGTCTCGAATCCCTGCCCATTCCCATTTCCACACCCGGCTTCGACGCCGCGCCCTATCTCACCATGACATCGGTGGTGACGCGCGATCCGGTCTCCGGCATCCACAATATCGGTACCTATCGCGGGCAGCTCAAAAGCCCGACGCGTCTCGGCATGATGATGCTGGTGAATCTGCGCGCGGGCGGCCTCGAGCACTGGAAGAAGAATTCCAAAACCGACAAGCCCATGCCTATCGCCATCGTATTGGGCTGTCCGCCGCTGGTGGCGTTCCAGGGCCCGCAGAAGCTTCGCATCGATGTCGACGAATACACGGTCGCAGGCGGCATTGCCGGCGAACCGATCAATGTGACGCAGGCGAAAACCGTCGACCTTCTGGTGCCCGCCGAAGCCGAAGTCGTTATCGAAGGTTTTGTCGATCCGAAATATCTGGAGCCCGAAGGGCCCTTCGGCGAAAGCCATGGCTATGTCGCGCTCGAAGACTACAACCTCGTCATTGAAGTGACCGCGATCACGCGCCGGAAAGATGCCGTTCTCACCTCGATCATCAGCCAGGTCACACCGTCGGAATCCTCCGTCGTCAAGAAGCTCGCTTACGAACCCCTATACCTGCGTCACTTGCGCGATCATCTCGGCATCAAGGGCGTCAAGCGCGTCGTGATGCATGAGGCGCTGACGAATTTGCGTAAAGTGGTGTTCATCGTTTTCGAGCGCGGCGTGCCGCAATCCGAAGTCTGGCGCGCGCTGTACGGCACGATCACGCTGCAGGCCCCCATCGGAAAATTCGTCATCGCGCTGTCCGACGATATCGACCCCGACAATGCCGATGCGGTGTTCTGGGCCATGTCCTATCGCTGCAATCCGATCGAAGACACCAAGGTCGTCCCCTATCGCGAGCAGGGCCATGCGCCGCGCTCCGAGGAGGTCCCGACGCCGGAATCGGCGCTGCTGATCGATGCGACCTTGAAAAAGCCCATGCCGCCGCTGGCGCTCCCCAAGAAAGAATACATGGAGAACGCCAAAGTGCTGTGGGAGAAGATCGGCCTTCCGCTTCTGAAGCCCGAAATGCCCTGGTATGGCTATTCGCTCGGCGACTGGAGCGAGGAATGGGACAACAACGCCAAACAGGCCGCCGACGGCAAATGGATGGAGCGCAGCGAATCCTATCGTCAGAGGAAGCGCAGCGGCGTCATTCCGAACACGCCCGTGCGCAGTATCGAGGGCAAGGATGAGTAACGCAGCGCCAAGACGCATCATCATCGGCATCAGCGGCGCGTCCGGCGTCATCTATGGCGTGCGCGCGCTGGAGCTTTTGAAAGACAGCGGAATCGAAACCCATCTCGTGATGAGCAAGGCCGCCGAGCTCACTATGAGCTACGAAATGGAGCGCAAGCCCAAGGACATCAAGGATATTGCCTCCGTCGTCCATCCCATCGGCGATGTCGGCGCCTCGATCTCGTCGGGCTCGTTCCGCACCATGGGGATGCTGATCGTTCCCTGTTCGATCAAGACGATGAGCGAGATCGCCTCCGGCGTCACGGGGTCGCTGATGAGCCGCGCCGCCGACGTGGTTTTGAAGGAACGCCGCCGTCTTGTGCTCGGCATCCGCGAAACTCCGCTGCATGCCGGCCATTTGCGCACCATGGCGCAGCTCGCCGAAATGGGCGCAGTCATCGCACCCATCGTGCCGGCCTTCTACACGAAGCCGAAAACGCTCGACGACATCATCAATCACACCATCGGGCGCCTGCTCGATCTCTTCGATATCGACACCGGCTCGGTGAAACGCTGGACCGATTCCGGCGTCGAAAAATCGTAACGCTCAACTTCAAGGAAATTCCCATGACCGATGAGGAACGCTTCGAAGCCGGCCTGAAAATGCGCCGCGCCGTGCTCGGCGACGATTACGTCAACCGTTCGCTCGCGTCCGCCGATGATTTCACGCGTCCGCTGCAGGAACTCGTCTCGCGTTACTGCTGGGGCGATATCTGGCAGCGCGAAGGTCTGGACCGCAAGCAGCGTTCGCTCATCAATCTCTCGATGATCGCGGCCCTGAACCGCCCGCATGAGTTGAAGCTCCATGTCCGTGGCGCGCTGAACAATGGCGTGACCCGCGAAGAAATCCGCGAAGTCTTCCTGCAGGTCGGCATTTATTGCGGCGTGCCTGCTTCGCTCGATGCCTTCCGCGTGGCGAAGGAAGCCTTCGCCGAAGCCGACAAGGAAAACGGCAAGAGCGCATGAAGCCGGCTGCCTTCGCCTATCACACGCCCTCAAACATCGCCGAAGCGGTGAAAATTCTCGCCTCCGGTGTGGACGCGCGCGTGCTGTCGGGCGGCCAGTCGCTGATGCCGATGATGAATTTCCGCTTCGTGCTGCCCGATGCGTTGATCGACGTGAACGGCATTGCCGAAATGTCCGGCATCGCCGTGAAGGGCGACCGGATCGAAATCGGCGCCGCCACGCGCCAGCGCGAACTGGAATTCTCCGACGTCATCCGCACGCACATCCCGCTGATGCGTGAGGCCATTCCGAATATCGGCCATCGCCAGACGCGCAATCGCGGCACCATCGGCGGCAGCCATGTCCACGCCGATCCGGCCGCCGAGCTTCCTCTATGTTCCGTCACGCTGGATGCCGAACTCACCGCGCAAAGCGTGCGGGGCACGCGCATCATCGCGATGAAGGATTTCGCGCTCGGCTACATGATGACCGCGCTTCAACCCGACGAGATGCTGACGAAAATCAGCCTACCCATCTGGCCGAAGGGCCATGGATATGGCTTCACGGAATTCACGCGCCGCCGCGGCGATTTCGCCATCGTGGCCTCGTCCATTCTCGTTCACATGAACGGTGGAAAAATCGGACGCGTCGCCATCGCGCTGGGCGGCATGGGGCAGGGGCCGACCCGCGTGCGGCAAGCCGAAGCGCTTCTCACGGGCAAGGCGCCTACGAACGAGTTGATCCGCGAAGCGGCGACCATCGCAGGGAAGACGGAAGCCACCGTCGATATTCACGCCACCAATGAATACCGCCAGCATCTCGCGAAACTCCTCACCGCGAAAACGCTGCTGAAGGCCATCGCCCGCGCCGAAGGAAAGCCCGATGTCTGAGACGAGGCAAATCACCGTCACGGTCAATGGCACGGCCCACACCGCCGAGGTCGAACCGCGCACGACGCTGGCCGATTTTCTGCGCCATCAGCTCGAGCTCACGGGCACGCATCTCGGCTGCGAGCACGGCGTCTGCGGCGCCTGCACGATTCTGTTCGACGGCTACAGCACGCGCGCCTGCCTGATGCTGGCGGTGCAGACCGACGGCCATGCCATCACGACGGTCGAAGGGCTTGCGGGCAAAGACGGCACGCTTGCCCCCATCCAGGCGGCGTTCCAGAAGCATCACGGCCTGCAATGTGGCTTCTGCACGCCCGGCATGCTGATGACGCTGACCGAACTCCTGCGCGATCAGCCGAACGCGACGGAAGAAGAGGTCCGCGACGTGCTCTCGGGCAATCTTTGCCGCTGCACCGGCTATTCCGGCATTGTCGATGCCGCGATGGAAGTGCTGGCGCAGCAGCGCGGCAAGGGGGCGTAACATGGGCTTTCGCACCATCGGCGCCCGCGTCGAACGCTCCGAGGACCCGCGCCTTCTCACCGGTCATGGTGAATATGTCGATGATATCCATCTGCCCGGCATGCTCTACGCCTGTTTCGTGCGCTCTTCTTTCGGCCACGCGAAAGTCGGCAGGATCGACGCCTCCGCCGCGCTCGAAATGCCGGGTGTTCACGCGGTCTTCACGGCGGCGGATTTGCCCGCCTCGATGCGCAAGACGCGCATTCCGATGTATCTGCCGAATCCGGCGCTGAAAGTGATGCTCAATCCCTATCCGCTCGCCTTCGACGAAGTCTGCTTCGTCGGCGAAGCGGTGGCGGTCGTCATCGCCGATAACCGCTACATCGCCGAAGACGCGGCCCAGATGGTCGATGTCGATTACGAACCGTTAAGCGCTGCCTCCGATTGCCGCGAAGCGGTGAAGGGAGGCGCAGCCACAGCCCATGCGGCGCTCCCCGACAACAAGGCCGCCGTCTATAAAGTCGGTTATGGCGATGTGAACGCGGCCTTCGCCTCCGCCGCCCATGTGTATAGGGAAGATTTCTGGCAGCATCGCGGCTGCGCCCATCCGATGGAATGCCGCGGCGTCCTCGCCGATTACGACAAGCGCGCCAATCTGCTCACCGTCTGGTCGGCGACGCAGGCGCCCCATATCTGCAAACGCACGCTGGCCGATCTTCTGGGTCGCAATCCCGAGGAAATCCGCGTCATCGCCCCCGATGTCGGCGGCGGCTTCGGCCCGAAGCTGATCTTCTATCAGGAAGAAGCGGTCATCCCGGCGGTCGCCGAATTGCTGGGCCGTCCCGTGAAATGGGTCGAGGACCGGCGCGAACACTTCCTCACCACCACGCAGGAACGCGACCAGTACTGGTCGGTCGAAATCGCGCTGGATGAAGGCGGCAAGCTCAAGGGCGTGCGCGGCTCCATGCTGCATGACAATGGCGCCTACACGCCCTGGGGCATCGTCATGCCCTATATCTCATCCACCACTGTGCCGGGGCCCTATGTGCTCCCGACCTATGAGCTGAACGTCACCATCGCTTACACCAACAAGGTGCCGACGACGCCGGTGCGCGGCGCCGGCCGCCCTCAGGCCGTGTTCGCGATGGAACGGTTGATGGACCGCGCCGCGCGCGAGATGAACATCGATCCGGCTGAACTCCGCCGCCGCAATCTCATCCAGCCGGAACAGATGCCCTATAAGGTGGGCCTCACCTTCCGCGACGGCAAACCCGTCATCTATGACAGCGGCGACTATCCGGCGACGCTGGAAATGGCGCTTCAGCTTTCCGATTACGCGAATTTTCCTCAGCGCCAGAAAGCGGCGCTGGAAAAGGGCCGCCATATCGGCATCGGCATGGGCGCCTATGTCGAAGGCACCGGCCTCGGGCCCTTCGAGGGCGTCACCGTCCGCGTGATGGAAAACGGCAAGATCTACGTCTCGTCGGGCGCGGCCTCTCAAGGCCAGGGCCACAAGACCATGTTCCAGCAGATCGTCGCCGAAGAACTCTCGGTGAAGATGGAAGATGTCGTGGTGACGATTGGCGATACTACGGCTATAGCGCTCGGCACCGGCACCTTCGCCAGCCGCATCACGCCCAATGCCGCGCCGTCCGCCATGCTCGCCTCGCGCGATGTGAAGGCGCAGGCCCTGCGCCTCGCCGCGCGGATACTCGAAGTGAATGAAGACGAATTGCAACTCGTGGATTCGCGCGTCGAAGTGAAGGGCGGCAACCGTCCGGGGCTTAGCCTTGCCGATCTCGCCAAGCGTTCGCTCGGCATGCCGGGCTTCTCCTTCGCGCCGGGCCAGACGCCGGGCCTTCAGAACACCACCTATTTCACGCCGCCCCAGGCCGCCTATTGCAACGGCATGCATATCGTCGAGGTCGAAGTCGATATCCTCACCGGCGGCGTGACGATCCTGAATTACGCCGTCGCGCATGACAGCGGCAATCTCATCAATCCGTTGATCGTCGACGGACAAATCCAGGGTGGCGTCGCGCATGGCATCGGCAATGCCCTCCTCGAATGGATGGCCTATGACGAGAACGCCCAACCGCAGACGACGAATTTTGCGGACTATCTTCTGCCGATGACGACCGACGTTCCGAAGATCGTCTCCGGCCATATCGAAACGCCGTCGCCTTTGAATCCATTAGGTGTAAAGGGCGCGGGCGAGGGGGGCACCATTCCCGCCGCCGCCGCCATCATCGCGGCGGTCGAAAACGCGCTACAGCCTTACGGCGTCCACATCGCGGAAACGCCGATCACGCCCGAACGCATCATCGAAATGCTGCACCAAAGCCCGGCCTATGATCCGATGAAATCGGTGGGGTTGTAGATAATTTGTCATCCCCGGCGAGCGCCGCGCAGCGGCGCGAGGGAAGGGGACCCAGGTATGCCAGCGCCTCCCGCTTCGACAGGCTCAGTGAGCCTAAATTTTCTCCTGCTCAGTCCGTCGAAGCATGAGCATTTTCCCTTCCCCCCCCTTGAGGGGGAAGGTCCGCGAAGCGGGGAAGGGGGGTATCCATCGGCCACGCTCAATTGCCCCCCGCTATCTCCCCCCATAACACCGGAAAGCGCGCGTTCTCATAGGCACTAAAGAGGATGATATGGGCGTCCAGCGCGGGGTCGATCGCATCCAGTCGCGCCAGCATTTCTTCTAGGTGCAATTCTTCCTCTGCGAGGACGCTTTTTAAGGAAAGCGGATGTTTGGCGGCGGTGAGCGCTGCCTGATAGGTGCGATAGAACCATATCGCGCGCAATTCCACGATCAGCGACATGTAAAGGTAAGCGGTTTCCGATGGTGCGCGCGAACCCAGTTCGTCAGCAATAAAGGCGTCCAGCCGTCCCATATACATGCGTGCGGCATTGCCGCCGAGCGTCGCCTCCGTGCCGTAATCCAGCGTCCGTCCGGCGAGCTTCTCCGCCGCACGCTTGAAGAAGAAGGCGTGCCGCGTTTCCTCCGCCAGATGTTTCAGCGTGTCCTGCGGCAGTTCGCCCTTCGCCTGGCTCATCATGATCTTGCGGCTGCCGACATGTTCCATCTGCGACAGCGTGTTCAGAAAACGCGCATGACGTTCTTTGTCACCGCACAGCGCGGTGAGGAACGCCGCGACGGGCGCTTCCCATGCGCGGTTGGTCGCTTCAAATGTTTCAAGCGCGTGCGGCGTCTTCGATAACATCGTAAACCTTGTCGAGCTGGCTTTGGGAAATGCAGTAAGGCGGCAAGACATAGACGACATTGCCGAGCGGGCGAAGGAGAATATCGGCAACCAGCGCCGCGCGGGCGACCGTCGCCCCCACATTTGCGAAATAACCCGCGTCATGCGCACGCAATTCCAGCGCCGCGATGGTGCCGCATTGGCGGACATTCGCGAAGCGTGCATCGCCCTTGAGGCCGGCGAGCCTTTTCGCGTGCCTTTCCCCAATGGCAGCGATGCGCTCCATCACCGGCTCGCTTTCCCACACATCGAGGCTGGCATTGGCGGCGGCTGAGGCAATGGCATTCCCCGTATAGGACGAGGAATGGAAGAAGGTTTTCGCACGGTCCGCCGCATAGAACGCGTCATAGATGTCCGCGCTGGCGAGCGTCGCGCCCATCGGCAGAAACCCGCCGGTCAGTCCCTTGGACAGGCACATCAGATCCGGTGTCACGCCCGCCTGTTCGCACGCGAACATCGTGCCGGTACGTCCAAATCCGGTCATCACTTCATCGGCAATCAGGAACACGTCGTTCTGGCGGCAAAGATCGGCGAGGTCCTTCAGCAGGGACGGCGCGTACATCTTCATGCCGCCCGCGCCCAGCACCAGCGGCTCCAATATCAGCGCCGCGTAAGAATCCGGCTCGGCGTTCAACAACGCCTTCAGCGCGTCCAGCGTTTTCTCTTCCGCGCCCTTCTCAGGGAATGGCAGAAACGCGACCTCGAACAGCATCTCCTCATAGGCCGCGTTGAACGGTCCGCGCTGTCCCACCGCCATCGCGCCGAACATGTCGCCATGATAGCCATGCTCCAGCGCGATGATCTTGCGCCGGGGTTTGCCCCGATGATGCCAGCAGCCGACCGCCATCTTGATCGCGACCTCTACCGCCGTCGAACCTGAATCCGAAAAGAACACATGATCGAGGCCAGGCGGCGCGAGCCTCAATAACCGCCGCGCCAGACGCTCCGCTGGTTCGTGGGTAAACCCGGCAAAGATCACCTGTTCCAGTGTTGCCGCCTGCTCGGCAATCGCTTTCGCGATAGCGGGATGTCCATGGCCGTGAATGTTCACCCACCATGACGAAATCGCATCCAGAATCGCGTGGCCATCCTGCGTGTAAAGATAAGCGCCTTCCGCCCGCGTGATGTGGATCGCGGGATCGGCCAGGCCATGCTGCGTGAACGGATGCCAGAGCGGCGATCTATCCGCCATGACCGGCCTCGAAATCCTCGAAGGCGAAATTTTCCGCGAACGCCGCGCGCAAACTCGCCGCGTTCAGGTCGGGGAGGAAAGGCAGGCGCCCGAGGCGCTTCACCTTTCCCATCTCCACGATGATCTGTTCCGAATCCGGCATGGCATCGCCGACGAACAGCACACCCAGAATGGCGATGCCGCGCGCGCGCAGCGCCTCGATCGAGAGGAGGGAATGATTGATCGTGCCAAGCTGCGTTCTGGCGCACAGCACCACGGGCGCGTTCCAGCGTGCGAAAAATTCGGCCTGCAGGAAATGCCGCGTGATCGGGACCAGAACCCCGCCTGCGCCCTCGATGATGAGCCGGCGGCCTTCGGCGATGTCTTCGGGCAGCGGAAATCCCGCGACATCGATTGTGACACCGTCCAGTTCCGCCGCGCGATGCGGCGACAGGGGATGCGACAGAATATAACGCTCGCTTCGGAAATGATCGGGCGAAAGCTCCGTCCATTGCATCACGCGTCGCGTGTCGGTGCCGTCCGAAATGCCCGCCTGAATCGGTTTCCAGTAAATGCCGTCCAGCGCGAGCGTCAGCATCGCCGACACCACGGTTTTGCCGATGCCGGTATCGGTGCCGGTGACGATTAAAGGTTTCATGGCAGCGGTCTCATGCGCTACCGAGCGCCCGCCCCAGCGCATCGCTGAGCTCCGAGATATCCGTCTCGCTCTGCATCGCATTGATCGAGATGCGCAGGCGTGACGTGCCCATCGGCACCGTCGGTGGCCGTATCGCGCGCACGTCGAACCCGGCGTCCTGCAGCGCCGACGCGACTTTCAATGTGCGTTCTTCGCCGCCCAGCACCACCGGAATGATCTGGCTTCCGGCAAAGCGCAGCGCGTCGCCCGCGACCTCGCTTAAGGTCTGATGGGCGAAGTTTGCCCGCGCCAGCAATTGCGCGCGCCGCCAGGGCTCTTCGTCGATCAGTTCCAGCGCGCGGATCAGCGCCGCGGGCAGAAGCGGCGGCGACGCCGTCGCATACACAAAGGGCCGGGCCTTGTTGACGAGATAATCGACGATGAGTTCGGACGCAGAGACAAGCGCGCCCGAAACGCCAAGCGACTTGCCGCAGGTATGCACGCCGATAAGGCTCACATGCGTCAGTCCTTCGCACAACCCGCGCCCCGTCGCACCGAACACGCCCGTCGCATGGGCTTCATCGACGATCAGCGTGGCGTTGAATTCCTGCGCGAGGTCCGCCAGTTCCTTCAGCGGCGCAAAATCGCCGTCCATGCTGTAAACGCTCTCGACGGCGATCCATAATCCCTTTGCGCCGCGCGTGCGGGCACGCGCAAGATTGTCGCGAAACGCCGCCACATCATTGTGCGGAACCTTGAAGCGCGCCCCGACGCCCGCATGAATGCCTTCCTTCATGCTGGCATGGACGAATTCGTCGAAGATCACCGCGTCATGGCGGTCCGGCAGCGTCGAGAACAGCGCGAGATTGGCAAGATAACCGCTGCCGAAATAAAGCGCCTTCGGGGATTGGAAGAATTCCGCTGCGCGCTCCTCCAGAAGCGCATGCAGCGGATGATGCCCGCGCAACAGCCGCGATCCGCCCGCGCCGACGACGCCATATTCGTCGAGCGCCGCTTTCGCCGCCTCGCGCAAGGCAGGATGCGCGGCAAGGCCCAGATAATCGTTCGACGTGAAATCGCGGCCCGACGCGGTCTTCAGCGCGCGGTAGCTATGTGCCTGCCGAAGCCGTTCGATCTCGGCTTTAAGCCGTTCCATCGGCGCGCCGCATCAGGCCGGCATGGGCACAAGGCCCAGTCGGTCCATCAGATGGCGGTCGCGGTCGCGGGCCGGGTTGGCGGTCGTCAGAAGCTGTGGGCCGTAGAAAATCGAATTCGCCCCGGCGAGGAAACACAACGCCTGTGTCTCGTCGCTCATCTCTTCGCGTCCGGCCGAAAGGCGCACCATGGATGCAGGCATCACAATGCGCGCGACCGCAATGGTGCGCACGAAATCCAGCGGCGACAGCGTCTGTTCCTCGCTCAAGGGCGTGCCTTCCACCTGCACCAGCATGTTGATCGGTACGCTTTCCGGGTGCTGGGGCAAATTCGCCAGCGTCTCGATCATCCCGGCGCGATCGTTCAAATCCTCGCCCATGCCGACAATGCCGCCACAGCAGACGGAAATCCCCGCCTCGCGCACATGCGAAAGCGTGTCGAGCCGGTCCTGATAGGTACGCGTCGTGATGACCTCGCCGTAAAACTCCGGCGAGGTGTCGAGATTATGGTTGTAATAATCGAGGCCGGATTCTTTCAGCCGTTCCGCCTGCGCCGCGTTCAGCATGCCGAGCGTGACGCAGGTTTCCATGCCCATCGCCTTCACGCCTTCGACCATGGCGCAGACCTTGTCGAGGTCGCGGTCTTTCGGTGAACGCCAGGCCGCGCCCATGCAGAAGCGCGTCGCGCCGCCGTCCTTTGCGGCCTGCGCTTCCTTCAGCACGGCGTCGACCGCCATCAATTTTTCGGCCTTCACGCCGGTTTCAAAATGCGCGCTTTGCGGGCAATAGGCGCAATCCTCGGGACAGCCGCCGGTCTTGATCGACAGAAGCGTCGAGACCTGTACCTCGCGCGCGTCGAAATATTTGCGGTGCAGCGTCTGCGCCCGGAACAGAAGTTCGGAGAAGGGAAGGGCGAACAGCGCCTCGATTTCGGCCCGTGTCCAGTCATGCCTTATGTCGGCATTTTCCCCTGCACTTACATGCACGTTCATAAGTCGCCTCGATTGACTTCGGCCCACTATCGCCACCTGCTAGCGTCGATTGCAAGTCTCGCCTCCTGCGGCATGGCCGTCTCCGGCAAATGCCCTGTTTCGCAAGGAAAAACAGTGGGTTTCGAAATAAAAAGCGTGAAAATCGTCTATTCCGGCTGGGCGAGGTTCCGGACCGCCGAGGTGGCAACGCCCGGTGGCGACATCATCGAACGCGAGATCGAAGATCATGGCGAGGCCGCCGCCATTCTTCCCTATGATCCCGTGCGCAGAATCGCGATTCTCATCAGCCAGTTTCGTACGCCTGTCGCCTTCGCCTCCGGCGCAGGCGAAGTGGTCGAGGCGATTGCGGGCACCATCGACGACGGCAATCCCCTGGCGACCGCACGGCGCGAGGCGCTGGAGGAGGCGGGCCTCGAATTGTCCGACCTCGAACATGTCGGGACGCTCTGGACCGCGCCGGGAATCTCCACCGAACGCATGTCGCTGTTCCTCGCGCCCTTCAGCTCCGCACAGCGCGTGACGGAAGGCGGCGGTCTCGCCGCCGAACACGAAGCCATCACCGTGCATGAAGTCGCGCTCTCTACGCTGGCACAGGATGCCGATGAACGGCGCCTCACCGATCTCAAAACCTTCGCGCTGGTGCAGACGCTGCGCCTGAAGCGCCCGGATCTCTTCGTCTAGCGGCACTTGGCGCAACCGCGCGCATGTCCTAGGCTCTCTCCATAAACGGGGAGTTCCGGGGGCAGTGATCTCCCGCGAAAGGCGCGAGGATGCGGTTTACGCGACGTGAATTGCTGACGGCCTCGAGCGGCGCGGGCCTTGCGCTGGCGTTGCCGCGCAGGTCGTACGCCGCTTCCGCCTATCCTGAGAAAAACATCACCTTCATCATTCCCTATGGTGCGGGTGGCGGATTCGATATTTTCGCGCGCGCCATCGCGCCCGCGATGGAAAAGCGCCTTCCGCATCCCGTGAATATCGTCCCGATGAACATCCCGACCGGCGGCGGCGGACGCGCAATGGCCCAGATGCAGCGCACGCGTCCCGATGGCTACATGATCGGCGTCTTTCCCATTCCCGGCGCGCTGATCCTGCAGGAAGAACAGGATGCCCGCGGCTTCAATCTCTATGAATTCACCTGGCTCGGCAGCATCGGCCCCGGCGATACCTATGCCATCGGCGTGCGCGCGGATTCGCCCATCCGTTCCGTCGCCGACATGCAGGAATTATCGAAGACGCGTCAGGTCAGCTTCACCTGCACCGGCCCCGACGGCACCAGCTATATGGCGAGCGTCATCGCCTGCAATCTTCTCGGCATCAACGCCAAATACATCACCGGCTATGCAGGCTCGAATGACTACATCGTGGCCGCCATGCGCGGCGACGGCGATGCGGTGATCGCCGCCAATACGTCGCTGCGCCGGTTTCAGGGTCCGGACGGCATCCGCATCATCGCGACGCTGGAGAAGGAATCGACGCTCCCCGGAATCCCGGACGCGACCGATCTTGGCCAACCGGATCTCGGCCTCATCACCATTGAGCGCATGGTCGCCGGTCCTCCCGGTCTTCCCGCCGATCTGAAGGCCATCCTCACCAACGCCCTCGACGAGGCGGTGCGCGATCCCCACATCGCGGCCTGGGCGACCAGCATTGGAGTACCTTGGGCACCCAACCCGCCCGGCCGGGCCGATGCCATCTTCCGCGAACAGGCGGCCTTTTTCGAGCAATGGAAGGGTCTTCTGGTCGAAAGCTGACGCCTTCGGTTGTCACACGGGATTGTGCGCCGCACCTCCGCAGCACGGAGCGCGATTTTACAATCTCAGTCCGGGCTTTAGGTCACTTAAGTCCATCCGGGGCTTGGCATTGCGCCCTTTGGTGCAATAGTTTCACCCCTTGAGATAAAAATCATGCCGCCGTTCCCGGAAGGGACGGCAGGACGCGATGACGACAGGGGCAGAAACGCAATGAACAGATTATCACGCCGCGATTTCGTTGCGCTGTCGGGTGCTGCCGGTCTCACTTTGGCGGCGTCGGGCTGTTCGCGTGGCGTACAGGGTGAAGGCTTTCCTCAGCAGGACATCACCTTCATTATTCCGAACAATCCGGGCGGAAATTTCGATACCTTCGTGCGCGCTATCGTGCCCGCGATGGAACGCAATCTTCCGAACCAGGTGAACATCATTCCGCTGAACGTTGCGGCAGGCGGCGGCGGCAAGGGTCTCGCCGATCTCTATCGTTCGCAGCCAGACGGCTACACCATCGGTGCGGTCAATATTCCGGGCGCCTTCACGCTGCAGGAAACAATGGGCGGCAACGCCTTCGAACTGCGTGAAATGACCTGGCTCACGACGCTCGCACAGGGCGAAACCTACGCGATTGCGGTGAGGCCGGATTCGCCACTCCATACGGTCGATGATTTGCGCGCCCTGTCGCAGCAGCGCCCGGTGAAATTCGCTTCGACCGGTCCCGAAGGCACGTCCTATTCGGCCATACTTGTTTCGTCGCAGATCATGGGCGTCACGCCGCAGATCATTACCGGTTACAGCGGCTCGGCCGATTACATTGTCGCGACGATGCGCGGCGACAGCGATTGCTGCCTCGCGACCGTATCGACGCTTCGAAGCTTCATCGAAGGCGGCACGATCCGCGTAATTGCGACCTTCGAGCCGCAAAGCACGATCCCGGGCATTCCCGATGCCACCTCGCTCGGTCTTCCCGAACTCAGCCAGATCACGGTCGAGCGCATGGTCGCAGCGCCCCCGGGACTGCCCGATGACATCAAGGCCATTCTGAACAACGCCATCGCAGCGGCCGTGGCCGATCCGGAAGTCGTCGAGTGGGCCCGCAATGCAGGTCACCATTGGCTGCCGCAACCGGCGGGCAATGGCGAGGCGGTCATGACCGTGCAGTCGGCCTTTTTCGACAAGTGGAAATCCCTGCTGATCGCCGGCTAAGCGCTCCGTCCCTTTTCTCCGAATTCGATAGGCAGTTTCATGCTCGATCTATGGTTCACCGGGTTCCTTAGCCTTTTGGAGCCTCAGGTTCTCTTGTTCCTGATGCTTGGCATGATCATCGGCCTTTTCGTCGGCGTGTTGCCGGGTCTCGGCGGCACTACGGCGCTTGCGCTGCTGACGCCGGTCACTTTTGGTCTGGAGCCGATTACCGCGCTCGCGCTCGCAGGCGGTGTCATGGGCGGCACGCCAATGGGCGGTGCCGTCACCGCCATTCTTCTCAACACGCCGGGGCAGACGGCCAATGCCGTTACCTGTCTTGATGGCTATCCGCTGGCGCAGCAGGGCAAGGCGGGCCTCGCCATTGGCGCGGCGGCCAGCGCCAATGCGCTCGGCGGCATTCTCGGCACCGTGTCGGTGCTCGTCATTCTGCCCATCGCAACCCAGATCGTCCTTCTGTTCGGTCCGCCGGAATTCTTTCTGATCGCGCTGCTCGGCCTCGCGCTCGTCGCCACGACCTCGCGCGGCAAGATGCTGCGCGCCCTTGTCACCGGCGCGCTCGGACTGATGATCGCCTCCATCGGTTATAACGCCGTCACTGGCACCGAACGCTTCACCATGGGCGTCGAATATCTGTGGGACGGCATTCACCTCGCGCCGGCCCTTGTGGGCCTTTTTGCGATTGCCGAAATGATCAATCTCTCGATCAAGGGCGGCACGATCGCCAAGGTCGACGAAAATATGAAAATCGAGGGTCTCGGCGATGGCCTTCTCGAAACCTTCCGGCAATGGCCGACGGTGCTGCGCGGTTCGCTGATCGGCACGCTGGTCGGCGCGACGCCCGGCGTCGGCGTGACGGTCGCGTCGTTCCTTTCCTACAGCATGACCGTTCAGGCCTCGAAAGATCCCGAATCCTTCGGCAAGGGCAACATCAAGGGCGTCATTGCCACGGAAGCGGCGATCAATGCCAAGGACGGCGCGGCGCTTATTCCGACCCTCGCTTTCGGCCTTCCTGGCGGGGCCGAAATGGCCGTGTTCCTGGGCCTTCTCGTGCTGCACGGCATGCAGCCGGGCCCGTTGATGCTGATCAACAACCAGGTCGAAATCTACGGCCTCATCTGGGCGCTGACCGCGTCCTGCATCGTCGCTTCCTTCATCGGTCTTCTGCTCGCTCGGCCTCTGGCGAAGCTCACCTATGTCGATACGCAATTGCTGGCGCCGCTGATCATCGTGATCTCGCTGGTCGGCTCCTACGCCATCGATCTCACCATCGAGAATGTCGTTCTCAGCATGGTGTTTGGTCTTATCGGCTATCTGATGATCCGCTTCGATTATCCGCGCATCACGCTCGTCATCGCGCTGGTGCTCGGCGAAATCGCCGAACGCAATTATCACCAGTCGATGCTGATCAGCGACGATAGCTGGTCCGTCTTCCTGACGCGCACGACCAGCCTCGTTCTCGTGATCGGCATCGTGTCTTCCTTCCTTTACCCGGTCCTCAGCTCGATGGTGCGAAAGCGCATTCGGGCACGCAAGGCGGCAATGGAGGTCCGGTCATGAACGGCAAATTCCTCGGCACGCCCATCGTGTCCTATGTCCCCGCGCTGGTGATGCTGGTCATCACGGTGCTCTATCTCATGACAGCCTATACCTATGGCGAGGTCGCGCGGCTGCTTCCCGTCGCGGTGGGCTGGATTATGCTGGCCCTTCTCGCGCTCGATCTCGTATCGCGCACCAAAACGTCCATCGGCCTTGGTCTGATGCGCGTACTCAATCCGTCGGCGGAGGACGAAGACGCCGAAGAACGCCCGCCGCTCAAGACGCAGATGAGCGCCATCCTTTGGCCCGTCGCCTTTACGGCGGGATTGATGCTGGTCGGCGTTCTGATCTCCGTTCCGCTCTATGTGTTCCTGTCGATGCGGTTTCATGGCCGCTGGAGCTGGCTGTGGTCGGCCATTACCGCGCTGATCACGACCGTCTGCATCTATCTCCTGTTTGATATCGCGCTGCAGGTGCGGCTCTATCCCGGAATGCTCTTAGAGAATCTCTGACCCATGCATGATATCGTTGGCCGCACCACGCATTGGCACGAGCCCGACGGTGACACCCGCGCCGGGTTCGGAAAATTCGAGCGGCCGAAAACGCCTTATGATCTGTTCATGGAGGCGGAAGGCATTCCGGTTTTTCGCGGCATCGGCATCCGCCGTGTGCAGGATCTGCCGTTGCAGCCGTGGAAGCGTCTCGGCGGGCGCGGTACCTATATCCAGCTTTACGGCACCGAAGGAAAATGGGGCTGTTATCTTGTCGAGGTCCCGAGCGCAGGTGCGCTGAACGTCGAACATCATCTGTACGAAAAGCTCTGCTTCGTTGTCGAAGGACGCGGCTCGACCGAGGTCTGGCAGGAAGGCGGCAAGCGTCATATCTTCGAATGGCAGCCCGGCTCGCTGTTCTCGATTCCGGTGAATGCCTATCACCGCATCGTCAATGCGCGCTCCTCGCCGGCGCTCATTCTCTGCGGCACCACCGCGCCCAATCTGCTCAATCTCCTGAACAATGTCGGCGCCATCTTCGACAGCCCCTATCAGTTTAACGACCGCTTCTCCGGCGCCGACGATTTCTACAAATACCGCGACGATGTTGAACCCGATCCCGTGCGTGGCCTTGCCATGCGCAAGACCAATTTCATCCCCGACATCGTTAATTGCGATCTGCCGCTCGACAATCGCCGCTCGCCCGGCTCGCGCCGCATCGAGCCCTCGATGACCGGCAACAATTTCTATCTCTGGATTGGCGAGCATCTGACCGGACGCTATTCAAAGGCGCATGCGCATTCGTCCTGCGTCATGCTGCTCTGCCTCAAGGGAAAGGGCTACACCTACACCTGGCCGGAAAAGTATGGCCCGCGTCCGTGGGAAAACGGTCATGGCGACAAGGTGATCCGTCAGGATTACGAACCGGTCGGCATGGTCTCCGCCGCGCCCGGCGGCGCCAACTGGTTTCATCAGCATTTCGGTGTGTCGCCGGGGGGCTTACGCCTCACCGCATGGTATGGGCCCAATCATCCGGCAAAAGACGACGGCCCGGCGGGTGAGAAGCTGATTGATTTCGGCGCCATCGACCTCGATGAAGGCGGCACCGCTGTTCCCTATTCCATGGAAGATCCGTTCATCCGCAAGGAATATGAGGAAACGCTGAACCGCGAAGGCGCGGCCTCGCGCATGGACCCGGAATGGTACAAACCCGGCGTCAAAACCGGCACGGCTGGGGACTGAGGGAGATTTTCGTCCTCTTTTAATTCCGCTCCTCCCACCCCACATTGGCGGGGAAGGAGAACCCTCCCATGACCACCACAGCAACGGCCACGAAGAACACCGTTTCGACCGACACGGCGCTGAAAAGCGTCATCCATGTCCGCAGCGCCCCCGGCGGGCACTGGGTCGGCGACGGCTTTCCCGTCCGCACCATGTTCGGTTACGACGATCCGCAGGTCAGCCCGTTCCTACTTCTGGATTACGCGGGTCCGCGTCATTTTCCGGCCTCCGACACCCCGCGCGGCGTCGGCGAACATCCCCATCGCGGTTTCGAGACCGTCACCATCGTCTATAGCGGCGAGGTGGAGCACCGCGATTCCGCGGGCGGCGGCGGCAAGATCGGCCCCGGCGACGTGCAGTGGATGACGGCGGGCTCCGGCCTGGTGCATGAGGAAATGCATTCTCCGGCCTTCACGGAATCCGGCGGCACATTCGAGGCCGTTCAGCTCTGGGTGAATCTGCCGGCGCGTCTCAAAATGACGCCGCCGAAATATCAGACGATCCTCTCCTCCGACATTCCGGAGATCGCCCTCGAAGGCGATGCCGGAACGCTGCGTGTCATCGCGGGGACCGCCACCAATGTGAAAGGCCCCGCCGACACCTTCACGCCGGTCGCGCTTTGGGATGTGCGCCTGAACGCAGGCAAGGGCACCGTGCTGTCCTTGCCCGATGGCCATATGGCCGCGATCATGGTGATGGCGGGCAGCATTGTCGTGAACGGCTCGCTCGTGCGCGAGGCGGAATTCGTCCTGCTGGACAAGAAGGGCGAAGCCCTGCGCATCGATGCACAGAAGGACGCGAAACTTCTCATTCTCGGCGGCGAGCCGTTGAACGAGCCCGTCTTCGGTTACGGTCCTTTCGTGATGAACACGCGTGAGGAAATCATCCAGGCGGCGAATGATTTCAACGCCGGTAAAATGGGCCGCCTCAGTCCGAAGTAAACGGGCGTCGAAGTGGAAAATGTTGTCATCCCCGGCGAGCGCGCCCCGGGCTTCATCCGGGCACGCGAGGGAAGGGACCCAGATGGATAATATTCGCGCGGTTTTGATACCTGGCTTCCCTTCCCCTCGCATTGCGAAAGCAATGCGAGGCCGGGAATGACAGGAAAAAACTCACATCACCTGGCCAATATCGGCCGCGCCGCCTGGCGTGTAGAACTCTTCCTTCATCGCGCTTTTCACGCCTTCCTTCGCAAGCGTCTCTTCGAATTCCTTGCGCAGGAACGGGTCTTCCATGTGATAGGGAATGGCCGATCCGCCCTTGTCGATATCGATCGCGCCGTAATCCATGAGCTTCTCGCCCGGCACGCCCGCTTTGCGCGCGCGCTGATTGTTCGGCCCGAACCACGCCGAAATCCGAAGGCCTTCTTTGCCCACGCCGAAATGCTGGTGAAACCAGTCGCCGCTCATCGGCGCGGCGGACACAAGCCCCACCGGCTCGTAATCCTGCCTGAGGACCTGATCGGCATTGCCGCTTTCCCACGGGCGAATGCCCGCCGCTTCCGGCCATGTGTAAGTGTAACCCTTGCCGCGCAGGCACGTGATGACCGCGGCGGACGCATGTTTGTGCGCTTTGGAATAGCGCCCGGTCATGTGGTGGCCGAGCCAGATGTAAAACCGGTTGCCCGCCATATAGGGCTCGACGCGGCGAAAGCCGGGCGAGCGCCGATTGTCGAGCGGTAATTCGCAGTTCACCACATCGGGAAACAGATTCGAGCGCCGCATCGCGAGGCCTCTGATGGGATCGGGCTCCACATCGTCCTTCGCTTTGAAATAATCGTCGCCGCCGGAAAACCGGTCGGTGAAATTGAACGGACAGCCGAAAATGAAATCGCGGTTGTCCAAAAGGTTCATGACATTCGGCGCGGTGGTGCCGCACAAAAGCAGCGCGGGCGCGTTGGTCGCATTCACGAAGCGATGATGCGCGTTCAGCGGAATGGCGAACATGGAACCCGCCTGCCATTCGAACACATGGGGCTTGGTCTGTCCGTCCATCCACACTTCGGTCGAACCGCGCCCTTCGACGACCAGCACCGTCTTTTCATAGACATGGCGTTCGGCGTTCAGCGCGCCCGCAGCGGGCACCTCAACGATGTACTGGCCCCAGAGGCCTTCAGTGCCGAACAGCTGGATGTAGGAGCCGCGTCCGCCGAGCCGCTTCCACGGCACCATCGGCAAATCCTGCACGCGGCGCACGCCGATGCCGCGAAACACCGGCACGCCTTCGTCTTCCATGAATTTGTCATAGGGCAGCGACGGGCGAGGGAATTTACCGTAACCGGCGTTCTCGCCGGCCTTCGGCTCATGCCAGTGTGGAACGAGATCTGCGGAACCGTGCATGTCACTCCCCCTGAAACGGCGCCTTCTGCCGAGGCGTCTGACGTAAACCGCCTATGCGCCGTTTAGGCGACCCGTGCAAGCCGCTCCGGTCCGTCGCCCGCCACGTCGCCTTCCACCGGCGCCACCGGCCAGGCCCGCATCATTTCGGCGGGAAACGGCTTGATGATGTTGTAGGCGGCATCGGGGTCGGTCGCATGGCTCAGCCATTCGCGCTCGTCTTCCGGGAACAGGATGGTCGGCATCGTCTCGGAAAGCAGCACCACCGATTCATTCGGGCTGGTGGCGATCATCGCGACGCTGCCCGCGCTGCGTCCGCTGGGGTCGGCCACCCAAAGCCCCGCAATCCCCATCACGCTGTCATCGTCCAGCGCAAAGGCCCAGGGGCGCGGCGCGCGTTTCCCCTTGGGCAGGAAAGCGGGCGTCACATAAAACGCGTCTGCCGGAATGATGCAGCGCTGCGTCTCGAACAAAGCCTGCAGCAAGGCCGCGCGCTTCAGGCTGCGCGCCGGAATCTGCGTCGCCGGTCCCTTCGTGGAATCGAGCAGGTGATAGTCGATGGAAAGGCCCCATTGGAGCTGGGCCATTTCCCGCCGCCCGTTTTTCCCGGCGCGGATAATGGGCACGACGTCCCGGGCGCGCACATTCCAGCTTGGGCGGCGCAAAGGGGCATCGCCCCGCACGCGAAAGCGCGTGCGGATAGCTGTGATGTCGCTATGCAGCGCGAAACGCTCGCACATGCCCAAAGCCCCCGAATGTCGAATGCCCCATCCAACACGGATTCGCCGGGGGATTCAAATTGCGGAATGGGTACGCTCTTATGTTCGCTGGTTTACTTATTTCTCGTCATAGCCGGGCTTGACCCGGCTACCCATCGTGCCCGTGTCTACGGGCGCATTCGGTTTTATGGCGCGCCATGCGCGTCCGGCCATGACGAAATGAGCGAACGCTCAAACAAAGAAGCGCGGCAGGTTTCCCTGCCGCGCTTCTCAATAACAATGCGCGTTCTGCTTAGTGACCGGCGTGGCCGTTCGCCGCCGCCCAGCTGGCGACGGTTTCCTTCGCCAGAGTCACATGGGCAACCGGATCGCGGTCTTCATGCGCCGACAGAATGGTGCCGTCCGGTGCAATGACGAAGGAGATGCGCATGGCGCGGCCTTCGCGTTCCGGATTTTCGACTTCATAGAGATCCATCACCGCCGTCTGCGGATCGGCGGCCACGGCGAATTTGCTGCGGCATTCGCTGAGCGAGAAACGGTCCAGCGTTTCGATGTCGTCGCCGGAAACGCCGATGACGGTGGCATTGTATTGCGCCAGCTCGTCGGTCGCGTTGGCGAATTCATTGGCTTCGATGGTGCAGCCGGGCGTGAAGGCCGCCGGATAGAAATACAGAACCACCGGCCCCTTCGCGAGCGCGTCGGCCAGCGAGAATTCGAACTGCTCACCGCCGAGCGATGCGGTCGCGGTGAAGTCGGGCGCGGTCGCGCCGGTGGTGAGGGCGGCATGCGCGGGCACGGCGATAAGGCCGGCGAGCGCCAGGGATGCGAGAATCCGTTTCATATTATGTTCCTCCGGGGCGTTTTAGCGGCGCGGACCTTAACATGGGCCGGGTGCCGGAAACAGCTTGCCTGCCGTCGAGAACGGGCAATTACCGCAAGGCATAGGCTACAATATAGTCGCCCGCCTTTGTGCCAAGCTCCGGGTTGCCGCTTGCGGCCACCACGATAAATTGCCGCCCGTCTGCCTCATAAGTCATTGGCGTCGTTTGCGCTCCCGCCGGAAGTCCGTCGCTCCACAGCTCCTCGCCGGTGAACAGATGATAGGCGTGCAGCTCCCGGTCTGCGGTCGCGGCGTTGAAGATGAGGGCGCCGCCCGTCACCAGCGAGGCGCCGGCATTCGGTGTCCCAATCGTCGTGGACAGGAACAGCGGCAGGCCGAAGGGGCCGCTATCGAGCGCCGAGCCGATGGCTTCGCTCCAGGCGGGCTCCGTAGTCTTCAGGTCGAACAGATGCAGAAAGCCCCAGGGCGGCTCATTACAGGGTGCGCCCAACGGCCCTGCGAAGGGCACGGAGATTTTCTCGAAGCTACCGTCATCCTTCTGCACGATGCGGTCATAGGTGGCGACGCTGCTCGTATTGGCGATGATCAATTTGTTTTTCTGATCGAGGCAATCCCATTGCCGTTTCGTTCGCTCCACGTGCCGGGAAACGTAATCGTCGGTTGCGATCCGGGCGGTGTGAACGGTCCTTCATAGCGCGCGCGCTGAAACTGAATGCGGCACACCAGCTGATCCAGAGGTGTGAATCCCCACATGTCCTTCTCGGTGAGCGGCTCCGGCACGAAGGAAATTTCCGAATGCGGCTGCGTTGCGGAAAACGCCAACCCGGCCCCCGTCGGTACCGGCAATTCGGCGAAATCCGTCAACGGTGTGCCGCTCTCGCGGTCGAGCACGAACACATCGCCCTGTTTGGTCGCCTGCACCAGCGCATGTGCCACGCCGCCTGGCGTCGGCAGATCGACCAGAACGGGCTGCGCGCTGAGACCGTAATCCCACGCGTCATTGTGCGCCGTTTGAAACGACCAGCGCGGTGCGCCGGTCCGCATGTCCAGCGCGACCACCGCATTGGCGTAGCGCTTTTCAAAATCGGTCGGCGCGCCGCCATCGAGGCGCAGTTCTGGTGCGCCGGTTGCCACATGAACAAGGCCCAATGCCGGATCGGCCGAGAACGGCGCGGTGATGCCGAACCGGCCGTCGCTTTGCCATGCCCATTCGTCTCTGCCGTCGCGCGCGCCAAAGGCGCTGACCAATGCAGAATTTTCATCCGCTTGCCCATGGCCCACGAGGATACGATCGCCCGCAATTAACGGGCTTCCGCCGTTGCCGCCGAGGGCGACAATGCCGTTTTCACCGAAACCGCTGCAGGGCATCCCGCTCCTTGCGTCCACCGCAAACATATTCGCGCCCAGAACGCCGACGATCTTCGTCGCGCAAATCCCGTTGGCATTCGGAATTTCGTGATAGGCAACGCCGCCGCACAGCGTAGAGGCGTCGCTCGCCATTTCCGGGATGTCGCTCGCGGCAAAGCGCCAGCGTTCCTCGCCGCTCGACGAATCGAGTGCGATCGCATCGCCATGCGGCGCACAGAAATAGAGCATCCCGTTGACCTCGACAGGCTTTACGGCCAGGCCTGCGGTCTCGCTGCCGTCCAGAACATCGCCGCTCTGATAGGTCCAGACGCGTTCCAGTCCGCCAACATTGTGCTCATCGATCTGGTGGAGCGTTGCATAATGCGCGCCCGTAAGTCTGTCCGTCGCCGCAACGCGATCGTCTGTGTCATCGATGGGCGATATCGCGGCGGTAGGACCTTCCTGGGCCCGCAATTGATGCATGCCCAGAAACGCGGCGCCGCCCAGAAGGATAAGCGCCAGGGTCGCGGTCACGTTTTTTCCGAGGGGTATTTTCCAGCGGCCTTCCTGTTCCGGATCACCGCCGGATTCATCATTCGAATCGCGGACCAGTCCGCGCCGGACCCATGGTGTGTAGAGCCATCCCATCAGCACCAGGGGAAGGGCGATGCGGGGCGCTATCGCCCAGAAATCGAATCCCGATTCCCACACCGCCCACAGCACCGTCGCCACGACGGTAAGTTGGAACAGGGCCGATCCCATCGCGCGCCCACGCCACAGAAGGATCGACGACGCCAGTGTGGCCGCACCGGCGGCGACGTAATAAGGCGATCCGCCCAGTGCCAGCAGCGAGGCGCCGCCCCCCAGCAGGAAAAGCCCAAAAAGGGCAAGGAGGCCCGCGAAAATATAGGGCGGGCGGGCTTTGGCGAATTTCGGCATAGGCACTCCAAACCTGCGGCCAGATCTGGCCAAACCTTAGGGGCGCCGTAACGAAAAGAGCGCCTCAAGACCAAACGTTCCCCGAAAGCCTTGCGTTCCCGCGACCTTTGGTCTGCAACCACCATGCGTAAGGTCTCTCGCCTTCGCGCGCTTTCTGTGGAGAAACAGCGTCCCGGAAAGGGCTTTCCGAAGGCGGGACACGCCCCAAAGACCCCGAACCGGGAAAGACGCTGTCGCACGCGTCATCGACAGGGCGGAAGCTTCGTCCTATTTCACAGCCTTCCGATGGCCCTCCCCAGAGCTTTGCCCTTGCCGCCAGAAACAATGCCCACCCCACCCAATGGTCTCGACGCGCCGCGCCGTTACTGGGCCATGCTGTCGGTCGGGCTGGCTCTCACCATGTCGGTGATGGATTCCTCCATGGCGAATGTGGCGCTGCCCTCCATTGCGGCCGATCTGGGCATCACGCCGACCTTCGCGATCTGGATCGTCAACGCTTATCTGATGGCGATCATGGTGACGCTGCTGCCGCTGGCGGCGCTCGGCGAAATTGTCGGTTACAGCCGCGTCTATATCGGCGGTATTGTGCTGTTCACGATCGCGTCGCTTGTCACCGCGCTCGCCACCTCACTCGAAATGTTGGTCGTCGCCCGCATCCTGCAGGGCCTCGGCGCGGCCGGCGTGATGAGCGTCAACATGGCCGTGGTGCGGTTCATTTTTCCGCTCGAAAGAATCGGGCGTGGCATTGGCCTCAACGCTTTCATCATCGCCGTCTCCGCCGCGGCCGGTCCGACCGTCGCCAGTATCATTCTCGCGGTTGCGCCCTGGCCGTGGCTCTTTGCCGTCAATGTGCCCATCGGCATCTTCGCCATCATCATAGGTTGGTATGCACTTCCCCAATCCATCCGCCAGCGCCGCGCTTTCGATTATCAAAGCGCCATCCTCAGCGGGATCACCTTTGCGCTGCTGATCGTCGTCATCGAAACGCTGGGACGTCATCCGCATCCGGTCGTCGTCGGTCTGGAGATCACGGTCATGCTGGTATGCGGCGCGCGGCTTTACGACCGTCAGGTTCATGCCTCCTCGCCTCTTGTGCCGTTCGATCTCCTTCGCATTCCCATCTTCGCGCTCTCTATCGGCACGTCGATCTGTTCCTTCGTCGCCCAGACGCTGGCACTGATTTCGCTGCCCTTCTTCTTTCAGTTCAATCTCGGTTTCACCGCGGTCGAGACCGGCCTTCTGATGACCCCGTGGCCCATTGCCACCGGCATCGTTGCGCCCATTGCGGGACGGCTCTCCGACCGTTATCCGGCGGGTCTTCTCGGGCTTTGCGGTCTCTTCATATTCGGCCTCGGTCTGGTGGCGCTGGCCCTTATCGAACCCGGCGCTTCGACCCTCGATATCGGATGGCGCATGGCGATGGCGGGTGCGGGCTTTGGCCTCTACCAATCGCCCAATAACCGGACCATGATTATGTCCGCGCCGAGGGAGAGAAGCGGCAGCGCCGCCGGAATGCAGGGCATGGCGCGCCTTTTGGGACAAACCATCGGCGCCGCCTTGGTCGCCATTCTCTTCAGCATGATGGTGCAGGAACGGGCCAACATTATTGCGCCGTGGGTCGGGGCGATCTTTGCGTTTTTGGGCGCTGTCGTAAGCGGTCTTCGTCTGACCGATCTCACGCGGCGCGAGACAAAGTAGATTTGAGGGAACACGGGTATGGGTATTGAAGCGATCAATCCGGCCAATGGCAAAACGATCCGCCAATATGAAGAAATGTCCCGCGCGGCGCAGATCGAGGCGATAGAGGGCGCGCATGAAGCGCATCTCGCCTGGCGCAAGGAAAGCTTCGCAACTCGCGCGAATCTGATGCGCGAAGCGGGCCGTCTCTTGCGCGAACGCGCGCGCGAATTCGGCAAGCTCGCGGCGGAAGAAATGGGCAAGCCCATCAAGGATGGAATCGCAGAAGCGCAGAAATGCGCCACGGCCTGCGACTTCTATGCCGAGAACGCCGAAAAATTTCTGGCGCACCAGATCGTCGAGGACGGTGCGCGCAAATCCTTTGTCGCCTTTCAGCCAATTGGCGTCGTGCTCGCTGTCATGCCGTGGAATTTCCCCTTCTGGCAGGTGTTGCGCTTCGCCGCGCCCGCTTTGATGGCGGGCAATGCCGGCATCCTGAAACATGCTTCCAATGTGCCGGGCTGCGCGATGGCGCTGGAAGATATCTTCCGCGATGCGGGCTTTCCGAAAAACCTGTTCCGGACGCTGCTCGTATCCAGCCGTGCCGTCGATTCCATCATCGAACATCCCTTGGTGCGCGCCGTTACGTTGACGGGCTCGACCCCTGCGGGCCGCGCGGTTGCGTCGAAGGCGGGCGAACGCCTGAAGAAGACCGTGCTCGAACTCGGCGGCAGCGACGGCTATCTTATCCTCGACAATTCCGATCTCGCTTTTGCGGCGGCAGCGGCGGCCAAGGGCCGTCTCGTCAATGCCGGCCAGAGCTGCATCGCGGCGAAGCGCTTCATCGTGCTCGAACATCTCAGAGAAAAATTCGAGGAATTGCTGGTCGAGAACATGCGCTCCTACAAAATGGGCGATCCGATGGAGGAAACGACGCAGGTTGGCCCGATGGCGCGTCATGATCTGCGCGACGAACTGCACCAACAGGTCGTGGACAGCCTCGCCAAGGGAGCCCGCTGTCTTACCGGCGGCGTCATTCCCGACAATGAAGGCGCGTTCTATCCGCCGACCGTGTTGACCAATGTAAAGAAGGGCATGCCCGCCTATGACGACGAATTCTTCGGCCCCGTCGCGTCAGTGATTTCGGCGAAAAACATCGAAGAAGCGATCTTCATCTGCAACGACACGGTCTTTGGGCTTGGCGGCGGCGTCTTCACGCCCGATCTGGCTTTGGGCGAAAAACTTGCCGTCGAAGAGATCGAAGCCGGTTGCGTGTTCGTCAATTCCACTGTCGTTTCCGATACCCGTCTGCCCTTCGGCGGCATCAAGGAAAGCGGTTACGGACGCGAGCTGTCGAGCTATGGCATGCTGGAATTCGTGAACATCAAAACCGTCGTGGTCGCCAAGCACGGGACATGAATTCCGTGCCGTCCCCCTCTCTTTCCTCCGCCGTTGTGACGGGGGAGGTCCGGCATCGCCGAGGAGGGGGCAAGCCTCTGATTTCACGTTCGGATTCGTGCCCGTTGACTTTCCCTGCACCCCCGGTATGACAGACTGCAAAAGTCGTCATACTAGCGAGGAAGCACGTGGAAGAGACGCTGACAGGAGCCTGGCCGGTCGTTTGCGCCACCGCGTTCGTGCTGGGTCTGCGCCACGGGCTCGACGCCGATCACCTCGCCACCATTGACGGTCTCGCCCGCCGCAATGCCGTTCGCAACCCAAACCTCTCACGTCTCTCCGGTACGCTGTTTTCCGCTGGCCACGGCATCGTCATTCTCGCCATCGCCTTCGCCGCCTCCGTACTGGCGGGCCAGTGGCATACGCCGGGCTGGCTCGAGATCAGCGGCACCACGATCTCCATCGCCTTTCTGCTCGGTCTCGCATTCCTCAATCTTCATGCAGTGTGGAAGACCCCGCATGATCAGATCGTTGCGCCGGCCGGCATCCGCTCGCATCTCTTCAACCGCATCATCAATGTCGACAAGCCCATCGTCATCATCGCGGTCGGCATGCTGTTCGCGCTTTCCTTCGACACCGTCACCCATGCCGCACTCTTTGCGCTGGCGGCGGAAAGCTTCGGCGGCGTCGCCCCGGCGCTGGTTCTGGCCGGGCTCTTCGTCCTCGGCATGCTGATCGCGGACGGCGCCAATGGCTTCTGGATTTCCCATCTTATTCGCAAAGCCGACCGGCGCGCGGCCATTGCCTCGCGCGTGATGGCGACGGCGGTTGGGCTCCTGAGCCTCGGCGTAGGCGCGCTGGTTCTGTTCAAGCTGATATCGCCTACCATCGAGCAGGCGACCGATGCCGCAGGCATCTGGATGGGCGTGGGGGTTCTCGTCGCCATCGGCGGCGCCTTCCTCCTCGCCATGCGGTTCGCTCCTGGCGCGCACTCCCACCCCGAAAAAATTCCCGCGGAATAGGCGGGGTTTCCGTAGCGCGGGCTGCTGACGGCAACGCTTCCCGCGTCCCGGCGTTATTCCATCATGAACCAGAGCCTCCGCGCCCGCGGGGCAGCCGCATGGAAGCGATTCCAGGCCCAGCCGCCGCGTAAAAAAGCCTTTCGCACGGGCCTTGTGGCCGTGCCGGTGGCGCTGATAGCGCTCCTTCTCGTCTTCTTTGAATGGAACATGCTGAAGGGGCCGCTGGAAGGCGTATTGTCCGCGCGGACCGGACATGACGTTCATATTGATGGCGATCTCGATGTCGATCTTTCCTGGACGCCCATTATCACGCTGAACGGGGTACGCGTCGAAAACGAGGAATGGGCGCCCGATCCCGACCTCGCCACGATTGAGCGCGTTACGGCGCAGTTGCGTCTATGGCCTGCATTGTTCGGCAACTTCATTTTTCTCCGCATCCAAGTCGATAGCCCGACGATCCGCGCCTACCGTGAAGCCTCGGGCCGTGCCAGCTGGGGCGAAGGCGGCGAGGGCGAGGGCACCTCGCTTCCGGAAATGAATGCGCTGATCATCAATAATGGCGATAGCTCCATCACGGACGATGTCCGTGGCATACGTTTCGTTGGCAGTTTCAACTCGGCGCAGAACGAAACCGAAAACACCGGCACCTTCGTTCTGGAAGGCGACGGCGCGTTGAACGACCGCCCCTTCTTCCTGCGTCTCACCGGCGATCCCCTGTTGAATGCGGATGCCGGTGATCCCTATGGATTTGAAGCCCGGATCGAAGAGGGCGCGACGCAGATTTCGGCCACCGGCACATTGCCGCGCGCCTTCGACCTGGGTGCGATCGAAGCCTCCATTACCTTTAGCGGGCAGGACCTCGCCGATCTGTTTTATCTGACGGGCCTCGCACTTCCGAATACGCCGCCCTACGAACTCTCTGGTCATATTCGCCGCTCCGACGCGCAGTATGAGTTCAGCGAATTCTCCGGCATGGTCGGCGACAGCGATCTTCGCGGCAATATCTCGGTCGACGCCTCGGGCGCACGTCCGTTCCTCCGGGCGGACATCACGTCCAATCAGCTCGATTTCGATGATCTGGCGACTTTGTTTGGTGCACCGCCCGCGACCGAAGGCGGTGAGACCGCCTCGGAAGGCCAGGAAATTCAGGAAGCCGGACTCGTGGCCGATGATCGGCTGTTGCCCGATGCGCCGCTAAATCTTTCCCGTGTCCGCAACATGGACGCCGAAGTTGCCTTCACGGCACAAACCGTTATTTCCGAAGCGCTGCCGCTCCGCTCCATCTCGCTCGAACTGATGCTGAACGAAGGCGTACTGACACTCGATCCCGTCACCTTCGATCTCGATCAGGGTGCGGTCTCGGGCAATGCGGTTATTGACGCGCACGAAGACGTGCCGCTGACCAATGTCGATTTCACGATGATCGAAGGCCGGCTCGAACAATTCTTCCCCACCGCCGAAAACGAAGAACCCATGCTCTCTGGCGAATTGCGTGCCCGCTTTCAGCTGAGCGGCCGCGGCCTTTCGGTGCGGGAAGCGGCGGCAACGGCCGATGGCATGGTGGGCGTCATCGTGCCCAGCGGCGAAATGCGTGCCGCCTTCGCGGAATTGCTCGGCATCAATGTCGCGCGCGGTCTTGGCCTGTTGTTCTCGGAAGACCAGAGCACCGTGCCGCTTCGCTGCGGCATCGCGCAGTTCAGGGCCGAGGATGGCGTGCTGCATGCCGAGGGCTTCGCCTTCGATACGGAGCCGGTACTTGCGGTCGGAAGCGGTTCGGTCAGTCTCAAAAATGAAGAACTCGATCTGACGATCGATGGCCGCCCCAAGGAGCCGCGCCTTATCAGTCTTATGGCGCCCATCACGGTCGGCGGCTCGTTGCGCAATCCCGTTATCGGCGTCAAAGCAGGGGGCGCGATTGCACAGGCGGGTGTGGCGGGCGCGCTGGGCGCGTTTTTAAGCCCCTTAGCGGGCATCGTTCCCTTCATCAGCCTTGGCACGGAAGACGATGCGAACTGCACCGAGCTCCTGAATGGCGCCATTCGCGGCGAACCCGAAATGGCCGAAGCCAGTGATGTACCGCCGGCAGCGGAATAATACGCTTCAGCGCCGGAAGGGCAGCATCCGTTTCATGACGCCGTCGCCCAGAATGAACTGATGGTAAAGCGCAGCCACCACATGCAATCCGATAAGACCCAGTAATATCGTTGCGCCAATCTCGTGCGTCTCTTCCATCAGATCGGCGAGCCCTTCGCTTGGTGTCATCAAGGGGAGCGACACAAAGCCGAACAACACAAAAGCGCCGCCCTCGTTCAGGGCCGTCACGACCCCAGCCACCGGCATGACGATCAGCATGAGCAATAGAGCGAGATGCGTTGCTTCCGCGGCTTGCTGTTGCCACCGGGCGATATTGGGAAGCTGCGCTACAGGGCGTGTGAAGCGCCTGACGAGGCGATAGAGTGCGAGCGCGGCAATCGTCAGCCCGAGCGAAGCGTGCAAATTGCTGATGGGGCCGGCAGGTGCACCCGCATCATGCCCGTCGAGATTCCACCCCGCCAGATATTGTAAGACCAGGAGCGCGGCGACCAGCCAGTGAACAAAAATTGCCGCAGGGCTGTAACTTTGTGTGGGGGCGGTGCTCAAGTCAGGGCTCCTGAATAAGAGTCAGCGGAAGACGACCATATCCCGGGGAATGCTTCTCCGTATCGCGCTATTATGGAAAACCGTGCGCCTTGTCTCCGTTATGCGACCACGCTGCGCTTGCGACCCAACTGCAAACAAACACGCTCGGCTTCCTGCCTCAAAGATCCATCGTATTCGGGGCGAAGATTTCCTCAAGCGCCACGCGGCGCTTGGCAAGGCCCTGTTCCTGCACATATTGCGTAACGGTCTCGAGCACATGGCGCGCGGCATTGACGCCATAGGGCATCACATCCTGCGTCAGAACTTTCTCCGCGCTTTTGTCCAGCGCGCCGACCTCGGCATTGATGTCGATCCAGGGCTGCGCGACTTTCCGGACATGCTCTTTTGCCTTCTGGAAGGCGGCATAAATGTTCAGCGCCACCCAGGGATGCGCTTCATACAGCGAACGCTTCATGACCATGCAGTGATTGATCGGGAAAATGCCGGTCTTGTCGTAATAGCGCTTCGCTTCGGCGCGCTTGTCGAAGAGAGGACGGATCGACTTCTCCTTCGAGAGATCGATACGGCTGCGATCCACGAGGTTCGCGTCGTTGATATAATGCACGCACGCGTCCAGCTCGCCCTTCAGCAGCATCTCGCCGATGCTGGTCGAGCGCGGGATTGGCGTCACATCCACGCCGTCCGGCGCCGTAAAGCCGGTGGAATGGCCGTGGCTCTTGTCGTCATTGCGTTCCATGAACCACTTCATGTCCTGCGGACGCACGCCGAATTCATGCTGCAGTACGCCGCGGCACCAGATGGCGGCGGTCTGCTGATATTCCGGAACCGAGACGCGCTTGCCCTTCAGATCGGCGGGCGTTTGGATGCCGGAATCGTCGCGCACGATGATGCCGGTATGGAAGAATTTCCGCATCGTGTAGATCGGAAGCCCCACCCAGTCACGGTTACCGAGGGACGTCAGAATGGTCAGCGTCGACATCGACATTTCGGAAATGTCGAAATCGCCGTAGCGCAGCTGGCGCCAGAACATTTCGGAAGGATGGCACGGCGTCGGGACAAGGCGAATGCCTTCGACTGGGATAACGCCCTCGATGATCGGGCGTGAACGGGGATTGTCGCTGACCGCAAGGCTCAATTGCAGTACCGAACGTCCGGGATAACGCGGATCACTGGTCCAGTTGTCGGTATGCGAGGTCCCCGAATTTCCCCCTGAAACTACCATTTTGCTATCAATTCCTCTGCAAAGGCGTCCTGCCATGTTTGTCCTTGCGGCACCATATTGTCGTGCGGTCGTACGGAGCGGTATGTGTCCGCATTCACGCCGCGCGGACATCCGCCCTTCTCGCTGATGTCGATGGCTTCCAGAAGAAGCCGCCGCATGGCAACAATGGCCTTGTCCGAGGTGCCGAGAAATTCCTTCGAACGGTCGCAGATCGGCCCCATGCCTTCCTGCAACGCAAAGTCCTGTGTATTCACGCCGACAATGCCGGTGAAATTCTGCGTCTTCTGCATCTGCCGGTCGATCAGATAATCATTCGACTGGTTGCGCTTCAGGCGGAACGTGCCCGGAATGATGTCGTCCGTGCCGCGACCCATTTCCGCTTCGCGCTTTTCCCGCCACGCGTCGGTCATCTCGATGGTGGAATCATAAGCGCAGTTCCAGTTGTAGACATAGGTCGTGGTATCGTCGATCGGCATCCAGATATGGCCGTCGAGACGCGGCACGACATTCTTGCCGCCGAACCATCCCATCGTGTTGGCGCGCATCTGCTGCGCGGGCATCAGGTAATGATAGACGCGGACATATTTGCCTTCCTCACCCATGTCGCGCGAGGAAACATAGTAATAGCCGTAATCGGTGCGTTCGACGTCGATCTTGGGGGAGCGGTCGCGCTGGCGCAGCACATTCCTGTCGCCGAGATGATTGTTATGCGCGAAGGAAGAATGCGCGGTGTCCAGTCCGCCTTCCAGCCCCTGCAGCCAGTTGCAGTTCTCGAAGGTTTTCGAAACCGTGCGTTTCTCGGGCGGAGCGCGCAGCCATTCGTAATCGGGCTCGGGCGGCGCTTCGCCTTTGGGGCCCATATAGGTCCAGACAATGCCGCCCTTCTCGACGGTCGGATAGGAAGGGATCTTCACCTTCGCCTGAAGCGTCGTGCCCGCGGGCTCGGACGGCATGTCGACGCAATCGCCGTTCCTGTCGAATTTCCAGCCGTGATAGACGCAGCGCAATCCGCATTCTTCATTGCGCCCGAAAAACAGCGGCGCACGACGGTGCGGGCAATAGGCATCGAGCAATGCGGTGTCGCCATTGCTGTCGCGGAAAGCAATCAGGTCTTCGCCAAGCAGCCGCACGCGCAAGGGTGCGCCGTCTCTTTCGGAAATTTCGGAAGAAAGGCAGGCGGGCAACCAGTAGCGGCGAAAGAATTTACCGCCGGGCGTCCCAGCGCCCACACGGGTAATCTTCTCGTTCTCCGCAACGGTCAGCATCACCCCACCCCCATGCCTCTCACCACTTGGCGATGAGATCCTGTTCCATCACCTTATGCCAGTCTTCGCCGGGCGGCACATAGGCATCATAGGCCCGTGCCCGGCTATAGGTACTGGGATCGATACCGCGCGGTGTTTCGCCCTGCTCGACGACATTCATCGCTTCCAGCAGCAGGCGGCGCATCGCAACAATCGCCTTGTCGGACGTGCCGAGAAATTCCTTGGAGCGATCGACGATCTGGCCCATGCCCTCCTGAAGGGCATAGTCCTGCGTATTCACGCCTTCGATGCCGGTGAAGGTCTTCGTCTTCTGCACCTGGCGGTCGATCATGTAGTCGTTCGACTGATTGCGCTTCAGGCGGAATGTGCCCGGAATCATGTCGTGTTCGCCGCGCCCGAATTCGTCCTCGTGATGCTTCACGAGATCGGGCGTCAGTTCTAGGCCGGGGTTGCAGGCATAATGCCAATTGTAGACATGGGTCGTGGCGTCGTCGATCGGCATCCATAGATGACCGAAATTGCGCGGCACGGGATACATTTTCCCGTCCCATCCGATCACCTGCGCACGCACTTGCTGGAACGGCATGAAGTAATGATAGACGCGGACATAGGTGCCATCGGCGCCGAGATTGCGGTGCGAGACATAGTAATAACCGTAATCGGTCCGTTCGACCTCGATCTTCGGCGCGCGGTCGCGGTTGCGAAGCATGCCCTGGTCGGTGATCTTGTTGTTATGCGCGAACGACGAATGTGCGGTGTCTAACCCGCCCTCAAGACCCTGCAGCCAGTTGCAGTTCTCCCAGGTCTTCGAGACATGCACATGCGTCGGCGGCGCGCGCATCCAGTCGTAATTGGGCTTCGGCGGTTCCAGTTCCTTCGGACCCATATAGGTCCAGACGATGCCGGCCTGCTCGAAGGTCGGATAGGCGCGGATTTTTACCTTCGCCTGCAACGTCGTCCCGGCGGGTTCGGACGGCATGTCGACACAGTCGCCATGCCGGTCGAATTTCCAGCCGTGATAGACGCAGCGCAACCCGCATTCCTCATTGCGCCCGAAGAACAAAGGCGCCCGTCGATGCGGACAATAAGCATCGACCAGCCCGACCTTGCCTTCGGTATCACGGAAGGCAACGAGGTCCTCGCAAAGCAGACGAACGCGCAAGGGCGCGCCGTCCTTCTCGGCAAGCTCCGACGAAAGACATGCCGGAAGCCAGTACCGCCGAAGCAAATTACCCGCAGGTGTACCGGGCCCGACGCGGGTAATCCGTTCGTTTTCTTCGCGCGAAAGCATGTCTCTCGTCCCTGATCGCTGTTCTTACCAGATCGCTTCTAGGTCCTTCTTCATAGCCACTTTCCAGTCCTGGTCGGCGGGAATGACGCGGTCATAGGCGCGGATGGTGCGATAGGTATCCGGGTTGAGGGCGCGCAAGGTCTCGCCTTTCTCGTTCACCGTCATCTGTTCGAGAAGCAGGCGGCGCATCGCGACGATGGCTTTGTCGGACGTGCCGAGGAATTCTTTGGAACGATCGACGATATGTCCCATGCCTTCCTGCAATGCGAAGTCCTGGGTGTTCACGCCCTGAATGCCGGTATAGTTCTGCGTCTTCTGCATCTGCCGGTCGATCAGGTAATCATTCGACTGGTTGCGCTTCAGGCGGAACGTGCCCGGGATATTGTTGACCTCGCCGCGGCCCGCCGCGACTTCACGCGCTTCGACGGCATCCGGGATCAGTTCGTCTTCCTGATGCGGCGCGCACATGATGTTGTAGACAAAGGTCGTGTTGTCGTCGATCGGCACCCAGATGTGACCGTCGAGACGCGCCGGACGATTGCGCGTGCCTTCATAACCGATGATGGAGGCGCGCATCTGCTGCGCCGGCATCACATAATGATAGACGCGGATATATTTCCCGGCATCCACCTTGCGGGTCGAGGCGTAGTAATAGCCGTAATCGGTGCGTTCCACATCAAGATGGGGCGACTTGTCATGCTGGCGCAGATTGTCCCGGTGGCCGAGCTTGTTGTTGTGCGCGAACGAAGAATGCGCGGTATCGAGACCGCCTTCCAGTGCCTGCACCCAGTTGCAGTTCTCGAAGGTCTTCGAGACGTAACGATGCGTCTGCGGCGCGCGCATCCACTCATAGTCCGGTGCTTCGGGCTGCTTGTCCTTGGCGCCGAGATAGGCCCAGATAACGCCGCCTTTTTCGAACGCGGGGTAAGCGGGAATCTTCACCTTGGCCTGCAGCGTGGTGCCGGCGGGTTCCGACGGCATGTCGACGCAATCGCCGTGCCGGTCGAACTTCCAGCCGTGATAGACGCAGCGAATGCCGCATTCTTCATTGCGGCCGAAGAACAAGGGCGCTCTGCGGTGCGGGCAGTAGGCGTCGAGCAGGCCGACGCTGTTGTCCGTCGCGCGATAGGCGATCAGGTCTTCTCCCAGAATACGTACGCGCAACGGGGCCCCGTCGGCCTCAGGCAATTCCTTCGACAGACAGACCGGCCACCAGAAACGGCGCAGATACTCACCGCCGGGCGTTCCCTTGCCGACTCGCGTAATCCGCTCATTCTCGGTGACTGACAGCATGGTGCTTACTCCTTCAGTTCTAATTCCAGGGCTCTATGGTCACATGGATGGCGCGCTCTTTCAGCTCACCGCCCACCAGTCTTAAGGCATGGTCGACATCTTTGAGGCCGAACACATGCGTCGAAATCAATCCCAGCGGAAACTTTCCCGCCTTCATCGTGCGTAACGCCAGTTCCACCGCGTGATAGGAATGGCCGCGCGTCCCGCGCAAATTCACCTGATATTGGATGACGCGGTCCAGGTTCAACGGAACCGGGGCTTTCTTATACGCCGTGCATAACATGGTGCCGCGTTTTTTCACCAGCATCAGTCCCGCATTTATTATCTCGGGACCGCCCCCGGAAACCTCCAGCACGAGGTCGGCCATGCGGCCATCGGTCAGCTTCCTTATCTCTTCGCGCGGATCGCCCTCGTCGAGCAGCAGCGCGTGGGTTGCGCCGAGCTTTTTCGCAATTTCAAAGCGTTCCTTGTGCCGCGACAGACCCGCGATCACGACATGCTCCGCGCCCGAGGCCGCCGCAGCGACGACGCAGCCAAAGCCCTGCTGGCCCGGGCCTATGATGACGACCGTTTTTCCCGGTCCCGTCTTGCCGTCCAGATAGGTCCACTGGAAACCATTGCCGATGGGCAGTGCCATGGCTGCGATATGGGGCGCGACGCCTTCGGGAACGCGATGCAGAATGGTGCGCGGGTGCAGATACAGATATTGGCTTTGCCCGCCATAAAGCGCGGGCGAGACGGTCAGCGGCGTCGAGCCGTAGCGGATCGAGCCCGCCATCTGCGCGTCGGTCTCGAAACAGGAGCGGTACTCCCCGGTGCGGCAGAAATCGCAATGGCCGCAGGCGAGATATTCTTCCAGCGCCACATAGTCGCCTTCCGTTACGCCCCAGCGCGCGCGCGCCGCGTCGCCGAGTTTTTCGACCACGCCCACAATCTCGTGACCGAGAATGCTGGGCGCAAATTTCGGGTTGCCGTATTTGCCGACATCGCTGCCGCAAACTCCATTGGCCAGCACGCGCAGGAGTCCGCCATCGGGCGGCAGATCCGGAATCGGAATCTCGCGCAGCTCTGTCGTTTTCGGCGCCGTCATTACGGCGGCAAGCGAGGTCGTCCGGCTCATCCGTCTACTCCGCGCGAGGCGTCGCTGGCGGTGGGGCATCGTGCCGCGAAAGGTCGAAAAA
>CAIOYY010000064.1 GCA_903862715.1 uncultured Alphaproteobacteria bacterium
CGGCCGTCGACGCCGTGATCGCCGCCAACCCGCAGAAGGTCGAAGAGGTGAAAGCGAAACCGAAACTCGCTGCCTGGTTCGTCGGACAGGTCATGAAGTCGACCGGCGGTAAGGCGAATCCGCAGGCCGTGAACGCGATTCTCAAGCGCCGTTTGGACCTGCCCGACGAGGGGTGATTCGTCATGTTTTGTCCGTTTTGGCTTTTCGCCCTCGGTGTCAAGGCCTTGACAGAAATTTCGATCCGTACACAGACGAACGCTTAAACATCAATAAAATACAGGGTTTCATGAGGGTAGCGGGTTTTCGCTGTCCGGCGTGATTCGCCCCGGTATTGCATTTATTCCCCTAACTTCTTCATATTCTTGTCGTTTTGGGGCGTACGTATTGTGCGACCCGAATTTGTAAGAGGGAGTTGTTTCCATGCCGATGACTGCAAAGAAGAAGCCCGCGAAGAAGCGCGGCGCTGCGAAGAAGAAGCCCGCCACGGTCCGTAAGGCTACTGCAAAGAAGCCCGCGAAGAAGACCAAGAAGGCGAAAAAGAAAGTAGCGAAGAAGAAAGTCGCGAAGAAAAAAGTCGCGAAAAAGAAAGTAGCCAAGAAGAAAGTCGCGAAGAAGAAGGTCGCGAAAAAGGCCACGAAGCGTAAGGCGAAGAAGAAGACCGCCAAGCGCAAGGCTAAGAAAGCCGCCCCGGCGGCAGCTCCGGCGATGTAATTCGCGTGGTAGCTTAGGCATAGGCCGCGGTTTCTCGGATCACGAGGGCCGCGGCCTGCTTGCCTCGGAAACAGGTATCTCACTGAAAAGTCTGGAAGTTTCTGCCGTCGCCGCCTAGGTTTGCCTAGCGCGGCGTTTTCATTTGGACGTCCGCCGGCAAGAAGGCGACTGCGATGGCGAAGACGGGCCCCAAGCAACCGAAAAAGAAAGCCGTCGCCTCTGTCTCGGCCCGTAAGGGAACGCAGAAGCCCATTGCGCTCCATTTCTGGCCGACCCCAAACGGGCTCAAGATCAGCATCATGCTGGAGGAGTGCCGCCTCCCCTACGAACTGCACCCGGTCAACATCAACAAGGGCGATCAGTTCAAACCCGAATTCCTCGCCATCTCCCCCAACAACCGCATGCCCGCCATCGTCGATCCCGACGGTCCGGGCGGCAAGCCGGTGTCGATCTTCGAGTCCGGGGCCATCCTCCAATATCTCGGACGCAAGACGGGCAAGTTTTATCCCTCTGGTCGTGCCGGCATTGAAGTCGATCAGTGGCTGTTCTGGCAGATGGCCCATCTCGGACCAACATTGGGGCAGGTGCATCACTTCCGGAACTATTCGCAGACGAAAGTGCCCTATGCGATTGAGCGCTTCATGAACGAAGCCGACCGTCTGTATGGCGTGATGGACAAGCGCCTTGCCGACCGCGACTTCCTTGCCGGGCTCTATTCCATCGCCGATATGGCCGCCTGGCCCTGGGCGCGCGGCTACGAAAAACGCGGTCTCGACATCGAAGCCTTTCCTCATGTGAGAGCCTGGCTGTCGCGCGTTGGCGCGCGTCCGGGCGTCATGCGGGGGGGCAAAGTTGGTGAAGATTTGCGAGAACCCGATTATGATCTTGGTAAAGACCTCGCAGCGCACAAAATACTTTTCGGTCAGAAAGCGCGCAAATAGTCCTTTGTTTACGGGGGTTATTTGCATCCCGAACGTCCCGTTTCGGGATGCATTCGTTAACGAAGGCTGAATTTCATCGTTAACTTGGTCTTAGCCAAATTCCCCGGATGATCCTCCCAAAGAGAGGCCGTGAAAGCACTTTCGCGAAACGGCCTGAGACTTTCTGGATACCGCGAAGGCGGTTAGGTGTGGGGGATTAAAATGGCCGTTATTGATTTCGACGCAGTCACACAGTTCGAGCATGAGGCCCGCAATGGCCGCGTGGATGCACTTTACAATCTGGGTTTGGCCTATTCGACCGGCCATGCCGTGTGTGTCGACTATGTCGCCGCGCATAAATGGTTCAACCTCGCGGCGCTGAAGGGCGTGTTCGAGGCGCGCAGCTGGCGTGCACAGATCTCCGAGGAGATGAGCGCCGATCAGATCGCCGAGGCCCAGCGTCAGGCGCGCGAGTGGCTGCGCACCAGCTAGGCCGGTTTGCTTTCGTGACCGTAGTGTCACCGGTCAGCTCAACCGGCCGCGGGCAAGAAACGTGTCGATAGCCGCGACCGCTTCGGGCTCGTCGAGAAACGGCACATGACCCCGGTCGGGGATGGTGACGCTCACAAAATCGGATTTGAGCGTCGCCATGCGCGTGACGGTCGCCGCCGACAATAGATCGGAATGAGCGCCGCGGAGCACCAGGGTTGGAACGGGGCCGAGCGCCGAGAAAAGCGGCCACAGCGACAGGTTCGGTCCGTTCGCTTTCACGCTCGCACTGCTTTCGCGCATCGCGTCTCCCAGCCGCGGATCGTAATCGGGGACGATTTTCCCCTCTTGTTCACGATAGATCGCCCGCGCAAACGCCATCCACTGACGATCGCTTACATTAGGGAAGGCTGCCGCATAGGCCCGCTGCAAACCCGCCGCCGCCACGTTCCAGTCCGGTATGGGCGGTTCGCGGCCGATGAATTCCAGAATGCGGGCAAGACCGCGCGCCTCTATCTCGCCGCCGATATCGTTCAGGATCGCGCCCTGCAATACGCCCCGGCGCGTCGCCGCCATAGCCATGGCGACAATCCCGCCGCGCGAGGTGCCGAGAACGATCACCCGGCTCAAGCCTGCATCGTCCAGAAGCCGCATCATATCGGCGGCTTCCACCGCCACCGAGTAATGGCGGTGGTCTTTCGTATAGGCGGACTTGCCCCGCCCGCGCAGATCGGCGACCAGCACGCGGCGCGTTTGGGCGATATGTGCGGCGATGAATTCGAAATCACGCGCGTTGCGCGTCAGGCCCGGAATGCACAGGACCGGCGTGTATTCGGAGGCGCAAGGATAATCGCGGTAATAAAGCTCCAGCCCGTCGGACGCCGCGTAATAGCGTTCGTCGAAACCCGGCTCGTGCTCCTCCGCGGGCACGGGCAAGGGGGCGCCGAAGAATAATTTTTGCAGGGCCTTCAGAAAATCCATGACGCGCCACTTGGCCTTTTACGTGAGGGCCTTCTCGCTCAGAGCCGCGGCGCGGGCTGAGGCAGTGGCACATTGTGAATTGGCGCGCCGGAGCGGGCGAGGTCGGCGAGGATGGTCAAATTCTCCCTGCCCCCCGCAAGGCGCGCGCGGTAGACCTGAATATTCTCCAGCACCCGCTGCACATAATTGCGCGTTTCGCCGAAGGGGATAAGTTCGATCCAGTCGATGACGTCGATCGCGGGCGTGCGTGGATCGCCATAGGTCTCGACCCAGTTGGACACATTGCCCGAGCCCGCATTATAGGCGGCGATCGTGAGCACATAGGAGCCGCTCCAGCGCGCGAGCAGCTCGGAAAGATGCGCCGAGCCCAGCTGCATATTGTAATCGGGCTCTCCGAGGCCGCTCTCGCGGTAGGCGACGCCGAGATTGCGCGCCGTCTGGCGGGCGGTCGCGGGCATCAATTGCATCAGACCACGCGCGCCCGCGGTGCTGGTGGCTTCGGCATCGAATTCGCTTTCCTGCCGGGCAAGACCGAGGATCAGCGCTGGTTCGACATCCGGCCGGCGCGCGCCCTGGGGGATGGGCAGAATGGGATCGAGATAGGGCAGCAGCATCACATCGTTGTAGCTGGCGAGCTTGGCGACCCGGAGTGCGGTGACGCGGTCATTCGCGGCGTTCAGGAAATCAGCGACGTACCGCAGGCGTCCGGGGCTGCGTTCTTCATTGGCAAGATGCAGCGCGAAGGTGCGAACGATATAAGGTCGTTTGACGTCGAGTAGCGCCTGCATGGCATGCACGCGCTCGTCATTGTCGAGCCGCCGGTCGGGCGCGGGCATGTCGGCGCCGAGCACCAGTTCCGGCGCGGGCGACAGACGCGTCAGCGCCAACTGTCCATAATAGGTGGTGGCGTCCGAGCCCGCGCGCTCATAGCTCGCGCGGGCGTCCTCGACGCGCCCCAGTTCTTCCTGTGCGCGGCCCATCCAGTAATACGCACGGGCGCGGCTGATCGGGAACGACACGCCGCCGGCGAGTGTCTGGAAATGCGCGAGGGCGGCTTCCGGATCGTTGCGGTGGCGCAGCGCGATCCAGCCCGCAAGGAATTCGGCATCGGCGAAGCCGCCGCCCGATTCCATGCTGTGCTGCGAAACGATCTGGTACGACACGTCATAGGCGTTCACCTTCAGCGCGTCGCGCGCCATGATATGGCGTTCCTGCCACCAGCTGTCGGGGTTCGGAAGGGGACTTTGTGCGCGCTGCATCGCCGCCCAGGCCTCTGAATCATTGCCATTGCGGCGAAACGCCCGCGCCTGATCGTAGATCAGCCAGGGGTCGTTCTGCAGCGTTGCGCCGAGCGAGGCCGGAAGACTTGAGGCCGCGCCCGGTGTCGATTTCAGTGTGATGCGCGCCTCTGCGATTCGTCTCGCGTCGGCATCGACGCGTCCGATCTGGCGCTGCGCGTCGTTGATGTCGTTGTCCGCCAGAAGTTCGATCAGCCGCGCGCGCTGGTCGTCGGGACGCAGGACATCGCCATAGGTTCTGAGGATTTCGTTTTCCTTGGCGGTCTCGAACGTATTCTCGATCCAGGCGTCACGTATGATTTCTGCGCCTTCGTCGCGGCGTCCGGAGGCGATCAGCGCTTCGCCGAGACGCAAGGCGCCCGCCGCAGTGACGGGGTCGCGCGTGCCGAACCAACTCGTCACCTCTCCGGGCGTCATGGTCGCCGGCATCTTGCCCTCGGCGCGGGTCAACAGACGGTCGCGCGACGGCCAATCCGGAAAACGGTTCAGGAAGGTGGAGAGATCCGCGAAGCTCGCGCCGCTGTTCTCGTCGAGCAGATAGCGCCATTCGATGACGCGTGCCGCGACCTGATCGGATGCGCGTGAAGCGAAACTACGCGCTGTACTCCAGTCCTTGCGGTCGGCAGCGCGGTGGGCCTCTTCCAGCACCACCTGATCGGTGGCGCTGAGAACACGCGCCCCCGGGCCCGGCGCATTGGCGGGGGCGCCCGGATCGCCGGCGCTGGCGACGGGCGCCATCGTGCCGGGAGGGAGCGCGCCATCGGCGGCCTGGGCCAGCCGCGGATCGAAAAGAGACGTGGCGAGAAGTCCCAATGCCGTGGAGGCAAGAAAGAGATTCCTCACGGCGAAGGGGTAGTTCCGGCGCATGGCAAACAACCTGTTTTCGGCATCCCCGGAAGGCGCGGGTGCAACACAGAATCAGAATAGCCGCTGTGCCGGAGGCTGGCCACCGGATCGACGGGCTTGTGACTATTATCCGTTCAACTTTGCGCACCTCAGGGCGGGACGCTAAGGTCCGGCGCGAAAATCGAAACGAGACGGGTCATGGCGGGTTTATACGACCGCATCAAAGGTTCCATCACCGCGCTTATCACGCCCATGAAGGACGGAGCGGTGGACGAGGGCGCATTCTGCCGCCTCGTCGAATGGCAGATCACCGAAGGCACCCATGGTCTCGTGCCGGTAGGTACCACCGGCGAATCGCCGACACTGAGCCATGCTGAACATATGCGCGTGGTGGAACTCTGCGTGGAAGCGGCGAAGGGCAGGGTGCCGGTCATCGCGGGCGCTGGTTCTAATGCCACCTCGGAGGCGATCGATTTCACCCGCCACGCGAAGTCCGTCGGCGCCGATGCTGTTCTGTCGGTTGTGCCCTATTACAACAAGCCGACGCAGGAAGGGCTCTACCGCCATTTCGCGACCATCGCAGACACGGTCGATATCCCGGTTATCATCTACAATATTCCCGGCCGCAGCGTGGTCGAGATTTCCATCGATGTGATGGTAAAACTGGCGGCCCATCCCAATATTGTCGGAGTGAAGGACGCGACCGCCAATCTATTGCGCGCCAGCCGCGAGCGCGGCGCGCTTCCGAAAGACTTCATCCCGCTTTCGGGTGAGGACGGAACCGCGCTCGGCTACAACGCCCATGGCGGGCGTGGTTGTATTTCCGTGACGTCAAACGTCGCCCCGCGCCTTTGCGCCGAATTTCAGAACGCTTGCCTGGCGGGCGATTTTAAGAAGGCCCTCGCATATCAGGACCTTTTAATGCCGCTGCATGACGCGATGTTCGTCGAGGCCAATCCGGCGCCTGCGAAATACGGCGCCTCTCTTCTCGGTATCTGCCGCGACGAGGTTCGTCTGCCTCTCGTCCCCGCCAGTGAGGCGGCCCGCGTGATCATCCGCGACGCCATGGCGAGAGCCGGTCTGTTGAACGGATAGGACATGGCGAAGAAGGCCGATCCGGCGAAGAAGGTTGTCGCCGATAACCGCAAGGCGCGTTTCTCCTACGCCATCGAATCCGAATTCGAGGCCGGAATCATGCTTGCCGGCAGCGAGGTGAAGGCGCTTCGGGGCGGTAAGGCGACGATCGCGGAATCCTACGCCATGGTGAAGGACGGCGAAGTCTGGCTGATCAATTCCTATATCCCTGAATATCTGATGGCGAACCGCTTCAATCACGAGCCGCGCCGTCCGCGTAAGCTTCTCGTGCGCAAAGCAGAGGCGAACAAGTTCGCGGTCGCCATACAACGTCAGGGCATGACGCTCATTCCGCTGCGGGTCTATTTCAATCCGCGCGGTATCGCGAAGGTGGAGATCGGCATCGCGCGCGGCAAGAAGCTCCACGACAAGCGCGAGACCGAAAAGACGCGCGACTGGGAACGCCAGAAGGGCCGCCTGCTGCGCGGCAAGGGCTGAGCGGTTCCGGTCCGGCCCGCAGTTGGCGGTTGCTCTATGGATCGCTAGACTATTCCCGATGAACGACACGCCGGAAAAACCGGGCCTCATCGGCCAGATCAAAGACAAGCTCATCCATTCCAAGGAAGAATGGGCGCGCGAAGGCCGCCTTCTCACCGGCATGCCGGATCTGGCCCATCGCAATCGTCTGCCGCCCGGGCAGAAGGAAGTGAAGAACTGGCCGGTGCTCGATCTCGGCGTGCAGCCCGATGTGAAGCCCGAGAACTGGCGGCTCCAAATTGCCGGTCTCGTCGAGAACAGGATCGTCTGGACGCTTGCCGATTTTCACGCACAGCCGCAGGAAGATTTTCTGTCTGACATCCACTGCGTCACGCAGTGGAGCCGCTACGACAATCACTGGAAGGGCGTCTCCGCGCGCCGCATTCTGGAGCTTGCGAAGCCGAAGCCGGAAGCGCGTCACGTCATCTTCCATTCCTATGACGGCTACACGACCAACGTAAAACGCGACGTGTTCGAGGTGCCCGATGTGCTTCTGGCCCATTCCTGGGAGGGCGCGCCCATCTCGCGCGAACATGGGGGCCCCGTCCGCGTGATCATTCCGCAATGGTATTTCTGGAAAAGCCCGAAATGGGTCACGCGGATCGAATTCCGCGCCGAGGACGAACCGGGATTCTGGGAAATCCGCGGCTATCACAATGAAGGCGATCCGTGGAAAGAAGACCGCTACAGCTAAGGGGAGTTAGCACGCATGGCCGAACCGATCTGGAACCAGTTTCTGACCGAACGCGACAAGCAGGTTTTTGCGTCGGCGGGCTATGGCGCGCGCGCAGGGTTCGGCAAACGCCCGGCGCTTGTCGTCATCGATGTCAGCTGGGCGTTCACCGGCGAAAAACCTGAACCCATTCTCGATTCTATTAAAACTTGGCCGAGCTCATCGGGCGAGGAAGCTTGGGCCGCCATCGCGCATATCAAGCGGCTTATCGATAAGGCCCGCGCGAAGGGCCTACCGGTCATCTACACGACCAATGCCAAACGTTCCGATGGCTGGGATCGTGGCGCGTGGAGCTGGAAGAAATCGCGGCCCGCGCAACAGGCAAGCAATCGCGACGGTTATGAAATCGTCGATGTCATCGCGCCGCAACCGAAAGATTTGGTCGTCGTGAAGCAAAAGCCGTCGGGCTTTTTCGGCACGCCGATGGCGAGTTACCTGACGCTGCTGGGCGCCGATTCCATCATCGTGACCGGCGGCACCACATCCGGCTGCGTACGCGCGACCTGTGTCGACGCGTTCAGTCACAATTATCGCGTGGCGATGGTGGAGGAGGGCTGTTTCGACCGCAGTCAGGCCAGCCACGCCATGACGTTCTGCGATCTCAATGCCAAATACGCCGATGTCGTGAAGACGGACGAAGTCCTTGCCTATTTCGATACGCTGCCACCTGGCCTGTTCGATCTTCCGCGCGGAACATAAACGCGATTTCAGGCGTTCGTATCGATCTGGCCTTCCACCACATAGGCGCAGCCGAGAATCGTATCGATATTCACCCCATCCTGGGCGCAGGGAAGATATTGCCGGTGCAGCACCGAGCGGCGCGATGCCTTGGTCGCGTGCAGCCTGCAATCATAGGTCGGCGATTTGGAGGCAATACATGCGAGGTAAGGTTTCAGAACCATTTCGAGTTTTTCGCCGGTGAAACATTCGTCGATCCAGCGGCCGGTATAATTCGCGCCCGCATAATGCACGAGGTCGACGCCCATAAGTCTTATGCGGAAGCGGACATTCGCGAGATCGACATCGACCAGCAGAATGTGCCCCAGCCATTGCTTCAGTTCCTGAGGAGGAAAGTCCGCTTTCGATGGAAGGCCCCTGGGCGTTTTTTTGCTTTCCCAGAATGCGCGCAGCGCGAGAAGATTTTCGCGCTCGCGAACGCCATCGTTCGATAGTTTTCCGAGTTCAATACTTTCAGGTAACAGCATCAGTCCCCCTCAACCAGTCTAATATTGGAATATGGCTGTGACGCAGCGCATATTCGTAACACTACTTAGTTGACGTGCGACGTTTCGCGGATGGGTCCACGAAGTTCGTCATTCTGGCGCGACGAGCCGCAACAATGCGCGACGTTCACAAGCGGGGGAGACTACATCCCGAAAACCCCATATCCATAGGACAAATTGTACCGTTGGATGATTTTGTGCTCGTGGATTATTCGAGACCGGCGGCGCGTTTTGCATCCAGCACGACAGAAGCAAACATGGCTGGCGTCAGCACACCGGTGTTGGTGTTGTAACGGGAGCAGTGATAGCTCGAAAAAAGCAGCAGATGTCCGGCTTTTCCATGCGCCCCATGAATGAAGGGGTGTTCCTTCCGGCGAACACCCAGCGCAGCAATGGTGCTAAAATGGGCTATCTGTCCGAGACTGAGGATCACGCGAATGCCGCGCATGCTTCCGATTTCTCTTTCAAGAAAGGTGCGGCATGTCTGAATTTCTGCAGGAAGCGGCTTGTTTTGCGGCGGGACGCAACGCACGGCGTTGGTTATGCGAACGCCTTTCAAGGCGAAATCATCTTTGCCATTGCGGTCGTAAACGCCTTGCGCCAGTCCCTGCTGTCTCAAAGTGGCATAGAGGAGGTCGCCCGCGTAGTCGCCGGTGAAGGGACGTCCGGTTCGGTTGGCGCCGTGAAGTCCCGGCGCGAGGCCGACAATCAGCAGTTTCGCATCAAGCGAACCAAAGCTCGGAACCGGATCGTTAAAATAATCCGGATAGGTTTGACGATTGGTTTTCCGAAATTCGGCAAGGCGCGGACAGAGGGGGCAATCGCCGGGCGGCTGATGGGAAGGGCTCATGGCGCAAACCTACCATGCTTCCCGCCGATGTCGCGCGAACACCTACTGCCGCAGGGCGCCGCGCATGAGCCTACTGGATTCTTACCCCGATGGGTTCGGAGTTCGCCCCGGCAACCTGCCTGTGAGCGGCGTCCTTGTGTCCTCCGTCGCGCATGATGGCGCCCTTCAATTCTTCCAGTTCAATAAAATTGTCGGCCTGACGGCGCAATTCGTCGGAGACCAGCGGCGGCTGCGTGCGCATCGTGGAACAGACGCTGACGCGCTTTCCCTTGCGCTGCACCGCTTCGACCAGTTTGCGGAAATCGCCATCGCCGGAAAAGATCACAATGTGATCGATCTGTTCGGCCATCTCCATGACATCGATGGCGAGCTCGACATCCATATTGCCTTTGACGCGCCGCCGCCCTTGGGAATCGGTATATTCCCTAAGGGGCTTCGTCACGACAGTGAAGCCATTGTAGTCCAGCCAGTCGATGAGCGGGCGTAACGGTGAGAACTCCTGATCTTCCGCAAGCGCCGTATAATAAAAGGCTCGGACGAGAAGCCCTTTGCGCGCGAACAATTCCAGCAGGCGTTTATAGTCGATGTCGAATTGGAGCCCTTTGGAGGCGCTGTACAAACTGGCGCCGTCTACAAACAGGGCTATTTTTTCCTGCGGATAGAAAAGCATTATAGTCTCCAATATCGTTACACGGGCGAAAGCCCTTGAAATGTGGCCACGGCTAGAATGAATGCAGGGTGTCTCGTGACCGGGCGGTTTTGTTCATGACCGGTATTTTCATGATGCGAGGCAAGGACAAAACCGGATGATTGTCATCGCGCTGGGCGCCAATCTGCCCTCATCTTCAGGCCCACCTTCTGCCACCTTGCGTGCCGCGCTCCACGTCCTGGAAAAATCCGGGGTCACACCCGTAGCCTGTTCGAGGTTTTTCCAATCCCCTGCCTGGCCGAACCCTTTAGAGCCCTCCTTTGTAAATGCAGCGGCGCTTGTTGAATGCACGCTGAGCCCCATGGAGCTCCTGAACCTGCTTCACGCGGTGGAAACGTCTTTCGGCAGGACACGTTCCAGCGTTCCGGAAATTAGAAACGCGCCGCGCACCCTCGACCTTGACCTCATCGATTTCGACGGTCTGGTGCAGGAAGGTCCGCCGGTTCTGCCGCATCCCCGCATGGCGGCGCGCGGATTCGTTCTGCTACCCCTGCGCGATATCGCTCCCGGCTGGCGGCACCCCGAGAGTGGGCGCACGCTCGACGCGTTGATCGACGCGCTCGGACCGGAGGCAGACCTGGTCACGCCAACGGAGAGGGCCGAGGACTAACGGCCGGGTGGATGCAAGGAGACTGAGTGCCGATACGGCGGACTATTCCGGTCGGATACAGTTCGTGCCTTCGGGCTCGATGCCGCCGAACGGATCGCAAAGCGCGGTGCCGTCCGCCAGCGTAATGATCCCCAGCACGCCGCCATAGGATCCGTCTTTCAGGGGCTTGATGAGCGCGGTAATGGTGTCACCGGGCTTCATGCTCTCCGCATGCCAGCCGCGTCGCGTCAATTGCCCGGTGGAGCCCGATTCCAGCGCCCATTCCTGCGGTACACCGTCTTCGCCCATGACGGTGATGTAGATCCATGTGTGCGGATTGATCCATTGATAGTCGGTCACGGTCCCCGTCACCGTAATGGTGTCGACGGCCTCGTAATTCGCGTGCGAGTGATGCGCCCATGCAGGCACGACGAGTGCCGCCATTGCCAATCCCGCAAGGGCAAATCCTGCGCTGGCGTGCGATGAAACCGACATATCATTCTCCCTTATTATTATTCCGCGAGTTTACCGCGTCGAGAACCCAAATCAACCAAAGCGTGTGACTGTGTCCCCCTACATTTTTACGTGAAGGACCAAAACCGTTCTACAATTGGCGTTGCACGTGGCTTTTCTGTTCTATTGCCGGGTCTGTGCCCCACCCGCATCTGCTCGGCGTAGGAGGAGGAACGAGTGGTCGAGATCGCGCTTCTACTCTTTCTACTGTTTCTGCTTGCAGTCTATTTTTTCCCGACCTTCCTTGCTGGCTTACGCGGACATCATGCCACCGTCGGGATTTTTGCCGTCAATCTTCTTCTGGGGTGGACGGCGATCGGCTGGATCGTGGCGCTGCTATGGGCCTTCGCCCCTGTGCGTCCAGCGGAAGACATATGGGAGGAAGGCGAAGAATCGGAGGAGGAAGAAGGGAATGACGGGGCGCCGGACGACCCGCAGGAGGGGGCTCAGGAAGAAATCGAAGATCGATAGACCGACTCGAGAGTTCGCTCGTTTCATGCGGACGGAAGGCTACCTGACAGGGCTTACCGGCGCCGGGTGTCCGGCTTAAACGTCCGACCACCAGAAGGATTGCGCAGGGCGGCAGCTTCCGCGTCCTGACGCAGCTGTTCGGCGAATTGTTTGAGCCTTTCGGAGAGAGAGGGCTCGCTGCGCTCGTTTTCCAGAACGCCAGCGATCTCGTCGATTTCGTCTGCCATGCGCCGGAATTCCGCCGGCGCCAGCAGCTCTCCATATTTCAGGGCGACCTTCATATTGGCTCCCGCCTGGTGTCCATCCCCCACTCGACATAACGCCCAGACAGGGAATCCGGCTCCGAGAACCCGCGCGGCAATGTGAAGTCTTTGAAAGAATAGGGAAATCCACCCCTTGATGCAGCGCGGTGGCCGGACTAGTATCCGGGATTCCTTAGGTTTTGCATGTTATAGGAGCCGCGATGGCGCGCGTAACCGTTGAAGATTGTGTCGACAAGATTCCGAACCGTTTCGATCTGGTGCTTTTGTCGGCGCACCGTGCCCGCCAATTGTCGGGCGGCGCCGAGCCGCTGGTGGACCGCGACCGGGATAAAAACCCGGTTGTTGCTCTGCGCGAAATCGCCGACCGCGAACTTAAGCCCGAAGATATCAAAGAAGACTGCATCAAGAGCCTTCAGCGCCATGCCGAAGTCGACGAGCCGGAAGCCGATATGCCGATGGAGGAGACTGTCTCCGACGACATGCTGCACCGTCAGATCACCGAGGAAGAACTCCTGCGCGCCCTTACATCCGAGGCACAGCGCCGCGCCGAGCCGCAGCCGGAAGAGCCAGGCGACTACGAAGAGTAGTTTTTTCACATTAGCGGCCTACATTTGGAGCGTGTCATGATCACACGCTCCAAACGTCGTCTTATGCGCCAGACCGAACTTGTCGAGCGGGTTAAAAGCTATGACCCGCAGGCGGACGAGAATGTGCTGAATCGCGCCTATGTATTCGCCATGCGCGCACATGGCCCGCAAAAGCGCGCCTCGGGCGATCCGTATTTTTCCCATCCCCTCGAAGTCGCGGGCATCCTCACCGATCTGAAGATGGATGCGGCGACGATCGCCACGGCCCTTCTGCACGATACGGTCGAAGATACCGAGACCACCATCCCGGAAGTACGCGAAGCGTTCGGAGCGGAAATCGCCGGGCTGGTCGATGGCGTCACCAAGCTTTCCCAGCTCGAGGTTTTTTCCGAACGCACCAAGCAGGCGGAAAATTTCCGGAAATTGATGCTGGCGATGTCGAACGACATTCGCGTCCTTCTGGTGAAGCTCGCCGACCGCCTGCACAATATGCGCACGCTCTCTCACGTAAAAAGCGAAGGAACGCGCCGGCGTATCGCCACCGAAACCATCGAAATCTATGCGCCGCTCGCAGGCCGCATCGGCATGCAGAATATCCGCGAAGAACTTGAAGACCTCGCTTTTGCGGAACTCGACCCCGAAGCGCGCGAATCCATTGTGCGCCGTCTCGAACATCTCGACGCCCAGTCATCGGAACGCATCGAACGCATCGCCGACGAGATCAAACGCAAGCTCGCCGAAGCGGGGATCGAAGCCTGGGTCGCGGGCAGGGCGAAGCGTCCCTATTCCATCTGGCGCAAGCTCAAACACAAACAGCTCAATTTCGAGCAGCTCTCCGACGTGTTCGGTTTTCGTGCCGTCGTCGCTTCGGAAGAAGATTGCTATCGTGCGTTGGGTGTTCTGCATCGCACCTGGCGCATGGTGCCGGAACGCTTCAAGGATTTTATCTCCCTTCCAAAATCGAACGATTATCGCTCGCTGCACACCACCGTGATAGGCCCCGAAAATCAGCGCGTCGAAGTGCAGATACGCACGATGGATATGCATGATATCGCCGAACGTGGTGTCGCCGCGCACTGGCGCTACCGTGAACACGTCGAAGAACGCGACCGCAACGCGCTCAAAGCCTATGGCTGGCTGCGCGACATGGTCGATCTTCTCGAACGCGGTGAAAGCACCGAAGAATTCTACGAGCATTCGAAGCTCAACCTCTATCAGGACCAGGTCTTCTGCTTCACCCCGAAAGGCATGCTGATCGCGCTTCCGCGCGGGGCGACGCCCATCGACTTCGCGTACTTCGTGCATTCCGATGTCGGCAATACGGCGGTCGGCGCGAAGATCAACGGCGTTCATACGCCGCTTCATACGCCGCTTAAAAACGGCGATCAGGTCGAAATCATTCGCGCCAAGGAACAAACGCCCTCTCCGCTTTGGGAGCGCTTCGTGGCCACAGGCCGCGCGCGTGCCGAAATTCGCCGCTTCCTGCGTCATGCGCAGCGCGATCAGCATGTCGGCCTTGGCAAGCGCATACTGGACAAGGTCTTCACCGATGAAGGCTTTGAGCTGACCGAAAAGGCCGTGGACGGGGTCTTGAAAAAACTGCGCCTGTCGAAACCCGACGACGTCTACGCCGATGTCGGGCGCGGCGCCTTGCGGGCCGACGAGGTGCTGGAAGCGGTCTATCCGGAATTGAAGCGTAATGATCCCAAGAAGCGCAGCGGCGGCCCGAGTCATACGACGCGCCGCCCGCTTTCGATTGCCGGACTTACCGAGGGGATCGGGTATCGTCTCGGCGCCTGTTGCCATCCGATTCCGGGCGACCGCATTGTGGGGCTGATGGTGCCGGGCGAGGGCGTCATCATTCACACGGTCGATTGCGAAGTCCTGGACCGCCACCAGGATAGCATGATCGACTGGATCGATGTGCGCTGGCGCGATCACGGCGACGACAACGCCTATTCGGTGGCGCGCATCATGGTGCGCGTGCAGAACGCGACCGGTTCTCTCGCTGCTATTGCGAATGTCATCAGCCGCAATGGCGCGAACATTTCGAATCTGAAGATCACCAGCCGCAACCCCCTTTATTTCGAATTGCAGATCGATCTCGAAGTGCGCGACACCCAGCACCTCGAACATCTGATCCGCGCGCTAAAAGTGGATTCCGTCGTCGAAATGGTCGAACGCGTGCGCGGCCTCGACACCGACAATCAGGGTGGGGTGGTGCTTTCGGACAGCGACACCCAGGGCGTTCTGATCTGATGCCGCCCGAACCGAAACGTCCCTTGCGCCTTGGTGTGAACATCGATCACGTGGCGACCTTGCGCAACGCGCGCGGCAGCCCCTATCCCGAACCCGTGCGCGCCGCGCGGCTCGCGCGCGAAGCGGGCGCGGATATCATCACCATGCATTTGCGCGAGGACCGGCGTCATATCCGCGATATCGATGTCGAAAGCGTGGCGCGTGAGACGGACATTCCGGTCAATCTTGAAATGGCGGCGACGCCGGAGATGGTCGCAATCGCGTTGCGTCTCAAGCCCTACGCCTGTTGCATTGTTCCCGAACGCCGTCAGGAAGTGACGACCGAAGGCGGCCTCGATGTGGCGGGCCTGCACAATCATCTGGCACCTATGATCGATGAATTGAAACGCGCGGGCATTCGCGTGGCGCTCTTCATCGATCCGGACCCGCGGCAAATCGAGGCGTCGGCCGCGTTGAACGTTCCTGATGTCGAACTTCACACAGGGACCTATTGCGACGCGACGCTCGAAGGTGACGCGGCGCGCACACAGCTGCTTCTCGCCGATCTGCGCGCGGGCGCGAAAATCGCGGCGGGCCTTGGTCTTGAAGTCCATGCCGGACACGGCCTGACCTATGAGAATGTCGGTGCCGTGGCCGCGATCCCTGAGATCGTGGAACTTCAGATCGGGCATTTTCTCGTTGGAGAATCGGTTTTTATCGGCTTCGCCCCCGCCATCCGGCATATGCGCGCCACCATGGACCGGGCTAGGATTGGGTCATGATCATCGGTCTCGGCAACGATCTCATCGACATCCGTCGCATAGAGCAGACGCTGGAGAAATTCGGCGACAAATTCATTTCGCGGATATTCACCGATATCGAGCGGGCGAAGTCTGACAGGCGCGCGAACCGCGCGGCATCCTACGCCAAGAGATTCGCGGCCAAGGAAGCCTGCGCCAAGGCGCTCGGCACCGGACTCAACGCAGGCGTGTTCTGGCGCGACATGGGTGTGGTCAATCTTCCGTCCGGCCAGCCCACGCTGAAGCTGACAGGCGGCGCGGCGCGGCGGCTGGCGCTTATCACCCCCAAAGGCACGCGCGCCGACATTTCGCTGTCGATCACCGACGACTATCCCTTAGCTCAGGCCATCGTGATCATCACCGCTGTGGCCGAACCGCCTCAGAGTTAAGACAATTATCAGCCATTACCCCCCGGCTTCCTTGACCCTGGGGTTTTCCTGCGCTTCTTCTTCCCCCCTTATCGAGCAATACGAATATGGCCGAACAAGACCGAACGACAGACAGGCAAGCACATATGTCGGATTCCGTGACGGCCGAGGGCATTCCCGCGAAAAAGCCGGTGAAGAAGGAAAGCTGGGGCGAGGTCGTCAAGACGATCGTCTATGCGCTTCTCATCGCGGGCGTCATCCGCTCGCTGTTGTTCCAGCCCTTCAACATTCCGTCGGCTTCGATGGAGGCAACGCTGCTTGAAGGCGATTATCTGTTCGTCTCGAAATTCAGCTATGGCTATAGCCGCCATTCCTTCCCATTCGGCATTCTTCCGTTCTCGGGCAGGGTCATGGCGAGCGAGCCCGAGCGCGGCGACGTGATCGTGTTCAAATACCCGGTCGATAACAAAACCGACTACATCAAGCGCCTGATCGGCCTCCCCGGCGACCGGATTCAGATGAAGTTCGGTACGCTCTATATCAATGACCAGGCGGTGCCGAAGGTCGAGACCGAGGATTTCGTCGAATTCTTCGGCAGGATGGAACATCCCGTGCCGCAATATGTCGAAACGCTGCCCAATGGCGTGAGCTACGAAGTGCTCGACCGCGAGCCGGACGGCAGGCTCGACAACACTGAAGTGTTTATTGTGCCCGAAGGCCATTATTTCATGATGGGCGACAATCGCGATAATTCGGCCGACAGCCGCGCCGATGTCAGCTATGTGCCGCGCGAGAATCTGGTCGGTAAGGCGCAGATCATTTTCTTTTCGACCGATGGAAGCGCGCGGATCTGGGAAGTTTGGAAATGGCCGACGGCCATCCGCTATGAGCGACTTTTCAGTTTCGTCCGCTGAGGCGCCGGGCGCGCTCGAAACCCGGCTGGGCCATGTCTTTCGGGATCAGGAATTACTGCGCCTTGCGCTGCGTCATGCGAGCCTTGGCGAGGATTCCAATGAGCGGCTGGAATTCCTCGGCGACCGGATTCTCGGTCTTGTGGTGGCGGAACGCCTGTTCGCCGAATTTCCGGGAACCGATGAGGGCGGCCTTGCCGTACGCCTCAATGCGCTGGTGCGACGCGAGGCCTGCGCCAAAGCCGCCGAAGCGGTTGGCCTCGGCCCTCATATCGTGATGGCGCCGTCCGAAATGCTGAGCGGCGGACGGCGGAAAATGGCGATCCTGGCCAATGCCTGCGAGGCGGTGATCGCCGCGCTTTACCTCGATGGCGGCTTTGAGGCCGCGCGCGGCTTTATCCTGCGTTATTGGGACGATGCGTTCGATACCCTTGCGCCGGAATTGCGCGATGCCAAGACGATGCTTCAGGAATGGACGCAAAGCGGCATACTGAAGAAAAAAGTGCAGCCGGTATACACATTGATGGGGCGTGACGGCCCGGATCATGCACCGGCCTTTACGGTAGAAGTCAGCGTGCCGGGGCTTGGGCCCGAAACAGGGCACGGATCGACAAAGCGCGAGGCGGAACAGGACGCGGCAAAGCGGTTCCTCGTCCGGCTTGGCGAATGGAAGGAATAGGATTGAGTTCGGAACAAACGCGCTGCGGCTTCGTCGCGGTGCTCGGCGCACCTAATGCCGGGAAGTCGACGCTGGTGAATGCGCTGGTGGGGGCGAAGGTCTCCATCGTCACGCAGAAGGTCCAGACGACCCGGATGCAGGTGCGCGGCATTGCGATGAAAGGCAGTGCCCAGATCGTGTTCGTCGATACGCCCGGCATCTTCGAGCCCAAAAGGCGGCTCGACCGCGCCATGGTGCAATCGGCCTGGAGCGGGGCGGCGGATGCTGACGCCGTGCTGCTCGTTGTCGATGCCGACGATCAGGCCAACAAGCCGAGCGGCAAGGCCGCCGAAGACACCGCCCGCATCATTGACGGTCTGAAAGAAGCGGGCCGTAAGGCGGCGCTCGTCCTCAACAAGACCGACAGCCTGCCGCGCGCACAGCTTCTTCCCGTTGCCGAGGCGTTGAATGCGACCGGCGTATTCGAACGCATCTTCATGATCTCGGCTCTAAAGGGCGAGGGCGTCGATGATCTCGCCGCCTATTGCGCCTCGCTCGTGCCGCCGGGCCCCTGGCTCTATCCCGAAGACCAGGTTGCGGATATTCCCTCCCGTCTCCTCGCCGCCGAGATCACCCGCGAGAAGCTTTACCTCCGGCTGCATGACGAACTTCCCTATGCCTCCACCGTCGTCACCGACTCCTGGAAGGAAATGAAGGACGGCTCGGCCCGGATCGATCAGACGATCTATGTTGAGCGCGAAGGCCAGAAGGGCATCGTCATCGGCAAGAACGGTCAGACGATCAAGGTCATCGGCGAATCCGCGCGGCGCGAAATGGAGGACATGTTCGGCCGCCGCATTCACCTTTTTCTCCACACCAAGGTGTCGGAAAGGTGGGGTGAGCAGCAGCAACATTATCGCGAGTGGGGATTAGAGTTCCCGAAAGATCAATGACTTGACGACTTATCCACAAGGTCGGGATAAGGTTCGTACACGGATTGTTCGTATGTGGATAAGTCTGGGGACATCTTCCGTATACGGCGTAATGGTCTTGACGCTCGCAGGGCCGCATGGACTGGACTGACGACGCCATCGTCCTGTCGCTGCGCGCGCATGGCGAGACCTCCGCGATCCTCGAAGCATTGACGCGCGAGCACGGACGCCATCTGGGTCTGGTCCGTGGCGGCGCCTCGTCGAAGCGCCGCGCGGTGCTCCAGCCCGGCAACACGGTGCGCGTGCAATGGCGCGCGCGCCTCTCCGAACATCTCGGCACCTTCACCTGTGAACCGGTGCGTCTTCGCGCCGGCGACATGTTCGAAACCCGTGCCGCGCTGATCGGGTTGAACGCGTTCACAGCGGTGGCCTCGGCCGTGCTTCCTGAACGCGAGGCCCATACCCCGGCCTTCGAGGATGGTGAATATGTTCTCGAGATCATGGCGGGGCACGGGATCGAGGAATGGGGCAGGGCCTTCGTCCGCTGGGAACTGGCGCTCCTGGAAGAACTCGGCTTCGGCCTCGACCTCTCTACGTGTGCCGGAACCGGCACGACCGAGAATCTCATCTATGTCTCGCCGCGATCTGGGCGCGCGGTATCGGCCGAGGCGGGTAAAGAGTACCGCGACAAATTATTGCCGCTTCCCGCCTTTTTGTTCGAGGAAACCCGTACGCCGGTCAGCCCGGCGGATCTTGCCGACGCGCTGAAGCTCACGGCCTATTTTCTCAACCATTGGGTGCTGGAGCCGCACGGCAAAACGATCCCGGAACCGCGCCGCCGCCTCGCCGATCTAGCCTCATCCCGAAACGCCAGCGAATCGGCTTAATCATCTGGGGATGAAACTCCGCCGCTTCTGGTTCGAGTTTGATGGTTCCGTCGCACCTCCGCTCAGACGCGGATGTGGCGTCACCGCATTTGACTATGAGGATGCGCTGGCTCTATTGCGCGAACTCGTGTTTGAGGGCGACGAGATACCGCCGGTCAAGAGCGTCATCCCGGACTTTGACGTTTCGGCCATCGACGACAAGCATATCTGGCCGAACATGGGATTGGCCGTCGCCCGCGGAATCTGGTGGCCGAATATTGGGCTTGGAAGGCGTTATTGGAATGGGTGAAGGACCGATCAAGGACGACATCAGGCCGGAACCGCTGTCGAAGGCGCTGTCGGAGCGCTATCTCGCTTATGCGCTGTCGACCATCACCTCGCGCGCGCTGCCCGATGCGCGCGATGGGCTGAAGCCGGTCCACCGCCGCCTCCTGCACGCCATGCGCATTCTGGGTCTGAACCCGGAAGCCGGCTTCAAGAAATGCGCCCGCGTCGTCGGCGACGTCATCGGTAAATTTCACCCGCATGGCGACCAGTCGGTCTATGACGCGCTGGTGCGCCTCGCGCAGGATTTCGCCGTGCGCTATCCGCTGGTCGATGGCCAGGGCAATTTCGGCAATGTCGACGGGGATAACCCGGCCGCGATGCGGTATACCGAAAGCCGCCTCACCGCGATCGCGCAAAGCCTTCTCGATGGTCTCGACGAGGACGCAGTCGATTTTCGCGCGACCTATGATGGCGAAGACGAAGAACCCATCGTTCTTCCCGCCGCCATTCCCAATCTTCTCGCCAATGGCTCGAACGGTATCGCCGTCGGGATGGCGACCTCCGTGCCGCCGCATAATCTTGGCGAGCTGTGCGCGGCCGCGGTCGCGCTGATCGGCAATCCGAACATCCAGGACAAAACCTTGTTCCGCCTGGTGAAGGGCCCGGATTTTCCGACCGGCGGTATCATTATTGACGACCCCGACAGTATTGCCGAAGCCTATCGCACGGGCCGCGGCTCGTTCCGCGTCCGCGCGCGCTGGTTCCGCGAGGAAACCCCGAAGGGCGGCTACCACATCGTCGTCGATCAGGTGCCCTTTCAGGTGCAGAAGGCGAAGCTGATAGAGCGTATCGCGGCGCTGATGGACGAAAAGAAATTGCCGCTGCTCGAAGACATTCGCGACGAATCCGCCGAGGATATCCGCGTCGTTCTGGTGCCGAAGAACCGCTCCATCGAGCCCGAACTTCTGATGGAGCAATTGTTCCGGTTCACCGATCTCGAAGCGCGCATTCCGTTGAACCTCAACGTCCTCGACAAGGGCGTCACGCCGAAGGTCATGTCCTTACGCGAAGCGCTGACGGCCTTTATCGATCATCGCCGCGAGGTGCTGGCCCGCCGAAGCCGTTTCCGTCTCGGTAAAATCGCCGACCGTCTCGAAGTGCTGGAAGGCTATCTCGCCGTCTATCTGAACCTCGACAAGGTGATCAGGATCATCCGCACCGAGGACGAGCCCAAACCCGTTCTCATCAAGGCGTTCAAGCTCACTGAGCGTCAGGCCGAAGCCGTGCTCAATATGCGCCTCAGGTCCTTGCGCCGTCTGGAAGAAACCCAGATCCGTTCCGAACATGATGCGCTGTCGAAAGAACAGAAAGAGCTGAAAAAACTCGTCGCGTCCGAGCGCATGCAGTCGGATTACATGATCGCGGATCTGAAATCGCTCGACGAGAAATTCGGCAACAAGACCCAGCTCGGCAAGCGCCGCACGCAATTCGCAAAGGCGCCGGATATCGACGAGGACGTATCGCCAGAGGCCTTCATCGAAAAGGAACCGGTCACGGTCGTCTGTTCGCAGAAATTGTGGCTGCGCACGATGAAGGGCCATCAGGAATCGAATGCCGGCGTAAAATACAAGGAAGGCGACCGCGCCCGTTTCTGGATTCACGCCCAGACCACCGACAAATTGATGCTGTTCGCCACCGATGGCCGTTTCTACACGCTCGAATGTTCGAAACTGCCGGGCGGGCGCGGCCTTGGCGAAGCGATCCGCACCTTTATCGAGCTACCGCCCGAAGCCGATATCGTCGCGATGTTCGTCTACACCGAGGGCCGCAAACTTCTGCTCGCCTCCACCACGGGCCACGGCTTCGTCACATCTGAGGACGAGGCGGTGGCGATGACGCGTTCGGGCAAACGCATCATGAGCGTCGGGACAGGCGAGGAAGCCCTGTGCTGCATTTTTGTGAATGGCGACAGCGTTGCGACCACAGGCGAGAACCACAAGCTTCTCATCTTCCCGCTGGCGGAAGTGCCGGAACTCGCACGCGGCAAGGGCGTGCGCCTGCAACGCTATAAGGACGGCAACCTCAACGACGCGACCATCTTCACCTGGAAGGAAGGCCTTCGCGATGCGAACAACCGAACCTTCACGCCGTCCGAATTGAAGGAATGGCGGGGCGAGCGGGCGCAGGCGGGGCGGCTGGTGCCGAAGGGCTTTGCCAAATCCGGCAAATTCGCGCGCGACTGAGTCAGGTTCCCGAAAGTTCCGGTTTCCGGCGCGTACGCATTAACCATACGTGCCGGGTTTTTACCGGTTTTTCCTAATTATTTTCGCGGAATTCGCCGCAGAGAGTATGAAGCGCGCCAGTCGTCCGTTAAGAATTTGTTAACCGGCGTGCCTTGCCTTCCGAACAAGGGCGCCGCGCCAAACGGAGAATGCGGGAAGCATGCGCGCGAGCCTCAGCGCCTTAAGCGTTGCCTATGCTGTAGTGGCCGGCGTGTTCGGCTCTGCGGTTTATGTCGTTTCGCATCCCGCCATTGGCGCCACTCTCACAAATCTTCCCGAAATTGCTTCGATCGCGGCGGACGACGCGACGACGCGGATGCAGAGCTGGGCGAACAGGGCCTCCGATAATTACGCGGGGCAGATCACCGAATGGACGGGCGAAAGACCGCGCAATCTGCTCGCCGAATGGTATTCGCCAAATCCTTTCGCCGGCATCGAAAACGCCGACCCCGTCACTAAACCGCAATTGCGCTCCTCGCTGTCGCCGCAGGGCGAAGCGGCAATGGGCGATGTCACGGCGGAGATCATTGTCGCGGATGCCGTTCCGGAAAGCGCGGACGTGTCCATCCGCCCGCGCCGCGATGTCGAGATATCCGAGACCTATTTCGCGCCCATTCGCGCGCGGCAGACGACGATGCAGGTCGAGGCGCGTCTGCAGCAGCAACTGACCGCCGATCATTTCGCGCGCTTTGATCTGTTCATCTATGTCAGCAAGGCCGATAGCGGTCCCTTCGCGCAGCAGATGTATGTCTTCACCAAGGAAGAAAGCTCGTCGGAAAGCGGCGCCTTTCATCTTTTGCATCAGTGGCCGGTATCGACGGGCCGTGAAACCACCGAACGCGCACCGTCGGGACGGCTTGTATCCACCGCGACACCCGCCGGTTATTTTCAATTCGATGCCCGCCGCATGTTCGAGGATTACCATTCCTCGCAATGGAACGGGCCCATGCCGCATGCGATGTTTTTCAATTGGATGGATCATAGAAGACTGACGGGCGTTGCCATTCACGGCACCGTGCAGCGCCAGGTAGCAAATCTTGGCTACCGATCCAGCGCCGGATGCGTTCGCCTGTCACCGGATGCGGCGACGATTCTGTTCGATCTCGTGAAGGAAAATTATCGCGGCAAGGTGCCGGGCTTTGCGTATGACCAGCATACCAGCACGCTTTCGCGCGATGGTACGCTGGAACGCAACGACGAAGGCGGACTGCAATTATCCGATGGGTATCGCGTGTTGATTTTCATCGACAATTACGGTGGCGAACCCTCGGCCATTTTCTAAGCGTATTTCGGCCGACGGCATGGAAGTCGGGATAGTTCAGAACAGCAGCCAGATCAGGATGATGATCGGAATCGGTACGCCAATTGCCCACAACAAAATCGAACGCATCTGTTTCGCCTTTCGTAATTTCTTCAAGGCGTAAATGGCCGAGCTGCGGGAAAGTTCCATTTCTCGGACCCGTCCCCGCGCGTCTTAAAGATGTTTGCTATTTCAGGCGTCCGCCGAGGGCGCTGAGTTCATAGAGCGCAATCGCGGCGGCATTGGAAACGTTCAGGCTTTCCATCGCGCCGGACATTGGAATGAACGCGCCCGCATCGCAGGTCTCGCGCACCAGACGCCGAACACCAGTACCTTCGGCGCCAAGCACAATGGCGATGTCGCCCTCGCGCGCGACTTCGCGCAAAGGCGCACTCGCGTCGCCCGCCAGCGCAATGCGCCAGAAATCCATTTTGCCGAGATCGTCGAGCGTGCGCGCGATGTTCACCACCGCGATGCGCGGCACGATGTCGAGTGCGCCCGAGGCCGCCTTGGCGAGCGCACCGCTTTCGGGCGGGGCATGACGGTCCTGCACCACCACAGCAGAAACCCCGAAGGCGGCGGCCGAGCGCAGGATGGCGCCTTCATTATGGGGGTCGGTGATCTGGTCGAGGACGGCGACCAGCCGTTTTCCGGGGGGGAGGCGCGACAGGGTTTCCTCCAGATCGCGCTCCGGTAGAGGCTCGCAGAGGAGGGCGATTCCCTGATGGACGGACCCGAAAGGCAAAAGCTTGGCGATTGCTTCCGGGTCGGCTGTCTCCAGCGGGAGGTTGGGGCGCATATCGCGGCCGATCTCGCTAGCCGCCCTCGGGGTCAGCACTCCTTTTCGGATGATCCGGGCCGGATTCGCCAGAGCCGCCCGGGCCGCATGGAACCCGTAGAGCCAAAAGGCTCCTTTGGTGGCCCCGGCGGCGCCCGAACCGCCTATGGAATCGGCTTTAGGCGTGTCGCGTCTGTTGCGCCCCTGAGGGCCTCTGGACTTGTGTTTTTTGGGGGCCAAGATAGGCTTCTGTCTCTATGAACGGTGGGGGTGCGGTGCCAAAAGGCACCAGCGCTAAGCTCTTGTTCAACCATGTATTGACACCCCATCGCAATTGCTCAATATGCGCGCTTCTTGAGTTTTCCGGGGCGAATCCGCTTTTGCCGGGTGGCTCGTCGTCTGGCAAGTGTTTGAAACCTTTAGTGAATTCCAAGGGTAAGCGGATGACCATGTTGCCGTCGGCCGTCGGGTTTCACTTCGGGGGAGTGTCCCGAGCGGCAAAGGGGGCGGACTGTAAATCCGCTGGCTTCGCCTTCGTAGGTTCGAGTCCTACCTCCCCCACCAAACGCTTTGTAGGTGGGCGGGTGTAGCTCAATGGTAG
>CAIOYY010000065.1 GCA_903862715.1 uncultured Alphaproteobacteria bacterium
ACCGCATCGCCCTTTTCGAACCCGACCTCGATAATGGTCGCCTTGTCCGGCGCGTCCTCAGGGGACATTGTGCGCTGATAAACAATGCTGTCGGGCTCATTGGCCGGGTCCTCGAGAACCTTACCTTCCGACGATGAATGCAGAAGATTGGCATCGACCGAGAACGGCGCTTCGCCGCGCTTGTCCTTGGCGATGGGAATCTGGTGCTGCTCGGCGAATTCGATCAGCTTCGTGCGGCTCGTCAGGCTCCATTCGCGCCACGGCGCGATGATGCGGATATCGGGGTTCAGCGCGTAATAAGACAGCTCAAAGCGGACCTGATCATTGCCCTTGCCGGTCGCGCCATGCGCCACGGCATCGGCGCCGGTCTTCTCGGCGATCTCAATCTGCTTTTTGGCGATCAGCGGGCGGGCAATGGACGTACCGAGAAGATAGACACCCTCATAAAGCGCATTGGCCCGGAACATCGGGAAGACGTAATCGCGGACGAATTCCTCGCGAAGGTCTTCAATGAAGATGTTCTCGTTCTTAATCCCGAGAAGTTGTGCCTTGGCGCGGGCGGGCGCCAATTCCTCGCCCTGCCCGAGATCGGCGGTGAAGGTTACGACCTCACAGCCATATTCGGTCTGCAGCCATTTCAGGATGACCGATGTGTCGAGCCCGCCTGAATAGGCCAGCACCACTTTCTTAACGCCGCTTTTCGCCATTGTTCTCGTCCCGGAAACCGGAGCGGGGTCTAACGGATTGGGCGGATTCGCGCAAATACGGAGTGGCTGCTCGCCGGAAGCGGCTTGCCGCTCCCCTTCCCGCCTGCCCCTAATGCGGCATCCGGGAGAGTTCTTCCGAGCGCAACGCCGCCATGCGTGCGGAAGCGCGTTCCTTGACGCTTTCGCTTTTCAGCTGGCCGCAGGCGGCCATGATGTCCCGGCCGCGCGGGGTGCGCACGGGGCTGGCATAACCGGCGCGATTGACGATGTCGGCGAATTCTTCAATCCGGTCCCAGTCCGAACATTCGTAGGGCGAGCCGGGCCAGGGATTGAACGGTATGAGATTGATCTTCGCGGGAATGCCCGCGATGAGTTTCACCAGCGCCTTCGCATCGGCGTTGGAATCGTTGACGCCCTTCAGCATCACATACTCAAACGTAATGCGGCGCGCATTGGACAGACCGGGATAAGACCGGCAGGCGGCCATCAACTCCCTGATCGGGTATTTCTTGTTGATGGGCACAATGACGTCGCGCACTTCGTCGCGCGCAGCATGGAGGGAAATCGCCAGCATTGAACCGATCTCGGCGCCCGCGCGCTCGATCATCGGCACGACGCCCGCCGTCGAAAGAGTGATTCTCCGGCGCGACAACGCCAAGCCATCGCCATCCGCAACAATCGCGAGCGCGGCTTTGACATTGTCGAAATTATACAAAGGCTCGCCCATGCCCATCATCACCACATTGGTGATGCGGCGGTTTTCGGCGGTGGATGGCCAATCGTTCAGTGCGTCACGCGCGACCATGATCTGGCCCACGATTTCGAACGGCGTCAGATTTCGCACAAGCTTTTGCGTGCCGGTGTGACAGAAACGGCAGGTCAGCGTGCAACCGACCTGGCTCGAAACGCAGAGCGTTCCGCGGTCTTCTTCCGGAATATAAACGGTTTCGAATTCAATCCCGGGCGCCGTGCGCAATAACCATTTGCGCGTGCCGTCCTCGGAAATCTGCTCGGTCACGATTTCAGGCCGCATCAGCGAGAAATGGGCGGCGGCGCTTTCACGGAAATCGCGCGCGAGATTGCTCATCCCTGCGAAATCCTTCGCACCATGTACATAGACCCAATTCCACAATTGGCGCACGCGCATGGATGCCTGCTTCGGCGCCACGCCGATCCCCTCGAGCGCCGCCCCAAGTTCTTCCGGGCTGAGGCCGACCAGAGGCGTCAGGGTACTCATCGCAACATCGGGATCAATTGCATCCCTGTTCGACGCTCTCGAGCGCGGCACTGATGCCGGCGAGCGAATAGGTATCGCGGGTTAGCGTTCCACGCGCCGAAGTGCCGGTCACGACCATATTCGCGCCTTCTTTCATCGCCGTGATCAGACGGGCTTCCTGCGAAGCATCTTCCATCCACGCACCGCCTTCATCGCCTTCATTGCGGACCAGGCCGAAAGCAAATTGCTCACCGCCGACCTGAACGCGAACCGTGGCGTCTTCGCTATAGGGGTAGCCCGGAACGATTGAGGGTTCGTTTCGCTTGTTGGATCCCGGCCAGGACGAAACGAGAAAAGCGATCTCGCCGCGTTGCGCATTGGCCGGATCGGAACTGCGCGGCTGAGAGAGAGCGTAGCAGACCAGGCTATCGCCTTCGCCCGCTTTGTAGACGAACCAGTCACGGAACGTACCAGCGAGTTCCGCGCCTGTGGGCTCGGCCGCCTGCACATTTGCCGGTATCAGCAGGAAGGCCGCCAAAGCCATCCGACGCCAGCATGGAAACTGCATCCCAAATTCCTTCCTTAAGAGCGCCCGCCCTGACCCATCTATGCTTAAAGCATGATTTGGGTGAAATTTTGAAGCGCTCGTTCCGGCTTGGCGCGATGTTATCTGCTTTTTCCGGATAGTCCGCGCATAATCGGCGCGCCCCATTTCGTTTGCGGTGGAATGCGTTCTTTGGGGCCGCCCGGCCTTGTCGGACGCACCGGAAAATTCCCCAAAGTCAGCACCCGGTCATACATCACGATCGCGCCCGCCATCCCCACATTGATCGAGAAGCGCGTCGGGATTTTCACCACATGATGGCAGCGCGCCAGTACGCCCTCCGAAAGCGACAGGCGCTCGGCGCCAAAGACATAGGCCGCGCGCATGGGGTGGCGAAAGCTAGGCAAGTCAACCGCGTCGTCGGTGATTTCCACCCCGACCAATTGGCAACCCAGGGGGAGCCGGAGGTCTTCGGCTGTTCCAAACTGGTATAGAGGCAGGTGGCCGGAGGCGTCGGACGTATCCGAGGCGGCGTCGGAAAGCCGGACCTTCAGATCTACGGTAAAGAAGAAGCTGGCGTCGAATGCATGGGCGATGCGGAGAAGATTGCCGAGATTCATTGCTTTCGAAACCCGGTCGACGCCGACCGCGAAATACCCTCTCAAAACTTATCCCCCCAGAACCTGCTTCCTCAGGCGGACCCTAGCCCATGCCTTGCGCAACCGCCCGGGGAATTCGTGGGGACAAAGCGCTCATCCACTGCGGGGGCAGGACTTTGAGCGCGTGCCCAAAAAAGAAGTTCCCCGGCGCGGGAGGTGCCCGGCCGGGGAACGGAACGCTTACTTCGGTCGTGCCGCCCGTGAGAACCGCCGCTTTAGGCCTGCGCCCCCGCGGAGATGCTGCCGATAAAGCAGGTACTCTGCTGGGTCTGACCATGGACTTGCGTCGGGAGCGGCTCGCCCGGCAGGCTGTAGCCCACCGTGTCGCCCTGGCGCAGACAGCTCAACTCCGAAAGCGGCCGGAACGTCAGATTCTGTCCAGCCGTATGGAGACCGACGCACGCACCCGTCATTCGAACGGTGTATTCGTTGTCCTGACGATCCGTTAGAAGCAATGTCTGATTATCGACGACTTCAGTACCGCGAACGTCATTGAGGCGCAGACATACATCGTCCGCGGCCAATGCCGGCAAGGCTGTCAGCGCGGACGCGAAAACAGCAGCGGCAAGCACAGTTTTCCTATGCATAACCATTCTCTCCTTCAAGCCCCTCACTCGTTTAACCTATCATAAATGGGTTTTTTCTCAACGGATACAACCCCAGGAACGCGTATCAGAATCTCACAAGGAATGTTCGTTGTGCGACTCAACTATTTGTCACGCGCTTTCATTGCTCTTGATACGTGATGCTTTACGCCCAGATCACATTACACCGCAGACAGAAAAGGCCCGGATTGCTCCGGGCCTCTTTCCACCCTGAAAACGGAATGCGGGGAACTTATTCCGCAGCCGATTTGGGAAGGTAGATTTCCGAACCGTGATCGCGGAACTCGTCCGACTTTTTTGCCATGGCCGCACGTATCTGTTCCGACGATAGCGTGTCGTTGGCGCCGCGCGCCGCATCGCGCACTTCCTGGCTGATTTTCATCGAACAGAATTTGGGACCGCACATCGAGCAGAAATGCGCGACCTTCGCGCCGTCCGCCGGAAGCGTTTCGTCGTGATAGGCTTCCGCCGTTTCCGGATCCATGGCGAGGGCAAACTGATCACGCCAGCGGAATTCGAAACGCGCCTTGGAAATCGCGTCGTCCCAGATGCGCGCCGCCGGATGGCCCTTGGCGAGATCGGCCGCATGGGCGGCAATACGGTAGGAAATAACGCCCGCCTTGACGTCGTCGCGGTCGGGAAGACCGAGGTGCTCTTTCGGCGTGACGTAGCAAAGCATCGCCGTGCCGAACCAGCCGATCATCGCCGCGCCGATGGCAGAGGTGATGTGGTCGTATCCGGGGGCGACGTCGGTCGTCAGAGGACCAAGCGTATAGAACGGCGCCTCGTCACAGATGGCGAGCTGGCGGTCCATGTTTTCCTTGATCTTATGCATCGGCACATGGCCGGGGCCTTCGATCATCACCTGGATATTGTGCTTCTGCGCGACCTTGTTGAGTTCGCCAAGCGTATCCAGTTCGGCAAATTGCGCCGCGTCGTTGGCGTCGGCCGTCGCGCCGGGGCGCAACCCGTCGCCCAGCGAGAACGACACGTCATATTGGCCGAGCAGCTCGCAGATTTCTTCGAAATGCGTGTAGAGGAAATTTTCCTTGTGGTGCGCGAGGCACCATTTGGCGAGGATCGAACCCCCGCGCGATACGATGCCGGTGACGCGTTCCGCCGTCAGCGGAATATGTGCAAGGCGCACGCCGGCGTGAACGGTAAAATAATCGACGCCCTGTTCGCATTGCTCGATCAGCGTGTCGCGGTAAATATCCCAGGTCAGCTCTTCGGCAATGCCGCCGACCTTCTCCAGCGCCTGATAGATCGGAACCGTGCCGATCGGAACCGGCGAATTGCGGATGATCCATTCGCGGATCGTGTGAATGTGGCGGCCGGTGGAAAGGTCCATCACCGTGTCGCCGCCCCAGCGGATCGACCAGACGAGCTTTTCCACTTCTTCCGCCGCGCCCGAGGTCACAATGGAATTGCCGATATTGGCGTTGATCTTGGTCAGGAAATTACGGCCGATGATCATCGGCTCGGTTTCCGGGTGATTGATATTGGCCGGAATGATGGCGCGGCCACGGGCGATTTCCTCGCGCACGAATTCCGGCGTCACCTCGCGCGGGATGTTGGCGCCAAAGCTGTGTCCGTCGGCCAATGCCGAGCGTCCGAGATTTTCGCGGATCGCGATATATTCCATTTCCTTGGTGATGATCCCTGAACGCGCATATTCCAGCTGGGTCACGTGCTTGCCGGGTTTCGCGCGCAAGGGCTTGATCCCTGAGCGGTTAAATTGCGGCACCGAGAGAAGTTCGCCCACTCTCAAACCGTCATCTTCGGGCCTGCGTTCGCGGCCGACATATTCCTCGACATCGCCACGCGCCAGAATCCAGTCGCGGCGGACGGATGGGAGCCCTTTGGCAATATCGATCTGGACGTCATTGTCGGTATAGGGACCCGAGGGGTCATAGAGGCGCACCGGCGGTTCCCCGCCCGACAACCCGACCTCGCGGAAAGGCACCTTCAGATCGCCGAGATAAATCTTCTTAGAGCCGGGAAGATTGCCGCGCGTGATGGTGGCATTGCTGGGGGCTTGAATGGGCTTGTTCATGGGCTGGCCTTCGCTCGTTTACGGAAAAGGTGGAGCGAGGCTTTTGGCCGAAACGTCCACTCCCTCCGCCGGTATGACCCGGATCAGGTTCAAAGGGACTGACGAAATGCGCCATCTCAGCCCTGTTTATTCAGAGCGCCCCTGGGTTGGCGTCATGTTGCCGCCAGGGGGGCCGATGTCAAGAAACAATCGCGAAAGTGGTCGTCCGAGTTAAGAATTCTTCTTGGCTGCTCGCCTTGAACAAGCGTGCGGTCGCGCGCCAATATCCGGCGAAAATTATAAGAAATCTCCGGGGGAGTCCCTCATGTCCGATACCGTCATACCCGTCTCCGAAGCATGGAAACGCCGCGCCCATATCGACGCGGCGAGATACGCATCCATGTCTGCCGCAGCGGCGAAGGACAGTTCCGCATTCTGGGCGGGCGAGGCGAAGGTCCTCGACTGGATGAAGCCATTCACCAAAATCGAGAACGTCTCGTGGAAGGCTGACGACCTCCACATTAAATGGTTCGAGGACGGCACACTGAATGTCTCGGCGAATTGCATCGACCGCCATCTAGAAACGCGCGCCGATCAGACCGCCATTCTGTGGGAAGGTGACGATCCCGACCAATCGCGCGCCATCACCTACGCCGAATTGCACAAGGAAGTGTGCCGCTTTGCCAATGTGCTGAAGGCGAACGGCGCCAAGAAGGGCGACCGCATCACGCTCTACCTTCCGATGATTCCCGAAGCCGCTTACGCCATGCTGGCCTGTGCCCGTATCGGCGCGGTGCATTCGGTGGTGTTCGCAGGGTTCTCACCCGATTCCCTCGCCGGGCGCATTCTCGATTGCGAAAGCGAGATCGTCATTACCGCCGATGAAGGCCTGCGCGGGGGCAAAGCGGTCGCGTTGAAACGCAACACCGATATCGCCCTAACAAAATGCCCCGGCGTGAAAAAGGTGATCGTCGTGAAACGCACCGGCGCTGCGGCACTGATGCATTACGGACGCGATGTCTGGTATGACGAAGAAGCCGACAAGGTCTCGGATGACTGTCCGCCGGAGGAAATGAGCGCGGAAGACCCGCTGTTCATTCTTTACACGTCGGGATCCACCGGAAAACCGAAAGGCGTGCTCCATACCTGCGCCGGCTACCTTCTGTTCGCCGCCTTCACCCACCGCAATGTGTTCGACTATCATGAAGGTGACATTTACTGGTGCACCGCCGATGTCGGCTGGGTGACGGGACACTCCTACATCGTCTATGGCCCGCTTGCGAATGGCGCGACAACGCTGATGTTTGAAGGCGTCCCCAGTTATCCAACGTCCTCACGCTTCTGGGAAGTAATCGACAAGCACAAGGTCAATATCTTCTACACCGCGCCGACCGCGATCCGCGCGCTGATGCGCGAAGGCGAAGCGCCCGTGAAGCGTACCAGCCGCGCCAGTCTGCGGCTTCTCGGTTCGGTCGGGGAGCCGATCAATCCCGAAGCCTGGCTCTGGTATCACCGCGTCGTCGGCGACGGACGCTGCCCTATCGTTGATACCTGGTGGCAGACAGAAACCGGCGGCATTCTGATTTCGCCGTTGCCCGGCGCTACCGATCTGAAGCCGGGTTCGGCGACCAAACCGCTTCCCGGAATCATGCCCGCCATCGTCGATGCCGGCGGTAAAGAGCTGGAAGGCGCCTGCACCGGCAACCTTGTACTGACGCGCTCCTGGCCCGGCCAGATGCGTAGCGTCTATGGCGATCATCAACGCTTCATCGACACCTATTTCAAAACCTATCCGGGAAAATATTTCACCGGTGATGGCTGCCGCCGCGATGAGGATGGCTATTACTGGATCACGGGCCGCGTCGATGATGTCATTAACGTCTCGGGGCACCGTCTCGGCACGGCCGAAGTCGAATCCGCGCTTGTGGCGCATACCCATGTCGCAGAGGCCGCCGTTGTCGGCTTCCCGCACGACATCAAAGGCCAGGGCATCTACGCCTATGTGACGCTGAAGCTTGGCGTCGAAGCCACGGACACGCTGGCGAAGGAATTGAAGCTATGGGTCGGCAAACAGATTGGGCCGATCGCGCGCCCCGACGCGATCCAGTTCGCACCGGGCCTGCCGAAAACACGCTCGGGAAAAATCATGCGGCGCATTTTGCGCAAGATTGCCGAGAATGAGCTTTCCAGCTTGGGCGATACGTCGACATTGGCCGATCCTTCCGTTGTTGACGACCTCGTGAAGAACCGCGTCAGCTCCAGATAACAAGTTGGGCGATGTGGGCGGTGAGAGATCCTTGGCGCCGACAATTTGCTCGGCGCCAGCGACATTTAATTTATTTCCTGGCGGGCTTTTTCTTCGCAGGCGCCTTCGTTGCCTTTCCTCTCACGGCGGGGGGAAGGCCCCCAGCCTCAAGCGTCGGTTTTATGCCGAGCTTTTCCTGTAACGTGAGGGCTGCCGCCGGATTCTTTTCTTTCGCGCCCGCGATGAAGAAGACATAGACCTCCTGCCGCCTCGCCCAGTCCGAGAATTGTTTGGCCAGTCGAGCTATCGCCTTCGCACCATATCCGGCGGGCTCCTCAGCACTGGATTGCATCAATCGCGCTACGGCAAAATCGCCCCCTTCGTGGCGGATCAGCGGGAAATCGTACGCCTCTGCATGGACAACACTTGCCCGATATTTCGACAGAAGATCGAGAAACGCCGGATCGTCAAAGCTCGGATGCCGCACTTCGAGCACATGCCGAAGCGGAAGCCCGCCGAGCTCGTTCGGCAATAAGGCGAGAAACATCTCCATATGTTCCGGATCGAATTTCCGGGTCGGCGGAAATTGCCAGTTGATGGGTCCCAATTTCTCCTTCAGTTCAACGATGCCCTGTTCAAGAAACAGACGGACGGAGGTCTGCATATCTTCGCGCGTCTTGCGCACCGTCGCGTACCGATGCGCCATTAAACTGAAGCGGAAACTCTCCGGCGCGGTTTCGCGCCATTTGGCGAAGGTTTGCGGCTTGAAGGATGAGTAATATGTGGCGTTGACTTCGACTGCGGTGAAACGGTGCGACATATATTCGAGCTGACGCGTTTTCGGCAGGCCATGAGGATAAAACGTTTCCTCCCAAGGCTCGAATGACCATCCGCCTACACCAACTCGAATTGGATATATCATCTGTGTCTCCGCTTGAAGGCAGGGATTAGGTGCCAACCCTACATGGATTGCGTCCCTATCAAGAGCATAAGCGGTACGTTTCATTGCGCCCTCACGAAGATTCAAGCTGCTTGATCCTAGACAGAACGCGCATGAAATGTGAGCGTCCCGCCCGTTGGGGTTGGAGGGGTTGAAATGAAGCGCATTACCGGGTTGGCCATCTTGCTGGCATTGGCAGTGAATGCGGCGGCCTGCGTCGCTGAGGCAGAAAGCGCGCAAGGCAATGCACCCATCGCGCAAACGCCTAGTGGACCGCTCAGCGGTAAATTCGTAGCCGGACAGGCGGTGTTCCTGGGCGTTCCCTATGCCGCGCCGCCTCTGGGCGAGTTGCGCTGGCGCGAACCCGCGCCCGTCACTCCCTGGACGGAAACGCGCGATGCGACCGAGTTCGGTTTTTCCTGCATTCAGGATTACGACATGGGACCAACCAGCGAAGACTGTCTCACGCTTAATCTCTGGGTTCCGGGATGGCCGTCGACCGAACCCAAAGCCGTGATGATCTGGTTTCATGGCGGCGGCGACACCAGCGGCGGCACCAATACCAGCGCCTATTACGGCGACAGCCTCGCGCGTCAGGGCGTGATCGTTGTGACGGTCAACTACCGCCTCGGCCCCATCGGCTTTATCGCGCTGCCCGAACTCAGCGCGGAATCGCCCCATGGCGCTTCCGGCAATTACGGCCTGATGGATCAGATCGCGGCCATTCGCTGGGTGAAGGAAAATATCGCTGCCTTTGGCGGCGATCCCAACCGCATCACCGCCTGGGGCCAATCGGCGGGTGGCGCGAATGTCGAACGCATGATGGTCTCGCCGCTTTCGGCGGGCCTCTTCGAACGCGCAATTATTGAGAGCGGCGCTGCGCGCCGGATCGATCCGACCCTCGAACAACAGGAAGCCGCCTGCACTGCTTCCATCGCGGGCTTGCGGGCGCCTGCGGAGAACCGCCTTGCCTTTCTGCGGTCGCTTCCGGCGGAAACCATCCTTCGCGGTTTTGAGCGCGGTGATTGCCGCGCGCTGAACATCGACGGCTATGTGCTGCCCGAACAGAACATTCAGGTGTGGGCGGAAGGGCGCCAGCATCCGGTGCCGTTCCTGATCGGCAATGCTGCGCGCGAAAGTTTCGACCAGCTTTCTTTCGCCGAACTGAAAGCCCAGATCGAGCTGAAATATGCCGAATTCGCACCGCGCGCCTTCGAGCTCTACGGATTGAACGGAACGCAGCCGCCTGCACCGCATCCGGTCTATGGTCACGCTTACATCCAATGGGGCGCGGACATCGACAATCGCTGCCGTCATACGGTGCAAGCGATGAGCCATGCCCGCATCGGCCAGCCCATCTATCAATATGAATTCGAACGCCAGCTTCCCGGCCAACAACCGAATTCCAACATGCACTCGAACGAAATTTACTCGGTGTTCGGATTGGTCCACACCTATAACGGCTTTACTGCCGCCGACCGCGCGCTCGGCGATCAGATTCAGGCCTATTGGACGAATTTCGTGAAGACGGGCAATCCCAATGCGCCGGGACTACCGGTGTGGGAAGGTTTCACCCCGGAGGGACGGGGTTATATGGCGTTTGATGAAACCGGCGTTAATCCCAGCAATGGGTTGCGCCGTCCCTATTGCGATCTGTTTATGGAGGTGGAAACCGCGCGGCCAACTTGGCTGCATCCGGAACGCAGTGCGGAGTGGTGAGAGGTCTATAGTTAGCTGCCACTTCTACCGGAAACTCGATATTTCCGCCCGCGCGTCCTGTTCCAGCGTACTTTGCTGGTTCATATCTTCCGCAGCCGAATGCAGTGTACGCACGTCTGCCATCTGAGCGTTCAGAATAAAGAACATGGCAAGTAGAGCGATCATCGCCACAAAGAGCATCATCAACCAAGGCGGACCCCTGCGGTACTCCCGTTCCATGGCAGCAAGTGACTGTTTATCTTGGGCCACGACGTCTCCTGACAGCCTGTTGCTTCTCTCCCGTTATTGAGAACGGCGATCACCCCCGTAAGTTCCTGCCCCCGGCGATGTCATCCATCCATTCCGCCAGTTGAATATCCTTCGCCGTAAGACCTCCCGCGTCGTGAGTCGTAAGCGTAACCTCGACCGTACGGTAAGTGTTGGACCATTCCGGGTGGTGGTCCATTTTCTCCGCCACAAGCGCAACACGCGCCATGAAGCCGAACGCGGCGTTGAAATCGGCGAACGCGAATTTTCGGGCGATGGCGTCGCGCCCGGCGACCTCTTGCCACAGCGGCAAACGGCTGAGCGCCACCTGCCGCTCCATCCCATCAAGCTTCCTGACACGCATCCTGAGTTCCTTCTTCTGAGGGCTCGCTAGAGGGAAAGAATTCTTATAGAGGATGACCTTACGTTACATACCGCATTGTCCGAGGGGGACATGAGCGCATTCAGATGGCGGGCGCCATCGCTCGACGACATCGACCTGCTGGCGCGAGAAGCGTTCGCCGGACTTCCGGAGGAATTTCGTGTCCTCACGGGAGATGTCGTGTTCTTGGTCCAGGATTTTCCCGACGACGACGTCATGGACGATATGGAGCTGGAAAGCCCGTTCGACATTCTCGGACTGTTTCAAGGGCCCGACCTTGCCTCACGCGAGAGCGGTTATCATCACGCCTCCCCCACAATGGTGTTTCTCTATCGCCGCCCTATCCTCGATTACTGGAACGAATCCGGCGAAGCGCTCGACCACGTCGTACGCCATGTGCTCATCCACGAGATCGGCCATCATTTCGGCCTGTCGGATGAGCAGATGGAGGCCATCGAAGAACAGGCGGAAGACGACACCTAATTTAGCGAATAAATGCGTTCGACGCTGTAGACCGCACCCGCGCCGCCCAGACGGCTGGAGAACAGCGCGAATTGCGTGACGTCGAAGTTCCCGCTGGCGAACAGGCTGTTATGCGCCAGAAATTCGACAACCTTGTCTCCGGGCGAATGATGCAACCTTGCCAGCGTTACATGCGGGATGAATTTGCGCTCGGCGGCAACCACTCCGATGCGATGCAGCGCTGTCTCAACCTTCTTCTGCAGATGCAGGAGTTCGGGGTTAGGCCGTGTTCCCGCCCATAAAGCGCGCGGCAGCTTGCCGCCGAACTCACCGACGCCGGCAAGTTCCAGCGAAAAGGCAGGCGCGCGCAGCGCCCTAAGGCTGTCGTCAATGTCCTGCGCGACGACCTCGTCCACCTCACCGACAAAGCGCAGCGTCAGGTGAAATTGTTCCGGGGACATCCAGCGCGCGCCGGGGACGCCCGCCTGCAGAGGCGAAAGGCGCTCACGAACAATTCCGGGGATTTCCAATGCAACAAAAAGTCTGATCACGTCGCCGTGCTCTAGCTTGGCTTTGCCGGTTTTGCCCGACGCAACGCATCGCGGAGCGGGAGCCTGTTACGAAACGCATAAGTCCCGATAAAAAACGCGGCGGCAGCGCCGGAAAGCGCAAAGAGAAACCGCGCTTCATCCGCAAGCGGCCCGCCTTGAGAGAGGACGACGCCGCCCAATGCGAGGCCCCCCGTCATGCCCGCAACAACGCCCCCGACCACAATTGCTACCGGCAATGCGGCGCGTTTCAATTCGGGCGTCAGCACGAGTACGCCCCGTCGGCGGGCAAGCCATACCAGAACGAAGAAACTGACCCAGGCCCCGAACGAGGTGCCGAGCGCAAGGCCCGCAGCGCCAAACGAGAACACCCAGACGAGCACAATCTTCATCGCTATATTGGCAATGACCGAAAGCACCGTCGCGCGGACCGGGGTCGCCGTGTCCCCACGCGCGTAAAAAGACGGCACGATGCATCGCAGCAGAATGAACGCAGGAAGGCCTAACCCGTAAGCGAACAGCGCCATAGCGGACGTATCCGCCGCCTGTTCGCCGAACGCGCCGCGTGCGAATAATGCGCGCATGATCGTATCGGGCATGACGAGAAAGGCCGCCGTGCAGGGAAGCGTGAGCAAAAGCCCGAAAACGATGGCACGGTTCTGCGCGGCGCTCGCCGCACGTTCGTCCTTGCCTGCGATCCGCGCCGACATTTCGGGCAGCAAAACCGTCCCCAGCGCGACGCCGACAATGCCCATCGGAAGCTGGTTGATCCGGTCGGCATAATAAAGCGACGTCAGATCACCGGACGGCAGAAAGCTCGCAATGATCGTATCGATGAAAAGCCCGATCTGAACGCTGCCCGATCCGATGGTCGCAGCGCCGAGCGCGCGAAAAAACTCGCCCATCTTTTCGCCCCAGCGCGGCAGGCGAAGCCGGAGCGAAAAACCGGCGCGCGAGGCCGCCCATATCAGCACAAGCAATTCGAGAAACCCTGCAACGAGAACGCCCACCGCAGCCGCATGGGCGGGAGTGGTGAAATGATCGGCCAGAAGCAGCGTTGCGATCATCGATAGGCTGAGGAGGATTGGTGCGGACGCCGCAGCCTTGAAGCGCTGGATGGCATTCAGCATCGATGCATATTGCGTGACGATGGCGACACAGATCAGGTACGGAAAGGTGATGCGAGTGAGCGCGACGGCAAGTTCGAATTGCGCCGGATCCGATGCGAACCCCGGCGCGACCAGCGCGATGATCTCGGGCATGAAAATGAGCGCCAGTAAGAGCAGCACCATCTGGGCCGCGAACTGCCAAGCGAACACATCATTGGCGAAGTGCGAGGCGTGCGACGACAGGCCAATGCCGCCCGTGGTCGCCGCCGCCGTATAACGCGGCAGAAACGCGGCGGTGAATGCCCCTTCGGCAAAGATCGCACGAAAATGGTTCGGCAGTCGCAGCGCCACCATCAGCGCATCCGACATCGGTCCGGCGCCAAGAATGGCCGCCATCAGAAGATCGCGCGCGAACCCCGCGACGCGCGACAATGCCGTGAAACCGCCGACCGAGAGAAGGCGGCCGATCATTGCGTGGTTTCAACCTTGGCAATCAGCTCCCGGACGAGCGGCATCATGCGCCGCACGATTTCGGCCACGCCGTCTTCATTGGCATGGGTGCCGTCCGCCTGCATCAGATCGGGATCAAGCGCCACACCATCGAGGAAGAAGGGATAAAACAGAGCGCCATGTTTCTCCGCGACGCGCGGATAGACCGCGTCAAACTCGGCGGAGTAATCCGGGCCCATATTGCGCGGTGACATAATCCCGGCCAGCAGCACAGGTATGCCTTCCTGCGATAGCCGCGCCAGAATGGCGTCCAGATTCTGTTCCATCTCGGCGGGCGACAGCCCCCGCAGGGCGTCATTACCGCCAAGCTCGACAATGGCCGCATCGGGATGATCGGACAGCGACCAGTCGAGCCGCGCGAGACCACCCGCGCTGGTATCGCCGGACACGCCGGCGTTGATCACGCCGATGTTAAGCCCCTCGGCACGCAATGCCGCTTCCAGTTGCGCCGGAAATTCGGTGCCATTGGGGAGGCCATATCCTTGTGTAAGGCTATCGCCCAGCGCCAGAATCCGCAGCGCCTCGGCGGCCGTGGCGCTGTTGCCTGGCCCAAAAAGCAACCCTGCCGACAACAGTCCGGCACACATTGAGACTAAGGTCGTCTTGCATTGTCCGCGCATAGCCCGTAACGCCCTATCCCTCATGCGAGAAACCATCCCCGCCGACAGCGAAACCAGACCTGCCGAAGCAAACGGCATTGCGGCCGCGATTCGTCTTGAAGACGTGCGGTTGACATTGGCGAGCACGGTAGGGCCGGTCAACATCCTGAACGGCGTATCGCTTAACGCGGTGCTTGGCGAGGCCGTCGCCCTTCTCGGCCCCTCGGGTTCGGGCAAATCTTCCCTTCTGATGGTGGCTGCGGGACTTGAAGCAGCGACCAGTGGCACCGTGACCATCGCCGGGCAAAGACTGAACGGGCTGGGCGAAGATGCACTCGCCCGGTTTCGCCGCGCCCATGTCGGCATCGTCTTTCAGTCCTTTCATCTGATCCCGACCATGACGGCACTGGAGAACATCGCCGTGCCGCTCGAACTTGTGGGCCGGGGCGACGCCTTCGCCAAAGCGCGCGATGGATTGGCCGCGGTCGGCCTTGAGCCGCGCGCGCATCATTATCCGGGACAGCTTTCGGGCGGCGAGCAGCAACGCGTCGCGCTGGCGCGCGCTATCGTTCACGAACCGCAAATTCTCTTCGCGGATGAACCCACCGGAAATCTCGATGGCAAAACCGGCGCGGGAATCGCCGATCTTCTTTTTTCGCTCCGCACCCGCATGGGTGCGACGCTGTTTCTCGTGACGCATGAAGAAGGCCTAGCCGCGCGCTGCGACCGCATCCTGCGCATGAAGGACGGCCTGATTGTGGCGGAAGAACGCCTTCCGAAAGATCACGGCGCGTGAGCGCTTTGGCCCTTGCTTTCCGTTACGCGCGCCGCGAATTACGCAGCGGGTTTTCCGGTTTTCGCGTCTTTCTCGGTTGTCTCACGCTGGGAGTCGCGGCGATTGCCGGAGTAGGTTCTCTGGGCGAAGCCTTTCTCACGGGCCTTGAAGAACAGGGAAGGACGCTTCTCGGCGGCGATGTGAGCCTGCGCCGTCTTTACGAACCCGCGACGGAAGAAGAACGCGCTTTCTTCGAAGGGTTTGGTGACATCTCCATGAGCGCGACGATGCGCAGCATGGCGAACGCGAGCGGTGAAACGAAGCGCAACGTCATCGAAATCCGCGCCGTCGATGATGTCTTTCCGATGCTGGGCGCAGTTACCCTGGAACCGCAGATAGCGCTTCAAACCGCGTTGGCTTGCGATGAAGAGCGTTGCGGCGCGGTTGTCGAGGAAACGCTGTTTGCGCGCCTCGGCGTTGCCACCGGCGATACCATTCATGTCGGTGATGCCGATTACGTCATCCGCGCCAAACTCATCGGAGAGCCTGACCGGATTTCCGGAGGCTTTACGCTCGGGCCGCGCGTCATGCTGTCACGTGAGGGGCTGGAACGCAGCGGCCTAGAAACGCCGGGCAGCCTCATTACCTATCATTACGATCTCGCCTTCAATGCCGATGGAGACACTACGCCGGAAGCGTTCGAGACCGCGCTGAACGAGGCCTTTCCCGAACAGATCTGGCGCTTGCGCGACCACACCAATGCCATACCGAATGTCGAGCGTTTCGTCCGTCAGGCTACCTTATTTTTAACGTTGGTCGGTCTCACCGCACTGGTCGTTGGCGGCGTCGGCGCCGGTCAGGCGATCGGGGCGTTCATCGAAAGGCGGCGCACCTCGATTGCGACCCTGAAAGCCCTGGGCGCGGAAGGCGCGCAGATATTCCGCATCTATATGGTGCTGGTGATGATCGTGGCCTCGCTGGGGCTTGTCATGGGCCTTGTGATCGGCGCCGCCCTTCCCTTCGCCATTGAATACTTCGCCGGTGCCAGCATCCCGGTTCCCGCGCATTACGCGCTATATCCGACACCGCTTTTTCTCGCCGCGGTGTTTGGCGTGCTGACGGCCTTTGGCTTTGCCGTATTGCCGCTCGCGCGCGCACGCGAAATCAATCCGGCGGCTTTGTTCCGAGATCTCGTCGCTCCTTCCGCGCGGCATGGACGCTGGCCCTATCGCCTGGCGGCCCTCGCCTCTTTTGCGGCGGTGGTGGTCGTGTCGGTCAGCCTGTCGCGCTACCAGGAATTCACGCTCGGCTTTCTGGCGGGATGCGCTGGTATATTGGTGGCGCTCAAATATATCGGCGTCGCCTTAAAGTGGCTGGTGGCGCGCCTTCCGCATGGCAATGTCCAGGTATTGCGCCTCGCCTTCGCCAATCTGACACGGCCCGGATCGCAATCCGGCAATGTCATCGTCGCGCTCGGCCTTGGCCTTACGCTCCTCGCCACCGTGACGCTGACCGAGGCCAGCGTTCGCAATGAGGTCGCCGGACAGCTCCCCGACCGCGCGCCGAGCTTCTTTTTCGTCGACATCCAGCAAGACCAGATCGGGCCTTTCACCGAACTCGTGACCGCCGCACCGTCCGCCGCCGACTTTGAGGCGACGCCCATGCTCCGTGCACGGATTGTTGCGCTGAACGGCGTCTCCGTTGCCGACGCGAGTCTTGTCAATGATCCGCCCGATATTCCCGATGGCGACCGCGGCGTGACCTTCATGGCGGAACCGCCGCGCGATGTGACGATCTATGAGGGTCCCGATTGGTGGCCCGCCGATTATGACGGACCGCAGCTGATCTCGCTCGACGAGGATCTGGCCGAAGATGTTCATCTCGGCATCGGCGACACGATCACCATCAACATATTGGGCCGCGATATCGAGGCGGAAATTTTCAACCTCCGCGATGACGAATTTCGTAATGTCGGAATCGACTTCTCCATGATCCTGTCGCCGGGACCCATCGTTTCCGCGCCCCACACCTTTATCGCCACCGTCCGCATGGCCCCGGAAGACGAAGATGCCGTTTTCAATGCAGTGACATCCGCCTTCCCCAACATCACCGTCGTCCGGGTAAAGGAAGCGTTGTTACAGGTCGGAACAATGCTGGAAGCGCTGGCGACCGGCATGACCGCCGCGAGCTTCGTTACCATTCTCGCGGGCATTCTCGTGCTGGCGGGCGCGATTGCGGCCGGGCACCGCGCACGCATGTATGAAGCAGTCGTATTGAAGGTTCTGGGCGCAACACGCGGCCGCCTCGCCGCGATCTATGCCATTGAATATGGCCTGCTCGGGCTTCTGGCCGGAATTGCGTCTTTCGGCGCCGGTGCGGTTGCGGGCTGGTGGGTGGCGGAAATCGTCCTCGAAATCCCCTTCATCTTTGCCGGGCGGGCTGTTCTGGTAACCATATTGGGCGGCGCCCTGGGTACGCTTCTCCTTGGGCTTCTCGGCGGATTCGCGGCCCTTTCCGCCAAACCTGCGGCGCGCCTGCGCAATCCGTGACATTGGCAACCGCAAAATCGGGCCCGCCAGTCACAATGAGATGACAAGCTATTGAATCGGAAAGGCTTGATGGAAGGCTTCCGACCACCGATATTAGGCTGGAACCCGCTTTAAGCTTTAAGCGGAACGGAATTATCTCGGAGATTTGGCAATGGCTGAATACGAAAACAGGGCACGGAGCGTCGGGACGATTGCCACGCCGGCAATCGACGCTGGCCTCAGGTCCTATATGCTTCGCGTCTACAACTACATGCTGGCGGGCCTTGTCGTCACCGGCGCGGCGGTGCTTGCGGTGCTGAACACCCCGCTGGGCGCAGCATTCTTCGCGATGGAAGGCGGCTATATCACAGGTATGTCGATCCTCGGCTGGATCGCCCTCTTCGCGCCGCTCGGAATGGTGTTTTTCCTCAGCTTCCGCATCAACCATATGAGCTTCACGGCCGCCCAGGCGACGTTCTGGATCTTTGCTGCGGTCATGGGCATCGGCCTCGCGCCGACCTTCCTCATGTATACCGGCGCCAGCATCGCGCGCGTGTTCTTCATCACGGCCGCAACCTTCGGCGCGATGAGCCTTTGGGGTTACACCACGAAGCGTGATCTCACCGGTATGGGCTCGTTCCTCTTCATGGGCCTGATCGGCATTGTTATCGCGATGGTCGTAAACATGTTCCTGGCCTCGACGATGATGGACTTCATCATCTCGGTGCTGGGCGTCGTGATCTTCACGGGCCTCACCGCCTATGACACGCAGAAGATCAAGGAAAGCTACTCCGCCAGCATGGCTGGGGACGTCATGGGCAAGGCCGCCATTATGGGCGCGCTGAACCTCTATCTCGACTTCATCAATCTCTTCATCATGCTGCTCCGTCTGGTCGGCGACCGCCGCTAACCCTCGGGCCAGCGCCTGTCC
>CAIOYY010000066.1 GCA_903862715.1 uncultured Alphaproteobacteria bacterium
GGTCGATCCCCTTGCGCCAGCCCATCGCCAGCGCCTGACTCATCAGCCAATTGCCATGTCCATGGCCGGCCAGCTCGGGGACGAATCCCAGATAGCTGATCTCGACCTCGCCTGGCCCTCGGAAGTCGAGCTCCAATATGCCGATTTCGATGCCCCGTTGGTCCTCGACCGCAAAGATCTCGACTGATTCGTCATGAATGATCGCGGTCAGCGCCTCGTTCGTCATGACTAGCCGCGAGAACCAGAGCCAAGGCTCGCCTACCCGGCGAAATAGGGCGCGATATTTGTCTGGCGACGGCGCTTTCCAGCGCGCGAGTCGAAAACGCGCTGCGGCCATCGGTCGCGGCTTTGGCCGTTCGCGCATCTCGAGCGACGTGACGACGGTTGCGACCATCCCCTCCGGGACGCGTGTCAGCGGCATGCAGGGTGCAGACCCATCTTATTCCCACGTTGCCACGGGCGGCAGGCTCATCAGGATCGCGTCGATATTGCCGCCGGTCTTGAGCCCAAATGACGTGCCTCTGTCGTAGACGAGATTGAATTCGGCGTAGCGACCGCGAAAGTTGAGCATCTGGCGACGGTCCTCTTCGCTCGCCGACATGTTCATGCGTGCGCGAACAATCTTCGGGAAAATGTCCAGGAACGCGTCGCCGACATCACGGGTGAAGGCGAAGTTGGCCTCGAAGCCCGAGTCGCCTTCGAAATCGAGATGATCGTAGAATATGCCGCCTACGCCGCGATGGACCTGACGATGCGGGATCCAGAAATAATCGTCGGCCCATTTCCTGAAACGATCATAATAATCAGCGCCGTGCGGATCGCATGCCGCTTTCAGGCGCGCGTGGAAAGCCTCGGTGTCCTCGGCATAGGGGATTGGCGGATTGAGATCGGCGCCCCCTCCGAACCAGCGCTTGGTGGTGTTGAGGAAGCGCGTGTTCATGTGAACAGCGGGCACGTGCGGATTAGCCATATGCGCGACGAGGCTGATGCCTGTCGCGAAAAAACCGGGATTTTCCTCGCCCGCGCCATGGATCGTCTTCGCGAACTCAGGCGAGAAGGCGCCGCCGACGGTCGACACGTTGACGCCCACCTTTTCGAAAATCTGGCCCTTCATCAGGCCCTGGACCCCGCCACCGCCCTTGCCTTCGGGATCGCCGTCGCGATTCCACGGCGTGTAACCGAAGCGCGCGTCGCTTCCGGCCTCGGCCTCGATCGCTTCGAATTCTGCACAGATCCGGTCACGGAGCGATTCGAACCAGCTGCGCGCGGCAGCCTGTTGAGGGTCGAGTTGCAATGTCATTCGGGCCAACCTCCGGTCTGGCGCAGCGCTTCAGCGATGGCGATGCCAGCCGAGACTGCCACATTCAAGGACCGGAAGCCCGGCCGCATCGGAATACGCACCCGAAGGTCCGCCGCGGCATGGATGTCGGGAGGTACGCCCGCGCCCTCCGATCCGAGCAGCAGGATATCGCCGGGATCAAAGCATGTGTTGATCAGCGTCAAATCCGCAGCTGTGGTGAGAAGAACCAGGCGGCCGCGGCGCGCCGCGTCGAAAGCCGTCCAGTCGGGATGGCGAATGACCTCCGCATCGGCCGCATAGTCCATACCGGAGCGCCTGAGCGAGCGATCGGAGAAGGCGAATCCGCATGGTTCGATGATGTCGACCGGCACGCCGAGGCAGGCCGCGAGACGGAGGATTGTGCCGACGTTTCCGGCGATATCGGGCTGGTAAAGGGATATCCGCATGGAGTTGCTGATATGCGAATGCGTTGTAACGCGCCAATATTCGGAAATTGGGATTGGCAAAGCCGATCAAGCGGCGCTATCAGCGCGCAGCCGCCGGGGAAATTGTGGGCGGTCGCGCATGCGCAGGGGGCAATCGCGGTAGACGCCGTTCCTCTCATCGCAGGCGCCAATATCGTGGCAGCGCAAGGGTTCCGGAATGGCGACGCTCGAACATACTGAAACACCCGGTGAACACACCGGAGA
>CAIOYY010000067.1 GCA_903862715.1 uncultured Alphaproteobacteria bacterium
AAAGATCAAGGGACGCAAGCGGTCCAATCTGGTCGACACCGGCGGTCGGCTGCTGTTCAGAAAAGTGCACACCGCCGACATTCAGGACCGGGATTCGGGCGGTCCCGTGATCGCAGTTGCCAGACAGTTTTATCCATTCATTTCAAAGATCTATGCCGATGGCGGTTATGACCATGACCGTGTGACGAAGGCGGTTGAGACAGGGGAATCGGGTGAAGGAATTTTATTTGGAAATGAGCTTTACGAGGTAGTCGTCGTCCCATGCTGCGGTTTTGAGGGCTAGTCTGAGGGAATCCTTTCCCTTTTTCCTTCGGCCGAGATTTGCGGCCATGTGCTTGAGGGTGACGACGTTTTCGGGCGCGTTGTTGGTTCTGATCCGGCAGGCATCGTCGCGGAACGTCATGTCCATGACCCAGTGTAGTCCGTTCTCGACGGACCAATGATCCCGCACGATAGGCCCGAGTTCCTTGGCTTGGAGTTTTGAGGACGTGATGTAATAACGGGTTTCTCGCCGGCTCACGCGGTCGATCTCGCGGTTGGCTTCGACGATGACGAGCCCGGCAAGGCCCGGCCATGCGTGACGCTCCCGCAGCCAGCCAATATCGTGAACGACGATGACGCGACGGGTTTCGATGCGCCCGTGATCGCCATCGACCGTCGCGTCGACGCTGATCGTGGTATCGGCGTAACCGCGCGCCTTCTGCTCGGTCGCGAACACTTCGACATCGTCGCGCAACGTGCCCTGATTGCCCTTCAGCGCCAAGACGTAATCGGCATTTTTCTCGAGGATCTTGCGGGCGATGTCGCGCTGGCATCCCATGGCGTCGATGGTAACGACGGCGCCCTCGATCGCCAGCATGTCGAGGAGGGCTGGAATGGCGACGATCTCGTTCGATTTGTCGCTCACCTTGGTTTGCGCCAGGACGAGGCGTTGTCGCGCCGCGAAGGCCGACACCATGTGGATCGCGTCCTTGCCGCCCTTGCGCCCGGAGCGTCGCGAGGTTTTTCCATCGATGGCGATGACCTCCGGCGCGGCTCCGGTGAGACCGCCGACCCACGCCGTGAAACATCGCCGGAAGGCAGCAGGGTCCAAGGCGGCGAAGATGTCGCCCAAATGATCGTGGCTCGGCGTGCCATTGGCGAAGGGCAGAAAGCGCCGCAGAAGCGCGAGTTTCTTGTGCCCGAACCGAGCGATGTCCGTGAAACCCTCCGCGCCCGCCAGCGTCGCAAGAAGCGCCAGCAATAAAACCTCGTCGAGCCGATAGGCTACTTTCCCAGCTTGCCGATGATCCGGCATATCGCTGAAATAATCCAGGAAAGAGGTTGTCTCATAAAAAACCGACGCAAGCGCCACGTCCGTGTCCATTGTGTGCTCCGCTCTTCGAATCAGCGGATAGGCACAGATTCAGCACTTCAGCCGTTTGTCACGCTCTCATTCACCCGATTGCCCTGTGGACCATCACCTTTCTCCTTGACCATCGCGTCAGACACGGTTAGCGTGCGCGGCGACTGAAGAGTAGGAAGCGCGGCCAATGGCCAACATGTTCGTGATTGTACTTAGGAGGCGCGCCGCGA
>CAIOYY010000068.1 GCA_903862715.1 uncultured Alphaproteobacteria bacterium
AAGGCGCGTTGCAGCGTGTTCAATGTCGAATTCACCGCCGAGGCCGCCGCGAAAGGACCGAAATAAACGCCCTCGCGCGAACGCGCGCCGCGATGTTTCAGAATCTGCGGAAAGGGATGATCGGTCCTTAAAAGGATATTGGGAAAGCTCTTGTCGTCGCGGAACAGCACATTGTAACGCGGTTTCAAGCGCTTGATGAGATTGGCTTCCAGTAGCAGCGCTTCTGTTTCCGACGCCGTCGAGATAAACAGCATCTCCACGGTCTCGGAAATCATCCGCGCAATGCGATAGCTCTGGGCGTCGGGCTTGGTATAGGCAATGACGCGCTTCTTCAGGCTTTTCGCCTTACCCACATACAGCACATCGCCTTTCGCATTCAGCATGCGATAGACGCCGGGCCCGTCGGGCAGCGTCTTCAGGTACAGCGCGATGCGTTCCGCCCCTTTCGGGCCGGAATCCTGCGGCGTTGCTCCGGATTGCGAGGTGGAATTTTCGTCCATATGGTCCCATATAATGATTATCGCGTAAGTTCGAGCCATCTCTCGCTTGGGGCTACGTCGGAGGCCGTAAAATGCTTCTCTTTCGCCAATTGTTCGACCAGCAATCGGGTACCTATTCCTATCTTCTGGCCGATTCGGAAAGCCGGGAGGCCATCCTGATCGACCCGGTTTTCGAACAGGCCCGCCGCGACAAGGCGTTGATCGGCGAATTGAACCTGAAACTTCTTTATACGCTCGATACCCATGTCCATGCCGATCATGTGACGGCCGCCACATTGTTGCGTCAGGCCCTCGGTGCCAAAATCGCGGTAGCTGAGGCTGGCGGCGCGAAGGGTGCCGATCTCTATCTGAAGCCGGGCGACCGCATTCGTTTCGGAGACCGCTATGTCGAAGTGCGCGCCACGCCAGGGCACACATCGGGTTGCCTCACCTTCGTCCTCGACAATGAAAAGATGGCTTTTACGGGCGACGCGCTTCTCATTCGCGGCAGCGGCCGTACCGATTTTCAGCAGGGCAGCGCACAGCGCCTTTATCAGTCCGTGCACACGCAGATCTTCACGCTGCCCGATGAATGCCTGCTCTATCCCGCGCATGATTATCAGGGCCGCACGGTAACAAGTGTGGCCGAGGAAAAGGAATTCAACCCCCGGCTGGGCGGCGCGCTGTCGGAACGCGATTTCGTCTTTCACTCGAACAATCTCAACCTTCCACATCCCAAGCAGATCGACGCCGCGGTGCCCGCCAATATGAAATGCGGCGCGCCGGATGAACGCCATCCCTCCTCCGATCCCGACTGGGCGCCGCTCGCCTTCACTTTTGCCGGCGTGTGGGAATTGCAGCCCGGTTGGCTCGAAGAGCATCCCGATAAAGTGCAGATTCTTGATGTCCGTGAGCCTGACGAGTTTCGGGGTCCGCTGGGTCACATCGCCAAAGCGCGGCTTATTCCGCTTGGCGATCTGGGCAAGCGCCTCGAAGAACTCGACAAGGAAAAGCCCGTGGTTGCGGTGTGCCGTGCGGGCGGTCGTTCGGCCCACGCCAGCAATCTCCTTCTGAAAGCGGGCTTTCAGAAGGTCGCCAATCTCGCGGGCGGCATGCTGCGCTGGCGCGCCGAGGGCCATCCTGTGCAGGGCGGCGCGGATTAAGCGTCAGTGATAGAAGCCATCGCCGCGTACCTTGCCGCGAAACACCCAATAGGGTCAGGCAGTGTAAACGAAGACGACCGAGCGCCCTTTCGCGCGGGATTTCGGCCTTAGGGCCGTTCGATCTCGACGCCGGCGGCTTCCGCGCCCTGCAGCGCATGCAGTTTCTCGACCCGGATCTTGGCCTTCAGAACGCGCGCGTCTTTCAGGCACATCGCGGCGATCTTCTCCGCCAGCGTCTCGGCAAGGTTGATATGACCTTCAGTGGCGATATCGCGGATGGCATTGGCAATGGCTTCGTAATCGACCACTTCGTCCATGCGGTCCGCGTTCGGGCTCACCTTCACGTCCAGTTCGACATTGATCCGCACCGGCTGCGGCATGCCCTGTTCATGGCCGTGAATGCCGATGCGGGCAAGCAGTTCGAGATTGCGGATCAGGATGCGGTTCATCGCCATGTCTATTCCATCGTGACGTCTGCGGTACGCCACGCCAAATGTTGCCCGCCATCGACGGCGATGGTCTGCCCCGTCACCGCCGATGCTTCGACCAGATAGCGCGTCGCCCGCGCAATGTCTTCGGGCGTTGCGCCATGTCCGAGAAGCGTCGCTTCGCTCTGCCGCTGGAAATGCTCGATGCTCTGCCGCGCGCTCGGCAGCGTCGGTCCGGGTGCAACCGCATTGACGCGGATATGCGGCGCCAATCCTTGCGCCAGCGTTACGGTTAGCCAGTGCAGGCCCGCTTTCGATACGCCATAGGACAGAAATTCTGGCGTCGGCTTGAAGACGCGCTGATCGAGCAGATTGACGATGGCGCCTTCCATGCCGGGCGCCATCTGCGCGGCGAATTCTTTCGCCAGCACCACCGGCGCGCGCAAATTCACCGCCATGTGCCTGTCCCAGGAGGCGCGATTCATCGTCGTAACGTCGTCATGCTCGAACAGGGACGCATTGTTCACCAATGCGCCGAGCGGTCCCAATGCCGCGCGCGAACGCCCGATCAGCGCCGCCGTCTCGCTCTCATCGGCAAGGTCCGCGGCCAATCCTTCCGCGCGCACGCCCAGCGCCCGAAGCGTCGCCACCGTGTCATCGGCATCCCGCTTCGATCCATTGTAATGCACCGCAACATTCCAACCCGCGCCCGCAAGTTCCAGCGCGATGGCTCGGCCCAGCCGTCTGGCCGCGCCGGTAATTAGGACGGTTTTTTGCGTAATCGCCATAATGCCTATCTATACAAGCAGGAAGCCTCTGTCGAAGACGTTTACCAGTGCCGGGTTTTGTCCTTTTCCGGCATGGCGCGGAGGTTCCGACTCATGCGAATTTCCCCTACCTGTCCAATGCCGCGCCCGCTTGCTTTGGGTCCGCGTTCCATGCGCATTTGGACCCGTCTGGAGACCCTTATGTCCGTCGATTTTACCGAGCAGCCATTGGCGCCGTTCCGGGGGCGTTCCCTCGACGGCCTGTCTTTGCTCGACGGCGACGAGCTCAGACGCAATCTGACGGCGCTGGCCCGCGCCGCGCAGGGCGATCAGGCCAGACTCAAAAAGGAAGCCCTGTCGCTGATCAAGGCGGCGTTCAAGCGCGGCCGCGAAACCATGCAGGAACGCGTCGAGTCCGGTATCGCGCCGGGTCTAGCGGCGGCGCGCGCGCTCTCGACGATGCAGGACATCACGATTCAGGTCCTCTACGATTTTGCCACGCGCTATATCTATGTTTCGCCCAATCCGACCGATTCCGAACGCATCGCCATAGTGGCGACCGGCGGTTATGGCCGCGGTCTTCTCGCGCCCGGCTCCGATATCGATCTTCTGTTCCTTCGCCCCTTCAAGCTCACGCCCTGGGCCGAAAGCATCATCGAATATATTCTCCATACGCTGTGGGATCTCGGCCTGAAGGTCGGCCATGCGACGCGCTCGCTCAATGAATGCGTCCGCCTCGGCAAGGAAGATATTACGATTCGCACCTCGCTGCTTGAATCGCGTTTTCTCTGGGGCGACTCGGCGCTTTATGAAGATCTGCGCCGCAAATTCTGGAACGACATCGCAACCGGCAGCGGTCAGGATTTCGTCGAGGCGAAACTCGCCGAACGCGACACCCGCCATTTGCGCCAGGGCCAGAGCCGCTATCTCGTCGAACCCAATGTGAAGGACGGCAAAGGGGGCTTGCGCGATCTGCAGACCCTCTACTGGATCGGTAAATATCTCTACAAGGTCGAAGACCCCGGCGATCTTGTGCATCACGGCGTCTTCACCAAGGAAGAATTCAATACGTTCCAGAAAGCCGAGGCCTTTCTGTGGAATGTGCGTTGTCATCTGCATTATGTGGCGGGACGCGCCGAAGAGCGTATTTCCTTCGATATGCAGCCTGAGCTCGCCAAGCGCCTCGGCTATCTTGATCCCCATCCGCATCGCGCCGTCGAGCGCTTCATGCGCAGTTACTTCCTGGTCGCCAAGGATGTAGGCGATCTGACCCGCATCTTCATTGCTGCGCTGGAAGACCAGTACAAAAAGCCTGCGCCGGTTCTCACGCGGCTTATTCCGGGTTTTCTGAAACCACGTACGAGCGATGACGATTTCTATGTCGAAAACGGACGTTTGCGCTCGCGCAAGGGCCTCTTCCGCGAGGACCCGGTCAATCTCATTCGTCTTTTCCACGTGGTGGATGCGAAGGAAGTCGATATCCATCCGCACACCTTGCGCACCGTCACGCGCTCGCTCCATCTGATCGACGACGAATTGCGTCAGAACGCCGTTGCAAACCGACTCTTTCTCGACATTCTGACCTCGCGCCGCGATCCTGAAACCGCGCTGCGGCGCATGAACGAAGCTGGCGTGATGGGCAAATTCATGCCGGAATTCGGCCGCGTCGTCGCGCTGATGCAGTTCAATATGTATCACCATTATACGGTCGACGAGCATCTGCTCTTTGCCGTCGGCAATTGCGCGCGCATCGAACGCGGGGAATTTCGCAAGGAGCATCCGCTCGCCAGTGATATCGTCAAGCGCGTGGTGTCGCGCGACGTGCTCTATGTCACGATGCTGCTGCACGACATGGCGAAGGGACTTCCGGGCGATCATTCGGAAGTCGGCGCGGCGATGGCGGAATCCATCTGCCCGCGTCTCGGTCTTTCGCCCGCCGATACGGCTACGGTCTCATGGCTCGTGCGCTACCATCTCCTGATGAGCGACGCGGCGCAGAAGCGCGATGTGTCGGATCCTAAAACGGTAAAGGATTTCGCCAATATCGTGCAGACGCCCGAGCGCCTGCGCCTTCTTCTGATCGTGACCGTCGCCGATATCCGCGCCGTCGGCCCCGGCGTCTGGAACGACTGGAAGGGTCAGTTGCTGCGCGAGCTGTATGCCGAAACCGAAATGCTGATGTCGGGCGGCGATTCCACGCCTGCGCGTTCCGAGCGCATCACGGACGCAAAAAACACGCTTCTGTCGCGCATTTCCGATCTTCCCGAGACCACCCGCACCCGCGCGCTATGGCGGCATTATGATCCCTATTGGCTCGCCTTCGACGCCGATACCTATGAATTTCATACCCGCTTGATGGTGGATGCCGAACTCAAGGGTGAGAAGCTGGTGCTCGGCGCGCGCAGCGGCGTCCATCCCGGCGTCGCCGAATTCGTCATTTTCACCGGCGACCATCCGGGCCTTTTCGCCCGCCTTGCCGGCGCGTTCTCGCTGTCCGGCGTCTCGATCGTCGATGCAAAAATCTTCACCACCTCCGACGGCTTCGCGCTGGACGTTTTCCGGGTGCGCGATCCCGGCGGCGGCAGCTTCGACGATCCGGCGCGTGTTGAACGTCTGAAGCGCACCATCATGAAAACGCTGGCGGGCGAAATCCTGCCGCGCACGGTTCTCGCCGAGCGCCCGCCCGGCAAGCGCGAATCCGCCTTCAAGGTCGCGTCCAAAGTGAATTTCGATAATGAGGCATCGGCGGTCTCGACCGTCATCGAGGTCGAAAGCCTCGACAAGATCGGCCTCCTCTACGAGATCACGCGGACGCTGTCCGATATGGGCCTCGGCATTTCGTCGGCCATCGTCACCACCTATGGCGAGCTGGCGGTCGACGTCTTCTACGTGCGCGACGGCTTCGGCCATAAGGTGCGCCAGCCCGCGCGCCTCGCCGAAATTGGAAAGCGCCTGATGAAGGCCTTGGGCGATTAGGGCAGGCGGGGCCGCCCTTGAAGTGCCCCCGGCCCCCGGGCCATAAGCACACCCGACATTGTCATTCTGGCCTAGCGCCGTTTGCCGGCGCGCGCGCCGGGGTGTCAGCCGATATGAACCGCCTCCCAAAGCGATTGACGTCCCATGATCGAAACAACAGAGACCTCCGGCGCCCATTCCCCGCTTGTTTTTTCCGGCATGCAGCCCACCAACACGCTGCATCTCGGCAATTATCTCGGCGCGCTCCGCAACTGGATAAAACTCCAGGATCAGATGCCTTGCGTCTACTGCGTCGTCGATATGCACGCGATCACCGTGGCGCAGGACCCGCAGGCCCTCGCGGCCTCGACGCGCGAAGTGGCCGCCGCTTATATCGCGGCGGGCGTCGATCCGAAGCGTTCGATCCTGTTCAATCAAAGTCAGGTCTCGGCCCATGCGGAACTCGCCTGGGTGTTCAATTGCGTCGCCCGCATGGGCTGGCTGAACCGCATGACGCAGTTCAAGGAGAAGGCGGGCAAGAACCGCGAAAACTCCAGCGTCGGATTGTTCGTCTATCCGAACCTGATGGCGGCCGACATTCTCGCTTATCGCGCCACCCATGTGCCGGTGGGCGAGGACCAGAAACAGCATCTCGAACTCGCGCGCGACATCGCGCAGAAATTCAATCTCGATTTCGGCGCGCCGGATTTCTTTCCGCTGCCCGAGCCCGTGATCGTCGGCCCCGGTACGCGTGTCATGTCGTTGCGCGATGGCACGAAGAAAATGTCGAAATCGGACGAGTCCGATTATTCGCGCATCAATCTTACGGACGATGCCGACGCGATCTCGCAGAAAATCCGCAAGGCCCGCACCGATCCGGAACCGCTTCCCGATAGCATCGAAGGCCTGAAAGGCCGTGCCGAGGCCGAGAACCTCGTCAACATTTTCGCCGCATTGGCCGACACGACGCCGGAAGCGGCGCTTGCGCCTTTCGCGGGCGCGCAATTCTCCGGCTTCAAGAATGCGCTGGCGGATCTGGCGGTGGCGAAACTCACCCCGCTCGCGGGCGAAATGCGCCGCCTTCTGAACGATCCGGCCGAGATCGACCGCATCCTGAAGGACGGTGCGGATCGCGCCCGCGCGATTACGGTGCCGGTGATGCAGGAAGTTCGCCGCCTCGTGGGCTTCGTCGGCTAGTTCCCTGTTTTTCCTCCCCCGCTTCCCGGGGAAGGTGTCACGGCACGCGACGCAAGGGGGGATTGCCGCCTTCGCATGCGAACGGAATATTAGGGCGATGAAAACCTCCCCCTTCGCCGTCTGGCCTGCGCGTGGATCCACCGTCTCGCTGGAACCGACCTTTCGGGAGGCGGCCTCTTTCGCCCGCGCGAGCCTCAAGCCCGACGCCTTTCCGGAGGATGCGATGCGCGGCAAGGGCAGGCCCGTTATCGTGCTGCCCGGCTTCTTCTCACCCGATGTCGGCACCGCGCGGCTGCGCGCCTTCCTCGCGCGGCAGGACTTCAAGGTCTATCCATGGGGGCAAGGTCTCAATATCGGCCCGACGACGGCGATCCTCGCGGGCCTCATGCGTACGCTCGAAAAGCTGGCCGCGCGTCATGGCGAATCGCCCGCGCTCATCGGTCAGAGTCTGGGCGGCACCATCGCGCGCGAAGCGGCCAAGCGCCGGCCAGATCTGGTGTCGGAAGTCCTCACCATTGTCAGTCCCATCCGCTTGCCCGTGCCGACGACGCTCGCGCCGCTGGCCCATTGCGCAGCCATTTTGTGGGACCGCGAGACCCAGAAGACGCTGGCGCAGATTTCCGCGCCACCGCCGATGAGACTCACCGCCATCATTGCCCCGCATGACGGCATCGTCGATCCGCGTGCCTGCATCCCTGATCCCGCGCCCAATGTGGAGGTGATCTTCATCGACGGCCAGCACACGACGATGGGCTCCAACCCCGCCGTGCAGCGCGTCGTCGCCGCGAAACTCGCGCGTTAGATGGCCGTTCCGCGTTCCGTCTGTTCGCGCGCCCAGGCGAGATAGTCGGCATTGCTGCCTTCGATGGGCAGAACAAGAAAACACGGAACCGAATAGGGATGCAGCGGACGCAGCGCCGCGATCGCGTCATCCAACAGCGTCCGCCGTGTTTTGATGAAGACCGCGACTTCCGCGCCGTCCTCGATCTTTCCTTCCCACACATAGAGGCTTTTCATCGGCGGATGGATGTTCACGCAGGCGGCAAGTTTCGCCGCGATCAACTTGCGCGCCGCTCCCTCGGCCGATTCCGGATCGGGAAAGGTCGAATAGAGGAAACAGAATTCGTGGGAATGTTCGCTACGCATCATGCCCCATCATGGCAGAGCGGCAGCAAGGGAAACAATCTGCGCCGCGGCAGGTAGCGCGCGCCGGGCACGAAAAAACAGAGCGGCGAAACGTGAACCACGTCACCAGAAAAGTAGGGGCGGCGGATGTCCCCCCTCAGCCGCCCACAAGTAACAGTCTGCGCCGGTATTACGACGATGAACGCAAGTTCACTGCTTTGGAGCCACGCGCATCCGGCTGGATGTCGAACTCCACTTTTTGACCCTCGGCAAGCGAACGCATTCCGGCTGCTTCCACCGCGGTAACATGAACGAACACGTCCTTGCCGCCGCCATCCGGTGAAATGAACCCATACCCCTTCGCCGTATTGAAAAACTTTACCGTTCCAACTGCCATGACAGCTCCTAAGCCTTTTCCCCAAGACGCACCGGACAATATGCCACGATGCTGCGAACATACGCCCACGTTCTCGGGAAGAAGGCCGTCTCGTCCAGGCGCGCATTTAAAGGCGAGTCTGAGTCAAAAACTGGCGCGCTTCGTCTGACGGGACGCCGTCGCAGGCAAAAAGCATATGCGGGGATGGTGGGGCTTTCAAGAACCGGAAAGGTCTGCGCGAGACCTTCGCGCGCGCGGGAGAAATCGTTGACGGTGAAACAGAAATAACCTGAACGCCAATATCGGAGGCACTATTTCGGTTCTTCGAAATCGCATTATGCGCTGGGCGCACACCAGCGGCGCAACGGGATGTGCCGGAAATTTCGCGAAGGGGTGCGGTACGGAATGGTCGCCATACATCGATGATCCGCCTACGGATTTCCGCCGTGCTGTACCGTAACCGGGCGAGGGACGTGGCCCCGGCCCGGAACGACAGGCCGCGTTCTTCGTTTTCACCTTCAGGAACAGACCCCTTACGGTCTGGCACTTATGGAGACACACGATGCGGATTTTTCCTGCTCTCGTGGGGGCATTTTTGGTAACGGCTTCGCCGCTGGCATGGGCGCATCACGCCACAATGGTAGAGGTCGGCGATACGGCCAAGGTTGCGGGCGTCCGAACGTTTTGCAGCGGCGTTGGGATCGAGGCACGTGATGCGGCGATGTCCGGCGCCAACGGTGTACGTATCGAAATCACAGGCCGCGACGGCCAATATCTCGGCGACCAGTTCGTGCGCATTACCGGCGGTGAATTGCGCGGCGAATTCATGGTGCACTGCGACGGCCCTTGGCTGGTCGCAGATTTGCCCGCCGGTATTTATGCGGTGAAGACTTGGGCGGGCCATGAAGGTCCCAGCAAAACGGTCATTGCGCATGTCGATGGCCGTGAAAATCAGCGCGTCGTCGTCAACTTCCCAGAACTTGGCGGGACCCCCGAACAGCAGATGTCCGCGCTGGAATAACTTTTCTGAAAGCGTCGCGCCTAGCCGCGCGGCCGTTGAAAAACGGCGGCGAGTCTTCGAAAGAAGGCGCCGCCGTTTTGATGCGTTCGGTCTGTGAAGCCGTGTCGCCTTTTCCGAGGCGCGGTCGCCCGCTAGGCTGAAGTGTAAGGATCATGACCAAATCTCGGGGACGCATGGCTAGGACCGATTTCCAGACCGTAGACGCCTATCTCGCGTCGCAGCCTGAAGCTTCGCATGCCGTCCTCCAACGCGTACGGGAAACGCTGCGCGAAGCCGTACCTGCGGCCGAGGAATGCATTTCCTATCAGATACCTGCCTATAAACTGTCCGGTGCGCCTCTATTCTATTTCGCAGGATGGAAAACGCATTATGCGCTTTATCCGGTATCGGAAAATCTTGCCGCCGCTTTTGAAAAAGAGATCGCGCCCTTTCTCTCCAGCAAGGCAACTTTGCGCTTTGCGTTATCGGAACCCGTGCCGGTGAAGCTGATTGCGCGCCTTGCCAAATTCCGTGCCGGAGAAATCGCCGAACGCGCCAGGACGAAAACCGGAACATCGCGGAAAAACAGCCCGAAATTGCAAGACCGGGTTAAAGCGCCAGGACAAAAACCAGGTAGGTGCTGAACGATATAAACCCGGTCGCGGCGAGTGCAAGCAATCCGTCGCGCAGCGTAATCGCAAGACCGAATGTGAGAATGGCGATATTGGGAGCGGCGGCGGCGAAGGGCACCAATTCCATCAGCGGCATGCTGAGCGCCGCGAGAATGCAGAAAATCAGGATCGCATAAAGAAACGGCTCGCGCGTGAAGAATGTCAGGCGCGGTCCGAACAGCCGGTCCAGGACATGCATGACCGGCTGCGTCAGCATTAGTCCGGAGCGCAATCGGGAGGCGTTTAAGGAGCGCCGTTCCAGAAAGCCCGGAACCCAGAAATGCCGCATACCGACAAGCATCTGTATGGCGGCAAAGATAACAATGACCGCCATGGCGGTGGGGAGGCCGGGAATGGCGCCGAAGGGTGGCAGAATGGCGATCAGCGGCGGTATGACGAGAAAGGGTCCGAAGGAACGCCGTCCGACGCTGTCGAGAATTTCGCCCAGCGTAATGCGCCCGCTTTCGCGCACCGCACAGGCATCGAGAATGGCGGCGAGTAGACCCTTCATGTCGGCGTGAGGATTCATGCCGTCGCGCGCAGGACCTCCCGTCCTTTTGTTCCAATCGGCGGAGGTCATATCGGGTTCGGGTTCCGGTCTGTCGCTTGGCATTATATCGGGCGGTCTTCCATCGCTGCCTATCACGCTTCGCGCGTCCCTTGGCGGGGCCATGGTCGATTGCGGTGTAAAGTTTTTATGACGCAGGCCCGCACCGGAACTCAGAACGCCTGAAGCAGCAGGTAAAAACTTCCCACCGTGAACAGCGTCGCAATGATCGCCCATACTCCGTCATGCGCCGTCAGGCTGAGACCGAAAGCGGCGATGGCGGCATTGGGAACGATGCCGGCCAAGGGGACCAATTCGATGATGGGCGTCACCACCGCAACCAGCAGGCACAATAGCGCGATCAGGTAGAAGAAAGGTCCGCGCGTGAAAAAGGAAAAACGCGGCCATACAAAGCGGTCAACGAAGCGGGCAATCTTGGCGAGCTTCTCGCAACCCTTCTCTAGCTTTTCCGCCGAAATCGAACGGCGCAACAGAAAGCCTGGAAGCCAGGCGTGATCCATCCCGATCAGGATCTGCGCCGACACCAGAAAAACGATGAACGCCATGACACCGGGAAGGCCGGGAATGGCGCCGATGGGGGACGCGCCGATCAGGCCCGGTACCATCAGCAAGGGTCCGAACGAACGCGGCCCCAGCGTCTGCATGACCAGTTCGACGCTGACCCGTCCATTACCGTCGGCGTTCCGGCAGGCTTTCTCGATCTGCCCGACAATATCCTCGAGCGTATGTCCGCTCTGCTGCGAGGTCTTTTTGCTTCTCGTTCTATTTGGCACTGCGCGGCGCCCGCGCCGTGGCGCTCTTTGCTTTCGCACCGCGTGTTCCGGCGCGCCCCTTGGTCGAACGCGCTTTGGCCGAACGGGTCTTGTCGCCCGCAATGGCGTTGAGGGCGGCTTCTTCCACCGCGCTTTGCCGCGCAAAGGGATCGTCGGAAATGGCGAGCTCCGTCGCCTTCAGACGCTTGAGCTCGTCGCGCAGGCGTCCCGCTTCCTCGAATTCGAGATTGCCTGCGGCTTCGCGCATCCTTTTTTCCATATCCTTCATATGCGCTTTCAGATTGTGCCCGATGAAGCCGCGGCCTTCTTCGGCAAGGCCGAGATCGACCTGCAGATGGTCGCGCTCATAGGCGCTGCCCATGATGTCGGAAATATTCTTCTTGATCGAAAGGGGCGTAATGCCGTGCAGCGTGTTGTAAGCCGTCTGCCGTTCGCGGCGGCGCGTGGTCTCGGCCATGGCGCGTTCCATCGATCCGGTAATGCGGTCGGCATAAAGGATCACCTTGCCGTCGACATTGCGCGCGGCGCGCCCGATGGTCTGCACCAGCGAGGTTTCGGAACGCAGGAAACCTTCCTTGTCCGCATCTAGAATGGCGACCAGCGCGCATTCCGGAATGTCGAGACCCTCGCGCAACAGGTTGATTCCGATCAGCACGTCGAAGGCCCCGAGGCGCAGGTCGCGGATAATCTCGATCCGCTCCAGCGTCTCGACATCGGAATGCATGTAGCGGACGCGAATACCATGTTCATGCAAATATTCCGTAAGGTCCTCGGCCATGCGCTTGGTCAGCGTCGTGACCAGCGCGCGATAGCCTTGCGCGGCGATTTTGCGGCATTCGGCGAGAAGATCGTCCACCTGATGTTCGACGGGACGGATTTCCACCGGCGGGTCGATCAACCCGGTGGGACGGATCACCTGCTCGGTGAAAACGCCGCCGGTGCGGCCAAGTTCCCATCCACCCGGCGTCGCCGAGACGCTCACCGTCTGCGGCCGCATCAGATCCCACTCCTCGAATTTCAACGGCCGGTTATCGAGGCAGGACGGCAGGCGGAAGCCATACTCCGCCAGCGTCGATTTGCGCCGGAAGTCGCCGCGATACATCGCGCCGATCTGCGGAATGGTCACATGGCTTTCATCGACGAAGACAATCGCTTCATCGGGCAGATATTCGAACATGGTCGGCGGCGGCTCGCCTGCCTTGCGCCCCGTAAGCCAGCGCGAGTAATTTTCAATCCCGGCGCAGCTTCCCGTTGCCTCGATCATTTCGAGATCGAACAGCGTGCGCTGTTCCAGGCGCTGCGCCTCCAGAAGCTTTCCGTCGCGCTGAAACTGTTCCAGCCGCACGCGCAATTCCTCGCGCAGGCCCTTCACCGCCTGGGCGAGGGTCGGGCGCGGCGTCACATAATGCGAATTCGCGTAAACCTTCACACTGTCCAGTTCGGCGGCCTTCTTTCCGGTCAGCGGATCGAACTCGTAGATCGAATCGACTACATCGCCGAACAACTCGATGCGCCAGGCCCGGTCTTCGTAATGCGCCGGAAAAAGATCGACCACATCGCCGCGCGCGCGGAAACAGCCGCGGGCAAAGGCTTCGTCATTGCGTCGGTATTGCAGGGCGACGAATTGCTCCAGCAGGTCCTTGCGCGGGAAGCGCGCGCCCTTTGTGATGGTGATGGCGCTGCCTGAATAGGTCTCCACCGCGCCGATGCCGTAGATGCACGACACGGACGCGACGATGATCACATCGTCGCGTTCCAGGATCGAGCGCGTGGCGGCGTGGCGCATCCGGTCGATCTCTTCATTGATCGCCGAATCTTTCTCGATGTAGGTGTCGGTGCGCGGCACATAGGCTTCGGGCTGGTAGTAATCGTAATAGGAGACGAAATACTCCACCGCGTTTTCCGGAAAGAAGCCTTTCATTTCCGCGTAAAGCTGTGCCGCCAGCGTTTTGTTGGGCGCGAGAATCAGCGCCGGGCGCTGCAGCGTCTCGATGATCTTCGCCATGGTGAAGGTCTTGCCCGATCCCGTGACGCCAAGAAGAACCTGGTCGCGCTCGCCGGTGGCGGGATCATGGCCGAGGCCGGCGACCAGCTCGGCGATGGCGGTCGGCTGGTCGCCGGCCGGACTGTACTCCGACACCAGCTTGAAACGTTTGCCGCCCTCGCTTTTCGCGGGCCGCTCAGGACGGTGCGGTACAAACGCCGCCATGTCCGCGCCCGACATGGGGCGGAAATTCACCGGAGCTTCGGCGAGGCCTTGCGGCGCAGAAATCGGGCGGAACCCCGGACCATTATTGTGAGCCATGGCGTCAATATAGGGTGCCGGATGCCCTCCGTCATGGGCAGGGCGGAAGGAACTACACGCTTTGATAGGGGCGGAAGAAGGTCCTCCAAAACGAAAACCCCGCGCCTTCCGGAAGGGAGGCGCGGGGTTGTCCGCGGAGATAAAGGCACGTCGTCTTATTCAAACGCTATGTCGAAAAACAACCAACCAATTTTTACTCATCAACCAAGGCGAAACGTTCCCGATTACGCTTCGCGGCAACACTGCTTACGGCAACGTCACTTTGAGCAGCGCGACGAAATTGCCGTCATCGCCGGAAAGATCGGTGCCGGTGTAGGCGACGGAAAGCGTGAACATCTCGATAGAGGCCGCAGCGCCGACCGTGTAGTCGACGGTGTCCGTGCCGGTTTCCCACTCATAATAACCGACATTGCCGAACAGGCTGAACATTTCCCCGACGGGAAGCGAGGCGCCGCCATTGAAGTACCAGGTCGTATCGCCCGCCACATCCGGCGAGAAATAGATGTCGCCCGTCAGCGTGACGGGGTCGAGTGCGAGGTCCACGCCGGCATTAAACTCGACGAAATTCGCGTCGGACCAGCTCGGCTGGTCGGGATAGAAATAGCCGATCACGCCGACATTGCCGGTGACCATATCGGTCAGCGGAAAGGCGTAATTGCCGTAGAGGTCGACTTCGACGTCGCCCACACCCCAGTCGACGTTGGAAGCCCACACGCCGGCGGAGAGGCCATTTTCGAAGGCCACGTCGGCGCCGCCCTGAACCGCGAACTCGTCGTCGCTCTGGGTGATGCCGCGCCAGACGTAATTATTGGTGACGCCGAGATTGGCGCTGAATGATTGCGCCTGTGCCGTGCCCATCGCGGCGGCGAGAAAGCCGGCGGCGGCGCAAATGGTCGGAAGAAATTTCTTCATGAAGCTAGCCCTCTTAGCTGTACCCCCGCTTTGCGATGCGCTGGCGGGCCCGGTTTCGCCGCGTGGTTGCATCGTTGCGCGAAACGTGACCGAAGTTTTGAGAGGAAGTTCTGCCCAAAACAACAGCGCTGCAGTACAAAAATGTGCTTTTATGGTAACATGGCGGCCTCATTTAAAGGCAGCGTATCACCACCGATTAAAATTTAGGCAGAATTTTGCGGCAGCTGAATAGAGTTTATGCAATCCATGCGTGTGGCTTGACGAGGGACACAGCGAGCATCCGGCGGCCCGCACGCCCCAGGCCTGGCTCACCAAGGCGCTTTGATGCTTCGGACGTCCCATGCGACTTTGGATTCCCTTGGCGGTTACCGCCCTTACGTCCTATAGAACGCCCCTTGAATCGGAACAGGAATGGTTCCTTCCGGCGTGAAGGCCATTGGTATTAGGCAGGATATGACGGTTGCGATTTCCACCGCGCGGCGCGCGGCCAAAATCGTGCAGGAACCCGCGGAAAAATTGCGGATCATTCTCGTGCGTCACGGGAAGCCTGCGATCGAGAGCTCTCCTAAGTTCTGCCACAACGGATTTCGCCGTTATATTGACGAATATCAGGAAGCTGGTCTCGATCCGGCCAGCGCGCCCCCGGAAGAATTGATAGATCTCGTGAAGGGTCTGAACGCCGTTCATACCAGCGAGTCGCCGCGCTCTACCGATAGCGGGCGCACGCTGCTGCCGCAGGCGGAGCTGATTGCCGATCCCTTATTCGCCGAAGCTCCCCTCGCTTCGCCGCGCATTCCGCTTTTGAAAATGCGCATGCCGATCTGGGCGGTGATGGCGCGCATCATGTGGCATGCGGGCTATCATCCCGAAATAGAGAATTATCGCCGCGCCAAAATCCGCGCGCAGCAGGCCGCCGACATTCTTCTCGACCGCGCGAAATCGAATGACGGCACCGCCGTTCTCGTTGCCCATGGCTATTTCAACGCCATGATCGGGCGCGTTCTACGCAAGCGCGGATTTCGCCGTACCGGCGCGCATCGCGTGCGCTTCTGGAACGCCGTCACCTACCAGCAGGATTGAATTAAAACCGCGTCGTGATCGCCGCGATATCGGGCCGCGGGCGCTCTTCCAGCGCCACGGTCGATGTACCGATATAAATGAAGCCCGCCATGCGTTCGCCCGGTCTCAGTCCGATCTTTTCCAGCACTTCGGGATGATAGGCGTACCATTCGGAAATCCACTGCGCCACGAAGCCGAGCGCATGCGCGGCAATCAGGATATTCTGGCAAGCGGCGCCCGCCGAAAGCTCCTGCTCCCATACCGGAATGGGAATCTGCTCGCGGGCCTTCGACACGACGCCGATCACCACCGGCGCGCGCAGGAAACGCTCCCGTTCCTGCGCGATGCGCGCAGGCGTCGTCCCCTGTTCCTTGGCAATGCATTCGGCAAGAATATCGCCCATGCGCGCGCGGCCTTCGCCCTCGAACAGAAGGAAGCGCCACGGCGTCAGCTTGCCGTGATCGGGCACTCGCGCCCCCGCCGTCAGAATCCGTTCCAGCGCTTGCATGTCAGGCCCCGGTCCCGTCATCGTCTTGGCCGAACCCGAACGGCGGCTAAGAAGAAGGTCGAGCGCATGGGGTGCGCTAATATTCAGGGTGGCGGGGCTGTCTTGCATCGTCGGAATGCGTCCTTGGGGGCAGGGTCTTCTGGGGCCGGCCATCAGGCGGAGTGGCACCTTAGGCCGCACGAGCGGTCTCGCAACAGGCCCCGCAAAATGCCCGTTTATCCGGTAAATTCAAGCGAGGTGGCCGCAGGGTCAAAGCAATGGCGGTTTAGGTCCGGTCAGACCTTCGCAACCCGTCCATCTTGAAAGGCGTTATCCCGGGGTCTATTTGGCTTTAACCCTTGCTGGCTTAGAATGACCCCATGAGCGAAGAACGACACATCAGGCCGCCGGCCGAAAAGATAGCCAGCTACTATCCCATCTGGTCCGCGCTGCGCGCACAGGCCGAGGAACTCGCAGCCAATGAACCGGCGCTGGCAAGCTTCGCCCATGCCACGATCCTGCGCCATGCGCGGCTCGAAGAAGCGCTGGCCTATCACCTTGCGCGCAAGATCGGCGGCGAGGATCTGAGCACCCTCCAGGTGCATGAGATTTTTCTCGAAGCCTTCGCGGCGGATTCCGAAATCGGCGCGTCCGTCCGGGCCGATCTTTCCGCCGTCTTTCAGCGCGATCCGGCCTGCGCCTCCTATGTGCAGGCCTTCCTGTTCTTCAAAGGCTTTCATGCGCTGCAAAGCTATCGCGCGGCCCATTGGCTGTGGCGCAATGGCCGGCGCGTCATGGCGCTATATTTCCAGAACCGAATGTCCGATCTCTTCGCGGTCGACATTCACCCGGCGGCGAAACTGGGCCGCGGGATCATGATCGATCACGCCACTGGCGTCGTCATCGGCGAAACCGCGGTGATTGATGACGATGTCTCGATGCTTCATGGCGTGACGCTGGGCGGCACGGGCAAGGAAGACGAAGACCGCCACCCCAAGGTGCGGCGCGGCGTGCTTCTTTCGGCAGGCGCCAAGATTCTCGGCAATATCGAGATTGGCGAATATAGCCGCGTCGGTGCGGGCAGCGTCGTTCTGAAAGACGTCCCGCCTCACACCACCGTTGCGGGCGTTCCCGCCCGTGTCATCGGCAAGGCCAATTCGCAGCGGCCCTCGCAGGACATGGATCATTGCCTCAAGGGCTGCGAGAATTACGATCCGTCGATCTGACCTCGCGGTAGGTAGTCATCCTCTGCCGTGGAAAATACTTTCCGCCCTTGCTGCAATCCGGCAATGCTTGACCCGTGGCACATCGCCATGTCACCTGAACCAAATCGATCAGGGAGTATCCTTTGACCCGTAGTGAAATCTGGCGCGTCGAAAAATATCTGCGCAATCTCTTTCGTCTCGACACGATCACGCTTGTCGAACGTACCAAGGGCGACTCGGTCGAAGTCCTTGTCGGCGGCGAATTCATCGGCGTTGTCTTCCGTGATGAAGAAGACGGGGAAATTTCCTACGCCTTCAACATGGCGATTCTGGAGATGGATCTGCCCGAACCCCCCGCTTCGCGCGCAGGCTAAGCGTCACGCGCAGGCTAACCCGCGGTCGCGCCCGACGCGCCCGCCGGCAAATTAGGGGTCGGCGAAGCATCACTCGGCGCTTCGGAACCGTCTATCAGCGCGCCCGCAAGGGCGCGCACGCCGGACTCGATATCCTGCCATTGCGCAAGATGCGCGCGCTTGAAGCGATAGGTCGTGGTCAGTCCGTTGCCGAGCGCGATATCGCCGAGACAACTCGGCGAGGGCACATCGGGTGCGGGTCGGGTGCAGCGTAGAAGCACCGTCCCGGCGGGGCTCTCTCCCACATATAATTCCTCGTCGCGATAACCCGAATCCATGCGGAACGTATACAGCCTTGCGTCGAACGGCGTCGGCGTGCCTTCGGCCAGCGCGATGAAGGGACGATAAATCCGCTCCAGCCGGTCTTCCGCCGACAGCGTCATCACTTCCTTGCGAATGACGATATTCACGACATTCGAATCCGGTGCGTTGGAGCCGAATTCCGGCGCGGCGCCCAGCGTATAGCCCTGCAGATCGGGCAGCAGTGCCATCATCGCTACTTCTTCCATCGGGCCGCCGGCTCGTGCACTGGCGAACAGGATGTAATTGGCTGGAATGTGAAAGCCGTTGTCGCCAATGGACAGGACCACAAGCTCGGTGGAATCGGTTTGCGCGGGCTGCTCGGCTCCCAGTCCCGGTGCGCTGGGTCCAAGATAATAGGCAAGGATGAGCGCCGACAGCGCAGCCGTAACCACAAAGACCGCGAGCGGAATCAGCCACCCGGAGCGCTTTTCGGCGGGCCCCGCAAATTCATCGACGACTCGGCTCATTCCGTCATCCCGGTCCGCGGCCTCGCCCCAGAAGCTATCCGCACATTCCACCCGCATCCAATTCTAGCACAGCGCGTTTCCAAGACCGATATGCCCCGGGAATCGGTGCGGGGATTGCACCACGACCAGCCGAGACGCGGCCCGAAAAAGGGCCATGACAATGCATTGCAAAGGGCGGGGTTCATTATGGGGATGCTATTTCGCGCCGCAGTCGGATTTGGCCTCGCCTTTTATGCCTATGATTCCACGGCGGCGCGGCAATGGTTAAATGAGGCCGTCGTCCTTCCCATCGAGGCGCGCTGCGCCGAAGGTCTGACGCTTTGCGAGGGCAGGGCCGCCGAACGGCTGGGCGCGTCCTTAAACCTCTCCCTGCAGGGCGAAACGATTCGCTGAAACCTGCCGTCCGTCTCATCTCAAGACGGACACACCTTCCGCCCGGTTCATTGCGCTCCGTTTCGGCACACTCAAGGTGCTTGGGCGCGGCATGTGCCCTGCAAGTTCCCTCTCGCGGTGGGAGGGAATACATCATGGGTTCGGGTTGGCTGGTGATTTTCGCGGTTGTTTCGGGTTACACCGCGTCGGGCATCGTTGCGTCGCTCTATCGCCTGTCCGGGATAGATGCCGAAAGCAGGCATGGCCGTATCGTGCGCCAGGCGGCGCTCATCGTGGCCGGCCCCACGGTGCTGCTCGAAACCGCCTATCGCGGTTATGCGAAAAAGGAATGGTCGCTCCTCATGTTCTGGTTCGCGGTAATGGGGCTTTCCTATTGGAGCTTTGCCATCGGCCTCCTCGTGATCGATTTCGCCATCCGCTTCTGACGCGTCAGCAAACGGTCATCGAACATTTGGATATTTACGGAAGAAGGATCATGCTTTCAGAGCATGAATCTGTCGCAGCGCGGGGTTCGTCTGCACAGCTTCTATGCAAACTCCCTGAACGCATAAAGCAGCGCGATTTGTGACAGTTTCTGTCACCAAATCGCAGCCGAAACGTCACTGGAGTCTCAAAGCCCCCTTGCGTAATTCCCCATTACGCAACTGCGAACACGGCATTCCGGCGGTTCGCCTTCAACGGGGCAACCATGAAACGCGCAATTCTTTTAACCACGGTCAGCCTTCTGGCGCCGTTCGCTTCCGCTCACGCTCAGGTCAACGAAGTTCTCGTCATTGGCGATGCCATTGAGTTTCGTAACCGCACGCCGGATGTGAACCCGGTCCTTTCCTACGACCTCGAGTATTTTCAACGCTTCGAGCCCGTGTCGGTCGGCGAAATGCTGAAGCGCGTTCCGGGCGTCACCTTCACGGCGGACGTCGGCGAATATGACGGCGTCCAGATGCGCGGCCTATCGCCGGAATATTCCCAGATCATGATCAATGGCCGTCGCATGCCGGGCGGGGAAGGCGATCGCAGCTTCTTCGTCGACCGCATTCCGGCGGAAATGGTCGAACGCGTGAAAATCATCCGTTCGCCGAGCGCCGATATGGCCAGCGAAGGCGTCGGCGGCACGCTGAACGTCATCTTAAAGGAAGGCGCCAATCTTGAAGGCGGCTTCGCCAAGCTCGGCGCCATCTTCAATCAGGATGGCAAAGCCCGCGCGTCGGCAGCCGTCGCCTATGCTGACACCTTCGGCGATACCTCCGTCTGGGGTGCACTCAATTATCAGGGCCGCCGCAACGCCAAAGACAAGTTCACCACCTTCTGGGATGGCGACTTCGAAGAATTGACGGGCCGGGAATTTGAAGACGACACGCGCGACGGCGTCGATATTTCGGGCAATTTCGATATCTCCTCGATGATCGCGAATGGCGCGGTTCATCTGTCGGGCTTTTTCGTCAACACCGATCGCGAAGAAGTTGAAATCGTGCGCGCCGATGAGCTCGAAGACGACGCCTTCCGGCTAGAGGCCAATGAAGGCCAGGTGGAGGACATCTCGCAGCAATCCTACAGCCTGCTCGGCGACGGCGAATGGGACCTTGGCTGGGCCACACTCGGTGTGAACGGGGCCTGGGCCGGTTTCCGCGAGGACAGCACATCGGATTCGAACGCGGAAGAATTCAGCTATGACGATTTTGGCGACATCGAAGAAATCGAACTCAGTCAGGAACGTGAAACCCTCGACACCGTCGACGACGAATTCGGCGCGGGCGCGTTCCTTGCTTTTGAAGACGGCGGTTTCGATCTGAAGCTTGGCGTCGATGGTCTTTTCAAAAAGCGCGACGGCGCCAATCGCGCCTTCGAATTCGATTTTGACGATGACGAGTGGGAAGAAGAAACCGATCCGGGGGCGATCTACACAATTAAAGAAACCCGCATCGACCCTTACATCCGCGTCAGCTATGCGCCGATCCCGGCCATGGGCATCGATCTGGGTTTGCGCGCAGAAACGACCGACCGCAACGTCCGCAGCGACAATGGCACAGTCGATTATGAAGCAACGGAGTGGAACCCGTCGCTACATATGCGCCTGTCGCCGACCGACGACGATCAGATCCGCATCTCCTTCGCGCGTACGGTACGCCGTCCGAGTTTCGGAAATGTCGCCCCCTACACGCAGGAAGAAGAACCGACGGACGAAGATGTCACGATCGGCAACCCCCGCCTGAAGAACGAAACATCATGGGGCGTCGATGTCGGCTATGAGCGCGATTTCGGCACCATGGGCATTTTCGGGGTCAATGGCTTCTATCGCCATGTCAGCGACATGATCGATCTTGTCAGCATCGGCGACGCGCCCGGCCTCGACGGCAATCTTTATACGCCGATGAATGTCGGCGACGGCTTCACCTATGGCATCGAATTCGACGTCTCGACGCCGCTGGACATTGTTGGGCTCCCCGACACCGGCGTCTTCGCCAACTACACCTATCTGCAAAGTGAAGTGACCGATGCGCAGACCGGCCTCGATCGCCGCTTCCGCAATCAGCCCTCCAACGTCTACAATTTCGGCTTCATCCACAGCATCCCCGCTTGGGGCGTCAGCTTTGGCAGCACCTATTCGGGCCGTGATGCGGGCTTTCAGGAAGAGCTCGATGAGATTCGCAAGATCGAATATGACGGGGACCTTGAGGCATTCGTCGAAAAGCGCTTCGGGGACATGTACGTGCTGCGCTTCTCCGTTGCGAATATCCTCGATCGTGCGAAGCTCGAACGGATCAGTATATTCGACGGCGATACCGCGGCGGAAATCATCGAAGCCCGCGCCAATAATGATGTCGACGAATCCGAATACGAACAGGAACGTTCGGGCGCCTTCTTCCAGGTCACGCTGCGCGCCGCGTTCTGATCTTGCTATGACGTGAATAAGGGGCGGAGCATATCTCCGCCCCTTCCGCTTTTGCCGCCCCCATCTGGAGGATGATCATGAAGACCTCACATTATATGGCCTTATCCTTGACGTTGGCCGCGATGCTCGCCGCCTGTACGCAGGAACCACCGGCGGCGCCGGCCGAAGCCCCTGCCGAACCCGCTCCCGTCACGGAAGCGGCGTCCGTCGCGCCCGCCGTCACCACCTTCGATGTGATGCCGGTGCGCGAAACCGTTCCCGTCGCCAGCATCGACGATGCCGCTGATGATCCGGCGATCTGGCGCAATGACGCCGACCCGCTGCAAAGCCTGATTATCGGCACCGACAAGGATGCCGGCCTTAATGTCTATGGCCTCGACGGATCGCTGAAAAGCTTCTTCCCCGCGGGCCTCGTCAATAATCTGGATTTGCGCGCCGGCATTAACGTCAATGGCGCCGACGCCATTGTCGTTGCCGCCAGCGACCGCAACGACATCATGAACGGCGTCATGCCGCTTTACACGCTGGACACCGCCGCCGCGACGCTGACCGAAATTGCGAAAGTTCCGGCTGAGATCGCCGAAGCCTATGGCATCTGCCTTTATCGCCGTCCCATGGACGCCGCGCTGTTCGCGTTCATCAACGACACCGCTGGCAAGATCAATCAGTTCCAGATCGATCTGTCCGGCGCCGCGCCGAACGCGACGCTGGTGCGCACGCTCTCCGTCGCCACCCAGCCGGAAGGCTGCGTGGTCGATGACCGCACCGGCCTTCTTTATGTTGGCGAGGAAGGTACGGGCATCTGGCGCTTCAATGCCGCGCCCGATGGCGAAACCACGGCGACGGCCTTCGCCACGATCGATCGCGTCACGCTGTTCGACGATGTCGAAGGTCTGACCGTCGTGCCACAGGGCGACACCGGCGGCCTCCTCCTCGCCTCCAGCCAGGGCGACAATGCCTATGTGCTCTATGACCTCGAAACCATGGCGCTGATCGCGCGCTTTCGCGTGGTGGACAATGGCGCGGGCGTCGACGGCACATTCGAAACCGACGGCCTCGACGTGATGCTGGGCGATTTCGGCCCCGATTTTCCGGAAGGAATTTTCGTCGCGCAGGATGGCGACAACATGCCGGAAACCCAGAACTTCAAATATGTGTCCTGGGCCGCGGTCAAAACCGCAGTCGGCCTGCAATAAAACGCAAACGGCCTTACGTCGTGAAAAAGGGGAGAGCGAAGGCTCTCCCCTTCATCGTTTAAAGAACGCCGAGCATGCCGGCGACCAGCGGATGACGGACAATGTCCGCATCGGTGAGCCGCACAACCGATATGCCTTCGACCGCGTCCAGCTTCTGGGCTATGTCCCTCAGTCCCGAAACGCCGGGCAGAAGGTCGGTCTGGTCCGGGTCGCCCGTCATCACCATGGTGGTGCGCCAGCCGAGACGCGTCAGCAGCATCTTGATCTGGCCATAGGTACAGTTCTGCGCTTCATCGATCACGACGAAGCAATCGTTCAACGTGCGTCCGCGCATGAAGGCGACGGGCGCCACTTCGATAATGCCTTCCGCCACCATGGCCTTCAGCCTTTTGGTGCCGAGCCTTTCCGTCAACGCGTCGTAGAGCGGACGCAAGTAGGGCGCGAGCTTTTCATTCGCATCGCCGGGCAGAAAGCCGAGCGTTTCTCCGGCCTCGACCGCGGGGCGCGACAGCACGATGCGGTTCACGCGGCCCGCCTCGAGCGCCTCCACGGCTTTGGCGACGGCAAGATAGGTTTTTCCCGTTCCGGCGGGCCCTAGCGCCAGCACCACATTGCGTTCGGCGATGGCGTCGAGCAGCGCCTGTTGCTGCGCACTCATCGCCTTCACATTCTTCACATATTTTCGATCGCGTATTTCTCCATCCACAGGCGACCAACCGGATTGCGGCGGGAACATCGGTCGAACAGGGGCATATTGTTCGTGATTGCGGTCGCGAAGTTTAGGACGCGCAGAACGCCTAGCCATGGAAACTCCTTGGTCTAACGGGAAGAGATGAGGAGGGGTGGGATTTAGGGTCAGCGGTAGTTGCGCGGAAACGTGCCGGAGAAAACGGGGCCTGATAAATCAGTAGGCCTAGGATCGACACCGAAGGGAAACCCCCTACGCGACTCAACTACCGAATCAGACCGTAACGCGTTTCGGCCAAAGCGTCGTGCAACATTTTTGTGCGCGAAAAAACTTTATGCGGGGCGCAGCTTCCGTTGCCTACGAAAGATGCGCTTGAGCAAAGCCAAGCTCAATATTGTGGCAAGCCAGGAGATGAACCCGATCATCCACTCGACCAGAAACTCGAAGACGTTCAGCGCGGTGCGGAAGGCGCGAAGACTTGTCTTGCCGGTCAGCTCAATCACGCCGCGCGTTTTTTTCCCGAGACGCGCGCTCATCGAGGTGATGTCGTCGAGATTCTCCGTGGTGCGTACATAACGCAACAGTCGCACCGTCTCTCCGGGGCCCACCGTGTTCCCCAGTTCCCCAAGCTTCGCCATCACCGGAAATATGTCGGCCTGGCGCGCATTGCGTGCATAGGCGACCAGCGCTTCCTCCGTCGCGCGCAAATCGGTCAGCCTTGTGGAGCGCAGGATGGTCGCCAGTTCCTGTGGACGTACGGCGTCGCGTGCAAGGCGCTGCAGCGTGCGGGCAAAGTCCACCGTCAGTGTTCCCGCCCGCGCCGCGACTTTTATAATCGATACGCCGAGTTTCGCCGGAAGCCCGCCGCCGCCGGTGGCGACCGTCGCGCCTGTAGCCGCAAGTCCCACTACCGAAAGGCCTAGGATGAATTCGTTATAGTCTTGCCCCAGGACCAGCTTGGTGCCTTCGCTGGCGATGTCGCGCACATCGCCGACCACGGTCAAATCCGAACTCACCGCCCCCGCAAGGCCCGCTATGCTCGTGCCCTCGCCGGTAACGAAGCCTGTGGCGAAGGCGCCGGTATTGCGCGCGATGCTCGCGCTGGTCGTCATGGCATTTGCAAAACGTGTCCGCGTTTCGACCGGCAAGGCGCGGTCCATGTAATCGGCGATCTCGATATACATGCCCGCATCCTCGACATCGTCTCTGTCGAGCGCGGCGTTGACCTTTTCATCGAGCGCGGTCGTCGTCGCAACGGGCCGAAGCTCGCGCTGAATCGCCGCGTCTTCGGAAATCGCGAAACGCACATCGAAGAAATACAGAAAAACGACGGTGAGGCCCGTCAGCAGCAGAAGAAGCGAAGGAAGACGCGCCATCATTGCTCAGAGGATGCCTGCTTGGCCTCGGTTGGCGGCATCGGCCCGCCTCCTGTAGAGTTACCCCCGATGGGTCCCCGCACAAGCAGGAAATTCATGGCGGTATATTCTCTCGATGGCATCGCCCCCGAACTTCCCCAAGAGGGCAATTACTGGATCGCGCCGAACGCGACGGTTCTTGGAAAAGTACGGCTGATGAAAGGCGCGACCATCTGGTTCGGCGCGGTGCTGCGCGGCGACAATGACTGGATCACCATCGGCGAGAACAGCAATGTGCAGGACAATTCCGTGCTGCATACCGATATGGGTTTTCCGGTGACGGTCGGCGCGCATGTTACGGTTGGTCATGCCGTCACGCTGCATAGCTGCACCATCGGCGATAACTGCATCATCGGCATGGGATCGACCATTCTCAATCGCGCGAAGGTCGGGGCGTATTCGATGGTGGGCGCAAATGCGCTTCTCACCGAGAACAAGGAATTTCCCGATCGCTCTCTCATCATCGGATCGCCAGCGCGCGCCGTGCGGTCGTTGACGGCGGAAGAGTCCGAAAAGCTCTCGCGCTCTGCGGAACGCTATGTGGAAAATGGCCGCCGCTATGCAAAGGGGCTTACGCGCCTCTAAGTGTCGAAGCGCAATCGTGGCCATTCATGTCATGAAACTTTCGTCATTCATGGGGACCGAAATCGCCTTCATTCGTTTCATTCTCGAGGCAAGGAGGCGGGCAATGTTCCTCTTCCTTGCGCCATTCGAGGAGAAAACGATGAGAAAGCACCTGCTTGCATTGCCGATTGTCGCGGCCTTTGCCGCCACACCCGCTTTTGCGAATGACACCCCTGTCGCCCCCTGGGAACTGGGCCAATTTATTGGCGCGCCCCTGCATGGCGCGGGCTTCATGCCGCTCGGCATTGTCAGCGGCTATGATACCGATCGTGGCATTATTCAGGTGGTAAGCCCGAACGGTGGAGTGGCGACGATTCATACCTCCATGCTCGTGGCGGACAGCCGTTCGCAATTGCAGGCGCCGCTTCTGAACAAGGGCGATATCGCCGCGGTTTCGACGCTCAGCACCAGCGACATCCCGTTTGTCGCGCCGAGCATTACGGTTGAAGACCCGGCCTATTACGGCCCGCAGTAAGAATGGCCTTCGCGTAGAAGGTTCGCGTAGAAGGCGAGCAGTCGCCGAAACGTGAAAAAGACCGGGACGGAAGAAATTCCGTGCCGGTCTTTTTATGGGAAGAAGCGTAAGTGCTCTACGCTCCGCGCTGCCAAACGCGGCGAATACGGACATCGGCCTCAGGTCCGAAATTGAACCAAGCGGCCTTCCCCCGTGTCGCATCGACGACGAACAGGGTGTCGAGTTTACCGAGTTCCTGCACAAGGCGGTTACGTACCGCGTTGACGGTCTGCTCGGTGGAAACAATCCACACATTGGGAAGCAGTTTATAGGCGGGTCCGAGCGACATGATCGCCTGCTCGAGATTTCCCGGAGCGCGGGATTTCAGATCGACGACAATGGCGAATTGCGCCTTGCCGTCGCTCGCATGGCTGTCCGTTCCGTGTCCGTCCTGCACGTGGCCGCTATGACCGAAATGTTTGAAGGGCGCGGGCGTGACGGGTTCGGGCGCATGAAATTCCTTAGCGGCAAAGAGGTCCGTGAACTCAGGCTCGTCGGCGGCTTCATGCCAGTCATCCGTGTCTTCGCGGGAAACAAGCGAATGCGGTCCAAGACGGCCTTCGGCGGCGAAGGACAGCATGCGCTCCGAACTATACGGACCATAAACCCGTCCGCCGAAATTGATGGACCACGCGCCGATCATTCCAACCCCGACCTTCTTCACCAGGAACAAGCCAACTTAAACAGAAAATGGTTACTGTTACCTTGCCGGTGCGCGTCGGATTTTGGTTTGTCATGGAAACGCCCCCGGAGCGGAGAGCACCGGAGGCGTTTATGACCTTAAAAGCGGCCGTTGGGCGTTAGCTGATGATCTCCCAGGTGCCGTCGCCACGGCGGCAGGCATAGCCCGTAGCGTCTTCCGGGTGGCCGTTCACCCAGATGGTCTGGGAATAGGTGGCGCAGCGCTCGTTGCGGCGGCGGTCCTGGTAATAGTCGCCGACGCGCATCGCGCCGTAATTACCCGATTGCGGGTTACGCCAGCGATAGGTCGTATGCGGATTGCCGCGTTCGAACCCGTCATAATAGGTCTGCTGGACATAGTTGCGGTCGTTGCAATCGAGGTTGCCGCCAATGCCCACGCCCACGGCACCGCCGATAATGGCGCCGACGGCCGTGCCGGTGCCGCGCGAACGCCGGTTAGAGACCGCGTTGCCAAGAAGGCCACCGGCGAGCGCGCCGATCAGAAGACCGCCGACCTGACGATTGGCGCGCTCCTGTTCGCATTCGACGCGATAGGCATAGCGTTCGTCGCGGTAACCGCCGCGCTGGTCATAGGCAGGCTGGTCATAAGCGCGCGACTGATAACCCTGCGAATAGCCGTCACGCCACGTGCGTGCCGCTTCATTGCGCTGATACTCGTCGTCGTAATAACCGTCGTTAGAATAGCCATTGTCGTACTGGCCGCCATACTGGCTTCCATATTGCGTGTCGTACTGGCCGCCATACTGCGACTCATACTGGCCGCCATATTGGCTGTCATACTGGCTGTCATACGAGGACCCATACTGGCCCGACTGCGTGCCATAGGGGCCATTATAGGGATTGCCATATTGGTCGTACTGGTCCGCATAACCGCCATAGCCGTAATTCTGGGCCATGACGGGCTGGACGGCCGTCGCCGTCGCCAGCAGCGCGGCAACGAAAGCGCTCAAACCCTTTTTCTTCGTCAACATGGTCGTTTCCTTTCCGTGTCCATGCCGGGGGGCTTTAACCGTCCCTACCCGTATCGCCGCTAACCTTGCATATTTTCGCCTGAACCGTGTCTGAACGGGACAACGGACGGAAACGGTTAAGGTTGCCGGCCTCGGAGGGTTGGCCGGCACGAAAATTAGGCGTCCCGATATACATATTTTTCAATGTATATCTCGGTCTTCTACGGGGCGTAATCCGGATTGTAGGTGCGCCCGCAACAGGGGTTCGTATATTGGCGCCGACACCCGCGCTTCCCTGGTGGCGTCTTCCGAAACCGCTATACTGAGTAATGTTCGCTGCCGAAGCGGACCTTCAGAAAAAACCGACCGGACGGTCGGTTTTTTCGTGCCGGTGCCGGTTGTCCGGCGGAATGCGGCGCGGCAACCCGGCGGTCTCCGTTTTTATTGAAATTGCAAAGGGATAGCGGCGGGGCGTGCTTCGATACGTGGGCGCCTTGCCTGTGGGCATTCACCCGCGCCCGCAAAAAAACATACCGACCGGTCGGTATGTTTTGGCCCTAATAGGTCCGCGCCTTCGGCTTGATGTATTCGACGTCGTTCGACAGCGTGTAGGTGTGCACCGGCCGATAGTCGAGTTTCGTAACCGCCGTCTTGTCGTCATACCAGGCGAGCGTGTGCTTCATCCAGGTATCGTCGTCACGGTTGGGGAAGTCTTCGCGCGCATGTGCGCCGCGTGATTCCTCGCGCACCACCGCGCCGTCGATAGTGACGATGGCCTGACTCAGGAGATTGTCGAATTCCAGCGTCTCTACGAGATCGGTATTCCAGATCATTCCCCGGTCGGTAATGCCGATATCGGGAATCTGCTTGTGGACTTCGCGGATGGCGCGCTGGCCGGATTTCAGGCTCTCGCCGGTGCGGAACACGGCGGCGTCGTTCTGCATCACGCGTTGCATTTTCAGGCGCAGATCGGCGGTCGGAAGCTTGCCCTTGGCGAAGCGGAAACGGTCAAGGCGGGCGAGGGCCTCGTCGCCGGCGTTTTTCCGGAAATCGGCATGTTCCTGACCCGGCTGGATGCCATGCGCGGCGCGTTCGCCCGCGGCCTTGCCGAACACGACGAGGTCGACCAGCGAGTTCGATCCGAGACGGTTGGCGCCATGTACCGATACGCACGCCGCTTCACCGATGGCGAAAAGGCCCGGCACGATGGTGTCGGGGTTACCGTCCTTCAACGTCAACACTTCGCCGAGATGGTTCGAGGGAATGCCGCCCATATTGTAATGCACGGTCGGCAGCACCGGAATCGGTTCGCGCGTCACATCCACGCCCGCGAAAATCCGCGCGCTTTCCGAAATGCCCGGCAGGCGTTCATGCAGGATCTTCGGATCGAGATGCGACAGATGCAGGAAGATGTGGTCCTTGTTGGGGCCCACGCCGCGGCCTTCGCGGATTTCGATGGTCATCGCGCGGCTCACGACGTCGCGCGAGGCGAGGTCTTTCGCGTTTGGCGCGTAGCGCTCCATGAAACGCTCGCCGGATGAATTGGTCAGGTAACCGCCTTCGCCGCGCGCGCCCTCGGTGATGAGAACGCCGACGCCATACACGCCGGTCGGATGGAATTGCACGAATTCCATGTCCTGCAGCGGAAGTCCCGCGCGCAGCACCATCGCGCTGCCGTCGCCGGTCTGCGTATGCGCGCCGGTGCAGGAGAAATAGGCGCGGCCATAACCCCCGGTCGCAATGATCACGCGATGGGCGCGGAAACGATGGATCGTGCCGTCGTCGAGCTTCCAGGCCATGACGCCGCGTACCGCGCCGTCTTCCATGATGAGGTCGAGCGCGAAATATTCGATGAAGAAATTCACGTCATGGCGCAGGCACTGACCATACAGCGTGTGCAGAATGGCGTGTCCCGTGCGGTCGGCAGCGGCGCAGGTGCGCTGCACGATGCCTTCGCCGTAATTCGACGTCATGCCGCCGAACGCGCGCTGATAGATTTTGCCTTCATCAGTGCGCGAAAACGGCACGCCGAAATGTTCGAGTTCATAAACCGCTTCAGGGGCCTTGCGGCACAGAAACTCGATGGAATCCTGGTCGCCGAGCCAGTCCGAACCCTTTACGGTGTCGTACATGTGCCAGCGCCAATCGTCTTCGCCCATATTGCCGAGCGCCGCCGAAATGCCGCCCTGCGCCGCAACCGTGTGGCTGCGCGTCGGAAACACTTTGGTCAGGCACGCGGTTTTCAGGCCGAGCCGCGCCGCTTCCAGCGTCGCGCGAAGTCCCGCGCCGCCCGCACCCACAACGATGACATCGTACGTGTGATCTATAATCGGGTATGCGGTCATGGGCGTCTCAGTTCTTGGGGCCAGGTTCTGGCTTAAAGGGCGATTTTCAGAAGCGCGAAGGCGGTGGCGAAGCCCACTGCGATAGCGAAGAAACGGTTGAGCATCAGCACAAGAAGCTTGATGCCTTCCTGATGGATGTAATCCTCGATCACGACCTGAAGCCCGAGCGTCATGTGATAGAGCGCGGCAAAAAGAAACAGGAACATCAGGATCGCGTTCACGGGGCTGTCGAAGAACACGAGCACCTCGGCCAGATTGGCGCCCACCATCGTCAGGGCGCTGACCACGAACCAGATGGCGAGGGGAATGAGCGCGACCGCGCTCATGCGCTGGCGCCAGAAATGCGCCGTACCGCTTTTCGCCGATCCGAGACCGTTGGCGCGCGCGAAGGGCGTACGAAGATCGTTGCCTTTGCTGGTCATAAGCCGCCTCCGACGCCGAAGAAGCCATAGGCGAAGACCGCAACGGCAATGGCGAGCGAAAGCCCGAACACAAGCGCGGCGGTCAGGCGCGCGGTCGGCACCTTAAAGCCATAGCCGAGGTCCCAGGCAAGGTGGCGGATACCGTTCAGGAGATGGAAGCTGAGCGACCAGACAAAGCCGAACAGGATGATCCAGCCGACAGGGTGCGAGGCGACGCCAAGGAACATGTCATAGGCGTCCGGACCGCTCGCCGCTGCGATCAGCCACCAGGCAAGAAAAAGCGTGCCGCCCGCCAGTGCCACACCCGTGAGGCGGTGGAGGATGGAGGCCGCCATGGTGATGGGCCAGCGATAGATCGAGATGTGCGGCGACAGAGGCCGGGGGCGAGGACGGCCAAGTGGCCGCGCCTGGGTGCCCGCGCCACCCCCGATAGGGCCATCGGCCATTCTAAATTCCCCGGTAGGACAGGTGTTTCGTGCTGGCGGGAGTGTAGGGAGAGGGACCTCTAAGTCAACATCGGGCGGCAGGCCCCGCGCGATTTTCCGTAAGCAGTGGATTTCCCGAACAACTTGTTATCGCCCGTCGATTAACACACATAGACTGGACCCATGACGAATCAGGTCCGCATCGCGCCCTCCATTCTGTCGGCCGATTTCGCGCGGCTGGGCGAAGAAGTCGCAGCCATCACGCAGGCGGGGGCCGATTTCATCCATATCGATGTCATGGACGGGCATTTTGTCCCGAACCTCACCATCGGGCCCATGGTCGTAAAGGCGCTCCGGCCTCATTCGGCCAGGCCCTTCGACTGCCATCTGATGATCGCGCCGGCCGATCCCTTTATCGCGGCCTTCGCGGAAGCGGGCGCGGACATCATCAGCATCCATCCCGAGGCGGGCCCGCACCCCCATCGCACCCTTCAGCATATCCGGTCGCTCGGGAAAAAAGCGGGCTATGTCCTCAACCCCGGCACGCCGGTCGAGGTCCTCGATCCCGTCATGGATCTGGTCGATCTGATCCTTGTGATGACGGTCAATCCGGGGTTCGGGGGACAGGCTTTTCTTTCCAGCCAATTGCCCAAGATCGCCGCAATTCGGAAACGCATTGCCGCGTCGGGCCGCGAGATCGCCCTCGAAGTCGATGGTGGCGTCAACGAAAAGACAGCGAAGGACGTGATTGCCGCGGGCGCGGATATACTGGTCGCCGGCAATGCTGTTTTTCAGGGTGGAAATGACGTCAAAGGAGACACCGGCTATGCAGGCCGCATCGCGCGCCTCCGCGGGTGACGCGCGCCGCCTACGCGCCAATGCTCCCTCGCCGGAGCAACACGCCGCCGCCCGCCCCGCAACCTCTCACGCCCGCCCGACGCCTTTAGCCAAGGGCGAAGGCCTGCGCCTCGCGCTCTTTCCCGAAGCGCTGCGGATTTTCTTCCGCCGCTCCATCGACACCATCGCTGCGAATCTGCGTCGCGGCTGGTTCTATCGTCTTGGATATCGCGGCTCGATCACCGACCGCATCGAATTTCATCCGCTCGACTGGCGCGCCCGCCGCCTCGATGAAGCCGATGCCTATTTTCGCGGACGGTTCCGTTTCGCAGGCCACATGGTGGAGGCGAAAACCGGATCGATCTTCGATGCCGAAATGCCGAGCGCCGGATTCGCCGCGTCGCTGCACGGTTTCGAATGGCTGCGCCATCTTGAAGCGGCCAGCGGAGAGGCCGCGCGCCTTCTGGCATTGAAGCTTGCGGGCGAATGGCTCGATCGCAATGAGGAGTACACGACGCCTGCCTGGGATGCGGATGTCATCGCGATCCGCTTCTTCAATCTTTTTTCCCATGGCCGGTTTTTCCTCGTCAATTCCGACCTTCTGTGGCGCTCGCGCCTCTTCGTATCGTTGCGCAATCAAACGCGCATTCTCGCGCGCACGCTGCACACCGCGCCCGAAGGATTGCCGCGTTTGCGCGCCGCGGCGGGTTTAAGTCTCGCAGGGTTGTGTCTCTCTGATCCGCGCAGCGCCGATCTCGGGCTGAAGCGGCTCGCCGACGAAATTGCAAAACAGATTCTTCCCGATGGCGGCCATATCAGCCGTTCGCCGGAAACGCTGGTCGAGGCATTTCGCATTCTTGGCATGGTGCAGCAGGTCGCGGATGCCGCGAACCGCGAAACTCAGAACGCGCTCAGAAGCGCGCTCGATCGCATGGCGCCGATGGTGCGCTTCTTCCGTCTCGGCGATGGTGGGCTCGGCGTGTTCAATGGCGGCGGCGAGGGCGACACAAAGCTTATCGCCGCGCTGCTGGAGCGCGACGACGTGCAGGGCAAACCCTTTGGTCACGCGCCGCATTCGGCCTATCAGCGTTTGAGCGGCGGACGCAGCCTCGTGCTGATGGATATCGGCGATCCGCCACCCGGCGCCTACGCCACGCATGCGCATGCGGGCTGTCTTTCGTTCGAGATGAGCGTCGGTGCGCACCGCCTGATCGTCAATTGCGGCATCGCAACGACCGAAGAAAACGAATGGAGCGCGGCGTTGCGCGCGACCGCCGCACATTCAGCGCTGATCCTCGCCGACCGTTCATCGGCTTCGCTGCTGCCGCCCGGCTTTCTGCGCAATCAATTGGGCGCGCGGCTTCTCGCCGATTCCGGCAAGGTGCAGACGCGCCGCACCGAAGGCGCGCAGGGCATCATCATCGAAGCGAGCCATGACTATTATGTGCCGCGCTTCGGCCTCACCCATCGCCGCCGTCTCGCCCTCTCGCCCAAAGGCCTTGTGCTCACCGGCACCGATCAACTGATCCCCGTGGGCGCAAAGGCGGGCAAGCGCGGACCTGAGCGTCCCTTCGACATTCGTTTTCACATTCATCCCGATGTGCGCCTGTCGCTGGCGCAGGGCGGCGGTTCCGTCATCCTCAAATTGCCGAATGGCGAAGGCTGGCGGTTCCGGTGCGGCGGCGGTGCCATCGCCATCGAGGAAAGCGTTTATCTCGGCGGGGGCGCATTGCGCCGTTGCGAACAGCTGGTGATCAGCGCCACTATCCGCAATGAGGAAACCGAAATCGCCTGGCTCCTGGAACAAATCGGAGCAAACTAAACATAAGGCGCCGCAATGGATTTGAGGGCCGAGATCGAAAGCTGGCTGGCATGGGGGCAGATGTGGCTCCTCCAGCTGGTGGAGCAACTGCAGTCTTTCGCCTTTGTGGCGCAGCTCGGCGCGATCATCGGCACTGGCGTCGCGGCGTTGTTCCTGGTGCGGCTCCTCCGTCCCATCGCGCTGAAGCTTCTTTTTTCCGCCGCGTCGCGCCGTTTCGTGCTCGTCCTCTCCAGCGTCGTTGCCCCCATCGCCGTTCCAGGCCTGTGGCTGATCTTTCTCTGGCTGATCGCGGGCGCCGCCCGCGCCTCAAATTTTCCCTATGCGCTGATGGGCGCGGGCATGTCGCTGCTGACCGCCTGGGTCGTCATCAAGCTTGCCAGCCAGGTGGTGCAGCATCGCCTGTGGTCACGCGTGATATTTGTGTCCGTCTTCTCGCTGGCGGCGCTCGACATTCTCGGTGTTCTGGGCCGCGTGCAGATGGAGCTTTCGCGGCTCGGATTTGTCTATGGCGAAATCCGCATTACGGCGCTGAATTTCGTCCAGGCCGTCATCGTCCTCGCGATCCTGCTCTGGCTGCTGACGCTGGTTCGCAGCTTTCTCGAACGGCGAATCCTGCGCGCCGAGGCGCTGACACCTTCCTTTCAGACCATCGTCATCCAGATATTGAAGCTCGGCTTTCCCGTGCTCGCCTTTCTTCTGGTGCTGCCGGTTCTCGGCGTCAGCCTTACCGCGCTGACCGTGTTCGGCGGCGCGCTGGCGGTCGGCGTCGGCCTCGGGCTTCAAGGCACCATCGCCAATCTGGTGGCCGGCCTGACGCTGCTGGGCAGCGGCACCATCAAACCGGGCGATGTCGTGGCGCTGAACGACGTCGGCGGCGACAAGATTTTCGGACGCATCCACGAAATCACGATGCGCTATGTCGCGCTTCACACCCGCGACGGCACCGACCATATCGTGCCGAACGAATATTTCGTGACCAACGCAGTTGAGAATTGGTCGCATAGCGACAACAATCTGCGCCTCAAGATTCCCTTCCGTATTTCTTACGACGCGAACCCCACTGAGGCCGCCCAACTCGCGCTCGAGACTGCCGCCTCCATCAAGCGCATTCTGCCCAGCCCCAGCCCGGTATGCCTTCTGAAGGCGTTCGGCGAGTTCGCCCTCGAACTGGAGCTCCGGGTCTGGATTGCGGACCCCATGAACGGCGTCAGCAATGTGAAAAGCGAGTGTCTTCTCGGCATATGGGACCGGCTGAAGGCGAGCGGCATCGCCGTTCCTGTCCCCCAGCGCGACCTCCATGTCCGCAGCCTTCCCGAAGGCTTTTCCGCGGAGCCGGGTGCGTAAATACGGCATTTGTCAGCGCCCGGGCCGCTTTGCTATTGAGGATCAGGTCCTCGCGCGCGACTCAAAAGGCGAGGACGTGATTTTCCAGGAGCGGTTCATGGTTCAGTTGCGGTTGCCCAAAGGTAGCGAAGTCAAAAAGGGCAAGACCTGGCCGGAACCACGCGGCGCCGACGGCAAGCGCCCACGCCGCACCAAGCGCCTTAAGGTCTATCGCTACGATCCTGAAAGCAACGAGACGCCGCGCGTCGACACTTACACGATCGATCTCGAATCCTGCGGGCCCATGGTTCTGGACGCGCTGATCAAGATCAAAAACGAAATCGACCCGACGCTGACCTTCCGCCGCTCCTGCCGCGAAGGCGTGTGCGGTTCCTGCTCGATGAATGTCGCGGGCGCCAACACGCTCGCTTGTACGCGCGCGATGTCCGATATTTCCGGCACGATCAATGTCTATCCGCTGCCGCATATGGCGGTGGTGAAAGACCTCGTTCCCGACCTCACGCATTTCTATGCGCAATACACCTCGATCCAGCCTTATCTGCAGACGACGACACCGGCGCCGACCACGGAATGGAAACAGTCGCCGGAAGACCGCGCCAAGCTCGATGGGCTTTACGAGTGCATTCTCTGCGCCTGCTGTTCGACCTCGTGCCCGTCCTATTGGTGGAACGAAGACCGCTTCCTAGGCCCTGCCGTGCTGCTGCAATCCTATCGCTGGATCATCGACTCGCGCGACGAAGCGACGGGCGAGCGGCTCGACAATCTCGAAGATCCGTTCCGGCTTTATCGCTGCCACACCATCATGAATTGCGCGACGGTCTGCCCGAAGGGGTTGAACCCCTCGGAAGCCATCGGCGAAATCAAGCAATTGATGGTCGAGCGGTCGGTTTAGGCCGGACGATTTCCCAAACTCTTTTTGTCATGGCCCGCCGTGACCGGGGCCGTCCCGTTACTTGCGCTCAATTACTTCTTCTTCACCGCGACCGTATATCCCGCAACCGGTACGCCGCCCTGATTGCGCAGCACGCATTCCATGGAATCGGTGACAACCAGTTCGTGTTTCGCGGCTTCCTCGCGGATGTAATCGAGGCTGTGGCGGAAGCGGTTATCCGAAGTGTGCTCCCAGCCCTCACCTTGTCTGGCTTCCACCGCGAAGATGAAATAGCCGTCGGGTGAAAGACGGTTGGCAACGCCGCGGAAGGCCGGAGCCAGATCACCGATATAGATCATCGTGTCGGCGGCAAGGATCAGATCGTAGTGCATGCCCGGCGCGGCGAGGAAGGTCTCGAGGTCGTCGAGATAAAGCGTATCGTAGATGCCGCGCCGTCTCGCTTCTTCGTTCATCAACGGCGACAGATCGACGCCGTCGAGGCGTCCGCCGCGCGCAAGATCCTTGAACACATCGCCGACGAGACCGGTGCCGGAGCCGAGATCGAGCACGCGTAAGGATGCCTTTGCCGGGAGGAGCTTGTTCGCCATATCGCGCAAATGCAGATGCGCGCGATATTTCAGCGTCTCCAGCATCTGGCGCTCATAACCGGCGGAAAAATCGTCGAACAGGCGACGCATGTAATCGGGCGGGCAGCGCGTGGTGCTGCCCTTCTCAAACAGGGCGTTCTCGCGGTTGGTGCGTGCCGAAACATTCTCGGGATCGATACGCAGCGCGGAATCATAGGCGGCCACCGCTTCGTCGAAGCGCTTCAGCATGGACAGCGCATTGCCGCGATTGACCAGTGCGAAGGCGAAATTGGGATCGACCGCGAGCGCGGTGTCGATGGTCGCCAGCGCCTGTGCCGGGCGGCGCAATTCAAGGAGAACGGCGGCGCGGTTGGTCAGGGCTTCGACATTTGCCGGCTCAAGACCGATGGCCCGGTCGAGACAGTTCAGCGATTGTTCGAAGCGGCCCTGACGGTGGAAGGCGGCGCTCAGTTGCAACCAGGCTTCAAAGACGCGCGGTTCGACGCTCACGGCGGCGATCAAATGACGCTCGGCATCCGCGAAACGGTTCTGCAGCATATAGACGAAGCCGAGCGAACATTGCGCCGCGAAATTATGCGGTTCGGTATCGATGACCTGATTATACAAATGCGCCGCTGCGTCGAGCTGGCCTGATTTATGAAGCCGTCCGGCTTCCTGCAACATCTGTTGGGTCATGGTCTTCCTGAATGTTCCATCGTCATGCGCCGGTTTGAACCGGCGGGGCAGGCGTTCTTCGCCGCCTATGCCTATTCACTTTACCCTTCCTTGCGGGAGGGTCGAAATATCTTCGCGTCACGTAGAAGATATTTCTGAGATTTACGCCGTTCGGGGGCTTACAGGCGCGGTGGGCGCGCCCGCGCGATGGGACAGAACCCGCCACAGGGCCGCGCTGGCCAGCGCGCTGATGCGGCCGGATGGGTTCAGGCCGGCAGGCTTCGCCGCCATCTTGACCAGCTTGTCGATGTGGTGGCGGCGATAGAGCACCATCGCCTTGGAATGGTAGGCGCGCGCATAGGTTTTGCGCACATAGGGAATTTCGGCGGTTTTATCGGCGGGCACATTCGCCGCGTAATAGGCGTAGGAGAGTTCGTCATCCTCGGCCTCGTTCACACGCGTCACCGCGACATAGATCTTCCGCCACAGCGGCAGTTCGGGTTCGGTTTCGGTAGTGAGGATTTTGTAGAAAAGCTGATAGTGCCGGAATTCATCGGCGGCGATGCGGCCCGCGACTTCGCGGAGGACCGGTTCCGCGGTCGCGTCGCGCATGGCGCTGTAATAGGACGAGGTGCCGCTTTCCACGACGCAGCGCGCGATCATCTCGCCGCGCCGCGACCCGCGCACCGAACCGTCGCCGGCAGTGAAATGGGCCGGGCGGTAGCCGGCACGAAAGCGCTGGAACGCCGCGTCGAGCTTGAAGGTGGGATCGGCCATCTCGGCCCAGCGCCCGAGGGCCAGACCGTGCTGGACCTCTTCAGTACCCCAATGTTCGATCGCCGGGATCGCATCGGGGCGGGTGTCGGCATAAACGCGTTTCAGATAGACGACGTAATCGGGGGCGTTCAACTCGACCAGCGCGGCCGCTTTCACGGCGCAGAGCAGGTCGTGATCGACCTTGGAGGCGTCGAACGCCGCCCAATCGACGTCGTCGAGCGTCCATCCCGCTTTATAAATAGCGCCCTCAGACATTCTTTGCGCACCCAACCCCAAAGCCGTGACGGACCATAGCGCAAAAGGCTCCCTGGTCCACACCGAAGCCTCGAACTCCGGCCCTCCCCGACGAGGGAGGGCCGAAGGGTCGAAGCGGAGCGGCGAGCGGATGGGGAGGGGGCCGTTCGCCGCGTCACGGAGCACCTCCCCCGGCTAAAGAGGAGGTCCATTCGGCACCTATGAAAAAGGCCCAGGTGCACCTGAGCCTTTTACGCCGTAGGGAGTATTTGGATCAGGCGCGCCCGGTTAAACGCTGGCGCGGAGCTGTTTTAGATGGTCGAGGGTGGACGCCACGCGGTCGCGTTCGCCGTCGGATTTGGCCAAGGCCAGGTCTTCCTCAGTGTTTTTGATGCGCTGGTCGAGCGCCGCCGTGTCGAAATCGGCGAGCGGGATGGCTTCCTCGGCGAGAACCGTCACCTTGTCCGCATTCACCTCGGCAAAGCCGCCGCGAACGAACAGGCGCATGACGGGCTCTGAGCCGCCCTTCACTTCGACAAGGCCGGGTTTCAGCGTCGAGATGACGGGGGCATGGCCCGGCAACACGCCGAACTCGCCCTCGGTGCCGGGCAGCGTAACCATATCGACTTCTTCGGAGAGAAGAAGCCGTTCCGGCGAGACGAGATCGAACTGCAATTTGTTGGCCATACCGATTACGCCGCGTCCGCCGCCATTTTTTGCGCCTTCTTCACGGCGTCCTCAATGGTGCCCACCATGTAGAACGCCGCTTCCGGCAGATGATCATATTCGCCGCGCGCAACCGCCGCGAAGCCCTTCACCGTGTCGGCGAGGTCGACGAAGATGCCGGGGAAGCCGGTGAACACTTCGGCGACGTGGAAGGGCTGCGACAGGAAGCGCTGAATCTTGCGCGCACGCGCCACGATCAGTTTGTCTTCTTCCGAAAGCTCGTCCATGCCGAGAATGGCGATGATGTCCTGAAGGCTCTTATAGCGCTGCAGGATCGACTGAACTTCACGGGCGACGCGGTAATGTTCTTCGCCGACGACGCGCGGGTCGAGAATGCGCGAGGTGGAGTCGAGCGGGTCAACGGCAGGATAGATGCCGAGTTCGGCGATCTGACGCGAAAGAACCGTGGTTGCGTCCAAATGCGCGAAGGAGGCGGCAGGCGCCGGGTCGGTCAGGTCGTCGGCAGGGACGTAAATCGCCTGCACCGAGGTGATCGAACCCTTGGTGGTTGTCGTGATGCGTTCCTGCAGCGCGCCCATGTCGGTCGCCAGCGTCGGCTGATA
>CAIOYY010000069.1 GCA_903862715.1 uncultured Alphaproteobacteria bacterium
CTTTCTGAGTGCCGGTTTTGGCCGAAGGCAGATGGGTGTTCATGGCGAGGTCCTATGTTCGACGGGAGAAGGGCAACCTAAGGGATCATGCGTCGGGAGACGCGGGACAATTTTCGTCGGGAAAGTAACGGTGCGCGAGTCAAAATCAGCGACGCATCCTATTCACCGAGACACAGGACGCAATCCCCAGTGTGCAAAGTGTATTATTGTTCTCTGAAATGAGGCCTTGGTGGGTTAAAAATGGATATTTCTCTTTTTCTTCAATGGTATGAAGGAATATAGAGGGGGCGCAGTTGGGTACTGGCGTCACCAGGACCACCGTAGTACATGGTTCGAACTGTATTAAAGGGGGGCTGAAACGGGGCGGCGTCATGACTATTCGCGCCGAGCGCCGGATTTCGGCACATTGTACCCGATAAAGATAAGGTAGCGCCGGTTTCAGGTGCGCCGGGTTTGGAGAATGGGATGGGGATCGAACGTAAACCGGTAGCCTTTGGCGATCTGCGCGAATGGATCGCGGCCCTGAAAGGGGCGGGGGAACTCAGCGAGGTCAATGCCGAGGTCGACTGGAATGTCGAGCTGGGCACGATCATGCGCCTCGCGCAGGGTGCGGGCGACCGTCCTGCGATCCTTTTCAACAACATCAAGGACTACAATAAGCCGGACAGCCGTTCCCGCCGCTTGTTTGGCCTTGGTCTCTCCAGCTATCGCCGCGTCAACATGATGCTGGGCTTACCGCTCGACACGCATCCGCGCGAACTCGTGCGGCTTGGCCGCACCATTCTGGAAGAACGCCTGCCGCCGCGGATCGTGGAAACCGGCCCCGTGAAGGAGAACATCCTCAAGGGCAAGGATATCAATCTGTTCGATTTCCCTGTTCCCCATTGGAACCGCGTCGATGGCGGCCGCTACATTCTGACCTTTGCGGGCTGCGTGACGCGCGATCCTGCCACCGGCGTTCCGAATGTCGGCATCTATCGCGGCATGGTCGCCGACGCGACGACCATCCCCATGTTGATGTGGCGCGCGCAGCATATCGGCGTGCATGCTTCTGCGTGGCAGCAGAGCGGCAAAAAGGAGATGCCGATCGCCTGCGTCATCGGCTGGGAGCCGTCGCTAGGCTTCTGCGCTGGACAGCCGGTGCCGAAAGGCGTCAGCGAATATGATGTGATGGGCGCCATTCGCGGCGCACCGGTCGATCTCGTCAAATGCGAAACCGTCGATATCTATGTACCGGCCACCGCCGAGATCGTGATCGAGGGCATGCTCAGTCTCGATCCGGCAGATTACGTGATGGAAGGGCCCTTCGCCGAATTCACGGGCTATGTGGCGGGCGACAAATCGCCGAAGCCCGCTTTGCGCGTCACCTGCATCACCCATCGCAACAATCCGATCATGCGCGGCACCATCGAAGGCTCGATGCCGGGCAGCTACTCCGAAAACGCGATCTGCAGTTCGATCATGCGCTCGGCGACGGCTTGGAATGTGCTCGATCGTGCGGGCGTGCCGGGTGTCACGGATGTCTGGTGTCCGCCTGTACAGCTCGGAATCAATGTCGTCGTGCAGATGAAACAGACCTATCGCAATCAGGCGAAGCAGGTCGCCAATGTGCTGTGGGGCTCTTCCGCAGGCCATGTCCGCTACAAGCATGTCACCGTGGTCGATGACGATATCGATATTCACGATTACGCTGCCGTCGACTGGGCCATCGCCCATCGCGTGAACGCGGGCGAGGACGACATCATCATCATGCGCTCGACTTTTGGTATGGGGCTCGATCCCTCGACCCGCCGCCGCGACCGCAACGCGACCCTGTTCGGCACGGGAAAATGGAATCGCATGCTGATCGATGCCACGATCAATCTTGATTATGATCCGGATCCCGATCTTGGCGGCGCGCGTTTCCCGCCCACCGTATGGCCGAGCGCGGACGACGTAGCAGGCGCCGATGCCCGCTGGTCCGAATTGGGTTTGCCGCCGCGCAAGCGCTAAGCAATTTTTCCGGGACATTTGAAGGAGTACTGAATAGTGGACGCGGCAGTGGCCGGACGCGAAGCGGAAGCGCCCTGGGTAGGGCGCGCGCTGCCGCGTAAGGAAGACGCAGCGCTCCTCACGGGCAAGGGCCGCTATGCCGACGATATGCCCGTGCCGGCGGGGACGCTGGTCGCCCATATCCTGCGCTCGCCGCATGCGCATGCGATCATCCGCAACATTGATGCCGCGCGCGCGCTTTCGCTTCCCGGCGTCAAGGCGGTTCTGACGGGCGAGGACATCCGGAAAGTCTCCGATCCGTTTCTGGTCGCGGTAAAAGAGCCGCTGCCGCAATGGTCGCTTGCGGTGGAACGCGTGCGTTTCGTCGGCGAACCAGTGGCGCTGATCGTCGCTTCGGACCGCTACATCGCCGAAGACGCCGCAGAGAAGATCGACGTCGATTATGAACCCTTGCCCGCGGTCATTGATCCGCGCGCGGCGGTCGCGGTAGGCGCACCGCTCGTCCATCCCGACGTGAAATCGAATGAGGTCGCAACCCGCAGCTTCACCTATGGCGACCCCAAGAAAGCCTTTGCCGAGGCCGATCATGTCGTGGCGCTCGAAGTCGAATATCCGCGCAACTCATTTACGCCGATGGAATGTTTCGTCGTGGTGGCGGATTACCGAGCGGCGGAGCAAACCTTCGATGTCCTGTCGAATTTCCAGGGTCCCTTCAGCGCCCATCCGGTGATGGCGCGCGCCCTGCGCATTCCGGGCAACCGCCTTCGCCTTCGAACGCCACAGGACAGCGGCGGCAGTTTCGGCATCAAGCTTTCGGTCTTTCCGTTCATCGTGCTGATGGGCCTTGCCTCCAGGGCGGTGGGCCGTCCCGTGAAATGGGTCGAGGACCGTCTGGAACATCTTCTTGCGGCGAGTTCAGGTCCCAATCGCGTTTCCAAAATCGAAGCGGCGGTCATGAAGGACGGACGCATCACTGCGCTGCGTATGGACAATCTCGAGGATTACGGCGCGTTCCTGCGCGCGCCCATGCCCGGACCGCTCTATCGCATGCACGGCGCCAATACGGGCGCTTATGACATCCACCATCTTGAAGTCACCAACCGCATCGCGCTGACCAACAAGGCGCCGGCCTGTCTCATTCGCGGCTTCGGAGGTCCGCAGTTGTACCTGGCGGTGGAACGGCTGGTACAGCGCATCGCGGTGGAACTGAATCTCGAACATATCGATGTCATCCGCCGCAATCTCATTCCGGCTGGCGTATTCCCCTACAAGACGGCGGCAGGCGCGCTTTATGATTCCGGCGACTATCCTCGCGCGGTCGAAGGGGCTATCGGCGACGGCCGTCTGGAGGCGCTGAAAAAGCGTCGCGACGAGGTGCGCGCCCGTGGCGGAATATACGGCATTGGCTTCGCGGCCGTGGTTGAGCCCGCCATGTCTAATATGGGCTATCTCTCGACATTGCTGCCCGCCGCCGTGCGCGAGCGTGTCGGCGACAAGAATGGCGCGGTCTCACTGGCCACCGTCAATGTCGATCCTTTGGGCGCGGTGACGGTCACGGCGGATTCGGCGGTGCAAGGTCAGGGGCACGCGACGGTGTTGTCGCAGATCGTCGCCGATCAGCTCGGGCTGACGCCCGACGACATCGTGGTCAATCTCGAGATCGACACACAGAAGGACCAGTGGTCCATCGCCAGCGGCACGTATTCGTCGCGGTTTTCACCGGGTACGGCGGTTGCCGCGCATCTGGCGGCCGAACGCATTCGGAACAAGCTCCTCCGCATTGCCGCGAAGCAGCTCAACATTCTTCCCGATGACGTCGAACTCGCGGACGGCAAGGCACGCAGCCGCACCAATCCCGATAATGCGCTTTCCTTTGGACGCGTCGCTGGCACCGCGCATTGGTCGCCGGTCATGTTGCCGGAAGGTGTTGAGCCGGGCCTGCGCGAAACCGCGACCTGGTGCCCGCCGGAACTGGAGCCGCCCTCCAAGGACGACCGCATCAACACGTCGCTGACCTATGGTTTCATCTTCGACATGTGCGGCATCGAGATCGATCCCGTCACCTTTCAGGTGCGCGTGGACCGTTACATCTCGATGCACGATGCCGGAAGACTGATGAACCCGCTGCTCGCGGAAGGGCAGATGAAGGGCGCGTTCGTTCAGGGATTGGCCACCGCGCTCTATGAGGAATTCGTCTATGACGAACGCGGCAGTTTCCTCAGCGGCTCCTTTGCCGATTATCTTGTGCCGACGGCGACTGAAATTCCACCACTGGAATTGATGCATATCGAAACGCCATCGCCCTTCACGCCACTGGGGGCCAAGGGGCTTGCCGAAGGCAATTGCATGAGCGTTCCGGTCTGCATCGCGAATGCCGTGGCCGATGCGCTGAGCATGAAGGACATTCCGCTACCCTTGAGCCCGCGTCGCGTGCATGCGCTGATGGTCGGTGAAGAAGCGCCTCCACCTGCCGGTCTCGGAACGGCGGCGAAACAGGAAAAGCCGAAAGACGGACGTGACATCACGGGTAAAGGCGCCTTCGAAGTGTCGGCGGCGCCGTCCGAAGTCTGGCGCACCCTCCTTGATCCGGAAGCGTTGAAGCGCGTCATTCCCGGTTGTCACGAACTCATACTCGAAGCCCCCAATGCCTACCGCGCCGAAGTCTCGTTGGGCGTCGGCCCAGTGCGCGGACGCTTTCGCGCGCGCGTGCTGTTATCCGACCTTGATGAGCCCCATTCCGCACGCCTCTCCGGATCGCTGGCGGGCCCCTTGGGCGCCGCGTCCGGCGGCGGTGTCGTTGGTCTGTCCGCTACGGAAGGCGGCACACGTCTCGTTTATGATTACGCCGTTACTGTAAGTGGAACTGCCGCGGCGGTGGGCGGACGGCTTCTCGACGGCGCGGCCGATATCATCATCCGTAAATTCTTCGAAGGTCTCGCGCGGCAAGTGGGAAAAGAAGAAACGGCATCCCCGCATGCCTCCGCCCGCAAGCGCTCCGGCATTATCGCCTGGCTCCGCGCGTTGTTCGGAGGCCGCAAATGAAACCGCGCGCCTTCACCTATATCCGCCCAGCAACCATAACCGAAGCCGTCGATGCGCTGTCGCATTATGGCGAACGCGCGCGTGTTCTGGCCGGCGGCCAGTCGCTGATGGCGATGATGAATTTTCGTCTGGTCGAAGTCGATGCGCTCATCGATATTTCGCGTCTTGCCGAGCTGTCGCGCATTCGTGTGACGGACGGCGCGCTGGAAGTAGGGGCAGCGGTTACCCAGAACCAGCTTCTGCTATCGCCCGAGCTCAAGTCCCATGTCCCGCTCCTCGCCGAAATGCTCCCCTGGGTAGGGCATTTTCAGACGCGCAACCGAGGGACGGTCTGTGGTTCGATCGCCCATGCCGATCCCAGTTCCGAAATACCGCTGGCATTGGCGCTTCTCGGCGGCTGCGTCGTTCTGCAATCGAAGCGGGGTACGCGGACGCTGTCCGCCGACCAGTTCCAGACGGGCATCCTTTCCACCGCCCGCGCACCGGACGAAATGATTGTTGCCGCCCGCTTTCCGGCAAATGGTAAAAGCGGCCACGCTTTCCGCGAAACCTCCCGCCGTCACGGCGATTTTGCGATCGTCGGAATCGCGGCGCTGAAGACGGGTGCCAACACGTTGCGCCTGGGCTTCGGCGGCGTCTCGTCGCGGCCCTTCATTTCCACCCTTGAAGGCGGTAATGCGAAGGCCGTAACGGATGAAATTGAGAAACTCGTCTGGCAGTTCGATGGGTATGAAGATATGCACGCGACGTCGCGCATGCGCCGCGATCTGGTGCGCCGCATGGCCCCTGCTCTCATAGAGGAGGCCTTCGCATGACGACCCTGAAGCCCGGAGACCTTGCACGCATCGATCTGACACTCAACGGTGAGGCCGTTTCCGGCCACGCCGAACCCCGTATGCTGCTGGCGGATTTCCTGCGCGAGAAATGCGGCGCGACAGGTGTTCATGTCGGTTGCGAACATGGCGTTTGCGGTTGCTGCACCATTGTAATGAACGGTGTTGCGGTGCGTTCCTGCCTTGCGCTCGCGGTTCAGGCGGAAGGCGCCGTTATTGAAACCGTGGAATCGCTGGCTCCCGATGGTACGCTGAATGCGATGCAGGAAGCCTTTCGCAAACACCATGCGCTGCAATGCGGTTTTTGCACACCGGGCATTCTGATGTCGCTGATCGATCTCCTACGCCGTAATCCGAAACCGGAGCGCGAGGAGATTGTGCATGTAGTGGGGGGGCATTTGTGCCGCTGCACGGGCTATAGCAACATCATCGACGCCGCGATGGATGCCATTAACGGTACGGCGAAATAAGAGGACGATATGACTGAAACCGCCGATCTGTTGATCAAGGATATCGACTGGCTGATCACCGTTGATCCCTCTCGACGTATCCTGCGCGATGCCGCCATTGCGGTCGGCGGCGGAAAAATCCTCGCCGTCGGAAAAAGTGCCGACCTTGCGAAAGCCTACACCGCGACGGAAGTGATGGATGGCCGCAATCGCGTCGTCACCCCCGGCTTTATCGATTGTCACCTTCATTCCTCATTTCAGCTCTCACGTGGACTCGCGGACGAAGCGAACGCCCAATCCTTTCTGTTCGATCGCATGTATCCTTATGAGGCGGCGCTGGAGGGAGAGGATGTCGAAGTCTCCGCGACGCTCGCGGCCTCCGAACTTTTGCGTCACGGGGTGACCTGTTTTGTCGATCCCGGGAATTACCATCCCGATTCCTGCGTCAAAGGCGTAATGGCGACCGGGATTCGCATGTTCGTTTCGCGCTCTTCCTTCGACCTGACGAAATCGGTGCTCGGCATTTTGCCCGACCGCATGATCGAAAACACGGCGACGGCGCTGGAACGCGCGGGCGAAGTGCTGGAGAAATATTCCGCTTCCGGCAATCCACGTCTTGCCGCCACGGCGTCCTTTCGCGGGTTGAACAATGCGACCGACGAATTGATCCTTGGGCTAAAGGCACTGGCCGACAAATACGGTACTCTCCTGCAAACCCATGCGTGCTTTTCCTATTCGACGCATGATTCCTCGCTGTCGCGTTGCGGCCTTGCCGAGATCGAACGGCTGGAGCAGCTGGGCGTCATCGACGAACGGATGCTGATTGTGCATTCCGGCTGGCTGGAGCCCGAGGAAGTGGCGATCCTTGCCCGCCGCAAGCCGTCTCTGGTCTGCGCGCCGAGTTCGAGCCTCCACAATGGTTACGGCAATTTCGTCATGGGAAAGCTCCCTGAGCTGATGGCGCTGGGCGTCAATGTCGCGCTCGGCTCCGATCATGCCAGCTCGGGCATCGTCGATATGGTGCAGGAAATGCGCAATGCCTGTTGCGGTTATAAGGAAACGCGGATGAACCCGCGCGTCATGCCGCCCGAGACCGGCATTGAGATGGCAACCATTAATGGCGCGAAAGCTACGCCCTGGGCGAACCGCATCGGCAGCATCGAAATCGGTAAGGAAGCGGATTTCGTGATGTTCGATACCGAACGCCCCGAATGGCAGCCGCTGATCAATCCGCTCTCCAATCTCGTCTATGCCGCGACCGGCGATTCCGTGCGCCATGTCTTCGTGGCCGGGGAACAAGTGGTGAAGGATGGAAAACTGACGCGGATCGACGAAGCGGCGCTTTATCGAGAAGTGCCGAAAGCCGTGGCGCGGTTCTCGAAGCGTCTCGCCGTCGACAAGCTCGTTCAGCTCAAATGGCCTGTAACATGAACGCGCCCAGACATGTTTTTGATGCTGTGATGGATGACGGCGTGCGTCTTAAAATCCGCCGTGGCGGACGCGAAGGCGCCACGCGGCTTTACCTCAGCAATGGCAATGGCTTTGCCATGGACGGATATCGTGTGTTCTGGGAACCGCTGCTTGCCGATTTCGATGTGATCCTGTTCGACGCCCGCAATCATGGCCCGAACGATCCCGTCTCCGCCGACCGCCATACCTATTTCCAGATAGCGCGCGATATCGGCACTGTGTTTCACGAAGTCACAAAGCGGCTTCCGGCCGCAAAGAATGTCGGCGTCTTTCATTCGATGTCCGGCCGCGCCGCGATGAAGCATGCGGTCGAGATGGAATGGGTGTGGGATGCATTGGTGCTGTTCGATCCTCCCAACGTGCCGCTGCCGGGGCATCCGCATTACGAAGCGATGAAGGCGATGGAGCTGAAGCTTGCGCCCTGGGCGGTAAACCGGCAGGAAACATTCGCCTCGCCCGACGAGTTGCGTGACTTTTGGACCACCAACCGTGCTCAGGCGCGCTGGCAGCCTCAGGCCCGGGACGACATGGCAAAAGCCGTGACGCGGCCTGACGGCAAGGGCGGATATAGGCTCTCCTGCCGCCGCGAACTGGAAGCGCTGATCTATCTCGCGGCGCTGTCTATGGATTTGTGGCCGAAGGCGAGCGCCTATGGCGGTCCCGTGAAACTGATCGGGGCCGATCCGAACGATCCGAACGGCCCGGCCATTGGTCCTGCGAACCGCGCGTTGGCCGAAGACGGTGGTTACGAATATGAATTCATTTCTGAGACCGGCCATCTGCTGCAGATCGAGCGGCCCGAGGCCTGTCGCGCAGCGATGCTGTCATTCTTGAAAAAACATGCTCTGACGTGAGCCGTTGAGGTTCTGGGCATGGAGCAAAAAGGGGAGCGAATAAATTGACCAACGCCAGCACCAAACATCCGCGCGCCTATCCGGATCTGCACGACCACCTCAAATCGCTGGAGGCGGCCGGTCATCTGGTGACGGTTGACCGTGCCATCAACAAGGACACGGAAATGCACCCGCTGGTGCGCTGGCAGTTTCGTGGCGGCTTTGAAGAAAAGGATCGCAAGGCGTTCCTGTTCAATAACGTCACGGACAGCAAGGGGAAAAAATACGATATTCCTGTTGTTGTCGGCGCGTTGGCGGCCAACCGTGAAATCTACCGCATCGGGCTTGGCTGCGAATTTAACGAAATCGATCAGCGCTGGACGCGCGCGACCGCGGGTCCCATCAAACCGAACCTCGTCGAGAACGCTGCCTGCCAGGAAATCGTCATTCAGGGCGACGAGCTCGACAAGGAGGGCATGGGGCTCGACGGCATACCGGTCCCCATCTCGACGCCCGGCTGGGATAATGCTCCGTATACGACGCTTTCCCAGTACATCACCAAGGACCCCGACACCGGCGTTCAGAACATGGGCAATTATCGCGGTCAGGTGAAAGCGCGCCGCCGCCTCGGCATGAATCCTTCGCTCGAACTTCGCCCCGGAATCTATGTTCACTGGCTGAAATACAAGAAGCTCGGCAAGAAAATGCCAGCCGCCGTTGTGCTCGGTGCGCCGCCCGCCATCACCTTTGCCTCCACGCAGAAAGTTCCCGAAGCACTCGATGAAATTGAAGTCGCGGGGGGGCTTGTCGGCTCGCCTATCAATGTCGTTCGCGGCGTGACGGTGGATCTCCTTATTCCCGCGGAAGCGGAAATCGTCATCGAGGGTTATATCGATACAGAATGGCTGGAGCCCGAGGCGCCTTTCGGTGAAAGCCACGGGCATGTGAATTTGCAGGAATACAATGCGTTCATGGAAGTGACGGCCATCACGCGCCGCAAGGATGCGATCCTCACCTCCATCATCAGCCAGGTTACGCCGAGCGAATCCTCGCTCATCAAGCGCGTATCGCTGGAGCCGTTGTTGCTGAACTCCCTGCGCGATCTCGGCCTCAAATGCGTGAAGCGCGTTTCGCTGCATGAGCCGCTGACCAATATCCGTAAAGTCGTCATTCTCCACATGGAGAAGAACTCGCCCCGCGTTGAGGTGTGGCGGGCGATGTATGCGCTCTGTGCGCAGCATCGCGCGATCGGGAAGTATGTCATCGCGGTAGATGAGGATATCGATCCCGAGAACATGGATGCTGTGTGGTGGGCGCTGTCCTATCGCTGCAACCCGGCCATAGATATGGAAGTGCTGAAGCACCGCGACCAGGGGCATGGGCCGCGCTCGTCACGCAATGGCGGCGAGGACGCGTCGGTTCTGTTCGACGCCACCTTGAAAGAAGCCTTCCCGCCGATCTCGCTTCCCAAACGCGAATTCATGGAAAATGCGCGCAAGATCTGGGAAGAACTCGGTCTTCCGGCGCTGAAGCCGCAATCGCCCTGGTTCGGCACGTCCCTCGGCGAATGGGGCGAGGAATTCGACGTAATGGCGAAGCGGGCGGTCGAAAGCGATTACTGGACGACGGGCGACATCATCGCTCAGCGCCGTCGCAATGATATCGAAATGAATACCGAGGTACGCACGCTGAAAGACAAGAAGTAGAAGCGGCATGCTTGAGCTGAAAGGCGCGCGGCTGGAAAGCCTGAGAAGGGCGATGGTGAAAGCGCGCGCCTCCGAGCAGCAGCAAAGCTATTTTCGGGGCGTGGCGGGCGCGCGCTATACCTTGCGTAAAATTTTCCGCCTGATCGAAGACGAAGCTAAGCAGCACAATCTCGATCCGCTGGCGCATCAGGCCATGATCCAGATTTACGGAAGCTCGAGCAGCCGCCTCAAAAGCAAGGACGTCGCAGAACGGCTTGATATCAGCCCGGCCTTCGCTTCAAGCCTGGTTAAATCGCTCCTTGAAAAGGGGCATGTGAAAACCGAACCTGATGCTTCTGACAAACGTGTGTCCTGGATCAGTGTTACAAAGAAAGGGCAGGGGCTTCTTCGCCGGATCGACGAGCGGGTTCATCTTCACGTCGAGGCGGTTCTGGGTACGCTTAAGCCTGAAGAAACCGAGGCCGCCGCCGCGATCCTTCTCTTCTATGCCGGCGCCTCCCTGAAGTCCGGCTGATCTCGACGCTCACCCCGAGCTCGCCAATACCCATAAAGTTTCGTTGACTAAACTATTCGGATGGCCGAGTTTCGCTTTCCAGTGGGGATCGAAAGGGCTTGTCATGGCGGACACACAGGCAACGGGTTTACGGACGGGTGCGGCTTTTCTGGCGGGGCTTGCGGCCAGCGAGCGCGCGATTTTCGTCGAGGGTGAACGGATTTCCAATCCGGCTGCGCATCCGGCGTTTAAGGGCGGCGCGCGCTCCATCGCCCGTCTGTTCGATTTCGCCGCGGCGGAGGAAAACCGCGAGGCCATGACCTTTATGTCGCCCGATACCGGTAAACCCGTCTGGCGCTGCTACCAAATTCCGAGAACTCATGCCGATCTGAAAGCCAAGCGCATCGCCGCCGAGAAATGGGCCGAGCAGACCTTCGGTCTGATGGGCCGCACGCCCGATCATGTGTCGAATTTCTTCACGGGCTTCGCCGCCAAGCCGAGCGTCTTCGCGGCGTCGGGACAACAATATGCCGACAACGTCATCGCCTTTCACCGTTTCGCGCGTGAGAACCATCTTTATATTGCCTATGCTATCGTTCCGCCGCAGATCGACCGCAGTAAACCCGCGCATCAGCAGGCGGACCCGACGCTTTATGCGGGCGTCGTAAAGGAAACCGATTCCGGCATCATTATCTCAGGCGGGCAGCAACTCGCCAGCGGCGGCGTGTTTGCCGATTATATTCATGTCAGCTGCATTCATCCCTTGCAGAAGGGCGACGAGAACTACGCCCTTAGCGTTGCCATCCCCCTCGATGCACCCGGCCTGAAACTTTATCCTCGACGTCCTTATGCGTTGCACGCTACCGGAGCCGAGGATTATCCGCTCACCACGCGTTTTGACGAAACCGACAGCTTCGTCGTTTTCGATAATGTGTTTGTGCCCTGGGAACATGTCTTCGCGTTCCGCGATATCGATCTCTGCCGCGATCAATGGTGGAAAACGCCCGCGCATCTCTACGGCAATCTTCAGGCGCAGGCGCGGTATGCCGTCAAGCTGCGGTTCCTCGCGGGCATCGGAAAACGCATAAATGAAGCCGTTGGCACTGATGCCTCGCCGCCCCATCGCATCGCAATGGGCGAGCTGGCAGCCTATGCCTCCATCGTCGATGGCATGTTGCAGGCGCAGGAAACGATGGCGTCTTTCGACGAGGAAGGCGTTTTGTGGCCGTCCAAAACGGCGCTCTATTCCGTCATGTCACTGCAATCGCAGATCAACCCGCATGTCTTCGACATTGTGCGCGAATTGACCGGGTCTGCGATGATCACTGTTCCTTCGTCGGCAGGCGACTTCGATAACCCCGAAGCCGCCGCCGACATCTCACGCTACTATCAGTCCGCTTCGCTCCCCGCTCGCGAACGCATTCGGCTGATGCGGCTCGCCTGGGATTTCATTGGCTCGGAATTCGCCAACCGCCATCACCAGTACGAGAAATTTTATGGTGGGGCCGCATCGGTCGTGAAGATGAACATGTTCCGCGCCTTCGATTTCGACCGCGCGGGCGCGTTGGTTGAAGCGGCGCTACGCCTTCCCCCGCTCGAGAATTGAGTGCGGCGGCACCGCAATTCTCAGATGGTGAGAATCGTTTCTGAGCGCAATGCTCAGAAAATGTTCGGTCGCCCGTGGGCCCGACCGAAACCATCCGTGTTTATTGCATTTCGGCTGAAAACGCTTTGCTCTGCGCAACTGCAGCATGGATGAAAATTGTGGGAGCGCGGCCATCCGGGAAGCGAAAATATGCGGCATGGCCGCTACGAATCCGCGTAAAAATGTCCCATACGGGAAGGGCGCCGGGGCAGGTCTTTCTCGGGCACCCCGTATAGTATAGTAAGTGCCCCGGGTATCCGCCCCTGCTAAAATAAGCTGTTGTCCGCATTCGATTTTGTCCGGGCAAACGGTATCGGAACGAGGACTGCTTCATGGAAGTCGCTTTATCTAGTCTGTTCGGCCTGCTCACGTCGACACATCTCATGCTGTTGATGTTGCTGGCGATCCCGATCGGAACCTTCTTTGGTGCATTGCCGGGCCTTGGCGGAAAGATCGGCATCGTTTTGCTCATTCCGTTTGTATTCGGCATGGACCCTGTAGCGGGCGCTGTCTTTTTGCTCGCCATGCATTCGGTGGTTCACACCGGCGGCGCAGTGCCCAGCATTCTGTTCGGCGTCCCCGGCGACGGCCCGACGGCGGCAACGGTTCTGGACGGTTACGCCATGGCGAAGAATGGTGAAGCGGGCCGCGCATTGGGCGCCAGCTTTGGCGCCTCGGGTATCGGCGGTCTGATCGGCGCAGTCTTCCTCGGTCTCATGTTGCCCCTCATTCAGCCGATCATTCTCAGCTTCAGCCCAGCGGAATTTTTCTTCGTTGCCATTCTCGGCATTACCTTCATCGCGGTCCTCAGCGGCAATAATCTGGTGAAGGGCCTGATCATCGGCCTCTTCGGGTTGCTCGTCGCCACGATTGGCCTTGATCCCGTCACCGGCGGCCCCCGTTATACCTTCGGCCAGCTTTTCCTTTGGGACGGCCTCGACGTCATCACCGGCGTGCTCGCCATGTTCGCCATTCCGGAAATGATCGCGCTCGCGCTCAAGAAGGACGATCTGGATGCACCCGCCGCGAAGGGCGAAGCCATCAAGGTCAAGATGAGCGACGTTCTGAACGGCGTTGTGGACTGTTTCCGCCATTGGAGCCTTACGGTGCGTACGTCGATCGTCGGCGCCTTCATCGGCATGATCCCTGGTCTCGGTGGGGATGCGGCCTCGTGGATTTGCTACGGCCACGCCGTGCAGTCGTCGAAAACGCCGGAGAAATTCGGCCACGGCATGGTGGAAGGCGTCATCGCCCCCGAAACCGCTAACAACTCCAAGGAAGGCGGCGCGCTGCTGCCGACCCTGTTCTTCGCTGTTCCCGGTTCATCGGGCATGGCCCTGATGCTCGGCGCCTTCCTGATGCTCGGCATCCAGCCTGGCCCCACCATGTTGACCGACCAGTTGCCCCTCGTTTGGTCGCTGATCTGGGCCTTGGCGGTCGCCAATATCATGTGCGCGATCGTGCTGGTCGCCGTTTCGCCCTGGCTCGGCGCGCTCGCTTATATGAAGACGAGCGTCATGGTTCCGTTCGTTCTCATGTTCGCGCTGCTGGGGTGCTATCTCGGCGCCAGCGCCTGGGAAAACCTGCTGCTGCTCGTGGTGTTCAGCATCCTCGGTTACATGTTCAAGCGTCACAGCTGGCCGCGTCCGCCCTTCGTCATTGGTCTCGTTCTTGGCCCTATTGCGGAAGACTCGCTCCTCAAGGCCTTCGCCTTCGATGGCATGGCCTTCGTGCTGCGCCCGATTTCGCTGATCCTGATTGCGATGATTCTCGCCACGATCGGGTATTACTTCTGGAAAATGCGTAAGCCGGGCGCTGTCATCCTCAGCGACGTGTAAGCCAGGTTCGCAGCTTCATTGCAAAGCCCTCATTTGCCTTTGGCGGATGAGGGCTTTTGCTTGTAAAAGATGCGTGATGCCATAATGGCGTCTCATTGTCCTTGAGACGATGTGCGATTATCGCTCTGGAAGGTTATTTGGAGGTTTCTATTCGGTTCCCGTCATTCGCTTATACCGCAGTCGCCGCGGTGTCCACGTTCGCTGTAACGGCCGAGGCTCATCACTCCGGCGCGATGTATGATGCGGAGACGATAGTGGAAGCGGAAGCAACGGTTGCCGGCTTCGACTGGACCAATCCCCATGCCTGGCTCCAGGTCACTTACGCGGACGAAGCGGGCGCCATGAAGGAAGTCGATCTTGAACTTGGGTCCCCCGTGCAACTGGTGCGCCAGGGTTGGCGTCCGCGCACCGTTGCGGTGGGCGACGAAGTTACCGTCCGCTTCCACCCGCACAAGGACGGCGCGGGGACCGGCTTTCTGGTCACGGTCACCTTGCCGAATGGCGAGACGCTGACGTCGGAATAGGCTCCGTCCGGGAACCACGGTCCCAGTAATAAAACGCCTCCCGCTGGCTACGGGAGGCGTTTCTCATTCAGGAAATGAA
>CAIOYY010000070.1 GCA_903862715.1 uncultured Alphaproteobacteria bacterium
ATGAATATTCGGATAAAGCCTTCGCGGATGCAGAAACGCTGCGGAGCACAAGCTTGGCGTTTGCGTTAACCATGCGCGACTTGCGGAAGAAGCCTACCGCTTACGCGAAAACCTGCGCGTAAAGGTTTCTAACCCAGGGATCGTCCAGAAGGTCATCGTCCTGAATAACGCTGTGGAACACGGTATGGCCGGAAAGCCATTGCGCTTCGGCGTCCGTTGCACCGATAGCGGCCTTAAGCGCGCCATTATACTCAAAGGCCCTGTGCTGCAGACCTGCTTTTTTCAACGCGCAGGCCAGGGCCACGGTATACCCGTCGCTCAGCGCAAAATAGACGGGTGGCGTCGGAATATTTTCTCCGCTGTTCTCAAGACATGAGCGCGCGCATATCTGCGCGTCCATCGAGACCGCGCTGCGGCACATTACGGGGCGTGTTTCGTAAACACTGCATGCATGATCTTCGAGCAAGGGGCACGGCCAGACGATGCCTTCACGCGCCTCCGGCGACTTGTCTTCTGTATGTGTATTAGCCGTCCAGATTTTTTCGCGTAGCGTTGGCAAACGCGCGGGGACCAAGCCGTTCACGACATGAAAAACCTCAGGCGCGGTGGCCGACACCCAGCCGTGGCAGCAATGCGAACATCCTCGCTGACAGGCAAGGCGAATATGGGAAATGCCCTTAAGAGTCTTGGAATGATTTTCGTAGAGAAAAGTCATTAGCGGGGAAACGGACCCGGCAACAACAGAGTCGCAGACCTGCTCATGTAATACGCGAATCAAAGATGCCAGCTGACGGGGATCGCGTGCCGTCAGGTTCAATCCCTTATCGACGGCCATTTCGTCGAATTTCAACTGGCGTCTGCGCTCTGCCCGTCCCATGAACGAGACTATAGGCATGGCGGGTCATATTATGGAACGGTCTTTCCCTGAACTTTGGTCCCGTTTTACTGGCGCCCACGCGCGAAGTGCATCACCACCGACACAAGCAGCAATACAAGGAAGATAAAGAATAGAATTTCGGCGATGCCTGACGCGGCTCCGGCAATGCCCCCGAAGCCGAGAACGGCGGCGATCAGCGCAATAATGAGGAACGTAACAGCCCATCCAAGCATGTGCTCTCTCCTTCAACAGGGCGCGCCAGCGGCGGCCTAGAGGGATGAACGCGCGCAGGTGCTCGGGGTTCCCGGTGGAGGAGCTATATGGACATTCTCAGTCAAGGCGTTTAGCCCTAGGAAAACACTTCCGCTCGTGATTTTCCCATGCTCGAACATCCTTCCGAACCGCAATCGCGCATTTCGCTGCTCGCGCTGCTAGGGCTATTCCTCCATATCGGCCTTACCTCGTTCGGCGGCAGCACGATGGCCTGGATGCATCGGGAAATTGTGGAGAAACGAAAACTTCTGGATGATCAGTCCTTCATGACCGGCCTGACCATCGCGCAGATACTTCCGGGCGCGAATCCCGTCAATCTGGCGCTCTATCTCGGCATGCAGGCGCGGGGCAAGCTCGGCGCTGTCGTGGCGGTCTTCGGCATCGTCCTCCCCGCCTTCTGCGTCATCCTTCTGATGGGCTACCTCTATCGCACCTTAAGCGGTTACGACACGACACATGTGGTTTTGGGAGGCATCGCTGCCGCCGGCGTCGGTGCGACGCTCGCCATGGGCGTGAAACTCGCGCGACGCGTGATGGTGCGGGTTATTCCCATCGCCATAGCTCTTCTCACCTTCGTCGTGGTGGGGATTCTGCAATGGCCGCTGGTGCCCGTCGTAATTGTGCTGGTACCGCTCAGCATTCTGCAGGCCTATTACTTGAACAGGAAACGCGGCGATGGATAGCCGTCTTCTTGGCCTGATCCTTGTCTTCGCACCGCTGTCCCTGTTTTCCTTCGGCGGCGGTCAGGCGGTTGTAGCCGACATTCAATACCAGACGGTGGAAGTGCATGGTTGGCTGACTAACCAGCAATTCACGGATCTCTATGCTGTGTCGCGCGCCGCGCCTGGTCCCAGCACGCTGATCGCTGCTCTGATCGGCTGGCAGGTGTACGGTTTTGTGGGCGCCGTCGTCGCCTGTCTTGCGATCTACATTCCATCGTCGATTGTCGTGTATGGCGCGACAAGCTGGTGGCACAAAAACGAGAAGTCGCCCTGGCGTACCGCCATCGAAAAGGGACTGGGCCCCGTTGCGGTAGGGCTAATTTTTGCAGGTATGCTTGCCGTGTTGCGCGCAGCCCATATCGTGGAACCGGGCAACGTCAATTATCTTGGCCTTGCCACGGTTATTGGCGCGGGCGCGTTACTCTACCTGACAAAGATCAGCCCCTATCTTCTCATCGGCATTGTTGCCGTGCTCTATGCCTCGCTGCAATTTCTGCCACTATAGGACTTAGCGTTGATGTCGGAGGGAAACTTACGGCGGCGCCATTTAAGTTGACAGTTGGGCGCGCTCGAAAACGCGAACAGTCAGGGCATCCCGAACCCTTCGCCCCAGCGGTCGCAGTTCTCATCGCTTTTGAGAGGCGCACCCATCACGGGCGAGAGCGGTGTGGGCAGGATGCTATCTGGAGCCGCCGAGGTGCGGATCAGCAGCGGATTGCCGCGCGGGGCGATCCGCTGAGACGCGTCGGATATTTCCAGCACGAGCTTGCGCCGTATCGCATTCGCGAAATCCTCGAAACCGCGGGCGACCACCAGAAATGCCCCGGCCCCCCCGATAACGCAGCGCTGATAATATTGATCCACTTCAGGAAAAAAGCCCCTGCCGCCAAATTCTGCGCCCTCGACGATGATGGGAAGTCCATTGATCACGATACCTTTGGCGAGTGTTTCGTCACGGACCGGCGCGAGCGACAGACCATAATTGTTCGGTCCGTCGCCGGAAATATCGATGGCGCGCCTGGTGCCTTCAAGATCGTTCGTTTCAATAAGCTCGGATGCCAGGATCATTACGCTGCTGATCGATGTTCGCTGCCCCCAATTCGGCTCCGCCGCCATTAATGCATCGGCGAATCCGGTGGCACTCATCCGATCATGAATGATGGTCCAGTGAACGACGATCTTGTTGAGATACTCAGTCGACCAATCGACATAAATCACGCCGATCTTCCCCAGCGCGCCCATTTCGATCGCACGCACGACTTCGGCGCTGCGAAAGGCCTGTGCCACGCCCTGCCGTTGCAGCAGGGCTTCTTCGGCATTGACGCTGCGGGAGACATCCGTGGCGATGACGAGTTCGAGATCGACGGGTTCGGCAGTTGCCGAAGACGGGAATGCGGCAGCGAAGAATGTAGCGAGGCTTATCAAGCCCACGGCGGATCTTGTCGTTCGAGACGTCGATACCGGCATGGGCTGCATTCCTCGCATCATCTTGTCGCCCTGACCAAACGATACTCGCAGGGCAGATGAGCCGCAACGAGGATTAATCAGGGAATGCTGCGATGGCGAACGCGAGAATTCGCCTGCAGTCGATCTGCCGGCAGGATTTGGACCGGCCGGCAGATTAACGCGGAAGCAGTGTCTTACTCGGTATGGGCGCGGATGAAGGCGAGAAGAGGCGTGCTGATAATCGTGTCGTCCGTGCCGAGCGCGTAGAGCTGTGAATTATGATTATGATCGGCGGAGAGAACGAAAACCGGGCAACGTCCTGCCGCGCATAAGGCCGCATTGAGCTTGTCGCTCTGTTCGGCAATGTCCGGCGGATCGAGTTCCGCGCGGTTGATCATCAGCGGCAGGCCGGAGTCCACAATACCCTGAAAGGACGAGCGTTCGGCGAAGGTCGCCGGATCATCGCCATAATAGGGCGAGGGACCTGTGACCTCGAACTGGCCCGACGACATATGTGCGGCGACGACGCCGATGCCATCGGGGCCATGGAATTGTGCCAGGCCGATATGGTTGCCAACCAGCGACGCGCCCGCGGACTGGCCAGAAAGGACGATCTTCTCCAGGTCGCCGCCATATTGCGCGATATTCTCCTTCGTCCACTGGATGGCTGCCGCGAGATCTTCCTGCGCTGCAGGGAACGGATCGTCCGGCGCCAGGCGGTAATCGATGTTGACGCCGACAATGCCGTTCTCGACCAGCCACATCATCATGTGATCATAGGTGAAGCTGCCGTCGCGATGCTTGCTGCCGCCGGTAAAACCGCCGCCATGGGCGAACACGACAACCGGTTTCCCCGCGCCCTTGTCGGGGTCGGAGAAAAACACGTCCAGTTTGTTCAACGCATGTGGGCCATACGCGACGTCGCGTTCGACACCGATGCCGTCCACGGGCATCAGTGTATGAAGCGGTGCATAGGCGGCATTGGTGCGTCCGGCATCGACCACGCGGCCGATGTCGCGCAGTTCGGCGGCGATACTATCGGGGACCTGCGCATGCAGCATTTGCGGAAGCACAGCAAGGCCCAAAGCAAGGAAGAAGGCAGAGCGTTTCATCAGGCGTCCTCGAAAGGTTATCGTTAGCGGATCCAAGCCCGTCCCGGATACCTTGGCGATCCGGTTATTATTGTTTTTGGAACGGCCATACTCTCCTTTAAATGACGAATACTGGCAAGGGTACGCCGTCTGTGGGAGTGTGTCGCAAGCGGCACGGAAAAGTGAAAATGAACCATCAACGAATCGGGAATTTTATCGGGCAATTGTGGGAGGACGCTGTCCTTCCTACCCTGACCGATTACATCCGTATCCCCAACAAATCCCCCGCCTTCGATCCCGAATGGGCCGCGCATGGCTATATGGACCATGCGGTCGCGCTGCTTGAAGGCTGGGCGCGTAAACATTTGGGGCAATCCTCCGGGGTGGTGATCGAAGTGGTCAGGTTGCCCGGACGCACTCCTGTTATTTTGATCGAAATTCCCGGTTATGGCAGTGCAGCGAAAACGGACGATCTTGTCCTTCTTTACGGGCATCTCGACAAGCAACCGGAAATGAAAGGTTGGGCAGAGGGCCTTGGCCCCTGGTCGCCCGTGCGTCGTGGCGAGAAGCTCTACGGCCGTGGCGGCGCCGATGATGGTTACGCGATGTTCGGCGCGCTATCGGCCATACTGGCGTTGCGCGCCGAAAAAATTCCGCACGCGCCCTGCACGGTTCTCATTGAAGCTTGCGAGGAATCCGGAAGTTACGATCTTCCGCATTATGTTGATCATCTCTCCGAGCGGTTGGGAAAGCCGTCGCTCGTCATCTGTCTCGATTCAGGGTGCGGCGATTACGATCGTCTCTGGCTTACCACCTCGCTGCGCGGGACTGCCATCGGTGTGCTGAATGTCGGGGTTCTGAGCGAGGGCGTACATTCTGGCGATGCCTCCGGCGTCGTCCCATCGAGCTTCCGCATCGCGCGTTCGCTGCTTTCCCGGCTGGAAAACGAAATCGACGGGAAGATCATTCCCGACGTCTTTCATGTCGCCATTCCGGAAGAACGCCTCCGGCAGGCACGCCAGGCCGCTGACATTCTCGGACCCCAAACCTTCGATCGTTTTCCGTGGGCAGGCAAAACCCATGCGATGGCAGAAGACCTTGTCGAGTTGATATTGAACCGGACCTGGCGGCCGCAGCTTTCGGTAACGGGCGCGGAGGGATTGCCGCTGCCGCGCGATGCCGGTGCGGTCACGCTGCCCTATACGCGGCTGAAGCTCTCGCTTCGCCTCCCGCCGACGCTTGATGCGGGCGTCGCGTCAGCGGCGCTGCGCGATATCCTGAACAGAGATACCCCTTATAATGCCGACGTCGCCTTCATGCCCGAACACGGCGTGAAGGGCTGGAACGCACCGACACTTTCGCCGTGGCTGGAAAACTCCGTCGCGCGCGCGGGTGACGCGGCGTTCGGTGCGCCGCCGGGCTATATGGGCGAGGGTGGCACCATTCCGTTCATGGCGATGCTGGGCGAGAAATTTCCGGAAACGCAATTCGTCATCACCGGGGTATTGGGACCCGGCGCGAATGCGCATGGGCCCAATGAGTTTCTTCATATTCCGATGGCGAAGAAAATCTCGCATGCGGTCGCGCTCATTCTCGCCGACCATTGTGCGCGTAAAGCATAGTCGCATTATCAAGGGGCGGGGCGGATCATGGCGAATATCGGATTTATCGGACTGGGTCTTATGGGGCGCCCGATGGCGGCGCGCCTAATGGCGGGCGGCCACGCGCTGTTCCTGCACAATCGCAGCGGCGTGCCGCAGGAACTTCTCGCGCAAGGCGGCACCGCCTGCGTTACCCGCAAGGAAGTCGCCGAGAAGTCTGACATTATTTTCACCATTGTTTCCGATACGCCGGATGTGAAGGAAGTCCTGTTTGGCGCGGCCGGGGTCGCAGAAGGCCTGTCCCCGGGGAAAATCCTTGTCGATATGAGTTCGATTTCGCCCATTCTCACGCGCGAATTCGCAGCGCGCATTGAAAAGCAGGGCTGTACCTATCTCGACGCGCCGGTCTCCGGCGGAGATATCGGTGCGAAGGCGGGAACCCTCACGATCATGGTCGGCGGTCCGGAAGATGCCTTCGAGACGGTGAAACCGCTTTTCGCCCTGATGGGAAAATCCATCACCCGCATTGGCGGAAATGGGGATGGCCAGACGGCTAAAGTCGCCAATCAGATCATTGTTGCGCTGACCATTGCCGCGGTGTCGGAAGCACTCCTGTTTGCTTCCAAAGCCGGTGCCGATCCAGCGAAGGTGCGCGAAGCGCTGATGGGTGGTTTTGCGGGCTCCCGCATTCTCGAAGTGCATGCCCAGCGTATGCTGTCGCACACCTTCACGCCCGGCTTTCGCCTGTCGCTGCATCACAAGGATCTCGCGATTGCGCTCGATGGTGCGAAGCGGCTTCAGATGTCGCTGCCCCATACGGCGCTGTGTCAGGAAATGTTCAATGCGGCGCTCGCTGCCGGAGATGGCGACCTCGACGATTCCGCACTGCTGAAAGTCCTCGAGCGCCTCGCCAATCACGAGCTCGGGTCTTCGGTTGCGACGTCCGACGCATGAAAAGCGGCGCGTGAACCCCGAAGCACTTCTTCACACTGTCTTCCGGGCGGCGCTTCGCTCCGTTGATCCGGCGCAGTGCCTGCCGCCCTTTCTGCCGCCGCCGCCAAAAGGGCGAACGATTGTCATCGGTGCGGGCAAGGCCGCAGCCGCCATGGCGCGCGCGGTGGAAGATCATTGGAACGGGGAACTCTCCGGGCTTGCCGTCACGCGTTACGGGCATGGCGTCCCTTGCGAACGCATCGAAGTGATCGAGGCCGCGCATCCCGTGCCGGATGAGGCAGGTATTGCGGCGGCGGACAGAGCTCTCGGGCTCCTTCAGGGGCTGACCAAAAATGATCTCGTCCTTTTCCTCGGCTCCGGGGGCGGATCGGCGCTGCTCACCGCACCTGCGTCCGGCATTGCCTTATCCGACAAGCAGGCGGTGACGCGGGCATTGCTGGTAAGCGGCGCGTCGATAGGCGAAATCAACGCTGTGCGGAAACATCTTTCCCGCATTAAGGGCGGACGGCTCGCGCTCGCCGCTTCGCCCGCGCCGGTCGTAGGATTGCTGATTTCCGATGTTGCGAATGACGATCCGCAGGTGATTGCATCTGGACCTACGGTCCCGGACACGACGACGCGCGGAGAAGCGTTGAATATCCTCACGCGCTATCGCGTTATGGTGCCGGAACGCGTCACTGAATTTCTCTCATCGCCTTTGTCGGAAACGCCCAAGCCCGGTCACTCGTACTTTGCCGAGGTGCGCAATATTGTCGTCGCGACGGCGCATCACGCCCTTGATGCAGCCAAGCGCGAAGTTGAAGGCCTAGGCGTGCGCGCGTACATTTTCGACTATGCCGTCGAAGGCGACGCCCATCTGAGCGCGAAGAACCACGCCGCAAACGTCAAAAAATTGGCGCAGGATCACCCGGGACTTTCCGTGATGCTGTTGTCGGGCGGAGAGGTGACGGTGGAAGTGAAAGGCGGGGGGCGCGGCGGGCGTAACGCGCAATTTCTTCTGGCGCTGGCCCTCGAACTGGAATCGATCTCCGGCATTTGGGCGCTGGCTTGCGATACCGACGGGATCGACGGCACCGAGGATAATGCGGGCGCGATCTTGCGCCCCGGTTCCATCGCGCACGCGCGCGCCCTAGGTTTAAACCCTGAGGATCTTCTCGCGAGCAACGACGCCTATGGATTTTTCGAGAAGATGAACGCACTGGTGCGGACGGGTCCCACCCGCACCAACGTCAATGATTTTCGCGCGATCTTTATTGGTAGAGATTGACCGGGCTGCTAAGCGCGACAATTTCCTCGACGGTCTCGGTCGCAGGCGCTCCGGACGCTGCCGGACGCGTGATCACCTGGAAGTGCGACAGGGCGTCGGTCGCCAGCGTGAATTCCGGATCGATTTCCGCGGACATCAGATAATCGAAATAGGCCCCGCGAATATCGCCCAGAAGGTATTTGGCCGAGGCGCGATTGTAATAGACGAGGTGCAGTTTATTGCTGCCCGCCTCGATACCCATATCGATGGCTTCCAGCGCCTGTTCCGGGCGCATCAGATTAAGCAGGGCCGCTCCGCGATTGACATGGGCTTCGCCCAGCCGAGGTATCATCTCTGCGGCCATGCTGGCATCGGCCAGCGCGCCACCACTATCGCCCGCGCGCATACGGACCACTGCCCGGTTCACATAGGTTGCAGCACGGTTGTAGTGCGACATGCTGGGTTGTTCGAGCGCACGGGTGCATTCGGTAAAGCCGATATTCATGTCGCCGGCACCAAATTCGGCCGCGCGCCAGCATGCGCTGCCCGCGCCGCTGCCGACCACGATCAATTGAGCCTGAGCGGCAGAACATAGAAGACCAAAGGCAACACAAGCCGGAACGAGATAGCGAATGCGCATTGCCATTTTACTCCTGGCCAGTAGAGCCCTGCGCGTTGCGTCGCTTCGGCCCTGGAAATTCCCGATAGTCCTCGTTTGTCTCGAGGTTCACGGGCCTACTTATAGCATTGGGGGCAGAATTATTCACGCTCTGGATGAGTGAAGGCATCGTGTCCCTTCCGCGCTAATGGGTTCTTCCGCCGCCTTTTCCGTGAAAGCCGCGGAATTTGTGCTAGTTTTCGGACAACCTGGGCGTTTAGGGGCGGAGTTCCGCAACGGATCAGGAATATCGGGGAGGCTTGCCATGAAGCGTATTTCCTTTGCCGTCGCCTTCGGTTCCGCATTGGCCATGGGGGTGACAGGGGGGTATTTTCTCGCTCCCGCTGGCGCGCAGGTAGCGGGGAGCCAGAACAACATGACCGAGGCCGAGTATCTCGCCTCGTTTCCAGCAGACATTCATCCCGAATCGCGTGGGCGGCTTCCCTTCGTGGACCGGGCCATCCTCGATCCCGTCCGCCAGGCCGATTTCGACGAACATATGAGTCCGGACACCACCTCGCTCGCGGGGATGTACGGTCCCGGCGGGCTTCGGCTGCATGGCTCTCCCGACGATCAGATTGGCGACGAGCTGGGGCCTCGCCTGAAGGAGCTGATTCGTCTTGTGGTCTCCCGCGAACTAGATCAGCCCTTCGAGTGGGAGGCGCATGAGCCGGTCGGGCTTCGTGAAGGGCTGGAGCCGGAAATCATTGATATTATCCGGCACAGGCGGGATTTAACCGGCGTTCCCGAACGGGAAGCGGCGATCATCCAGCTGGGCCGCGAATATTATCAGACCCACAAGGTTTCCTCCGAAACCTATGCCCGGGCGCTGGCTGCTCTGGGCGCGAGGAATCTCATCGATATGTGCATTCTGATGGGCGACTATACCGAGACCGCCATCCTTCTCACCGTCAATGACGTCCGGGTGGAATATGGCTCGCCCTATATTCTCCCGGTTCCCTGATTGCTCCTCTGGAAATAGAGCGGGCTCTGCTTGCGCGGAGACCTAGCCATTGCTAGGTCTCCGCCCGCTTTTTCCATCCGGAGTTTATGCATGTCGTCCCTGCCTCAGGGCTTTCTCAGCGATGCGCTTGGCCGCATCAAGCCGTCCCCCACTCTGGCCGCCGATCAGAAGTCGCGCGAGCTGAAAGCGGCCGGCAAGGACGTCATTGGCCTTGCCGCCGGTCAGCCCGATTTCGATACGCCGGACAACATCAAGGAAGCGGCCATCGCCGCGATCCGCCGTGGTGAAACGAAATACACCAATATCGAAGGTATTCCGGAACTGCGCTCGGCGATCTCCGCCAAATTCAAGCGCGAGAACCATGTCGATTATACGCCCGCGCAATGCTTCGTCGGTCCCGGGGGTAAATCGGTGCTCTATTACGCGCTGATGGCGAGCCTCAATCCGGGCGACGAAGTGCTGGTCATTGCGCCCTACTGGGTCAGCTATCCCGATATCGTCCGCCTAGCGGGCGCAACGCCCGTCATCGTCGAAACGCAGCTTGCCGATGGTTTTCGCCTGACGCCGGAGGCGCTGGATCGCGCGATCACGCCGAAGACAAAATGGGTGATCATCAACCAGCCCTCCAATCCGACCGGCGCCTGCTACACGAAGGAACAGATCAAGGGTCTGACCGACGTTCTGATGAAGCATCCGCATGTCTGGGTGCTGACCGACGACATGTACGAACATCTCGTGTTCGGCGGCTTCAAATTTCATACGATTCTCGAAGTCGAGCCCGGTCTTTACGAACGTACGCTGACGATGAACGGCGTATCGAAGGCCTACGCCATGACGGGCTGGCGCATCGGCTATTGCGCCGGACCGCTGCCCTTGATAGCGGCCATGTCGAAGCTGCAATCGCAATCGGCGACGAATGCGGCCAGCATTTCGCAATGGGCCGCCGTCGAAGCCTTGAACGGACCGCAAGATTTCATTCCGGGGTTCCAGAAATTGTTCGAGGGCCGCCGCGATCTGGTGGTCTCGATGCTCAATCAGGCGAACGGTATCGAATGCTCGGTTCCGGAAGGCGCATTCTACGTCTATCCAAGCTGCACCAAGCTGATAGGCACGAAGACCCCCGAGGGGAAAGTGATTGCCACCGACGCCGATTTCGCGGTCGCACTGCTGGAGACCGAAGGCGTTGCCGTGGTGCATGGCGCAGCCTTTGGCCTCTCACCCTTCTTCCGCATTTCCTATGCAACCTCGAGCAAAATCCTTGAGGAAGCCTGCATCCGCATCCAGCGCTTCTGCGCGAGTTTACGCTAGGGAAAGCATAATTACGCGCTTCTCCGGTTTCACCCCTTGCCAGCGCCGCCCATTCGGCGCGAGCATGGGGTGAGCTAGGGCGCGAGACGGCCTTGCGTCAGATAAAGGCCCAGTGAGCGCCCCTCGAACCGATAGGTTTAGGGAGATGCGCCATGCCGAAAGACAATACCAAGAGAGGGCCACGTTGCGTGGCATTGGTCGGTCCTTACGGATCGGGCAAGACCACGCTACTCGAAAGTATCCTTTGGATCACGGGCGCGACACAGCGCAAGGGTTCGATCTCGGGGCGTAACACGGTTGGCGATGCGGCTGCAGAAGCGCGTGCGCGGCAAATGAGCGTGGAAGTGAACACCGCTACGACCAGTTACCTCGATGAATCCTTCACCATTCTTGATTGCCCAGGCTCCATCGAATTTCTGCAGGACACGCTGAATATTCTTCCGAGCGTTGATGCAGCGCTGGTTGTGTGCGAGCCGGATCCCTTGAAGGCCGCGATGCTGCAGCCTTACCTCAAGCGTCTTGCCGACCTGAACATTCCGCATGCGTTGTTCGTCAATAAGATCGACAAGGCGGCTGGCGCCGTGCGCGACACGCTTTCCATGCTGCAGGAAGTCGCGCCGAAGCCATTGGTGCTACGGCAAATTCCCATTTGGGAGCGTGGCATCGTCACGGGCTATGTCGATCTCGCGCTGGAACGCGCCCATATTTATCGTGAACATGCCGCGTCCGAGATCGTTGAGATGAAGGGCGAAGTCCAGGCGCGCGAGGGCGAAGCACGCTTTCAGATGCTCGAGAAGCTAGCGGATTATAACGAACATCTGATGGAAGAACTGCTTTCCGACGTTCCGCCGCCGCGCGACGAGATATTCGCCGACCTTCAGCGCGATCTCGTGGAAGGTCATATCGTGCCCGTGTTCTTCGGTTCGGCGGAGCGCGACAATGGTATCCGCCGCCTTCTAAAGGCGTTGCGCCACGAAACCCCGGAAGTGGAGAGAGTCGCCAACCGGCTTGGCTTCGGGGGGAAGGATACCGTGCTGCGGGTTATGAAAACCTATCACTCGGCGCATGGCGGCAAGCTTCGCTCGCCCGGGTTCTATCGGGCCAGGTGAAGGACGGCATGGTTCTTTATAGCGACCATAAGGAAGCGCGCGTCAGCGGCCTGTTTTCGCTGAAGGGGGGGGCAGATCAAACTCGTTGAAGCGCGCGCGGGCGATACGGTCGCGCTCGGGAGGATGGACAACATCGCAACCGGCGAAATTCTATCGAGTGCGAAAACAGGCGCAAGGACGAACCTTACCGCCGAAACGCTGGTGCCCGTTTACGCGATGGCGATTTCGGCCGCCGACCGTAAGGACGAAGTCAAGATAACGACCGCTATCGCCAAGCTGCGGGACGAGGATCCCTCGCTGGGCTTCGAACAAAATCCCGAATTGCATGAAATGTCTCTTTTCGGGCAGGGCGAAATCCATCTGAAAGTGGCGGTCGAACGCCTCGCGTCGAAATATGGTCTGACGCTACGCACGTCACGTCCGCGCGTGCCCTACAAGGAAACGATCCGCAAGGCGGTCTCGCAGCGCGGACGGCACAAGAGGCAAAGCGGAGGGCACGGACAATTCGGCGATGTGGTGCTGGAAGTGCGCCCGCAGCCGCGCGGCGCGGGCTTCGCATTTGAGGACAAAATTTCAGGCGGTGTCGTGCCGCGCAATTTCATTCCCTCGGTTGAAAAAGGCGTCGTGGAGTATCTGAAACAGGGACCGCTCGGTTTTCCGGTCGTGGATGTTGCGATCGCGCTGACCGACGGTTCCTATCATTCGGTAGATTCCTCGGACGCCGCGTTTCAGACCGCCGCGCGTATCGCCATGGCCGAAGGCATGCCACATTGCGGACCGGTCCTCTTGGAGCCCATCATGCATGTGAGCGTGCATGTGCCCTCCGACGCGACGGCCAATGTCAACGCTGTGGTGGCGAGCCGTAGAGGGCGCATTCTCGGCTTTGACGCACGCGAAGGCTGGAAAGGCTGGGATACGGTCGAGGCCGAAATTCCGCAGGCTGAATTGCACGATCTGATTGTAGAACTGCGTTTGCTGACGCAAGGGGTCGGGACTTACGAACAGCATTTCGACCATCTGGCCGAACTCGTGGGCAAAGTGGCCGACCATATAGTTTCGTCGCGCAAGGCGGCATGACGGGCTTGCATTATATATTAGAATAATTCTAATATTTCATAAGCGCTTCGTCAGGGGCGGTTCGTGCAAATTTGTAAAATCGGGAGTCTTCTATGGAAATCGACATCGGCATATCGAAAGCCAACCGTGAGAAGATCGCGCAAGGCCTCTCGCATGCGCTGGCCGACACCTATCTGCTTTATCTGAAAACCCATGCCTATCATTGGAATGTCACGGGGCCGATGTTCTCGTCGCTGCACCTAATGTTCGAGACGCAATACAACGAGCTTCACCTCGCCACCGACCTGATCGCCGAACGTATTCGCCAGCTCGGCCATTTCACGCCCGGCACTTATAAGGCCTATGTAAAACTCGGCAGCATCGCGGAAGACAAGGAAGACGTTCCGCCCGCGCTCAGCATGGTGCGCAATCTCGTGCTTGGGCATGAGGCTTTGGCCCGGACGCTTCGCGCCGGGTTTAAGATCGCGGATAAGGGCAGCGATCAGCCGACGATGGACCTTCTGACGCAGCGCATGCAGGCGAGCGATATGGCGGCATGGATGCTGCGCAGCCATTTGGAGAATTCCCAGTCGGAAAGCCTCCCGAAAACCTGAATTTATCGCGCCATTTGGCAAAACAGGGCCGGCCGGGCAACCGGCTGGCCTTTTTTGCGTGAAGACGACGCCCGACGAGGCAGATTTTCAGCTTCCCGACAGGCCAAAGGCGCTGCATGCGGACGCCGCGCGTTATGTATTCATACCCCTTCGCTTGGGGTATGCTGCCAAGGTGCACAAACATTCCTGAGGTTCCGGATGGATCCGGGGCGATACGGGAAGGAACCGGGAAAACATGCTGATCAAAGTTCGCAAAAGCTGGGAAATTCGCGAATCCCAGGTTACGCCCGAATCCGTGGCCTTCAATCGTCGCGGTCTTCTTAAAATTGCCGGAGCTGCGGCCGCCGTCGGTGTTCTTTCGGCCTGCGACGACTCTCCTGCAGGATTGCAGATGAGCGGCGCCAGCGCTGCAGATGCGGGTGCCGATCCCACCGCCGATCTTTATCCCGTCATGCGTAACGAGACCTACACGATCGATCGCGCACTGACCGACGAGGATATCGTCACCAGCTACAATAATTATTACGAGTTCGGTTTCGAGAAGAACATCAAAGCGGCGGCCCAGCGCCTTGCGCTTCGGCCGTGGGAAATCGCCATCACGGGTATGGTCGAGCGCGAGACGAAGGTCGATATCGATACGCTGATCCGCGCGATGCCGCTGGAAGAGCGTCTTTACCGTCATCGCTGCGTCGAGGCCTGGTCTTTTACCGCGCCGTGGTCGGGCTTTCCTATGAAAGCCTTGCTCGATTACGCCAAACCGACCTCGGATGCGACCTATGTGGTGATGAAGGCGTTCCACGATCCGTCGGTTGCGGGCGGCCAGCGGCAGATCATTTATCCCTGGCCCTACACCGAAGGGGTGACGGTCGCCGAAGCGAATAACGAACTCGCTTTCATGGTAACGGGCGCCTATGGCAAGCCGCTGCAGAAACAGAATGGCGCACCGTTGCGTCTCGTACTGCCGTGGAAATACGGTTTCAAATCCATCAAAGGCATTCAGGAAATCCGCTTCACCAATGAACGTCCGACATCATATTGGGAAGCCTTGGCGTCTGACGAATATGGCTTCTGGGCGAATGTGAATCCGGCGGTGCCGCATCCACGCTGGAGCCAGGCAACCGAAGAAGTCCTGGGCACAGGCACGCGTGCGCCGACACAATTATTCAATGGCTATGGCGAACAGGTCGCGGCGTTGTATGCCAATATCGACGACGATCGTCTTTATATGTAGCCGCGTTCGTTTCGTGTCTTGAGGAGGACGCGCTGCATTTCAATATTGGCGCGTTTCTCATGGTGCGAGATTTTCTTCTGAACATTATGTAATTCGTAAAAGAAAAGGCCGGAGCGAGAAATGGCTCCGGCCTTAAGTCTTGGGGGGATACGCCTTGGGGGGCGTGGACGGTACCAAGAGACCGTCCCAGATCGGTTCGTGGGGGGAACGAACCGATTTTAGGAATATGGGAAGCAATTGCGGTCTTTCCAGGGCCCGGGAGAGGTAATTTTGCGCGCCGAACTGCGACGTGTTGTCATTGTCCCTGCATGAATTTGCGAAAGTTCAATGCGCGCCCGCGAGAAAGCGCTCAGCTTCCAGCGCCGCCATGCAGCCCATGCCTGCCGCTGTAACGGCCTGGCGGAAAACCTTGTCTTTCACGTCACCTGCCGCATAGACGCCAGGAATACTGGTCTTGGTCGAATCCGGCGCGGTGATGATGTAACCCTCATCGTCCATCGTGATCTGTCCGCGGAAAATTTCCGTTGCGGGCTGATGTCCGATCGCAACGAAGACGCCGTCGGCGGAAATCTCCGTCTCCGTGCCAGTCACTAGATTGCGCAGACGCGCGCCGCGTACCCCATTCGGTTGCCCGCCGCCGAGGATTTCCTCGACGACCGAATTCCACACGACGCGCACTTTGGGATTTTTCTCGATGCGCATCTGGTTGGTCTTGTCGGCACGAAACGTATCACGGCGATGTACGAGCACGACTTCGCTCGCAAAATTGGTGAGAAAGAGCGCTTCCTCTAGCGCGGTGTTGCCACCGCCGATCACGATCACTTTGCGCTCCTTGAAGAAGAAACCGTCGCAGGTGGCGCAGGCCGAAACGCCAAAGCCTTTCAGTGCATCCTCGCCGGGAATGCCGAGCCATTTCGCCTGTGCGCCGGTCGCGATCACCAGCGTGTCCGCCGTATAAGTCTTGCCGCTGTCACCATGCAGTTGGAACGGGCGCCGGGAGAGATCTGCAGAGACAATCATGTCATGCCCGATTTCGGTGCCGACATGCTCGGCCTGTGCGCGCATCTGGTCCATCAGCCACGGGCCCTGCACGGCCTCGGCGAAGCCCGGGTAATTCTCGACTTCGGTCGTAATCGTCAGCTGGCCGCCGGGCTGCATGCCCGCCAGTAGCAGGGGCTTCAGCATGGCCCGGGCGGCATAGATCGCGGCGGTGTAACCAGCCGGGCCGCTGCCCAGAACGAGTATTTTGGCATGCTGAGTGTCGGACATAGGCGCCTCGTGCCCTGGAGAAGGAGGGAAGGGTCATATCTGGCCCCGAGCGCCGAAGGTCAAGCCAAAGGGCGTTTTTTTGCCTCTGTATTCCCAGCTATTGTTTTTGAAATATAATTGCGCAGATTGGCCACCCGGGATTACACCCCTTTACCGGCAGAGAAGAATTTCGAGGACGCATATGGGACGCCATAAGGTCGACACGGTAGACCTGAAAATCCTGGCCGAGCTTCAATCCAATGGCCGGATCACCAATGTGGAACTGGCCGAAAAAGCCAATATTACTGCGCCGCCCTCCCTGCGGCGGGTCCGTGCCCTGGAGAAAGCCGGCTTTATTCGCGGCTACCATGCCGACCTCGACCCCAAATCCCTCGGCTATGAACTCACGGCTTTCGCTTTTGTGGGCCTTTCGAGCCAGGCCGATGCCGATCTGAAGGCGTTCGAGGACCAGATTCGGGCCTGGCCGCTGGTGCGCGAGTGCTACATGCTGTCGGGCGAGGTCGATTTCGTCCTGAAATGCGTCGCCCACGACCTGTCCGAGTTTCAGTCTTTCGTCACCGAACAACTTACGGCGGTGAAAAACGTCGCCAGCGTTAAAACCGCCTTGTCGATTCGGACCTCAAAGCGCGAGCCGGGCGTGCCTATCGACCGCCAGCCCAAATCCCGCCACACGATCGAGGCAAGTTAAGTCGGACGTGCACTTGCAAGTCATTCTCATCTGTGATCTCGGTAGCTATTATTGGCCGATGGATAATGCGGAGCCTTGATCATGACGTTTCTACCCCGGATGGCGTTCTGTGTGATGCTTCTTGGCGCGCCCGCCGCTTTTGCCGCCACAGCGCCGGAAGACGTTATCACCACCTATGGCGATGTCGCGCAGGCGATGTATGAGGATTCCGCCGCCACCGCGCGTGACCTGCAAACCACTATCGAGGCGTTTCTGGCTGCCCCTTCCGAGGAAACACTCGCTGCCGCCCGCACTTCCTGGATCGCATCCCGCGTTCCCTATCAGCAGACCGAGGGACTTCGCTTCGGTAATGCCGTGGTCGATAATTGGGAGGGGCGCGTGAATGCGTGGCCGCTCGATGAAGGCCTGATCGATTACGTCGCCGATAGCTATGGCGACAGTTCCGACGTTAATCCGCTCTATACACTGAATGTGATCGCCCAGCCGCAGATCCGAATTGGCGTGCGCCAGATCGACGCCTCGGTAATCGATGCCGCGCTGCTGCGCGAATTGCATGAAGGCGGCGGCGTCGAAGCCAACGTATCGACCGGTTATCACACCATTGAATTTCTGCTTTGGGGCCAGGATTTGAACGGAACTGGACCCGGCGCAGGAACCCGTCCGTATACGGATTACGACATGAACGCCTGCACTAATGGCCATTGCGAACGCCGCGCAGCGTTTCTGCGTGCCGCGACGGAAGTTCTGGTTGCCGATCTCGAAGAAATGGCCGCCGCCTGGGCGCCTGGCGGTGTGGCACGCGAAGAACTTGCCGCGAAAGGCGTCGATGGCGGACTTGCCACGATTCTCACCGGCATCGGGAGCCTTTCCTATGGCGAACTTGCCGGCGAACGCATGAAGCTCGGCCTCATTTTGCGCGATCCCGAGGAGGAACATGATTGCTTCTCCGACAACACGCATAATTCGCATTATTACGACCAGGTCGGCATGATCGCGTTGTGGCGCGGCGAATACACGCGCGTTGACGGTTCGACGGTCTCCGGCGCTTCGCTTCGCTCCTATGTTCAAGAGCGTGATGCGGCGGCAGCGGAACGCATGGATGCGGCGCTGGCGGAAAGCCTCGCGCGCCTCGGTGAAATCAAGACCACGGCGGATAATGGCGTCATGGCCTATGACCAGATGCTCGCGGTGGAAAATCCCGAAGGCAATGCGATGATCGAGAACGCGATTGCCGCGCTGATCGCGCAGACCCGCGCCGACGAAGCGATTGTCGCCGCGCTGGGTCTCTCCATTGCGGTCGAAGGTTCCGACAGCCTTGATAATCCCGCGATCGTGCAATGAGGCGTGAATGAATAGTCACGCCGGACCGGTTTCGCGCCGCACGCTTCTTGCGGGCGCGGCAGCGTTGACGGCGGTGTCCCTTACGCGCTGTGAAAGTATTTCCGGCGCAGCGCCGGCCTTTTCGACACGCCTACCGGAGACAGCGCTGAATGCAGATGGGCTCACGCTAGAGGCGGCGGAGCGTCCGCTAAGCCTTCCGGGAAATGTTACTTCCGTTCCAGCCTGGATCTATGGCGACACGCCGTTTCCGGTGTTGCGCGCCCGTGCGGGCGAGAGGGCGCGAATACGCCTCGTCAATCGCCTGTCCGAACACACGACGATCCACTGGCATGGACTTCGAATCCCGAATGCGATGGACGGCGTTCCTTATGTGACGCAGCTTCCCGTTCTGCCGGGCGAGGAATTTTCTTACGATTTCGTGCCGCCCGATCCGGGCCTCTTCTTCTTTCATCCCCATTGCAACACTGCCGAACAATTCGGCCGGGGTTTGGCCGGCATTCTAATTGTCGACGCACCGGACGAGCCCGTCTTCGACGACGACGTTTTATGCGTGCTGAAGGATTGGCGCGTCGGCGCGGATGGTGGCTTTCTCCCTTTTCTAACGGTGGAAGGTGCGGGCCGTGCCGGCACTTTTGGCGATCTGCGCACCACCAATCTTCTCGTTGCTCCCGAGATCGATGTTCCTGCTGGTGCGAATATCCGCCTGCGCATCGTCAATCTCGATCCAACACGAAATGGGGAAATCGCTATCGAGGGCGCAGAGGCTTTTGTCATCGCTATCGACGGCAATGCGGTGACGCCTTTTCCGCTGGCGTCGTGGCGTCTAGGTCCCGCCATGCGGGTTGAGCTTGCTGTTCGCACTGCGCAGGATGGCGCGCGCATGCGCCTTCTCGATTATTTTGCGCCTCAGCCTGTGCCGTTGGCGACATTGGTCGCGCGCGGTACCGCCCGCCATACTGGCGTCTTCGCGCCGCTACGCCTGCGCGCCGACCATCTGCCGGAGCCGGACATAGCGAACGCGACCTTGCGTGAAATGACGCTCACCGCGTCGGCGGTCGCTACCGCCTACCCCGATATCGCGCCGATTATTCTTCCCGACGGGCGCAGCATTAATCTTCTCGATTCACTATGTGTTAGTCCGCAGACGCTTTGGGCCATCGATGGCCAGACCTGGCCGGAACAGGGCCATCAGAATACGCCGCCGCCTATTCTGCGCTTTGCGCGAGGCGAAACCGCTTATATCGAATTCTTCAACGGTTCGCGGTTTCCCCATCCGATGCACCTGCACGGACATACATTCAAGGTGCTGTCGGCGAACACGCTGCCGCGCCCGGTGCATTGGGCCGATACGGTGCTCGTGATGCCGGATGAGCGCGTAAGAATTGCGTTCGTCGCCGACAATCCGGGAAACTGGATGCTGCATTGTCACATCATTGAACATCAGGACACGGGGATGATGGCGTGGTTCGAGGTCGCGTAATCCTCGCGCTTCTTCTTTTCCCGGCGCTCACGGCGGCCGAGCGTATGAATGCAACACTGGATGCCGAATTAGGCCGTGCATTATTCGAGCGCTCCTGGGTGTCTGCCCCATCATCCACGCAGGCGAATGACGGGCTGGGGCCACTATTCGATGCCAGTTCCTGTCAGGGCTGCCACGTGCCGGCGCCGCCAACGCCTGCTTTGGAAGATGCGATTGCGCCAGGGACGATTGTGCGTCTCGGCAACGCGCAAGGTGAGGGCGATCCCGTCTATGGCCGCCAGTTGCAGACGCGCAGCGTGCAGCAGCAATATGCCGAAGGCACGCCGGACATCTCCTATCGTCTCAAGGGCAATCTGCGCGAGACAGCGTTGACGCTGCATCGTCTCGGTTATGGGCCGCTGGCGGCGGACACGAATATGGCGCTGCGCCGTCCGCTGAAGATCGACGGCATCGGGCTGCTGGCACGCGTGCCCGACGATGAAATTCTGAGCCGCGTAGCGGAAAACGAGGACGGCATTTCCGGTCGCGCGGCGTGGCTGACCTATGCGGACGGCATGAAACGTCTCGGCCGCTTCGGCTGGAAGGCGACCGAACCGGATCTGAACGCGCAGATCGAAACCGCCTTTTCGCGCGACCTCGGCATGTCGACGCGCCGCCACCCCGATCCGTCCGGCGAATGCACCGAAACACAAACGCACTGCCGCGAGGCCCCGCAGGGCGCGGACAGGGGCGAGGTCGAGATTTCCGACGACATACGAGATCTGATTGCGGATTTTCTCAACGCCGCTCCCGCACCCCAGCCGGTCACGGCAAACACGCAAGGCGAACGGATATTTGCTGGAATAGGCTGCGCGTCCTGCCACGCGACACTCCACCTCGGCGATGGAACGCCGGTGCCCGCCTATAGCGATCTGCTGCTGCATGATATGGGCGAGGACCTGAATGACGGAATACGAGAAGGTGCCGCCGCCCCTGGCGAGTGGCGCACCGTGCCGCTCTGGGGTTTAAGTGCGACGTTGCAGCTCGGCGGCCTACTGCACGATGGGCGTGCGCGCAACGTCGAGGAAGCGGTAGAATGGCACGGTGGTGAGGCAGAGGGAGCGCGGACGCGATTCCGGGAATTGTCGTCGGGCGATAAAGCGGCACTGCTCGCGTTTGTAAACGGATTGTAAGAGGCGGCATGCGTAGGCGTCCCACGTACCCTGTATTGCTCGCAATGGATGCTCCGGCAAATGATGCCGCACAGACGGGCGCCATCGCGCTCGCCGTGACCGATGCCTTTGTCATTCCCGCCTATCGCCGTCTTGCTGAAGCTACCAGTGCGCAGGAACAGGCATGGGTCCTCTTCTCGAGGGACCGTACGGCCGCGAATCTCGAACAATTGCGCGTCGGCTACCACGCGGCGGCCGATGCCTGGGCGGCGGCACAGATCATCCATACCGGGCCTATTGTGCTTTTTCTGCGTTATGAGCGTTTCGCCTATTGGCCCGAAGCGCGTAACGCGACACAGCGCGCACTCGATACGCTCCTGTCCTCGCAGGATCCTGACGATCTTCTGTCCGAAAATCTCGCCAGCAACAGCGTCGCGGGGCAGGGACTGACCGCGTTGGAGCGCATCCTGTTCGATGGCGATGATCCCGTGACGGCATTAACCTCAGAAGGTATGGACGCCGAATGGCGCGCGGCGGTGGGGCTTGCGCTGTCGCGCAATGTCAACGGCATCGCCAATGAAGTGTTAACCGATTGGGTGGTCGAAGGCGGTATGCGAGCGTCGATTGCCGCCGGCAATGGCTGGAACAATCTGTTCGCCGATGGCGCGGAAGCGGCGCGTCTTCTTCTCACGGATCTTGTCGGCGCCTTTCAGTTGATGAATGACGGCAAATTGCTTCCTGTTCTAGGGGACAGTATCGATACCGCGCGTCCCCGCATGGCCGAAGCGTGGCGAAGTGGCCGTCCGCAACGCAATCTGGCGGAGAATCTTGCTGCCGTGCGTGAAATGACGATGTCATTTGCCGCGTTCACAAGCGAACCGCGCCGGGCCGTGCTCCTCGCCTCACTTGACGCTGCAGCGATGGCGATCGCGGCGGTCCCCGACGATATGGGTGAAGCAGCGGCAGATCCTGCGCGGCGGCCTTTGGTGCAGGCGGCGTTCGACGCACTTAAAATCGCGCAAGCGGAGGCGGCAGACATATTGCCTGAGGATCTCGGCATTACACTCGGCTTTAACGCTTTGGACGGCGATTGATCCCATGCTGCACAGACGTAATTTTCTGAATCTTACTGCCGGTGCCGCTTTGGGCACGGGGCTTGGTCTTCGTGGGTCCTTCGCGCGATCGCAGATGGACGCCGTGCCACGTCTTCTGACCGCCATGCGTCTCGAAGGCGAAGACGGTGGCGCGCTGTGGTCGCGAGAGGGGCTGAAACATTTCGCGCTGCCGCAGCGTGGACATGCGCTCACTAGAATAGACGCTTCCGGAAAACATCTGATTGTGGGGCGCCGCCCGGGCCGATACTCCGCGCTCATCGATGTGAGCGCGCCGGATGAGCGGACGCTGCTGGCTCCGCTCAATTCCTACCGTTATTCCGGTCATGCGGCGGCGAATGAAAACCTTCTCGTAACGGCTGAGTTGCACGCGGAAACAGCGATGGGCGCGCTGGTGCTGCGCGATCCCTTCAGTGGCGCCATCACGGGTTCGTGGGAGGCAGGTGGAATAGAACCGCATGAATTGCTGTTTGCCGATGGTGGCGCGCGCCTTGTCGCGGCGTTGGGTGGTATCGAGCAGGACACCGATGTGAAAGGCCCTGCGCTGAATGTCGGCGAGATTGAAAGCGCGATTGTCGAACTCGACGCGCGAACCGGCGAGGTGCTTCATCGCCACGAACTGACGCCTGATTACGCTTCGCTTTCGCTTCGCCATATGGCGCTGGCACCGGATGGGCAGACGATTGCCTTCGGGATGCAGGATCAGGATTTTTCCGAATTACGCCCTCTGATGGGAATATTGCGTGTCGGGCGGGGGATCGATCTGCTGGAACTTCCTGCCGACGATCCTGGTGCGCTGCGTTTTTACGTTGGCTCCGTCGCTATCGATGCCTCCGCGCAATATATCGCGGCGACGAGCCCCAAGGGCGGCACGGTCTGTTTATGGTCGCTCAGCTCCGGCGTCTATCTGGGGCGTGTTGCGATGGCGGATGTCTGCGGTCTCGCCGCCGACGCTGAGGCGGCACGTTTCTGGGTGACGTCTGGCGCAGGCGACATTGCCAGCCTCACCGCGAGCGAAACGGGCCTTGCCTTCGACGCGCGCTGGCGCGCCGAAGGGCAATTCGACAATCATCTGTTAACGGTCTGATCTACTCTGCAGGAACGGCGACCTTACTGCGGGACCGCGAGGCCCAGTTCTCGAACCGGTCGAGATAGCAGTAGATCACCGGTGTGATGTAGAGCGTCAGGAACTGGCTCAGCACCAATCCGCCGACCACGCCTACGCCAAGCGGCTGTCGTCCTTCGCCACCCGCGCCCATACCGATCGCGATAGGCACCGCGCCGACCAGCGCCGCCATGGTCGTCATCATGATCGGGCGAAAACGGACCAACGCCGCTTCGATGATCGCCGATTCCGAATCGAGACCATCGGCGCGCTGCCGCGCCAGCGCGAAATCGACCATCATGATGGCGTTCTTCTTCACGATGCCCACCAGCATGATCATGCCGACATAGGCATAGAGCGTCAGCGGCATGTCGAATAGGTAAAGAGTCAGCAATGCGCCCACTGCCGCCGCCGGAAGGCCCGACAGAATGGTGAGCGGATGGATGAAGCTCTCGTAGAGAATGCCGAGCACGATATAGACGACGAGGATACCGGCGACCAAAAGGAAGCCCATGCCCTGCATGGATTCTTCATAGGCGGCGGCCGTTCCCTGGAAGCTCGTCTGCATGGTTGCAGGCATGCCGATCTGGGCTTCGACGTCGCGCAGCATTGTTACGGCTTCGCTTAACGGAATGCCCGGCTCGAGGCTGAAGGAAAGCGTCACGGCTGGAAGCTGCCCGAGATGGTTTTCCGACAGCGCGATGGAGCCCGGCGTGACTTGTGTTACCGCAGCGAGCGGCACAAGCGCGCCATCTGCGCCGGTCAGATAAATGCGCGACAGGGCTGACGCGTCCTGCTGATATTCCGGCAGCAATTCGAGAATGACCGCCGTTTGATCCGATGCACCGTAAATGGTCGACACCTGCTGGCCGCCAAAAGCCGAACCCAGCGCGGATTCGATCTGCTGCGCCGACAGGCCGAGCGCCGAGGCGGCGTCACGGTTGATCGTAACGTTCACGGCGGGGGTCGTAAGGTCGAGATCGCTATCGACGTCGACGAAGCCCGGCGTCTCCGTAAGTGCGTCTTTCAATCGGATCGATGTGGCATAGAGCTCCTGCAGATCGGCGTTCTGCAGCGTGTACTGGAACTGGGATCTGCTCTGGATGCCGCCAATGCGGATCGGCGGCGGGTTGTTCAGGAACACCGTGACCCCCGGTACCGAGGCGATCTGCCGGCGCAATCCCGCCATGACCTCTTCGATGCTTTCGTCGCGCTCGTCGCGCGGCGTCAGGCGGACATTGAAGCGGCCGGAATTGGACGATGCATCGCCGAAGCCCGGCACCTGCGATTGCAGGCCGATGACGCCGGGATAATCGATAATGATCTTTTCCACTTCCAGCTGGCGGCGAACCATTTCCGCGAAGGACGTGCCATTGGGCGCACGTGTCGTAATCTGGAAGCTCGCGGTGTCTTCCGTGGGCAGAAAGTCCTTCGGCATCGCACGGTACAACATCACGGTCGCCACCAGGCTGGCGAAGAACAGCGCAACGATGATCTGTCGGTTGGCCATCGACCAGCGCAAGGAGCGCTCATATCCGTTCTGGACCGCGATGAAGATATTCTCGCTTCGGCGCTGAAATGCGTTCGGGCGGTGATCATGTCCCTGCTTGATCACCCGGCTGCAGAGCATGGGCGTCAGTGTTACCGAGACAATGCCCGAGACCAAAATTGCAATCACGATGGTGATGGCGAATTCATTGAGAAGGCGGCCTAGAATGCCGCCCATGAAGAGCACCGGCACGAATACTGCCGCCAGCGACAGGGTCATGGTCAGAATCGTGCCGCTGACTTCGCGCGCGCCTTTCAATGCGGCGTCGAACGGTTTTTCACCCGCCTCGATATGGCGCATGATATTTTCGAGCATGACGATGGCGTCGTCGACGATGAAGATGACCGAAAGGGTCAGCGCCATCAGCGTTAGATTGTTCAGGCTGAATCCGAGAAAGGCCATGCCCGCAAAGGCGCCAATCAGTGCGATGGGCAGTGCGACCGAGGGAATAAGCGTCGCGGAAACTTTTCGTAGGAAGACGAAGATTACGCCCACGACCAGCGCGGCGGAGAATAGCAGCGTCATCTGAACATCGAAAATCGACTCGCGAATGGTTTCGCTGCGGTCGAAATAGATTTCGACCGCAACGGAGGGCGGCAATTGCGCCTGCGCATCGGGCAACACCGCGAGCACGCCATCGACCACGGCGACCGTATTCGCGCCCGGCTGGCGCCGAATGGCGAGGCCAATCGCCGGTTCGCCATTATAGGTGCTGAAACGTTTGACGTCTTCAAGCGAGTCCACAACGGTTGCGATGTCGCCAAGGCGCACGGCGCGTCCGTCGCGATAGGCGACGATCTGGCGGCTGAATTGTTCGGCGTTGGTCAATTGGCCTGAGGTCTGGATGATGGCGGATTGGGTCGTGCCATTCAGTTCCCCGGTCGGCTGGTTGACGTTGGCGGCGCGGATTGCGTTACCGACCTCATCAATGCCGATGCCGCGCGCGGCCATGGCATTGGGATCGACCTGCACCCGCACTGCGGGCCGGGCCTCGCCCATGATGTCGACCGTGGCGACGCCGGGAAGCGACGCCAGCTGACGAACGAGAACATTTTCCACATACTCATTGACCGTCGAGATCGGCAGAGTTGTCGAAGAGATACGCATCATCAAAATGGGCTGGTCGGCCGGGTTTGCCTTACGCACGATCGGGGGAGACGGCATGTCGCGCGGCAGGCCGCCGGTCGCGGATACGGAGGCCTGTACGTCGGCGGTGAAGGAATCGATGTCACGTCCCGGACCCGCCTGCAGTGTGATGCGGGTAGAGCCCTGGCCGCTGGTCGAACTCATCGAATCGAGACTCTCGATGGTCGAGAAGCGCTTTTCCAGCGGCGTTGCGACCGACGAGGCCATGGTTTGTGCATTGGCGCCGGGCAGGCGCGCCTGAACATTGACGGTCGGATAATCGATGTTGGGCAGTTCGCTGACGGCGAGAACGGAATAGCCAAACAGCCCTGCCAGCAGGACGGCGGCCATGACGAGCGTCGTCATGATAGGGCGTCGGATGAAGATTTCAGAAATATTCATTGCGCCTCTCCCACCGCCGGTACGCGGGGTGCGTCATCCATGATGGCCACCTGAATGCCGGGGGTCAGGCGCAATTGTCCGTCTATGACGACGCGCTCGCCGGGCTGAATAACATTTCCCACCGAGGCAAAGGTTTCGTCCTGGTACTGAACCGTCACCGGGCGCATTTCGACGCTAGAATCTGCGCCGACGACGAACACATAATAACCGCCGTCCTGTCCGATATTAATGGCCGCGCGCGGAACCACGATAGTGTCGCGCAGAACATCAAGTTCGACATTAACGTCGACGAGTTCGCCGGGCACGAGACGGAAATCGGGATTGTCGAAGGTCGCGCGCAGTTCAATCGTGCCGGATCGCTCGTCCACCACATTGCCGATAAAGTCGACATCGACAACGATATCGGTTTCGTCGAGCAGCGCCTGCGCCACCGTCGTTTCACTATGTACGGCAAGGCTCGCGCGCAGTGCACCTTCGCGCATGCGGGCCTGCAAAGCCGGAAGCTGGTCCTGCGGAAGGAAGAAGGAAATCTTCACCGGCTGTACCTGATTGAGCACCACAAGTGCGTCGGTGTTTCCGCGTACCAGGTTGCCCGGATAAATAAGGTAAGGGCCGGTTTTTCCGTCCATCGGCGCACGAATGGTGGTGTAACCCAGGTTGAGGCGCGCCCGTTCCAGTGCGGCCTGATCGGCGGCCTGTGTTGCGGTCAGGGCGCGGGCTTCCGCGACCATCTGGTCACGCTGCTGCATCGAAACGATACCGCGTTCGGCCAGCGCCGCGGCGCGGTCGGCATCGCTCTGAGCGGACGCGAGTTGCGCCTGCACACGGGCGACCTGCGCTTCCGCCTGACGGAGTTCGGCCTGCGCGGGCAGGGGGTCGATCCGAAAAAGAATATCGCCTTTTTTGACGAGCTGGCCTTCCTGAAATTCCACCGCAATAAGTTCGCCATCGGTCTGCGATTTAATCTCGACCGTCGCGTTGGCCATCACGGTGCCGATGGTGCGCGTCATGACGGGAATGCTGCGCGTCTCGGCGCTGGCGATGCGCACCGGGGGGGCGATCTGGTTGGCGCCGCCCGCGCCGCGCTGTGCGCCATCACCACCGGGCAGCGCACCATAGGCCAGCATGCCGCCGATCAGCAGCACGCCCGCTCCGATAAGGAGAATACGGGGGCTTAGAAGTCGGGACCGGCCAGGGACACCGGCGTTCGGCCTCGTATTTGTTTGAGACCGTGAAAACATAGCGTTCATCATTCTCATTCCACTCTGCTGGGAGCCGCGTCTCCCCGAACTCCGCGCCTTCCAGTGCACCGTACCTACGTCATGTAAAAGGCGTTGCCTACCAATTCGCCCAATGTTTCAGGACAATGTCTCAAAACTTTGTCGGCTCAGGGGCTTGGGCTTGGCACAGGCGAGCGGTGGGGCGGTTCCACTGAACGGGAAAAGAGGTTCTTCCCACCGCGCTTATAGGCTTTTGCCACCTCTTCTGGGGGTGTTTATGCCCTACCAGTGCCTTTCCGTCGCAAATCGTGCGACAGATCATCCGTTTTCACCCGAGGCCGACAACCCCGTGAACGTTACCCTTCCTTCGGATCTTCCTCGGGAACATGTTCCTCGGCCGCGCGATTTTCACTTTTTTCTGAGCACCCGGTTTCTGGCGACCGTCGCGATCCAGATACAGGTCGTTGGGATTGGTTGGCAGGTCTACGATATTACGGGTGATCCGGTTTCGCTGGGCTATGTCGCCTTGCTCGAATTTCTGCCGATGCTGCTGCTCGCTCTACCGGCTGGCGATCTGGCTGACCGCGTGGATAGGCGCCTTGTCATCATGTGCACGCGTCTCGTTGAGGCCGTCGCATCCCTTTCTCTGGTTCTTCTGAATGTCTTTGGAAGTCAGGAAATCTGGCATTTCTATTGTGTCGTTCTGCTGTTCGGATTCACCCGGGGCGTAGCGACCCCTTTTGTCCAATCCTCTCTTCCCTTCGTCGTGCCGGGCGATCGCCTTCCAAGTTCGATCGCGCTCAGTTCATCGATTGGGACGATCGGCAATATTTCCGGCCCCGCGATTGGCGGGCTTTTGTTCGCGGCCGGGCCAATCTTTGCTTACAGCGCCTGCGTCGTCCTTTTTCTCGCTTCGGCTTTTTCCGCATTCCAGATACGGATGCGCCGGCCGACGCAACTGATCAATAAGGGCACCGCGTTCGGGCGCATCGTCGATGGTATGCGCTACATGTGGCAGCGCCAGATCGTCTTCGGCGCAATTTCACTCGATCTTCTTGCCGTGCTGGTTGGGGGCGCAGTAGCGTTGCTCCCCGTCTACGCGCGCGACATTCTTTTGGTAGGTCCGGAGGGCCTTGGTCTCTTGCGCAGCGCGCCCGCTTTCGGCGCCGCAAGCGTGGGGCTTCTTCTGGCGCGGCGCCCGCTGCGCCGTCATACCGGCATGACGATGTTTGCCTTCGTCGCGGTGTATGGCCTTGCGACGATCGCCTTTGGGTTCTCGACGAATTTCTATTTGTCGATGGCGACGCTTGTCGTGATGGGGTGTGCCGACATGATCAGCATTTGCGTGCGCCATACGTTGATCCAGCTGGCCACGCCAGATCACATGCGCGGCCGCGTAGGCTCGGTGAACTCGCTGTTCATCAGTGCGTCTAACGAGCTTGGACAATTCCGCGCGGGTTTCATGGCGGGATGGCTGGGTGCCGTTCCCGCCGTTGCCATTGGCGGTGTCGGTGCGCTCGCGGTCGTCGGTCTTTGTATGTGGTTGTTTCCGGACCTCAGGAAGATCGACCGCTTCACTGAGGTCCAGACGCACAACGCCTGATTATTTGGGCTGCGATACAATTCGCAGGTAGGGCCGGGGCGCTTTCCAGCCCTGAGGGTAAATCTTCTTCGCGTCTTCATCATTGACCGAACCCGCGATGATGACGTCTTCCCCCGACTTCCAGTTTACCGGCGTCGCCACCTTGTGCTTGGCGGTCAGCTGCATGGAATCGATCACGCGCAGCACTTCATCGAAATTGCGGCCAGTGGTCATCGGATAGACGAGAATAAGTTTGATTTTCTTGTCGGGTCCGATCACGAAGACATTGCGCACGGTCTGGTTGTCGCCCGCCGTGCGCGAAGCCGGATCGCCGGACGCATCAGCCGGCAGCATTTCGTAAAGTTTGGAAATCGCCAGGTCCGGGTCGCCGATCATGGGATACTGCGGGAGAAAGCCCTGCGTTTCCTCGATGTCTTTCGCCCATTCGGAATGACGGTGAACCGGGTCCACCGACAGCCCGATAAGCTTCACATTGCGCTTGTCGAATTCGGGTTGCAGCCGCGCCATATAGCCGAGCTCGGTGGTGCAAACCGGAGTAAAATCTTTGGGGTGGGAAAACAGAATGCCCCAGGAATCGCCCAGCCAATCGTGAAAGCGAATGGCGCCCTGGGTGGTTTCCGCCTGAAAATCGGGTGCCGTGTCCCCAAGCCGCAATACCATTTCATGCCTCCACTATGAGTTTGATAAATTTTTTTGGAGGCGGAGCTTAGCGCAGAGGGGTGTTAAGGGGAAATGGGTTTCAACTGATGAAATCAAATACCAAGTCCAAGTCACAGGTGGCGAGGGCGTAAGCCCACGCGCACCCGGACAATCAGTTTACTGCGATACGATTCTAATCCGCGTCATCGGATTTTGACTGGTCATTATCATCATCGTCATCTTAAACCGGCACTTGTCCGGAATCGCCTTCGCCCTTTTTCTTGTCGAACTTGCCGACATGACGTGAAGGCGCCGTCACTGCCGGCGGATCGCTTGCCGGAAAACTGTCTTCAAGGGCTTCTTCAAGCCGGTCCTCGTCGGTTTTAGCGGGGTCTTTCTTCACTACATCTTTGGCCATGGACGCGCCTCATCATTACATTCGGACTAGATAACGCGATGATGCAACTGTGGTTTCAAACAGTTTTTGGAATCCCAGCAACCATCGTTGAAAGGAAAGCGCTCTCGCCGCGACACCCACCAAGTGCGCCGCGGCGAAAAACGGACTTCAAAGTGTTTATCGTCTGTAGGATTCGCGCTCCGCGCGCGCCTTTTCCGCGGAATAAACGGGTCTATTGGTGTCAAATTCGCCCCATCCTGTAGACTTGTAGGTGGCTTCCCGTTCACGGATATCGACGCCGGTTTTATCTAGGATCGCTTCCGCCGTTTCGCGCTGTCCTTCATTGACACGAACGGTGACAAGCGCACCGCCACGGCGGACGCCTTCTGCGTAAACATGCGCATCCTCTTCACTGACGCCCATTTGCGAGAGCGCACCAATGATTCCGCCCGTTGCCGCGCCGGCTGCGGCAACGGCCGCTGTCGATGCGAGCCAGCCTGCGGCAACGACGGGGCCTAAGCCGGGAATGGCGAGAATACCAAGGCCGGCCAGAAGGCCGGCGCCAGCGCCCAATGCGCCGCCAATGCCGGCGCCC
>CAIOYY010000071.1 GCA_903862715.1 uncultured Alphaproteobacteria bacterium
CAGCCGAGCGTGCGGAAGCGCACGAGACGCATTTCGGCGCGTTCGCCGGGACGAAATTTCATGCGTTCGTCATCGGCCATGATCAGCGCGCCGTCGCGTACAACGACCGGGCGTTCCTTCGCAAAATAGAGCGGCACGATAGGGATGTTCTCGGCCATGATGTATTGCCATATGTCGAGTTCGGTCCAATTCGACAGTGGGAAGACACGGATGGATTCGCCCTTGCGAATGCGCGCATTGTAGAGCTTCCACAGTTCCGGGCGTTGGTTCTTCGGGTCCCACGCGTGGTTCTCCGACCGGAAGGAAAACACCCGCTCTTTCGCGCGGCTCTTTTCTTCGTCGCGTCGCGCACCGCCGAAAGCGGCATCGAAACCATATTTATCGAGCGCCTGTTTGAGTCCGTCCGTCTTCATCACCTGCGTATGCAGATTGGATCCGGAATCAAACGGGTTCACTCCCCGCCGCACCCCATCCTCATTGATATGCACGATAAGATTGAGGCCCAACCGCTTTGCGGTTTCGTCGCGGAATGAAATCATTTCCTTAAACTTCCAGGTCGTATCGACATGGAGCAGCGGAAAGGGCGGCTTCGACGGATGAAACGCCTTCATCGCCAGATGCAGCATCACCGACGAGTCCTTGCCGATGGAATACATCATCACCGGATTGGCGAACTCAGCCGCCACCTCACGCATGATGTGGATGCTCTCGGCCTCCAACCGTTGCAGATGGCTGAGGCGGGACGGGGAAAGGGCGGCGCTCACGAACATGCTTTCGTTAGGACAGCCCGATACGAGCCGCACCGGGCAAAGTATAAATCACAAAATTATAGTGTGATACAGGATGCAAAACATAACGGGCGTGTAAATAAGACGGCGGGTCAGGAAGCGCAAGCGTCTTTGACCAAGCCAAGGACGGCTTAAGCACGGTTCCGCAGAAACCACTCATACGTCCCGGCGAGCCCGCTTTCGAGGGCAATACCAGGCTTCCAGCCCAACTCCGCCAGTCGTGAATTATCCATCAACTTGCGGGGTGTACCATCGGGCTTGGAAACGTCCTTTGCCAGGCCACCGCCGAAACCCACGACGCGCATTACAAGCCGCGCCAGTTCTTCAATGGTGACATCGGTTCCCGATCCCACATTGATGTGGCTGCCGCCGGAATAGGTCTTCATCAGGAATACCAGCGCGTCGGCGCAATCCTCGACATGGAGGAATTCGCGCCGCGGCGTGCCCGAGCCCCAGATGGTCATCGCGGCCGCGCCACCGAGTTTCGCTTCGTGGGCCTTGCGCATCAGCGCCGGGATCACATGCGAGGATTGCAGGTCGAAATTGTCACCGGGCCCGTAGAGATTGGTCGGCATCGCGGAAATGAAATCGCTTCCATATTGGCGGCGATAGGCCTGGCAAAGTTTGATCCCGGCTATTTTCGCAATCGCATACCATTCATTGGTGGGCTCAAGCGGCCCAGTGAGCAGCGCCTCTTCGGTAATCGGCTGCGGCGCGAATTTCGGATAGATGCAGGACGAACCGAGAAACAGTAATTTCTCCACGCCGTTCACCTGCGCGGCCTGGATGATGTTCGCCTCGATCATCAGATTGTCGTAGAGAAATTCCGCAGGGCGCGTGTCATTCGCCAGAATGCCGCCGACTTTTGCCGCGGCAAGAAAAATCGCCTGTGGTCTGTTCACTCCGACCCAATCCGAGACCATTTTCTGATTGCGCAGGTCGATTTCGCCTCGCGGCGCGGTCAGGATTTCGCACCTCTCCTGCGCCAACCGGCGGACCAGCGCCGCGCCGACCATGCCATTATGGCCCGCGACCCACACGCGTTTGCCGCTGAGGTCATAAGAGGCGCCGTTCATCCCGAGAACGAACCCTTGTGGCGCATTTCGCCGACAATGCCTTTGAGGTCGGACGCAACCATTTCGGAAACTAGTTCCGGGAACGTCACCGTATGCTGCCAGCCGAGTTTAGTCCGAGCTTTTGTGGGATCGCCTTGCAGCAGCTCAACTTCAGTGGGACGGAAATAGCGCGGATCAACCACAATCAGCGGTTTGCCCGTTTGCGCATCGATGCCGCGCTCATCGACGCCAGCTCCCTGCCAGACAATGCGCTTGCCGGTTTCCGCGAATGCCAGCTCGATGAATTCGCGCACGGAATGAGTTTCGCCGGTGGCGAGAACATAATCGTCCGGCGTGTCCTGCTGCAGAATACGCCACATGCCATCAACATAATCTCGTGCATGGCCCCAGTCGCGCTTGGCATCTAGGTTGCCGACATAAAGTTTCGACTGCAGACCGTGATGAATGGCTGCGACCGCGCGCGTGATCTTGCGGGTGACAAAGGTTTCGCCCCGCGTTGGCCCTTCATGATTGAACAGAATGCCGTTTGAGGCATGCATCCCATAGGCTTCGCGATAATTCACCACCATCCAATAGGCGTAGAGTTTCGCTACCGCATAGGGGCTTCTGGGGTAGAAGGGCGTCGTTTCGCGTTGTGGCGTTTCCTGCACCTTGCCATAGAGTTCGGAGGTCGATGCCTGGTAGAAGCGGATGCGGTTTTCCATTTTCAGAATGCGTACCGCTTCGAGAAGCCGCAACGGCCCCAACGCATCGGCATTCGCCGTATATTCCGCCGTTTCAAAACTCACCTGCACATGGCTTTGTGCCGCCAGATTATAAATTTCATCCGGCTGCACTTCCTGCACCAGGCGGATGAGATTGGTGGCATCGGTCATGTCGCCGTAATGCATGAAGAACGAGGTCTTTGCTTCATGCGGGTCTTCGTAAAGGTGATCGACACGGCCCGTATTGAAGGACGACGACCGTCGCTTCACGCCATGGACCGCATAGCCCTTGGCGAGCAGAAGCTCGGCGAGCAATGCTCCGTCCTGTCCCGTCACGCCGGTGATCAGAGCGGTTTTGCTCATGAAGTGCGCCCATAAACGTCTTCGAGACGCACTATATCGTCCTCGCCCAGATAGGCGCCGGACTGAACTTCGATGATGCGCAACGGCGTGTCTCCGGGGTTTTCGAGGCGATGCTGGGTTCCGAGAGGAATGAAGGTCGATTCATTCTCGTGCAGGGTCATTATTTTATCACCGCAGGTGACGCGCGCCGTGCCCTGCACGACGACCCAATGTTCGGCACGGTGATGATGATATTGTAGCGAAAGCCGTCCGCCGGGCTTCACGGTGATCTGTTTTACCTGGAAGCGATCGCCGGAATCGATGGTGCGGTAGTCGCCCCAGGGACGATAAACCTGGGTATGCGAGGCATATTCGGTGCGCGCGCCCGCCTTCAGCTTATCGACAAGATCCTTAACATCCTGCGCGCGGTCCTTGGCGGCCACGAGAATGGCATCGTCCGTTGCAACGACGATCAGCTCTTCGGTGCCGACCAGCGCAACCATTCCCTTTTCCGAGCGAACATAACAGTTCCGGCTCTCATGCAGCACGACATCGCCGGAAACCACATTGCCGGAACTGTCCTGCGCGCCGGTCTGCCATAGAGAGGACCAGGAACCGACATCGTTCCAGCCGATATCCGCTGGAACGACGGCCGCCCGCGAGGTGCGTTCCATTACCGCGCGATCGACCGAAATGCGTGGTGAAGCGGCGAAGGCGCTTTTGTCCAGACGAATGAAATCCGCGTCACGCGTGGCAGCAGCGAGCGAAGCTTTCGCGGCGGCCAGAATATCCGGGACGAAGGCCGCGAGTTCTTCCCGGAAAATATCAGCCCGGAACATGAACATGCCGCTGTTCCAGAGATAGCCCTCGCTGAGATAGCGCGCGGCCGTGGCGCTGTCCGGTTTCTCGACGAATTTGTCGACGCGGAAAACACCTTCGCTCAAGGCATCGGTGCCAGGGAGAATATAGCCGTAGCCGGTATGGGGCTCGGTCGCCTTCATGCCGAAGGTGACGATATTTCCGGTTGACGCTGCCGCTGCCGCGCGGAGTCCGGCGTCCGCAAACGAATCGGTATTTTCGATCACATGGTCGGCCGGGAGCAGAAGAACGATGCCGTTGGGGCTCGCAGCTTCCACGAGCAGCGCACCGATGGCTGCTGCAGGTGCCGTATCCCTCGCCTCGGGTTCGAGCACGATACGGACCGGCACCCCGATATCCTGCATCTGTTGGGCGATCATGAATCGGTGTTCCTCATTGCAGAGGATGATCGGCGGCTCAGCGGTCAGACTTGCGGCGCGCAGGACAGTTTCCTGAATCATGCTGAGGGCGGTGACCAGCGGCAAAAGCTGCTTCGGCACGAGCGCGCGGGATAGCGGCCACAGCCGCGTTCCCATGCCGCCCGACAAGATCACCGGAATGATTCGGTGCCTAGTCATCGCTGTCGTTAAATCCCCTGCTCCGCCTCTGTCGACGGTACGTCTGCCCTAAGGAATAGTCGTTAGCATAGGCGCAGCGTGTCAACTAAAGGCAATCCATGGATTTTTTGTTCCGATGGGAGACCTAAGCCCCTTTACCATAAAGGAAAGGGCGGCGGGCCCTAAGGTCCGCCGCCCTGCCATCAACAACCCAATGCATACGCGATGGGACTATTCGGCTTCCAGCAAGAGAAGACCGCGCTCGGCCACCGATTGGACCGGCTGGTTCGACCCCGTCGCGAGGGCCGCGACGCGCTCGCTGTCGCTCTCCAGGATGTCGCGATAGATGGCAGCGGCCTCCGCTTCACGCCCGGTCTGGCCATAAACCGCCGCAAGGTTCAGCAAGCGAAAGACATCGCCCGGATGCTGTTCCAGTCCGGCGAGGATCTGTGCCTCGGCCGTCTGCCAATCCTTGTCCACAATCGCTCTGGCCCCCAGATCGTCAGCCGCGAAAGCCGCCGGCGCTCCCAGAACTGCAACCGCGAAGGCCGCGGCACCTACCCATTTGGTCATGCGATTCATGTCGGTTCTCCCTAGTGAAAATCAGTCCGTCCAGGGACTTGAACGGAATCGCTATCACGCGTTTTCCGAGTCATCTACCTTTGTCACACCCCTGTAATAATTCCCCGCTATTGATGTTTTAGCTCTCATTCCGCGGGTAGAAATTCGCGGAACATCATTTATTACCAAAGGCTTGGGCACGCATGACGCGCCTCGGACTGCCCCTTTTTTCGCTTTTTTTGCTCGTAGCCAATTCGGCTTCCGCAGAAATTTTATTTGTATGCGGCGGCGCAGCAGAGGCTGATGCGGCATTTTCCGGCAGTTCGGAATTCTCGCGCCTCATGGCGCCGACTCGCGTTTCCACCACATCCGGCACAGGGTTTATTGAAGGCCAGATTGCCCTTTCGCAGGATGAGATCGGCTACGATCTGGTCCTGAACTGGGGCGAAGCGAACGCGCGGAGCCTTCGTAAAGCGGGCGCCAGCATTACCGGCACCGGTTTTGGTACCTCATTTGTCCATCTCGTCGTCGCCCGCTCGGAAACCGCCCCGCTCGAGCACTTCATCTTCCGCGAAGACCGCAACCGCCTCGGCGAGCTGGTCTGGGCACAGGGCTCCGATACGGAATCATCGTCAGAGACCACTCGCCTGGAGCGTCAGGCCATTTGCGTCCTCCCCTGAGCGCCGTCCAAGTGAACATCCAGACGCCTGGTTTTTCCCGGGCGATAAGGACACTGGCCAAAATCCACCGCCGCCATTCCGCCTGAATATGCGTTAAGCTATGGGCGATGTCGTTTTCCCGCCGCCTTGCGCTGATCTTCCTTAGCCTCGCCGCCATTCTGGTTCTTGCGGCCGGCTTCGCGTTTCTTTACCGAAACCAAATTGTCGAAAGCATCGCCATTCGCCAGCTCGCGGCGCGCGGGGTCGAAGCGCAATTGACAGTGACGGATGTCGGGTTCGGCGGCATCGATATCGTCGACCTTTCCGTAGAGGAGCTCCGAATCGGCCATATCGCGCTCACCTACACGTTGAGCGAACTACTCACCGGGCGCGTTCGCGTAGCCGACATCGAGAATCTGGAGATGACGCTCGACCTGACCGGTGAAAATCCGCCGCTCGGGGGACTGCAATCCTTTTTTCCCGAGAGCGCCGAGGAAGCGGACGAAGCCAATGCCGAAGCCGCCGCGGCGGAGCCGCTGCCCCTGCCCGCCGTCTCTGTAAGCAATGCGCGATTGATCGTCCTGATACCCAACCGTGAAATTCACCTTCTGGCCAATGGCGGTCTAAGCCCCTCGGAAGACGGCGCCAGCGAATTGATGCTCGGCTTCGAAGGCGAATCGGGACCGCTGCGCGCGGAGGGAAATATTGCCGCAACGCTGTTGGGAACCGTCATAGGCGCGTTCGATATCGACGCGCTGCTGCGCGACGACGCCAACGCCGTGTCGTTAAGCCTCAATCTGTCCACCGACTCGCTGTCCGCCGAACAGCCTGAAATGGATTTCCGCGTCGAAGGTCACGGCACGCTTGAAGCGCTGGCGGATCATGCTGCATTAGGCGAGGCATTGCGCCCGCAAGGCGGAACCTTCCAGCTCGACGCCGACGGCACGGCGCAAATTCCGCTGTCTACAGAAGGCTTCCTCGAAGCCATCGAAGGAGACGCTCGCTACGCGCTTACAATCGATGCCGGAGTGCCCCCTTCTATTGCTGCGTTACCCGAATGGACGCTTGAACCATTCGACGCGGACGTTAACGGCACAATCTCGCTGCGCGATGCGGTGTTTCAGGCGACGACCAATGCCCATGTTGATTACACCGAGAGCGAAACCACGTTCGATTTCTCCGCGGGGGAAACGAGATTCGTGCTGAACGATGATTTCACCCTTCGATCGCTTGATCTCAACGATTTCACCGCCAATGGAAATGCGGTGCCAACACCGTTCGGACTTTTGCAGTCGGCGGCGCTGGATGCGCGCATTGTCGGCCTTCCCACCGCGCCTTCTGGGCCCTTGCATCTGCGCGCCACCTCGCCCGGTATTGAGATTGCCTCGGTCACAGCCAGTAATGCCGCGATAGAAGCAAATCTTACCCTCGCGCCGACCGAGGACGGCTTTCGCTTCGATCTGAGCGCGCCCGCCCAGGTTTCGATTGGGGCACTTCACCTGCCGGCGATCCTGCCGTTACAAAATGTCCGCGCGCAAATTTTGTCCGCACAACTCGATATTGTCGAAGGCGAAACCGGGTTCGCGTTCACGCAGACCGCGCGCGTAAGCGTTCCCGCTTTGTCGTTGCGTATCGAGCGGCAGGATGCAGCGCCGACCCTGTTTGAGCTTTCCGGCCAGACCTTCGCCATTCAATCGAACGGCTCTGCAGAACAGCCGGTGCGTTTCACGGCCTCCACCAATCTGGAACGTTTCAGCCTTCCCGATTTTGGAATGGTCGTCAGCGGTCAGGCGGTGAATGTCACAGGTACTATTGGCGGCGAAATTCGCGCGCATGTTGCGGGCGGCACCGTGTTACAGCAGGGCGATGCACCGCTATTCGAACCTTTGGTGCCGGATATCACCATGATCCAGGATGGCGACCGCCTGGTTTTCTCTGGGGCGCTGCGTGGTGCAGGCGATTCGCTGAACGTCGTGGTGGATGGATCCCATAGTATCGAGGCAGCGCGTGGCGTGATCACCTTCACCGTCGATGAACTTTTGTTCGGTCCGGAGGACGCGGAAGGCACAGCGTTATCCCAGTTGCTGGCAAGCATGGAAGATCTTCGCGGCCGCGTGAACGGCGAGGCGCGATTCGGCTGGAGCGCGGATGGAGTCGAAAGCAGCGGACGTCTTGCAGTGATCGACCTTTCTTTCGAACGCAGCGGAATGACCGTCGAGGGCCTCAATACGGAATTGGTGCTCGACCGCCTTCTGCCTGCACATAGTCCTCCTGGGCAGCGCCTGACCATTCGCCGTATCGATACGGGAATAGAAGTGACGGCGCTGCAGCTCGGCTACGCGGTCGAAGAAACGGAAGACGGTAGCCCGCGCGTGACGGCGCAATCGCTTACCATGAATGTGGCGGGCGGACGCATAACAGCGGAAGGCGGCACCATCGATCCGACATTGGGCGCCGCGGTCATTCCTTTACGGGCGGAGGAACTCGACCTTTCACAGTTACTGGCGCTGATCGGGCTTGATGAACTGACGGGCGAGGGACGGCTGAGCGGCCTCATCCCGCTCAGACACGATGCTACCGGAATCGCTATTGAAGGCGCCAATCTCGGCGCCACTTCCGAAGGAATCATTTCCTACCGCTCGGAAAGCGCGCGCGATGCATTGGCTAGCGGTGGCGACGCGGTCACGCTGTTGCTCGATGCGCTGGAGGATTTTCACTATAGCGGGCTTGACATGAGCCTAAACAAACCGATCGCGGGAGACACACAGATCACGCTGCGCCTCCAGGGCAACAACCCTACCCTCCTCGAAGGCCACCCCTTCGATCTCAATATTTCGCTCACCGGCAACGCCGATCCGCTTCTTGAAGCGCTGACCATTGGACGTACCATGTCCAATGATTTCCTGCGGTCCATTACTGGCCAGTGATACCGGGAAAATGACGCCTGGAACCGGATCGGGCTCCCGTTCAGACGGCATTCAGGTGCCGGAATTTAGATTTGGGGACATTGGCTAAGTCCCGTGGTTTTCTAGCCAAGCGTAGAGCGTACATGCTACGAATATTGCCTGCAGGGTAACATGTACCCGACGAAAGGAACGAAAGTGTCCGCGATTATTAAGACCGCCCATTTCAAGAAGATGTCCGCGAGAATATTGCTCATGGCTGCTTGCGCACCGCTGGTTCTCGCCTGCACGCCCACCGTGCGGGTGGAAGCGCCGACAGAGCCGATCACCATCAACCTGAATGTGAGACTCGACGCCGATGTACGCGTCCGTCTTGAGGAACAGGCTCGCGAAGACATTCGCGCCAATCCGGGAATTTTCTAATGTTGCGCACTTGCATAGACGCCGCAGCCTCCATCCATCGCGCAACCGCAAAGGAGACAAAATTGCGTACGAACCTTCACTCGCTCTTTCTCGCCGCAGCCATGATCGCCGGAATCGGCGCGGCCTCGCCCGCTTTCGCGCAGACGGCGGAGGAAATGCGCGGCGATGGCAGGGCCTGCGAACAACCCGATGGCTATCTGCGCGCGCTGAATCCCGCCGTGCAGGCAGCGGTCGATGCGATCAACGCGCAGCGCCGCACCTTCTATCAGACGCGTGCGACCGCAGAAGGCGTCGATGCTGCCTCAGTGGGCGCGGTGTTCGCGGTGGAACTGCAAAGCCAGCCGACTTATCGCGGTTGCTGATATCGGCTGGCTTGCAGAATTGGTGGTGAGCCCGGATGGGATCGAACCATCGACCCTCTGATTAAAAGTCAGATGCTCTGCCGCTGAGCTACGGGCCCGTAAGGGTGGCGCAGCATTAGGACGCCCGCCGATTCCGGTCAACCAAGGGTTTGGCTTTCGGCAAAGTTTCCCCAGGGAACGGCCCCTCCCAAGGGGCGCATGGCGAAAAGCCCGGAAAATCCGGCCCCTCCGCCGAGCCCGACTGGCACGGACCGGGCATCCGTAAATGGACCGACAATCGGCTTGGCTGAGAGACGGGCGGCAAAGCAGCCATTTTAGGGAAACGTTTGTTAAGCCCAGAAACAACCAGCTGGTGCGCGATGGCGGGGCTCAGGAGACGATCGCCGTGGAAATTCAGTCCACGGCTGAAGGACGGCTCGAGTGAGCGACAATGCGTGGTGGAGAAAGACGGGGAAACCTCGTCCCGCCTTTCTCGAACCCCGGTATCAGAACTGAAACGTCCGTATCAGGCGGACGGTGAATTGGGTTGTCTGAGCGCGTAGACGCGAGCCGGGTATGTCGGCGCTCTGGCCAAAGGCGACAAACACCTCGTTACCCGGAGAATATTCCCAGCGAAAGCGCGCCAGCGAGCCGAACGCCTTGCTGAGGTTATCGTATTGCGCCTGAAAGGCGATCTCCATATCGGGCGTGAAATTCACCGTCCCTTCCAGCGCGAAAAGATGAATATCGGTCTCGCCGCCGGGCAGATCGATGAAGGCGGGCTCATAGCTGAATTCACCGGTGAAATAAGGGCTGGGGCGATATACCATCGTCAGCGAACCCTCGATGTTTGTGCCATCGTAGAAATCGCAGCAGATGATCCCGGCCTCGACCGAAAAGGGCCAGGCATTCGAGGTCTGAACCTCGAGGCCAATGGTGGTCCAGTTATATTCCCCTTGCGGGACAATGACGTTCCCCGGAAGGTCGAAAGGCGACGGGATGTCTTCGAAATAATTCGAGACGGTTACTGTTACAAAATTGTTCCGCGCGGTTTCGATCTCCGCCGCCACTTCGCTCAAGCGCGATTCCAGATGATTGTCGAGATCGGTCACCAATATCTGGCTGGTGGACAAATTGGTCTCGCGCAACCAGCTGTCGCGGTAACGCGTGATGTGCCGGAAATTGCCTTCGTAAAACCTTATATCGGTGCGGTTCACGAACCCAAGTTCCGGGGAGAAATTCCGGCCGATCTGTTTTATGGAAAGATCCCCGCCCCAGGGCTCATTGGGAAAATTCAGCGCCAGCGACAGCGCGTTATCGTCGCCTAAAGTGTCCGAGAAACTGCGCTGGAAACTGATGTCGGCGGCGAAGGTTTTGTTGCCGAACAAATTCCCGGTGCGGTACTGGAAATCGCCCCCCGCCACGGTGTTCTCCGTCGCGCCGGTGGGATCGCCGTTGGTCACGATGAACCCGACTTTGGAATTCTCGAATACGGGCCGGGTGATGCGCGCGACCGACAGCACCTGATGCGGAGCGGACGGCGTGTCATCGGTCACAACGCTGAGTGCGCCAATGCCGAAGCCCGCATATTCACCCGATATTTTACCACCCGCGATGATGCTGACCGGGATGCCGCCCGCCAGTCCTATATTGCGCGAAAAGAACGGCCGTCCATTATTGTCCGCGCGATCATTGTTCCCGCGCGTGAACCCCCTCCCGCCAAATTCGAACGCACCGGCATCCTGCAGAAAAAAGTCTCGTGTCTCGGGCGTAAACAGGGAAAAGCGCGTGGTATTCACCTGTCGCGCGTCCAGCGGCGCATCGGAGAAATCGGTGTTAAAGGTCAGCGTTCCGGTGAGTGCCGGCGTGATCTTGTAGAAGGCGTTGCCGCCCGCCGTCGCGGTAAGGCCCGCGCCGTCTCCCGATTGCTGCCAGTTATGTTTCGATCCGAACAGCACATAGGGCTGCAGATCGAGCCCAAGTCCCTGATTGACGTCGCTGATCCCGGTGAGAATACCGGCCTGCGATACATCGGCGAAAGACAAAGCCGGATCGTGCGACGACCAGCGCACGCTCTCGTTCTTGCGTCGTATATTGCGGGCGATTTCCAGCCCCCAATCCGCCTCACCCGGAGGATAAGAAAGCGAACGGAACGGAATGGCCATCTCGAGAATGTAGCCGTCCGCTACCTGCGCCGCGCGCAAGGTCCAGATCGTGTTCCAGGCATTCAGCTCCTCGGTGTTGTTAAGGCGCAGCGCGTCCTGCCTACCGCCCGAGGGACCGATCTGAAACGTGTAGGCGTTGCGCCAGGTGGGACCGGGATCAAGCGTGATCGCGATATTGTCTCCCGTATAAATCTGCCCGTCGCGCTGCATCGAACGCACGACCAGCCGATCGGGTTCGGAATCATAGGCGTAGATCGCGAAATAGAGATTGTTCTCATCATAGAGAATGCGCGCGACCGTGCGTTCGGAGGCCGGCGCGCCTGGGGTCGGTGAGCGCTGGCGGAATTCATCGATGACCGCTGCCTTCGCCCAAACAGGGTCGTTCAGGTCGGCATCGATCGTGGGCGCTTCGGAAGGGTCGATTCGCACCGCGCGGATGGTCGGTTTCGACGCGAGAAAATCCGCGTTCTGCGCGCTGGCTGCTCCTCCGTGCCACAAGAATAGAGCGGCTGCGAGCGCAGCAATGCACATACGCGAGAACGATCCCAGGGACACGGTATAAAACCTTTGCTGTGAAAAGCTTGGCAGGCCGAAACGATGAAACGCTTGGAACAAATTCTGCAAGTCACGCACCGCGGAAGGAAATGGCGGTGCGATTCAAGGCGGGGGGAAGAAAAAGTTACTTCATAGAAGTCAGGCAATCCAGACGCCTGACGCGTCCACCTACCGCTTAAAGCAGTCTGGCAGACCGGGTTAACCTCCCGAACACGATGACGTGACGGCTTTGGCGGTCCGTCGGCCCTCGTAGGCCGCTCAATCGGTTTCGGTATTCTTCTCGTAGGGCGCCAGGAAATCGCGGGCGAACGCCGCCGCGCGGGACTGCGCTATGGCCGTCCGCATGCCCGCCATCATGTCCTGATAGAAGGCCAGATTGTGCCAGGTGAGCAGCATCGAGGCGACGATCTCGCCGGCTTTCACCACATGATGCAGATAGGCACGGGAATAATTGCGGCAGGCGGGACAGCGGCAAGCGGTGTCCAGCGGCGCGGTGTCGTCGGCAAAGCGCGCATTGCGCAAATTGAGCGCGCCCTCGCGCGTGAAGGCCTGACCGTTACGCCCTGAGCGGGTCGGCAATACGCAGTCGAACATGTCGATACCACGCAGCACCGCGCCCAAAATGTCATCGGGCTTGCCGACGCCCATCAAGTAATGCGGTCGATCGACCGGCAGATGATGCGTGGTGGCGTCCAGCGTTTCGAACATCGCCTTCTGTCCCTCGCCCACCGCAAGGCCGCCCACGGCATAACCGTCGAAACCAATCTCCTGCAGCATTTCGGCGGAGCGTTTGCGTAGCTGAGGAAACACCCCACCTTGCACGATGCCGAAACAGGCATGTCCTTCTTGCGTACCGAAGGCCGTCTTGGAGCGCTGCGCCCAGCGCATCGACAGCATCAGCGATTTTTCGATTTCCTGTTCCGTGGCCGAAAAATGCGGACATTCATCAAGCACCATCTGGATGTCGGAGCCGAGAAGGCGCTGGATTTCCATCGCGCGTTCAGGGCTGAGGAAATGTTCTGAACCGTCGATATGCGAACGAAAGCGTACGCCCTCTTCGGTGATCTTGCGCAGTTTCGACAGCGACATCACCTGAAAGCCGCCGGAATCGGGGAGAATGGGCTTCGGCCAATCCATGAAACGATGCAGCCCGCCCAGCGCCGCAATGCGCTCGGCGCCGGGTCGAAGCATCAGATGATAGGTGTTGGAAAGAACGATGTCCGCGCCCGTCGCCGCGACGCTTTCGGGAAGCATCGCCTTCACGGTTGCCGCCGTGCCGACCGGCATGAAGGCAGGCGTGCGGATAGCCCCGCGCGGCGTATGGACCATACCCGTCCGCGCCGCACCGTCCGTCCCCGTCAACTCGAAACGAAATGCGCTCATTTGCGGGGAGGAAATAGCAGGCACGCGTCTCCATAGGAATAGAAACGATAGTTTTCGGCGATGGCCTCTTCATAGGCGGCTCTCATGACCTCAAGGCCTGAAAAGGCCGAAACCAGCATGAACAGCGTCGAGCGCGGCAAATGAAAATTGGTCAGCAGCACATCGACCGCTTTGAAGACATAGCCGGGCGTAATGAAAATCGCGGTATCTCCAGCAAAGGCGCGGACGGTTCCGGCCTCATCCGTTGCGCTTTCCAGTGTACGCAAAGCTGTGGTGCCGACCGCGACAACGCGTCCACCGGCTGCGCGGACCGCATTGAGCATATCCGCCGTTTCCACGGTGACAATGGCATATTCCGCATGCATGCGGTGATCGCCCGTTTCATCAACGGCGACGGGGAGAAAGGTCCCCGCCCCCACATGAAGCGTCACGCGCACTACGGAAATCCCTGCCGCGCCCAGCCGCGCCAACAATGCGGGCGTGAAATGAAGCCCTGCGGTAGGGGCCGCGACGGAGCCGTCCTCGGTGGCAAACATCGTCTGATAATCGGCCCGGTCCTGCGCATCGGGGGCGCGCTTCGAGGCGATGTAAGGCGGCAGCGGCATTTCCCCTTCCGCTGCAATCGCGGCATCGAGCGCTGCGCCAGATTGCGAGAAGACCAGCGTGATCTCTCCGCCTTCGCGCGCAACCACTCGTGCGATGAGCTTACCGAAATAAACATCGTCGCCCACGCGAAGGCGCTTCGCCGGCTTCGCAAAAGCAATGAAGCGATCCGCCGCTATACGCTTATGGAGCGTTGCTTCTATGGAAGCACCATTTCCGATGCTGCCCGGACGCGGCGGGCGATGGCCTTGAAGGCGTGCAGGAATCACCCGCGAGTCATTGACGACCAGCACATCGCCCTTCCTTAAAAAATCCGGAAGGTCCTTCAGCGTGGCATGACGGCGTTGGCCCTCTTCGTCCACCACCAAAAGCCTTGCTGCCTCGCGCGGCACAGCCGGACGCAGAGCGATCCGGTCCGAAGGAAGATCGAAATCGAACAGGTCAACGCGCATGAAAGAAATTCCTCAAGCGCCGTTCACGCTCTCCAGCACGGCCGCGATGATGCGGTCCTGCGTTGTCTCATCGAGATAGGGATGCATGGGCAGGCTTACCACACGTTCAGACAAAGCATCGCTGACCGGCATCGGCACCGCGGGATAATGTTTATACGCGCGCTGCTTGCCGAGCGGGATCGGGTAATAGACCGCCGTCGGGATGCCCTTTCCTTTCAGATCAGCCTGAAATTTCGCACGATTCTCGACCTGTAGCGTGTATTGCGCCCAGACCGACTGGGCGCCTTCCACGACATAGGGCGTGCGCAGATTTCCTGCGCCGGCGAACGAAGCATTGTAACGGCGCGCAACACGTTCACGAGCGTCGATCTCGTCCGGAAATATTTTCAGTTTCTCGAGCAGAACTGCGGCCTGGATCGTATCGAGCCGGGAATTGAGCCCTATATAAGCGTGTTCGTAACGGTCGGTCCCCTGACCGTGCATGCGGATGGAACGCAGGCGTTCGTTCAACGCGTCGTCATCAGTAAAGCAGGCACCGCCATCGCCATAACAGCCGAGCGGCTTTGCCGGAAAGAAACTCGTTGCCGTCGCGTGGCCGATGGAACCGGTACGCCGATTGTTCAGCGTTCCGCCGAAACCCTGCGCGGTATCGCACAGGAGACGAAGATTTTCGCGTACCGCAATGGGCTCGATGAGGCGGTAATCGGCGGGTTGTCCGAACAGATCGACCGGAATGATCACGCGCAGTTTCAATTGACCATCGGCTTTCACCATGGCGATGGCGGCTTCAAGGCTCTGCGGGTCCATGTTGAACGTGTCTTCGCGGACATCAACGAAAACAGGCGTTGCGCCGGCCAGCGACACCACTTCTGCCGTGGCCACAAAGGTAAATGCCGGCACGAACACGGCATCTCCGGGACCGATGTCCCAGGCACGCAGGATCAGCAGGAGCGCGTCCGTTCCATTTGCGCAGGCAATCGCATGTTTGGAGCCTGCAAACGTTGCGAGCTCCGTTTCCAGCTCCGCGACCTGCGGACCCAATATCCATTGACCGCCCGACACTGCATTTGAAATCGCGCGATCCAGCGCTTCACCGAGGCGGGCGCGCTGGGCCTGCAGATCGATAAACGGAATCATGTCGGCCACGGCTGAGAGCCCTCGCAATACGGACGCGCCGTAACACCCGCCGAAAAAACCGGCAAGTCACGCGATATGACGAAACATTGCCTTGACGGCAGTGTTCTCAATCCTCGACAACCGTCATCTTGATGATCTTGTCGGGATCCGTGACCGAACCATTATCGCGTTCGGAACCCTTCTTGATCGCATCGACATGTTCCATGCCGGAAACGACTTTCCCGAACACCGAATATTGCTTGTTCAGCCAGGGCGAGTCCGCAAAGCAGATGAAGAACTGCGAATTGGCGCTGTCGGGCGCCGCGCTGCGGGCCATCGAAAGCGTGCCGCGCACATGGTTTTCATTCGAGAACTCGGCCTTCAGATTGGGCTTGTCGGACTTGCCCATACCGGTTCCCGTCGGATCGCCGGTCTGGGCCATGAAGCCCGGAATGACGCGGTGAAAAACGATGCCGTCATAGAAGCCTGCATTCGCCAGTTCCTTGATGCGCTCGACATGTTTCGGCGCGAGGTCGGGACGAAGTTCGATGACAACGAGGCCATCCTTCAATTGCAAATGGATCTTGTCGGACAAGGTTCTGTTCCTTTGGCGTTTCGCCCACCCCTTTGGCACGAAAAAGGCGGAACGGGAAGGTTTAGATGGCGCTCTCTTGGCCCGGTCTTTTCGGCGTTAAATGTCGGACGCAGCGGTGAACCCCTCTGTCACCATACGCAACACGAAGGCTAACGGGTTTTCTTTTTGGCAAACCGCTTTTTCAGCGCGGCCGCAACCGCCGGGCTGGTGAAATGCGTAACATCGCCGCCGAGATGCGCGATTTCCTTCACAAGGCGCGAAGCGATCGCCTGATGACGCGGATCGGCCATCAGAAACACGGTTTCGATTTCGGGGGCGAGACGCTGGTTCATGCCCACCATCTGGAATTCATATTCGAAGTCGGAAACGGCGCGTAGACCGCGAATAAGAACGCTGGCTCCTACTTTGCGCGCGAAATGCACCAGAAGTCCGTCGAAGGTATCCACCTCGATCGTCGCGCGCCCCTCGCCCGCCATCACCGCGCTTTCGCTGCGCAGCATGGCGATGCGTTCCTTCATCGAGAAAAGCGGCGTCTTCGCGGAATTGTCGGCCACACCGATAACGAGGTGATCGACCAGTTTTACCGCACGTTTGATGATGTCCATATGGCCGAGCGTGACCGGATCGAACGTACCTGCGTAAAGCCCTATGCGGCGTTTCTCAGTCTTCGCCGCCATTGCCATTCTCCGAACTCTCCGCCACGCGATCGACAAAGGCGACGCGCTCGCCGTCATCCAGTCGGAACAGAGTGACGCCCTGCGTCGAGCGGCCCTTGATCCCGATATCCTTCACCGGACAGCGTATGGTCTGCCCGGTATTGGTGATCAGCATAATATCGTCGCTTTCTTCCACAGGGAAGGCGCCGGAAAGGGCGCTGTTCTTGCCCGTCAGCGCCATGGCGACGATGCCAGACCCGCCGCGGCCCGTGACACGATATTCGTAGGAAGACGTGCGCTTGCCGAAGCCTTGTTCCGAAACGGAAAGAACGAATTGTTCGCCGCCGCCGAGCTGCGCATAGCGCTCGGTGCTGAGCGCGGTTTCTTCCACGCTTTCCTCCGCCTCTTCGTCCAGCACCACTTCCGGTTCCTCCGCCGCGCCTTCGCCGGTCATCGCACGGCGTGCAGCATTGGCCTGGCGCAGATAAGCACGCGCTTCGGCGGGCGTCGCATCGCCATGGCCGAGCAGCGCAAGGCTGACAACCCTGTCGCCCGAGCCAAGTTTGATTCCGCGTACGCCCATGGATTCGCGTCCCTTGAAGACGCGAATATCGATAATCGGGAAGCGGATACATTTGCCGCCGCGCGTGGTGAGAAGCACATCGTCGTTCACGGTACAAAGCTGGACACCGACAATGCCCTCGCCGTCCGAGAGCTTCATCGCAATCTTGCCGTTGCGATTGATATTGTTGAAATCCGAAAGTTCGTTCCGGCGCACGCTTCCCGACGTAGTGGCGAACATAACCTGGAATTTGTCCCAGGTGGTTTCGTCCTCGGGCAACGGCAGAACCGACGTGATCCGTTCCCCCGGCTGCAGCGGTAACAGATTGACCATCGCCTTGCCGCGCCCGGCTACACGCGCTTCCGGCAAACGCCATACTTTCAGGCGATAGACCATGCCCGTTGAAGAGAAGAACAAAAGCGGCGCATGCGTGCTGGCGGCGAAAATGCGGGTGACGAAATCTTCCTCGCGCGTCGACATGCCGGCGCGGCCCTTGCCGCCGCGTCCCTGCACGCGATATTCGGCAAGTGGCGTGCGCTTGATATAGCCCGCATGAGTGACGGTCACCGCCACATCCTCACGCTCGATCAGCGCCTCGTCGTCGACCTCGATGTCTGCTTCGATGATTTCGGTGCGGCGCGGATCTGCAAATTCGGCGCGCGCGTCGGAGAGTTCCTTTTTGATGATTTCCAGCACGCGCGGGCGCGAGCGCAGAATATCGAGATAGTCGGCGATGGCTTCGCCGAGCTTGCGCACCTCGTCGCCGATTTCGTCACGGCCCAGCGCCGTCAAGCGGGCTAAGCGCAATTCAAGAATGGCTTTTGCCTGTTCTTCGGTAAGCCGGATCGTATTGTCTTCCAGCACCATATGGCGCGGATCGGCGATAAGGGCGACCAGCGGGCCGACATCCTTCGCGGGCCAGGCGCGTTCCATCAATTGCGCTCGCGCCGTTGCCGTGTCGGGCGCGGAGCGAATGAGGGCAATCACTTCGTCGATATTCGCCACCGCGACCGCGAGGCCGACCAATGTGTGGCCACGGTCACGTGCCTTGCCGAGTTCAAAGCGGGTGCGCTTCGTGACCACTTCTTCGCGGAACAGTACGAAGGCGGCGATCACGTCCTTCAGATTCATCAATTGCGGACGGCCGCCATTCAGCGCCAGCATGTTAACGCCGAAGCTCGTCTGCAATTCGGAATAGCGGTACAGCTGGTTCAACACGACGGCGGACGACGCATCGCGTTTGAGTTCAATAACGACCCGCATGCCATGACGGTCGGATTCGTCCCGCAAATCCGAAATGCCCTCGATACGCTTGTCGCGCACCTGTTCGGCAATGCGTTCCAGCATGCGCGCCTTGTTCACCTGATAGGGAAGTTCGGTGACAATAATCGCTTCGCGGTCCTTGCGGATTTCTTCGACGGCGACGCGTGCGCGCATCAATATGGAACCACGTCCCCGCGCCAGTGCGAGACGCGCCGCGGCCTTGCCGATGATGATCGCGCCGGTAGGGAAATCGGGGCCCGGCACGATATCGGTCAGGGATTCCATGCTGATCGAAGGGTCTTCGATATAGGCAAGACACGCATCAATGACTTCGCCGAGATTATGCGGCGGAATATTGGTCGCCATGCCGACGGCGATACCGCCCGCACCATTGACGAGAAGATTGGGAAAGCGCGCGGGCAATACGACGGGTTCATGTTCGGACTGGTCGTAATTGTCCCGAAAATCGACCGTTTCCTTATCGAGATCTTCGGTCAGCGAATGCGCGGCTTTCGCGCGGCGCACTTCGGTGTAACGCATGGCAGCGGCGGGATCGCCGTCGACCGAACCGAAATTGCCCTGCCCGTCGATAAGCGGCAGGCGCATGGAAAAATCCTGCGCGAGACGCACTAGCGCGTCATACACGGCCTGGTCGCCATGCGGGTGATATTTACCGATGACATCGCCGACGACGCGCGCGGATTTGCGATAGGCCTTGTTCCAGTCGTAACCGGATTCATGCATCGCGTAGAGAATGCGCCGGTGCACCGGCTTCAAACCGTCGCGCACATCGGGCAGCGCACGGCTCACGATGACGCTCATCGCGTAATCGAGATAGGAGCTTTTCAGCTCTGCTTCGATAGCGATGGGGGATATATTTCCGCCGCTTTTAGGGCCGTCTTGGGTGCTGTCTTCGGTGCTCACTTAAGACCTGAGAAAAGGCGCGAAACGGGTCCGACTCGCGCGTCCCTTCGCATCGCAAAATCTGTAGCATTTTGCCTTAAAAACAGCCAGCTATTCCGCTGCGGCGGGACCTTATTATCCCATTGATTTTTCTTGATTTTACGGAGACGAAAGGCGCGTCCATTCGCCCCGGACCAGCGCCATGTCATAGGCCAGCATTAGGCGGGTCTCGCCGCGCTCAATGGGGCTGTCGATATAGCCAAAGGTCAGCCCGAGAACGGCGCCGTTTTCGGCATCGACCACAGGCCCTCCGGAGAAGCCGGGCCCCGCCGGCGCGCGATAGGCAAAGCTCGGGTTCCATTTGCAGGCGGGGCAGTTCTCGGCTGTTACGGGCAGGAACTCGATCGGTCCCGACGCTTGGCGCAATGCGCCGCCGCCGCCATCGCCATAAGCGACGACATTTTGCCCAAGCCGGGGCGCGGCGGTACGCGCGGGCTCTCCGCGCGGCGTGCGAAAGAACAGCAGATCGTAATATTCCGAGCGCGCGAGAATGTCCCCGCGCGCGATCAGGTTCGCATTATGCTCGTTGGTCGCGGCGATGGTCGGGGCGATGACGACAGCCGCCCCGCCCGCGCCGGAACCATCCGGTTGCGGCAGGAAAAGGAAGGCGGCCTCAAGGCGCGGATCGATGAAGCCTTCGGAGCGGTATCCTTGTGCGCAAGAGGCCAAAAATCCCAAAGCGATAAGGCACAAAACGCCAATTCTCTTTGAGACCTGGGCCCTTGAGATCTGCGTCACGGCAGAACCTTAGAACGGAATTTCGTCGTCCATATCGCTGCGTTCGAAGCTGCGTCCGCTGTCGGAACCGCTGCTTGCCATCGCCGGACGATCGCCCCCGCCTCCGCCTTCGCCGCGCGAATCCAGCATGACGAGTTCGCCGCGGAAGCGCTGCAGGACGATTTCGGTCGAGTATTTTTCGACGCCGTCCTTGTCGGTGTACTTGCGGGTCTGGATCTGGCCTTCGAGATAGACCTTCGCGCCCTTGCGTAAGTATTGCTCGGCAACCTTGGCAAGGTTCTCGTTGAAGATCACGACGCGGTGCCATTCGGTGCGCTCTTTGCGCTCGCCGGAGGCCTTGTCGCGCCAGCTCTCCGACGTTGCGATCGAGAGATTCACCACCGGCTCGCCCGAAGAGAGGCGACGCACTTCCGGATCCCGGCCCAAATTTCCGATCAGGATCACCTTGTTCAAACTACCCGCCATCTCCTGCTTCTCCTTCTCTCTTCCAGGCCTTCTGGCCCGGAGTTTCCGTTCACCGGCGTCTCGTCCGTTCGAGGCAAGCTAGCCTTCGGGGAGGTGCCGCACCACGCGGGGCCAAAGGTTTTCCACGCCTTTCGCCCCAGACGTGTTCAATAGAGGGACGCTACCAAATGTTCCCTATTTGTTCTAGTATAAAAATAGGCGTCGCCTATCTCAGCCGTTCCTCGCAGATTCGGACATAGGCTTCCTCGGCCTCAAAGCCGAAGAAGTGACGACCCAGCCTTTTCGCGGCCACCAGCGCTGTGCCGCTACCTGCAAATGGATCGAGTACCGTCTGCCCCTCGCGGGTCGAAAGCGCGATCAGCGCCTGCATCAGCTTCAACGGTTTCTGCGTCGGATGCTGCCCGCCCTCGCCCGTCTCGAAACCGCATTCGATGATATTGTCGGGGCGCCCGACATAGCGAAGAAACGCCTCTTCGTTGAACGGCCCGATGCCATGCTCCAGCGCATTGTCGGCAATCGTGGTGCCGATTCTGTACGGCTTGGTGAACCAGAGAATGGGCTCGAAGGACGGACGCAGATTGCCGATGCGCCAGCCGCTCCATTCTTTTTCCGCACGTAGATTGCCCCGCCGTTCGAACACGACGCTTAAACGTTGCGCGCGATGAGCCGCGCGTTCACGCCGCCAGGCCAGCATATCCTTGAACGAAAAACCTGCATCTTCCAGCGCCGCCGTGCAGCGATGCGCATAACGCCGCCCCGCAAACACAAAGGCCGTTCCGCCCGGCTTCAGCACGCGAAGCCATTCAGGCGCCCAGCTCGAACACCATTCGTAATATTGGCGCGGAATAGCGCGGTCGGCTTCCGACCATCCATTGATCGGCTTGCCGCGCTTCTTGAAAATCGTGCCCGCTTTTTCCTGTGCCGGACTGGCGCCGAGATAGGCGGAATTCGCATTGTCATGAAGCACGTCCCAATCCTCGGCGCCAATGCCATAGGGGATATCGCTGAGGATCAGGTGCACGGAATTTTCGGGAACGGCCTTCAACGCGGTGACACAATCGGCATGCACGATGCGATCAAGCGCCAAGCTTCCGTTCGAGTCTTTTCGTTGCGCTATTTCGATGATGCCGGTCACGTTCAAGGCGTCTCCGCGAGGCCCAAAACAGGAATGCGCCGATTCTGGGCGCTCGGTCACGCGCGAGCCGATGCCAAGACCTGACGCTAGCAAATGTTCTCTTTTTGTTCTAGTCTAGGGAATCGGGGCTGGGATACCCACATAGACGATCCGGAACACCGGGCGGAAGCGCTGGCTTCCGCAACGGTTCTCAAGGTTGGTCCTTGCCGGGTCCGGCGAAAACCCGCCATAGCTAACCGTTTGTTCCCTCGAGTGGTGAAATGCAGAAGTCCATTTCCGTAAGAGGTGCGCGCGAGCACAACCTCAAAAACGTCGATGTCGATATCCCCCGCGATAAGCTTGTGGTGCTCACGGGGCTTTCGGGCTCCGGGAAATCCTCGCTCGCCTTCGATACGATCTATGCGGAAGGCCAACGCCGCTATGTCGAAAGTCTCTCGGCCTATGCGCGGCAATTTCTGGAGATGATGCAGAAGCCGGACGTCGATCACATCGACGGCCTGTCGCCCGCCATTTCGATCGAACAGCGCACCACATCGAAGAACCCGCGCTCGACCGTCGGGACCGTCACGGAAATCTACGACTATCTGCGCCTTCTCTATGCGCGCGCCGGCGTGCCCTACTCGCCCGCGACCGGGCTCCCCATCGAGAGCCAGACCGTAAGCCAGATGGCCGACCGCATTCTGGCCTTGCCTGAAGGAACGCGCCTCTTCGTACTCGCGCCCATCGCGCGCGGACGCAAGGGCGAATACCGGAAGGAATTAGCCGAATTCCAGAAAAAGGGCTTTCAGCGCGTAAAGGTCGATGGCGAGTTTCATAATCTCGGCGAGGTCCCCGCGCTCGACAAGAAATTCAAGCACGATATCGACGTGGTGGTGGACCGCATCGTGGTCGGCCCCGATATCGGCAACCGCCTACCGGAATCGATCGAGACCGCGCTTAATCTCGCGGACGGGCTGGTGATCGTCGAATTCGCCGACGAGAAGGAAAAGATCGGCAAGAAGACCGAGCCGAAGCGCATCACCATGTCGTCAAAATTCGCCTGTCCGGTATCCGGCTTCACGATTCCGGAAATCGAGCCGCGCCTGTTCTCGTTCAACAATCCGCATGGCGCCTGTCCGGAATGCGACGGGCTGGGCACGCAGCTTTATTTCGATCCTGAATTGGTCGTTCCCGACGAAACGGTGACCCTGCGCAAGGGCGCCATCGCGCCCTGGTCGAAATCCTCCTCGCCCTATTATCTGCAGACGCTGGAAGCGCTGGCGCGGCACTACAAATTCTCGCTGAACGACACCTGGAAGGACATTCCGAAAAAGGTGAAGGAGATTCTTCTCCACGGTTCGGACGAAGACGAAATCAAATTCATCTATGACGACGGCGCGCGCCGTTACGAGGTGAAGAAGCCCTTCGAGGGCATCATCTCGAATATGGACCGGCGCTATCACGAAACCGATTCCGCGTGGGTGCAGGAAGAACTGGAACGCTATCAGAGCAATAGCCCTTGCGAGGTTTGCAATGGCTATCGCCTTAAACCCGAAGCGCTCTGCGTGAAGATCGCGGGCATCCATATCGGCGAGGTCGGCGACATGTCGATCCGCAATGCCGACCAATGGTTCCGCGATCTGGACACGCATCTGAACCAGACGCAGAAGGAAATCGCCGCGCGCATCTTGAAGGAAATCCGCGAGCGGCTGAAATTCCTGAACAATGTCGGGCTTGAATATCTGACGCTGTCGCGCTCCTCCGCCACGTTGTCGGGCGGCGAAAGCCAGCGCATCCGCCTTGCCTCGCAGATCGGTTCCGGTCTTTCCGGCGTTTTATATGTGCTGGACGAGCCTTCGATCGGCCTTCATCAGCGCGACAACTCGCGCCTCCTCGATTCGCTGCGGGGCCTGCGCGATCTCGGCAATACGGTGATCGTCGTCGAACATGACGAGGAAGCCATCCGCACGGCGGATTATGTCATCGATATGGGACCGGGTGCGGGCATTCACGGCGGCGAATTGGTGGCCGAAGGCACGCCCGCCGACATCATGAAGAACGAGAAAAGCATCACCGGGCAATATCTGTCCGGTGCGCGCGAAGTGCCGCTGCCCGCCACGCGGCGCAAGGCGGTACATAATCGCTGGATCAAGGTGGTCGGCGCGAGCGCTAACAATCTCAAAAACATTACGGCCGAAATTCCGGTCGGCGTGCTCACCTGCGTCACCGGCGTATCGGGCGGCGGTAAATCCACGCTGACCATCGAGACGTTGTACAAGGCCGTCGCGCGGCGGTTGAACGACGCACGCGACGTTCCGGCGGCGCATGAGAAAATTCTCGGCCTCGAATTTCTCGACAAGATCATCGACATCGACCAGAGCCCGATCGGGCGCACGCCGCGTTCCAACCCCGCGACCTATACCGGCGCCTTCACGCCGATCCGCGAATGGTTCACGGGTTTGCCGGAATCGAAAGCGCGCGGTTACGGACCGGGACGCTTCTCATTCAACGTCAAGGGCGGGCGCTGCGAAGCCTGCCAGGGCGATGGCGTCATCAAGATCGAGATGCACTTCCTGCCGGACGTTTACGTGCAATGCGATGTCTGCAAGGGCAAACGCTATAACCGCGAAACGCTGGATGTGAAATTCCGCGGCCATTCGATTGCCGATGTGCTCGATCTCACGGTCGAAGCCGCCGCCGACCTTTTCCGCGCAGTTCCCGGTATCCGCGAGAAAATGGACACGCTGACGCGCGTCGGCCTCGGCTATATCAAGGTCGGGCAACAGGCGACGACGTTATCGGGCGGCGAAGCGCAGCGCGTCAAACTCTCCAAAGAATTATCGCGCCGGGCCACCGGCCGCACGCTTTATATTCTAGACGAGCCGACCACCGGCCTTCATTTCGAAGATGTGCGCAAGCTTCTCGAAGTGCTGCACGAGCTGGTCGATTCCGGAAACACCGTCGTCGTGATCGAGCACAATCTGGAAGTCATCAAGACCGCCGACTGGATCATCGATCTCGGGCCTGAAGGCGGCGATGGCGGCGGCGAAATCGTTGCGGCAGGAACGCCCGAACAGGTGGTGAAAGTCGCGCGTTCCTATACCGGGCAATATCTGAAGCCGCTTTTGAAGAACGCCTCTAAGCGTTCTGCGGCGGAGTGACAACTAATTTGATAAACTACGCCAATACTCTCTAAAAATCCCAGTACACTTCAGCTGGTTTCTGACTTCTGCCTTGCCGTAGCCTCTGGGAGAAAGCACATTCAAAACGTGCGATTGAATAACCTCCACGTCGCTGTCTGAAATATCGTGAGCTGACGCATATATGCGTCTGACGTTTGCCTTTTCAGACTTTAGAAGTTCCATGTTCTGTGAATGAAACGCAAACCCGAGAAAAACCACTGTGTGCGCGTCAGTGACCGGACTACGCATTTTGGCAAGCTCCACTTCGTCGTCAATACGCTGAGTGAACGTCTTAATTTGATACGCAACGTCAAGCAGGGCGGTATTTTGCGCAGCTTCCCCGAACCGAACTGTTCCACCATCTTGCCAAGGTAATTTCCCCACGACTCCATAAGGATGATAGATAAACGTGTCTCTTAGAATACTTGCGGCCTCTTGCTCGTGAAGGTGGTAGTAGCTCTGAATTGCGTTAAGCAGGAAGTGTTCTAAACAGCGATCGTAATTGAATACGATGAACGACACATTCTCGAAGAGCCTAGATACCTCAGATTTGGACCTTCCTTCTATGAGAAGCTGAAATAATTTTGCGTACCAAGTATCTTCCAATGCCTCATGACTTATCGCCGCGCCTATATTCGCAAAGAGAGTACTTGAGCGCTCAGCCTCCAAGATAGATTGGACAATTGCTAGCTTTCCACACAGGTCGATTTCTTCATTTCCTCGATGTGCATCCATATAACTGTCTATTGATGTCGCTTGATAAATCCCGTTGGAAATACTCCGGGCCGCATGGAAGTGTGCGTTGATATTCGGCGACTGTCCTTTTCTTCGAAGGCTTTGCCCTAGCGCATCGGCGATGTACGGGCTCCCCGAGATCAGTTGACCGCGATCAAATTTCATATTTAGGCATGAGGCAATTGCCTTCCGGGGGCCCTTTCCGGCGGGAAGATTGACTTCGCAGCTTGCGCCAGCACCGATGATAAAAAGAGTGCGTTGTCGAAACATGGGAATCCTAGCAAGCTGCTTGTTATAATTCCGATGCCGTTTTTCTCGTTGTTATTGTGCCATACGCAAACGCGGCGATCGGATAGATCAGTCCGACGGCGAGAACCGTCGAGGCGAAATTCAGCGCCGCCCAGAGAACGGGCTGCGCCGCGGCGACGCTTTCCACGATTCCCTGCACGCTCTGGCTCGGCTCGGTGAGAATATCCTGACCGGCGGTGGCGGTGATCAGCGCGAGCTGCACAAAGCCGATGGTGAGGCCCAGCGGCAGTATCGCCACCAGCAGCACGGCGAGTATCCGCCAGAAATTTCCGTTCGACAGTTGAAACGAACGGGCGAGGCCCTTTCCTTCGGCCACGACGACGGGGGCGAGCAGAAAGCCGATGCGGAGGGCTGCCACAAAGACCGCGATGAACAGAAGAAGAAGCGTCAGAGAAACAAAGAGCGCGCCCGCGCCCGGTGTCTGGGTTTCCGGCGGTTGCGTCATGTCCACGCCGGCCAGCGTGAAGAGCTGTGCCGAGATCACCGAGAGAAACGATAATGCGAAAAAAAGCCCGAGCGCCAAAAGGGTCAGGGCGCGGAACATGCGGCGCTCCATCGGACCGAAGGGGAAATAGAAACTCCCCGGCGTCAGAGGAAGACGCAGGGCGTGCCGCACCATTCCGGTCATCATGATGGCGGAATTCAGCAGCACCACGAAAAGGCCGGAGATGAGCACAAGATAACTGATGGCAAGCGTTGCGACGCTCTCTGCCTCGCCCACATAAAACAGCGAATAGCGCCGCGTCAGGTAATCCGCCCCGGCAATCAGCAGCGCGGGCAGCCAGCAGACACGGAGCACCGTGCGGAACTCGGCGACGAGAAAGGCATAGCCGAGGCCAATGACCTGAACGACGGGGATTTTATTCATGGCCTTCTCTAGCCCTGGTGGCCCATCAGGGGAAGGCCCGCCGGACCTGAAATTGCGCGCTGGGCCTTTCCGCGCTATCTCGCGCCCATGACAGCGTCAAAACAGAATGAGATCCATGTGATCGGCGGGGGCCTCGCGGGCTGCGAAGCCGCTTTTCAGGCGGCCAATGTGGGCGTGCCCGTGGTGCTCCACGAAATGCGCCCCAAACGCATGACCGAGGCGCACTCCACGCAAGGCCTGGCCGAACTTGTCTGTTCCAACTCCTTCCGTTCGGATGATTGGGAGAACAATGCCGTCGGCCTTCTGCATGAGGAAATGCGCCGCGCCGGATCGCTGATTTTGAGCGCAGGCGACGCGCACAAATTGCCCGCGGGCGGCGCGCTGGCCGTCGACCGCGAAGGTTTCTCGGCCGCCGTCGAAAAAGCGATCACCGAACACCCCCTGATCCGCATCGAGCGCGAGGAAATCACCGGCCTTCCGCCCGATGATTGGGCGAATGTCGTGATCGCAACAGGGCCCCTCACCTCGCCTGCGCTGGCCGAAGCCATTCGCGCGCTATCAGGCGAAGACTCCCTCGCCTTCTTCGACGCCATCGCCCCCATCGTGGAGCGCGACAGTATCAATATGGATATCGCGTGGTTTCAGTCGCGCTACGACAAGAAGGGTCCCGGCGGCGGCGACGCCGATTACATCAATTGCCCGATGGATGAAGCGCAATATCACGCCTTCATCACCGCGCTGAAAACCGGCGAAACGACCGAATTCAAGGAATGGGAAAAGTCGACTCCCTATTTCGAAGGCTGCCTCCCCATCGAAGTGATGGCCTCGCGCGGCGAAGAAACGCTGCGCTTCGGCCCGATGAAGCCGGTCGGCCTTTCCGACCCGCGCACCGGCAGGCGTCCGCACGCCGTCGTGCAGCTTCGCCAGGACAATCGTTTGGGCACGCTGTGGAATATGGTCGGTTTTCAGACGAAACTGAAATATGGCGCGCAGACCGATGTGTTCCGGATGATTCCGGCGCTGGAGAATGCGCGTTTCGCGCGGCTTGGTGGCATCCACCGTAACACCTTCCTGAATTCGCCGCGCCTGCTCGACACGGAATTGCGCCTGAAGGCACGGCCTTCCTTGCGCTTTGCAGGCCAGATCACGGGCGTCGAAGGCTATGTCGAAAGCGCAGCCATCGGGCTTTTGGCAGGTCGCTTTGCCGCCGCGGAATGGCGCGACGAGACCGCGGCCCCGCCGCCGCCGACCACCGCGCTTGGCGCGCTGATCGCGCATATCACCGGCGGCGCGGACGAGAAAAGCTTCCAGCCCATGAATGTAAATTTCGGTCTTTTCCCGCCCTTGGAGGGCAAGGTGAAGGGCCGCGACCGCAAGCGCCTGATGGCGCATCGCGCGATCAAGGATCTGGAAGAATGGCTGGGTACGCCGCGCGCGGCAGCGGAGTAAGCTCGCGCCGCTCCTTCAAGACTCAGATGCGGCCGCGCAGTATCGCGCCCAGCATGGCGATCTGCCGCCTGGGGATCGAAAGCTCCGCAGGATCACGGTAGGGATCGAACCCTTCACGCTGCATATCTTTCAGATAAGGCCGGATCAGCGCCGCCGGAAGTAACGCCGCCAGATGAGCGCGCGGCACGCGTGGCGGAGACGCGGCGGAAAAATGCGCCAGCGCCGCTGCCGCGATCCCATCCGTCAGTATACGGATATTGTGGGTGTGGCCGGCGAAAATTTCCTCGGGCGTGGTGCCGGACGCCACCACCCTGTCCAGTGGCAGCATCAGCCGCCCCTTCGCCGCATGAAACGGAAATGCTCTGAGAAGCCCCGTCAGTGCATACGAAATGCCATATTCGCGCGCGGCACCGTCCAGCGTGACGCCCGCGTCCAGAATGCGCGCCGCAAGACGCATCAGGTGTCCCGACGTGGCATCGGCATAAAATTCAAGTTCATCCATTGTGGCAAAAGGCGTCTGCGCGAGATCCTGCTCACGCGCGTCAATCAGAGCGTCGAACAGAGCGCGCGGCAGTTCATGGGCAGCGATGGTCGCGCCCAGCGCGGCAATCACTTCATGTTTGCGGGGCCGTCCTTCGTAAATGCCTTCGATGGCCTCGCGCCACCATTGCAGGCGAATGAGCCCCAGCGTCGGTGCGCTCACGGCTTCGGCGGTTTTCGACACCTCGAAGTTAAAGGCGTAAAGCGCGAACAGCGCATCGCGCTTTTCGCGCGGTGCGAACAGGACGGAAAGGTAGCGGTCATAATCGGCGGCGCGCACCGCTTGCGCGCAGGCCAGAAAAGAACCGGACAATTCCACCGTTACGAACCCTTCGCCGTGCTTATTCGGGCACGCAATCTACTGTGGCCAGAAAGGCCCGTCGAAACAAGAAAGCCGCCCGGTTTCCCAGGCGGCTTCTCGCAGGCAACCAGCATATCAGCCTACATAGATATGCGGCGAGGCGGCCATGCAGAACAGCATAGGAACCGACAACACCGTATTGATGCGCGAGAAGAGCCCCGCCGTTTTCGCCGCCTTCGCCTTCTGGTCGGCGGGAAGCGACGGATGGGCATTGGCGATGTTCAGCGCCTTTTGCTGGTTCGGCCAGATAACGAACCAGACGTTGAACCACATGATTGTGCCGAGCCACATGCCGATGCCGATCATGATCACACCGATATTGGCGAAGCCCTGCGTCGCGCCCAGTGTATACGCATCGAGCAGATAGCCTTTCATCGCCGCGAGCAGGAGACCGAAAAAGAGCGTGCCCATCGCAGCCCAGCGGAACCAGAACAGTGCTTCCGGCGCGATGAAACGGCCGACCGCCGGTTTCAGATCGTCGGGAATCTTGGGCATGGTCGGTATCTGGACGAAATTGAAATACCAGAGGAGACCGATCCACATCACCCCACAAAGAATGTGCAGCCAGCGCAGGAAGAAAGGCCAGAACGTATAGCCGTTGAACTCGGCCTGGCTGAGATAGAAAAGCAGAAGGATGAGAGCGAGCGCGAATCCCGCGATCACGGCATTACGCAAATTCATCAGTAAGGCGGCCATTGGTATCCCCTCCCGAATGCGAATCCACCGATGATTCCGGTGGAACTATAGCATTTGGCCGGGAATGCTCCACCACGCGGTGGGCAGACCTAGAGGTTGATGGATTTCGGCTTCGCCCGGCGCATCCACAACACGATCATCACGCGCGTCACCATCACCGCCGAGAAGAAGGAGATAATGATGCCGAGACCGAGCGTAACGGCGAAGCCGCGCACCGGGCCGGACCCGAGCTGAAACAGGATGAGCGCCGCCAGGATGGTGGTGATGTTGGAGTCCACGATGGCGCTCATCGCCCGGCGGAAACCGGTATCGATGGCGGATATGGCCGTTTTGCCCTGGCGCATCTCTTCGCGGATACGCTCATAGATCAGCACATTCGCATCGACCGACATGCCGAGCGTCAGCACGATGCCCGCGATTCCGGGCAGGGTCAGCGTCGCCTGGAGCAGGCTCATCACCGCCAGCAGAAGCAGCAGATTGACCATCACGCCGATGCTCGCAAAGGCGCCGAAAAGTCCATAGCTGATGAGAATGAAGAAGATAACGAGGGCAAGACCGATCAGTGCGGATTCCGTTCCGGCCGTCACCGAGTCCGCGCCGAGTTCAGCGCCCACGGTGCGTTCCTCGATCACGAGAAGGTTCGCGGGAAGCGCACCCGCATTCAGAACGACGGCCAGTTCATTGGCGCTTTGAATGGTAAAGGTGCCCGAAATCTGGCCGGTGCCGCCAAGAATGGGCTCGTTGATCACGGGCGCCGAAATCACCTTATCATCAAGAACGATGGCGAAACGCCGCCCGACATTGGTGCGGGTGACTTCACCGAACGCGCGCGCGCCGGCGCCGTCGAAGCGGAAATTCACGACCGGGATGCCGCGCTGCTGATCGAAGCCGCCGGTTGCCTGGGCGAGGCGGTCGCCCGCCACCATAACGCGACGCTGAACGAGAATAGGCACCTGTTCGCCGAGCTGGCCGGTTTCATACAGAAGCTCGCTTTCGGGAGGAATGCGGCCCTCTAAGGCGGCGCCCAAATCGCCCGTCTCATCGACGAGGCGGAAATTCATGCGCGCGGTCTGTTGAATGACGCGCTTCAATTCGTCCGGATTTTCGAGGCCGGGCACCTGCACCAGAATTCGGTCCGCGCCCTGCTGCTGGATCGAGGGTTCTTTCGTACCCAACTCGTCGATGCGGCGGCGTACGACCTCGATCGATTGGGCGATCGTCTGGTTGGCCAGCTGGCGCTCAAAGGCGGGGGAAATACGAATCGTGAACGTGCCATTGCCGCCCGCCGTCATTTCATATTCCGAAATCACGCCGAGCCCCAGCATCGCGCCTGCCCCACCCGGATTGACGAGCTGGTTGAGGATCAGACGGGCTTCCTCGATGCGCGCGGGATCGGTGACCGTGACGGTCACTTCGTCATTGCGGATGGCAAGATTGGTGTAACCGAGGCGGGGCTGCGCCTGGTTGAAGCGCAGGCGGATATCGCCTTCGATGGTGTCGAGGCGCTCAGCGCGCACACCGGCAATATCGACTTCGAGAAGAAGATAAGAGCCACCCTGCAGATCGAGCCCAAGGCTCATAGGCGTTTTCGGAAACCATGCCGGCAGGCTGGCGCGCGTCTGTTCCGGAATGAAATTCGGAGCGGCGAACAGAATACCGAAAATCATGGCCACCACGACCGTGATCAGCGTCCAGCGTCCCACATAGATCATTTACGAAACTCCCCGCGCTTACGCGCGACCGGCAATTATTTAGTCGTCATTGTCCGCACGTTTGCGCACATCGGCCAAAGTGGATTTGACGATCCGGACCTGCACATTGTCGGCGATGTCGACCATGATCTCACCGTCATCCTTCACCTTCGCGACACGGCCAATGAGACCGCCTGCCGTGACGACCGTGTCACCGCGGCGAACCGCATTGACCATCTCCTGATGCTTTTTGACGCGCTGTTGCTGCGGCCGGATCAACAGGAAATAGAAAATGCCGAACAGAAGAACGAGCGGCGCCATCTGCATTAGAAAATCGGGCGACATACAAAGGCTTTCTATAGGTGAGACGGTTCCAAGGGTCCGGGAATATAGCCCGCCACCCCCCCATTGCAACCGCCCCGGCGACGCACAGGCAGAGCCGGATATGGGGACAATCCGGCCCCCCGGCAAGGCGGGCTCGAACGGACGGGAAAAATAGATTACCGATGCGCGGATGAGCACAGATATTTCCCGGCTGGAAGCCCTTCTCGAACGGATCGCCGACGCCCTGGAGCGCGGCGCAGGCCCTCAATCCCCCGGTACGGCGAGGCAATCCCTCGCCCAGGCTGATGCCTTTGTCTGGGAAGCCGAGCACGGTGAATTGATGCCGGTAAGGCACGTCGCCCGGATGCCGCTCGATCTCCTCGAGGGCGTGGCGCTGCAGCGCGACACACTGCTGGAAAACACGCGCCGCTTCGCCGATGGCCTGCCCGCCAATAACGCGCTTCTGTGGGGCGCGCGCGGCATGGGCAAAAGCTCGCTGGTCAAAGCCGTGCACGCGGAAGTGAACCGGACGCGCCAGGGCGCCAAACTCGCGCTGATTGAAATTCCGCGTGAGGATATTGCCAGCCTGCCTGTGCTGCTACGCCAGCTGCGCGGCGAAACGCGGCAGATACTTCTCTACTGCGACGATCTTTCCTTCGACCGCGACGACACGAGTTATAAATCGTTGAAAGCGGCTCTAGAAGGAGGCGTGGAGGGCCGCCCCTCGAATGTCCTCTTTTACGCAACATCGAATCGCCGACATCTGATGCCGCGCGAGATGATGGAGAATGAGCGGTCGACTGCGATCAATCCGTCCGAAGCCGTCGAGGAAAAAGTCTCGCTCTCCGACCGGTTCGGCTTATGGCTCGGCTTTCATAACTGCACGCAGGACGATTATCTCGCCATGATCCGCGGCTATGCCAGGCATTACGGTTTGAAAATCGATGCCGCCGAACTCGACGCGCGCGCGCTGACCTGGTCCACCACGCGCGGCAGCCGTTCGGGGCGTGTCGCCTGGCAGTTCATTCAGGACTTGGCGGGATCCCTCGGCGTCAGGCTCGCCTGACGAAGCGGCACGAGGGTCAGGAGCGCCGTCGGATCGACCGGCTGCGTGCCCTGACGGATTTCGAAATGCAGCTGCGGTTCGGTGACATCGCCCGTCGCGCCAAGATGACCCACGATCTGCCCGGCTTCCACGCGATCGCCGCGCGCCACCATGATCTGATCGGCATGCGCATAGGCCGTGACGTAACCATTGTCGTGCCGGATCAGCAGAAGATTGCCAAAGCCGCGTAATTCATTGCCGACATAAGTGACGGTGCCGCCCGCTGCCGCGCGGAACGGCGTGCCGCGCGCGCCCGCGATATTGATGCCGTCATTGCGTTCGCCATTCGCGCCCGCGCCGAAATCCGATAGCAGACGGCCATTGATGGGCCAGAGGAACGTCGCCGTATTCGAAGCCCTGCCCAGTGTAGCGGCGCGCGGCGTGGAGATGGGGTCGTTTGGTGTATACGCGACCTGCGCGCCCGCCTGAGTGGGCGGTGCGGGAAGATCACTCCGTTCGATCGACGACGAACCCTGCCGCACCGGCGCGGACGACGCGGTGGGCGCGGAAGCCACCGTCTGTGTCTGCGGCGCGGAATAAGATCTTGGGTAAGACGCGGTATAGTTGGACGCTGGCGTCATGGCATCCGCCGGAGCGCCGCCAATGCCATAGGCCGGAACATAAAGCTGATCACCGACCGCAATGCGATCCGGCGTGGTGAGATTGTTGATGGCGACGATGTCTTCGACATTCACGCGATAACGCTCGGCAATTGCCGACACCGTGTCACCTGCGCGAACGGCAACGACGAAGGACGTTGCCGCTGCTGGCCGGTATTCCGACGCCGCATCGATGCGATGGCGCGGAGTTGCGCAATTCGCCAGCGCCAGCGCCGCCAGCCCGAGAAAGGCGATCCGCGCCGCGCGATACAGATTAAGGTCGGTTCTCGTCGTCATCGTCCGTACTTTCCTCATGGGGCAGGCCCTCAATCATGGGCACGAACACCACCGGCAGAAGCGCCTCCCCCCTGGAGGCCCGTCTGGGTACGGATCATTTTCCATATTCGTTGCGAAATAGTTTCGTAACCAAGAGGAACAATCAATTTTCCTTCGATTTTTAACTGTTCGCTAAGGCTGTGGGGGAGGCTTCGGAAGGCCGCACCTACCACAATTCGGTCGAAGGGGGCCATCTCCCACCATCCCTTGTAGCCATCGCCGTGCAGGGTAAAAATATTCCTTAGAGTCTGCCGCTCGAACCTCTCCCTCGCCCTTTCGAGCAAAGGTAAATGCCGCTCGACCGAGTACACCTCGCCCGCCAGGCGCGACAGGATGGCGGTCTGGTAGCCCGACCCGGTGCCGATTTCGAGCACGCGCGTTGACGGTGCGAGTTCTAGCAACTCGGTCATATAGGCGACGACATAAGGTTGGCTGATCGTCTGGCCGCAGGAAATGGGAAGCGCGCGGTCGTCATAAGCGCTTTGTTCGGAACCGTGTTCGACGAATGCTTCACGCGGCGTCGCCGCGATGGCGTCCAACACGCGCTCGTCTTTAATGCCCTGCGCGCGCAGCGCATTCACAAGCGAGGCATTGTCCGTGGTCATGGCTATTTGAGGCCGGGAAGCGTTCCACCCAGGAGTTTCGCCAATCTTTCGCGCTCGCGCATTTCCGTCAGATTAAGATGCAGCGGCGTCACGGAAATCTCTCCATTCGCAATCGCACGCAGATCAGTTCCTTCGGCGGGGTCCAGGAAAATGCGGCGGAACCCGATCCAGAAATAGGTGTAGCCGCGCGCGTCCTTGCGTTCATCGACCCGTAGTTGCGATTGATCGCGCGTGCCCTGTTGCGTCACCGAGACCCGTGTGACCTTGTCCGCCGCGACATCGGGGAAATTGATGTTGATGAGAACGCCCTTTGGCCAACCGATTTCGAACAGCCTTCTTACAAGGCCCGGCCCGTGTTGCTCGGCGCAGTCCCAATGCCCTTCCGGGTCGTCGCGCTCGCCGAACGACTGGCTGAGCGCCATCGACGGAATTTGCAGCGCCGTGCCTTCCATCGCCGCGGCCACCGTCCCCGAATAGGTGACGTCGTCGGCGATGTTGTAGCCGCGATTGACGCCCGAAAGTACCAGATCGGGCTTGTTATCCTTCATCAGATGCAGGACCGCCATCATCACCGAATCGGTCGGCGTGCCCTGCACCGCGAAACGGCGCTCGCCGACGCGGCGGATGCGCAAAGGCTGGGTGAGCGTCAGCGAATGCGATGCGCCGGATTGTTCGGTTTCGGGTGCGACTACCCAAACCTCATCCGACAGCGCATGAGCGATGCGCTCATTCACTTCCAGACCCGGCGCGTGGATGCCGTCATCATTGGAAACGAGAATACGGCGGATGGGCTTCATTTGTACCCGTTAATGCGCGTCGCGCCGCCCATATAGGGTATCAGCGCTTCCGGAATGGCGATGCTGCCATCCTCGTTCTGGTAGTTTTCGAGGATCGCCACCATGGTGCGCCCGACTGCAAGGCCGGAGCCGTTCAACGTATGGACGAAACGTGGGCGGCCGTCGGCCCCGCGCATACGCGCATTCATGCGCCGCGCCTGGAAGTCTCCGCAATTCGAGCAGGACGAGATTTCGCGGAATGCGTTCTGACCTGGCAGCCAGACCTCAATGTCATAGGTCTTCTTCGCCGAGAACCCCATGTCGCCGGTGCAGAGCGCGATGGTGCGGAAATGAAGCTCAAGGCGCTTTAATACTTCCTCGGCGCATTCGGTCATGCGCTCATGTTCTTCCGTGGATTTTTCCGGCGCGGTGATGGAGACGAGTTCGACCTTCGAGAATTGATGCATGCGTATCATGCCTCGCGTATCGCGTCCCGCCGCGCCCGCCTCGGCGCGAAAGCACGGCGTATAAGCCGTGAGGCGCAAGGGAAGTTCTTCCTCCGCTAGAATCTGATCGCGCACCAGATTAGTCAGCGGCACTTCGGCGGTCGGGATGAGCCAAAATCCCGGCTCCGCCCGAAACAGATCTTCGGCGAATTTCGGCAATTGCCCTGTTCCAAACATTGCCTCGTCGCGTACGAGAGCAGGCGGCGCGACTTCCTGATAGCCAAATGTGCCTGTATGCAAATCGAGCATGAAATTGCCGATCGCGCGCTCGAGCTTTGCTAGTTGTCCCTTCAACACAACGAAGCGCGCGCCGGACATGCGCGCCGCCGCTTCGAAATCCATCAGGCCCAGCGCTTCGCCGAGATCGAAATGTTCTTTCGCCTTGAAATTCTTTTGCGGCATCTCACCGTGACGGCGAAGCTCGACATTGTCGCTCTCGCTTTTGCCGGCCGGTGTGTCGGCGGCAGGCAGATTCGGAATGGTCGCGAGCAGATTATCAAGTGCCTGTTTCAGCACGCGTTCCTGTTCCTCGCCCTGCTGAATTTCGTCCTTCAAACCGGCCACTTCCGCCATCAGCGCCGCCGCGCCCGCTTCGTCCTTCTTCGCCTTGGCCTGCCCGATCAGTTTCGAAGCTTCGTTGCGGCGCGCCTGCGCCTGTTGCAGCCGCGTCAACAGTGCGCGCAGTTCCGCATCCTGTTTCAGGATCACATCGCTTAAGGGCGCCGCGCCCCGGCGCGCGAGGCCAGCGTCAAAGGCAGCGGAATCGTCGCGGATCGATTTGATGTCGTGCATGGCGTTTCAAAAAGGTTTGAGGGCCCGTTCTTCTGGCATGGCGGACAAGGCGCGTAAAGCCGACAATTCCTCCCGTGAATGCCCTTAGAGCATAACGAAATATAGCCACCTGCGGAGTGAACCGATACGCTCGCGCCTCGTAAGGGTGCACTTGTAGCCTTCCCCTCTCTGTATGGATTGCCGCGTTATCCGCCCGGTAGCGCTCCCTGATGGACTGACCATGACCAATGCCGAATTGACGCTTCAGTTTCTTCTCCAGATCGCGGTCATCCTTGTCTTCTGCCAGCTCGTCGGAGTCGTCGCCAAACGGTTGGGGCAGCCGCAGGTCGTCGCGGAAATGGTCGCGGGCGTGCTTCTGGGGCCCTCGCTGCTGGGGCTCTTCTGGCCAGAGCTGTTTGCCGGATTGTTTCCCACCGATTCGATGAAGGTTCTTGTCCCGGTCGCCCAGCTCGCGCTCGCCGCCTACATGTTTGTCGTCGGCATGGAATTCCGGATCGACATTGTCCGCCACTGCTATCGCAGCGCCATCGCGGTGTCTCTTGCAGGAATGGTCACGCCCTTCATTTTGGGTGGCGCGCTTGGGTGGTATTTCTTTCATCACACCGCATTTTTTCCGTCGCAAACGTCGCTGTTCGAAGCCATGCTCTTTCTCGGCGCTGCGATGTGCATCACCGCGTTTCCGATGCTCGCACGCATCATCCATTTCAAGAAACTGACCGGAACCACGATAGGAACCGTGGCGCTGGGTGCAGGCGCCATCGACGACGCTGCGGCCTGGTGTCTCCTTGCCATCGTACTGGCCAGCATGGACGGCCATTTCCTGAACGCCGCAATCAGCATTGCAGGCGGTGTCGGATATGTAGCGATGACCCTTCTCGTGCTGAAGCCGATGCTGGCGCGCTATGCGGCGGCGGTTGAAAAGCGCGGAGCCCTGTCCGAAAGCGAATTCGTGTTTTGTCTGGTCATCTTCGCCCTCGGCGCATGGTTTACCGAGGTCCTTGGCTTGCACGCGGTATTCGGCGCCTTCGTGATGGGCGCGGCCATGCCGCGTGGAATAGTCACGAAGGCCTTGATCGAACGCATCGAGCCGCTCACCCTGGCGCTGCTCCTGCCCCTGTTCTTCACTTTTTCCGGACTGAATACCCGGATCACACTGCTCGATTCCCCTTATCTCTGGGGAATGGGCGCCCTGACGCTGGCTGCGGCCATATTCGGCAAGGGCATCGCATGTTGGCTGGCCGCCCGCTCGACGGGCATGTCCAACCGGGAGGCGCTCGGGATCGGCACCCTTATGAACGCGCGCGGCATGATGGAGCTGATCATCATCAATATAGGCCTGCAACGCGGCATCATTTCGCCTTCGCTTTTCGCGGTTCTGGTCATCATGGCGGTAGTGACAACGCTTATGGCCTCGCCTATCTCCGACCGGCTTGTAGGAAAAAATCCCGCCGGAGCTAGGAATGCGCCGCTCCCGTCGTCCACCGCCGCCTAAAACGGTCGGACGCGGCAACGCCCTTGACCTGTTCCGCCTGTCCGTTCCCCTCCAGAAGGGGCGCTTTATATTCTGGAGAAGTGCATGGGCCGCCCGATTACCAATATCACCATTGTCGGCGGAGGCACCGCCGGCTGGATTACAGCCGCCTATCTAAACCAGCGGCTGCAATGGAGCGAGACGGGTCGGCGCGACGTCAAGATCACGGTCATCGAATCTCCGAATATCGGCCTTATCGGCGTGGGCGAATCCACGGTTCCGACGCTCAAGGCCACCATGCGCTATCTTGGAATCTCCGAGCCGGAATTCATGCAGCGCGTGGACGCCACCTATAAGCTCGGCATCTGGTTCGACCGCTGGAACGTAAACAAGAACGGCGATCTGATTCCGTATGTCCACCCCTTCACCGGCGGCAAAACCATCAACGGATACAATCCGGGGTATTCCTTCAAGCAATATGGCCTCCTCGGACGGGAGGAGACCACCGATCAGGACTTCGTGCGCACCATCGCCATGACGCGTGAAGCGATCGAAAACATGCAGGGTCCTCGGGCGCTCAATGGTCCGCGTTATGGCGGAGCGCTGCAATACGCCTATCATATCGATGCCGCGAAGCTTGCGGCGTTTCTTTCGGAAGTCTGCAAGCAGCGTGGCGTGCAGCATATCCGCGACGACGTCGTCGATGTAAAGCTCGATGACCGCGGCTATATCGGCTCGCTGCAGCTGAAGGAAAAGGGCGAATGGCCGATTGAATTCGTGATCGACTGTACCGGGTTCAAGGGCCTTCTCATCAACAAGGCGCTGGGCGAACCGTTTGAATCCTACAACGACTATCTGCTCAACGACCGCGCCATTCCAATGCAGGTGCGCCATGTCGATGCGTCAAACATCGTGCCCGTCACCGGCGCGACGGCGATGGAAGCGGGCTGGGTATGGCACATCCCACTGCATTCGCGGGTCGGCACGGGTTATGTCTTTTGCAGCGCGTTCAAAAGCGACGATCAGGCGATGGACGAATTCCGCAAGCATCTCGGCCCGGTCGCGGAAGGCATTGACGCCCAACCGGTTATCAAGATGCGCGTCGGCAGGAACCGCCGCAGCTGGGTGAAAAATTGCGCCGCCGTCGGACTTTCGAGCGGCTTCCTTGAGCCTCTGGAGTCCACCGCCATCATGACGCTGGAACTTCAGGCGCGCTGGATTCTGAACAATTTCCCCACCACCGATTTCGAAGAGCCTCTGGCGGACCAGTACAATCGGCAGGTCGCCAATCTATACGACGAAATCCGCGACTTCCTCGGTCTCCATTTCTCGCTGAACGAACGCAAAGAGCCGTTCTGGAACGCGGTCCGCAACGAGGCGAAAAAATCGGACACGCTGAAATACTCGTTGGAACTCTGGAAGCACGCTCTGCCGACGCCCGCCGATTTTCGCAGTAAGGCGGTGTACAACCATTGGAGCGTGCTCTGCATTCTCATGGGGAAGAATTTTTACCGCAACTCGCAGCTCGCGGGCAGCGAAGTGGTGCCGCGCGCCATGTGGAATCAATATTGTAAAGAACTGACGGAGTGGAAACGCCCCATTCTCGGACGGTTGGCGAACCACAATGCGCTCATCGAACACATGCGCGCGCAAGCCGTCAGTGGCGAAAGCGTTCTCCATAAACCCTTCAAGGGGCCTCTTCTCGGGCAGGTTCAAGGACTTTCTTCACCGGCACCGATCATGGCTGAAGCGGTCTAGAATGTGCGAAGGACGGTAATCAGGTTCGCGCGACGGTCGTACTGGCGGTCGCAGCTTCCTCCCGCGCGCGCTTGCGTTCGAACAAACGCACAAGCAACACCGAGGCCTCATAAAGAATAAGGAGCGGCGCCGCGAGTGTCAGTTGACTGATCACATCGGGCGGTGTGACCACCGCCGCCAATACAAACACGCCTACAATCGCGTAGCGCCGCGCGCCCACCAGCCCCGCACTGGAAACGATCCCGACGCGGCCTAGCAGTGTCAGTAGAACCGGAAGCTGGAAGCACATGCCGAAAGCGAAAATCAGCGTCATGACGAGACCGAGATATTCGCTGACGCGCGCCTCGACCTGGATGGGCAGCGCGCCGCCGCCCCCTGCCGTTTCAAATCCAAGGAAGAAGTGGATCGCCATCGGCATCAGCACGTAATAGACGAAGCTTGCGCCCGCGATGAACATCACCGGCGTCGCCACGAGAAAGGGTAGGAACGCTCTCTTCTCATGCCGGTAAAGACCCGGTGCGATGAACAGCCATAATTGCCCGGCCATGAATGGAAAGGCTAGGCAGAGCGCGCCAAAAGCGCCCACCTTCACATAGGTCAGAAAAGTTTCCTGCAAGGCGGTTGCAATCATGCGCCGGTCGGGCTGATCGGACAGCGCATTGGCCAGCGGCTGCGCCAGAAATTCATAGATTTGCTGCGCGAAGAAGAAGCAGAACAAAAAGGCGATGAAGAACGCTGCCATCGACCAGATCAGGCGGTTGCGCAGTTCGACGAGATGCTCGAGCAAGGGCGCCTTGCTCGCATCGAGTTCCGCTTCGTCTTCGGGTGTGGGGCTAACCATATTGTTCAGGGTTCTTCACGATGCAGCGGCGGCTCGGAAGAAGGCGCCGCTTCCGTATGGGCCATTGCCGCCGGCTCGTCCGCCACTGCAGGCTTCATGATGCTGTTTGCGGATGCGGCGCGTAGCGAAGTCGTCTCCGTCAAAGGCGTGACCGGATCGGGCGGAAGATGGCCGAGCATCTGATCGGTCTGGCGTTTGATGTCGGCCAAACTTTTCTCGTTGTGCAGCTTCATCATCTCGGCGCGCATTTCCTCAAGCTCGGATTGACGCGCCATATCTTCGAAGCTGCGGCGGAACTGATCGGCCATCGCGCGCGCGCGTCCCGTCCAACGCCCGAGTGTGCGCATCATCTTGGGCAGGTCCTTTGGGCCGACGACGACGACCGCGACCAGCACAATGATGAAAAGCTCACTCCAACCAATATCGAACATGCGAAGGAAGTCCTTGCCCCAAAATCCGGCGGCTTCGCCTTAAGAAAGGCTGCGCGCCGTCACCCTCGGCAAACCATGCTTGCCGGGTTCACAACGGGTCAGACCTTGTCGCGCTCTTTCGCATCGAGCTTCTCGGCATCCGTCAGGCTTTTCTGCTCCGGGTCTTTCAGACCGTCGCGGAAATTGCGGATACCGTGCGCGACATCTCCCATCAGGGAGGAAATCTTGCCGCGACCGCCAAACAGCACCATCACGACAACAAGAACAATCAGCCAATGCCAAATACTGAACGTACCCATAGGGGTCTTCTCCTCGCGGAACGTCTATCTTAGCGCGCTTCTAGGACCGGCGTCGCTTTCGTTCCCGTTTTGCTTGTCGACACCCGCCGGGACGCATCCCTTGGCGGGCGGTTTCCAACCACTTTAAGCCCGACAGCCCTTATCGAGGCAAGGGAAGACAAAGGCGTCTTCCGGCCGGGCGCTTAGCCTTATGTCGCCCCCCAGCGTCAACTTAGCGCCGATCGGGGCGGATGCCAGCACGACAGAAGGCCCTTCCGCGCCCGAAGGCAACGCTTCGGGGCCAAGTTCCGCCTCGATTTCGAGGCCCGCCAGAGACGGGCGAATGGCGCGCACATGGGCCGCAATGCCCTCCTCTCCGACACGGATGGCGGCCGCGCGGAAGTAAATTTCCGCCCATTCGCCGTCTTTAACGCTGCCCGCAGCGGTTGCGCCGAACGGGGATGCGGCCATGCCGCCTTTCACTTGAGCGTGAAAGACATTCGACCCGCCAAGCAGAGACGCCGCCTGCGGATCGCCGGGGCGGTTATAGATGTCTAGGGGTGTGCCGGTCTGCACCACACGGCCTGCGCGCATTAGCGCCACGCGATCGCCCACCCGCATCGCCTCATCGGGATCATGTGTGACGATGACGACCGCCGCGCCCGCCGTGCGCAGATGTTTCAGCGTAACGGCGCGGACGGATTCGCGCAGCGAGGAATCAAGGCCCGAGAACGGCTCGTCCATCAGAACCACCGCCGGTCGAGGTGCCAGCATGCGCGCCAGCGCCACGCGCTGCTGTTCGCCGCCCGAAAGCGTATGCGGAAACATGCCCGCAAGATGCGAAAGCCCGACGCGGGCGATCTGTTCTTCGGCGCGAGCGATACGTTCGAGGCGCGGAAGTCCCTTCAATCCGAAGGCGACATTGTCTAGGACCGACAAATGAGGAAAGAGGGCATAGTCCTGAAACATGAGACCGACGCCGCGCGTCTCAGGTGGAACATGACGGTAGCCGGCGCCGTCATCGCCTTCGACGAGGCCGCCCGCCACATAGACGCGCCCGCCATCGGATTTTTCCAGTCCGGCAGCAATGCGAAGGGTCGTCGATTTACCGCAGCCGGATGCCCCGAGAATGCACAGTACTTCGGCGCGTCCGACCGTCAGCGACACACGATCCACTGCGAGACGCGCGCCGAAACGGCGGCTTACCTCGAATAGGGCAAGGCCATCGCCGGGAAGAAAGGAGTGCGGGTCGGTCAAGGCGTCCGCCATTTGCGATCCATTTGCCGGACCTGCCTATTCGGAAACATCTCAGGCGACAAGGCCTAGACGATCACTGGTTCGGCCTTACGGCCGACCGCCTTGGCCAGATCGGCAAGCCGTTTACCGACCCGCTCGCCCAGTAAAGCCTGACGGCTCGCGGGAATTTCGAGCAGAAGCGTTTCACCGCGTAAGCGCAACGGCGTTGCCGACAATTCGCCCGCAAGCGCGCCGCATATGCTGTAGGCAACGCGGGCGGCAAGCCCGATAACGACGGCACGTTGACTGCCTTCCTCGCCGAGAAGACGTCCGACATCGATCTTTTCCGGAAAACTGCTTTCGCCCGCATAGCGATAGAAAATCGCCGATGCCATGAGCGCACGCTCGCGGTGATCCGCACCGGCATAAGCGCCGCGCAATACCTGACGGAATGCGCCCACGGCGCGGTCATCGGGGTGGCGGCGCCAGCCGATATCGGACATCAGACAGGCGGCAAGCCGTACGCGGCGCTCCGCTTCACTCTCCTTGTGAAAGAGCGGAGTCATCCAGTCGAACAATTCTCCACCATGTCCCGGCGCGCGCGCTTCGCGCAAATTCCAGTCGCGCGCGAACTCGATCAATGGATCCTTCGCCGCTTCCTCGCGGGTCAGCTTCCATTGCAGCAGTCCTTCGCGCAGGCCATAGGCCGAGATGACAATATCCTTCAGTCCAAAGGACTGGATCATCTGCTCCAGCACCAACGCCCCATAGGGAAGCCCTTCCGCGCGGCGTTTCGGAACCGATTTCATCTTGTCGAGCGATTTGCGCGACAGCGTGGAAACAATCTTGCACAGCTTCAATGCGCGCGTGGCCGGTATCGAATAATGATGAAGAACATGAAGCGGGTAATCCTGCTCATCCATGTCGACGCGCGCGAGGGCACGCCAGATACCGCCGACCGCATAGAGCGAGCGTCCTTTGAGGGCGGCTCCGAGTTTGCTCTTTTCCAGCCCCTTGGCGACGGCATTACGAGCTTTGCTCAGATTACCGTCGGAAATATCCATAAGCCGCAAAGGTCCGAAGGGAAGCGTTTCCGCAGCGCCCGTCCGGCCATCGCGCACCGTCACCATATCAAGGCTGCCGCCGCCAAGATCGGCCACGATGCCATCGGCCTCGGGAATACCCGCGAGGACGCCATCGGCGGCAATCCGCGCTTCATCCTCACCAGAAAGAACGCGGATTTTCGCACCCAGAGTCTTTTCCGCCTGCGCCACGAAATCGGCGCCATTCAGGGCATCGCGTGCTGCGGCGGTAGCGACCGCCTCATAAGTGCCGACACCATGGCCCTCGGCTACCAGACGGAAGCGGGCGAGCGTAGCGAGCGCAAGCTCGGTGCCCGATTGATCGAGCTGACCGGAGCGCACCATGTTGCGCCCGATCGCGCAGATCATTTTTTCATTATGCAGCGCATAGGCATGACGCCAAGGCCCGTCGTAAATCACCAGACGGACAGAATTTGACCCTATATCGACGACGGCGACAGGCGCACGTCTCACCGCTGCGGAGCGAAGCTCTTGCACATCTGCGCTACCAGAATAACGGTCGGCATAGGCCAAACGCGAACCTCATAAACTATGGCCGCCACGCGGTTCGCCCATAGTCAGCGATTCGGGCAGAGAAGCGAAACGCGGCGTATCGACTTGAAGTGCCCGGCCACGGCCCGAGAGTGACGGATTGGTCATGAAATAGGTATGCGCTGAAAAGGCGTCATCGTCGGTATAGGCCGGGTCCCGTGTATAACTCCCATCGGCCCGCAAATACCAGCTTTGCGCCTGATCCTTGAGATTGGCGACCATGATCTGGTCCAGCACCTGCTGATGCACGGTGGGATTGTCGATAGGAACCAGCGTTTCCACACGGCGGTCGAGATTGCGCGGCATCATATCGGCGGAGGTGATGTAGACCTTCGCCTTGCGCGACGGCAGACCATAGCCGTCGCTGAAACAGACGATACGGCTATGTTCGAGGAAGCGGCCGACAATGCTCTTGACGCGAATGTTCTCGGAAAGGCCGGGAACACCGGGCCTTAGACAGCATACGCCGCGCACCACCAGTTCGATATGCACACCCGCCTGGCTGGCGCGATATAGAAGATCAATGATGCGTTGATCCACCAGCGCGTTCATCTTGGCCCAGATAGCAGCCGGGCGACCCGCTTGGGCATGGGCGATTTCCGCCTCAATGTTGCGGACCAGCGTCTGGAACAGATTGAGCGGTGAGACCGCGATCTTTTTCAACGACGAGGGTTCGGCGTAGCCCGTCACATAATTGAAGAGCTGCGCAGCGTCGTGCCCGAGTTGGGGATCGGCCGAGAACAGCGACAGATCAGTATAAATTTTGGCGGTCTGAGGATGGTAATTGCCGGTGCCGAAATGCACATAGGTGCGCAATCGCCCCTCTTCGCGCCGCACGACGAGACTGACTTTCGCGTGGGTTTTCAATTCGATGAAGCCGTAAACAACCTGCACGCCCGCGCGCTCCAGATCGCGCGCCCATTTGATGTTCGCCGCTTCGTCGAAACGCGCTTTCAGTTCAACCAGCGCGGTGACGGATTTTCCTGCTTCCGCCGCTTCGATCAGCGCCTTGATGATCGGGCTGTCTTTCGACGTACGGTACAGCGTCTGCTTGATGGCGACGACATCCGGGTCGGCCGTTGCCTGACGCAGAAACTGTAGCACCACGTCGAAGCTTTCGAACGGGTGATGGACGATAATGTCTTTGGCCTGAATGGCGGCAAAACAGTCTCCGCCGTGATCGCGGATACGTTCAGGAAAGCGCGAATTGAACGGCTTGAACTGAAGATCTCGCCGTTCGTCGAGAATGAGTTCCTTGGTTTGATCAAGCCCAAGAAGGCCATCGACGACAAAAGGCTCGCGCCCCGCCATGTTCAGCTGATCGGCAATGAATCGACGCAGTTCCGGCGGCATCGTCGCACTGAATTTCAGACGGATCACCGAGCCACGGCGGCGGCGGCGCAAAAGCGATTCGAACAGCCGGACGAGATCTTCGGCTTCTTCCTCGATTTCAATATCGCTATCGCGAAGGATACGGAATTCGCCGCGCGAAATAACCGTATGCCCGGGGAACAGCCGCCCGAGGTTGAGGCCGATCAGATCTTCCAGCGTGATGAAACGCGACTGACCTTCACGGTTCGGGAGGCGTACGAAACGCTGCAATTGCGACGGTATGGGAAGAAGCGCGATGACCGTCTTGCCGTCGCTGGCGCGCAACAGACGCATCGCCATGACGAAGCCAAGATTGGGAATGAACGGAAAGGGGTGCGCCGGATCGATAGCCAGCGGCGTCAACACCGAAAAAATCTGCCCCATAAACTCAGTCTCGAGCCAGGCGCGTTCTTCATTTGAAAGTCCGTCGGGACGAACGACCGCAACACCGGCCTCCGCCAGCGCAGCGCTGAGATCGGCCCAGATTTTCTGCTGATCTTTGATCAGTTCGCCCGCCAGCGCATCGACACGCGCCAATTGCTGGCCCGGCGTCAGGCCATCATCCGACGGGGTGACGATCCCCGCCCCGATCATGCCTTTCAGACCGGCAACGCGGACCATGTAGAATTCGTCGAGATTCGACGCCGAGATCGACAGAAACCGCAGGCGTTCCAAAAGCGGGTGGCGCTCATTCTGCGCCTCTTCAAGAACGCGGCGGTTAAATGCCAGCCAGGACAATTCGCGGTTAATAAAGCGGGCCGGTGAATTGAACGTTATCAGAGGCGCCTGCGAAAGCGGCGTTTCGGCATCGGAGGCAGGTTCAGGTGAACCCGCCGCAGATGGCGGGCTTTCTGGCACGATGCCGGAATCGCCCGCGCGCTTATCGCCCGTGCTGCTTGCTTCCGGCGACAGGACCGGCACCACTTCCAATCTGGGTGTTCCCGTATTCAAGACCGTCAACGCCTTCCCAAATTTCTTCTTCCCGTTGCAATCAAAGGGAATATCGCCCCTCTCACGGGGATGACCAGGACCAGCCTAGTGGCAATCCGTCCCCAAGGTCATCCCATTTTGGTGAATTTATTGCCAATGAACGGGAAGTTAGTCCCGTTCCGTCTCGTCCAGCAGGTCGAGTACCAGCCGTTCCCCGATAGGGCGTCGCTCCGCCAACGCTTTGGCATCGGCCGCGGCCACAAACGCGGACACCGCCGCAGGTGTACGTTCCAGTGCGCTGAGCATGCGTGCAATCACGGCATCGGGCGCCCGCAACTGGCGGTCGGCGAATAATTTGCGGGCGAGGTCTCCCAAGAGGGCATCTCCCGGAGGTTCCATCGCGATTGCCAGCAAGGCCGCGAAGCGTGAGCGTATGTCGCCGGTCGCCGCCGGCCAGCCCGCGGGCGGCCCCTCTCCGGTAAACAACAGCGTTCCCAGCGGGCGCTCGAACAGCGCCAGCAACGCCACGTCGCGATCCGCCGTAGGCGCCGTGCTCAAGCTATCGATATTTTCGATGGCGATGGCCGCCGCGGGCGGCGCGGACAGCACCCATTCGGGTGTCAGATCTTCGGCGCGCAGATGGAGCGCGCCGGTGGCGGCGCGCCAGACTTCGATGAGATGGCTTTTGCCACAGCCCTTCGGTCCGAATAGTGCTCCCCGGCGCGAAGGCCAATGAGGCCAGCTGTCGATGAAGCGGACGGCTGCCGCATTCGAGGGCGCGACAATGAAATCCTCGCGGGTGAGCGCCGGACGAAGCTCAAGAGGAAGCGGGAGTTGGCGTGCCAAAGGTCAGGAACCGGTGGCGCTTTCGCGCGGGCGGCTACGCAAGGCGCGCAGCCATACGCCGCAATAGGACAGCCCGGAAAGGAGCGCCAGCGCCGCAACGGTATAGCCAGCCACAGGCTCGAAAGGGGCGAGGTCGAAACTGAAGGCCAGCGCCGCGAGATGCACGCTGACATAGACGATCTGCAAAGCCGTCGCAGTCTTGCCGATGAAAAGCGGCCTTACCGTGATCTGCGCCTGGGCCATCAGCGCAACCAGAATGCCGCACATCAGCAACACTTCGCGGAACAGCACCGCTAGCGTCAGCCATAGCGGAACATCGCCGATGATCGTCAGGGTGATGAAAGCGGCGAGCAGCAACGCCTTATCGGCAGCGGGATCGAGAAAACGCCCAAGACGCGACGTCACGCCCATGCGCTTAGCCAAAAACCCATCCGCCGCATCCGAAACACCTGCGAATGCGAAAATACCAAACGCCGCTTCGAAATGCCCGGTCGTCAGCAGGCCCGCCGTCGCGGGCGCGGCGGCCAGACGAAGCCCCGTCAGCATGTTCGGCAGATGGCGCAGCATCCGCTATTGCCGGTTCGGCGCGGGTGGGCCGAGCCGGAGCAGATAGCCACCCTGTGCGGGGGCAAAATTCAGATTCTGCTCGGCCATCGCATCGGAAAGCTGCTCCGGCTCGCCGAAATACGAAAGTTCGACGCGCGCTTCCGTGGTCGAAATGCCGAGTACATCGACTCCCGCAACGGTTCCGACCGACGCCAGACGTTGACGGATGGCGGGCCAATCACCAGGACGCGCAAAAACAACATCGGCGGTCAGACGCGACCGGCGGCTGTAATCAACAGCGGCGCGTTCTTTCCAGTCTTCAGCGATTCGCTGAGCGGCGGCATCGGCCGTCGCGCCAAACGAGGATTGTGCGAAGGCGAGCGATTCCACCTGCCGGCCCGTGGGACCGACAATGCTGAGCTGCGCCGCATTGCCGTCCGGGGTAGCGGTGGCGATTACGACGCCTGCGACGTCATAACGTTCAGCGAGCGGCGCCAGCTGATCCCAGCCCAACCCGCCGAGCCCCGGCTGGCCCAGCACCGGCTGGTCCAGCGCATCACCATTCGGCAGAACCACAGGAACCAACCCTTGTGCAATAGATGGCTGTGTCCAGGCCTGCGCCCAGGGGCTTTGCGGATCGAAGCTGCCATTCATGATCGGCACGACCAGAACGGGCCGGGCGCGCGCATCGGCAAAGGGAATCGAACTGCGGCGCAGAAGCGCCTGCACTTCATTCGGATTAAAATTATAGGTGACCTCGGCGAGGTAGCGCGTGGTGCTGCGCCGCTCATTGCCGATCTCCATGCTGAGAATCATGCGTTCCAGCGTCGCGCCATCGGGATTGGGTTGGTTGCCCCAGGCATCCGGCGGCGTCAGGCGGCGGTAAAGCCGCTGCCACGCGATGGGACGCCCCTGCGCCAGCGCGATATCGCGCGCGGCGGCTGCGGAATTCGAGGTCGCATCCACCGCAACGCCCGGCACCGCGTAGAGACCGGCATCCGCCGCAAAACCCGGAGACGTGGCAAGAGCGAGCCACAATGCGACCGCGACCGATAAGCGCTTCATAGTCTTTCCTCTTCGGCCCCCGAATATAGCCAGTCACGGTGTAAAATAGAAATCAGGCCCAAGGCGAGCACTATCGCGTCAGCCCGGTCAGGAAAGACGATTGTGGGTGAGATATTTACGTGCCTTGCGCCGCCCGGCACGGCCCCTTACAGCTTCGAATTGTGACACAGACCCCGCCTACCGGCCGCAACCGCATGACCTACAAGGATTCCGGCGTCGATATCGATGCCGGGGACGAATTGGTTGCGCGTATCGGCCCTGCCGCCAAGGCGACGGCAAGGCGCGGTGCGGGCGCGGCGCTGGGCGGATTCGGCGGTTTGTTCGACCTGAAGGAAGCCGGCTTCAAGGACCCGCTCCTCGTTGCCTCCACGGACGGCGTCGGCACCAAACTGAAGCTCGCCATCGAGACCAAATCCTTCCAGACCATTGGTCAGGATCTGGTTGCCATGTGCGTGAACGATATTGTCGTGCAGGGTGCCGAACCTTTGTTCTTTCTCGATTACTACGCGACCGGCGCGCTGAATGTCGCCGAAGCGGCGGAAGTCGTCGAAGGCATTGCCCGGGCGTGCAAGGAATCGGGCTGCGCTTTGATTGGCGGTGAGACGGCGGAAATGCCCGGCCTTTATGCCAAGGGCGATTTCGATCTCGCGGGATTTTCCGTCGGCGCGGTCGAACGCGGTGCGGTACTGCCTCTTTTGAACGACATGCGCGAGGGCGACTGCCTGATCGGCATTGCCTCGTCGGGCGTTCATTCCAACGGTTATTCGCTGGTGCGCAAAGTTCTCATCGCCAACGGCCACACGCTCGATGGCCCGGCGCCCTTCGAGAGCGGCATCAGCCTTGCTGACGCGTTGCTCGCGCCGACACGCCTTTATGTGAAAAGCGCGCTCGCGGCGATCAAAACCAGCGGCGTCAAAGGCTTCGCGCATATCACTGGCGGGGGCGTCACCGGCAATCTGCCGCGCGTATTGCCGAATGGCTTCGATGCCGCCATCGAACTTTCGTCCTGGCCGTTGCCGCCGGTCTTTGCATGGCTGAAGAACGAGGCCGGGCTCGATGACGCCGACATGCTGACGACCTTCAATTGCGGCATTGGCATGATCGCGGTCGTCGAAGCGTCCAAATCGGGGGCGGTGATCGAGGCATTTCAAAATCACAATGAACGCGCTTACCGCATCGGCACGCTGGTGCGCGCCTCCAGCGAAGAACCGGAAGTGCGCTACACGGGCGCGCTGAAGCAATGACACGGCTGCAAGTCGCGGTGCTCGTTTCCGGGCGCGGCAGCAATCTGCAGGCCTTGATCGATGCCTGCGCAACGCCCGGTTTTCCCGCCGAAATCAAACTCGTGCTTTCCAATATGGAAGGCGCTTACGGTCTCGAACGCGCGGCAAAGGCCAATATTCCCGCCGTCACCCTGCCGCATAAGAAATTCGCCAGCCGTGAAGCCTTTGACGACGCGATGGATGAAAAACTCCGCGAGGCCGGAATCGAATTCGTCTGCCTCGCCGGCTTCATGCGTCTTTTAAGTCCGTCCTTTGCCAAACGCTGGGAAGGGAGGATCGTGAATATCCATCCCTCGCTCCTGCCCTCGTTCAAGGGACTTCACGTTCATGAACAGGCGCTTGCGGCGGGTGTGCGCATCTCGGGATGCACAGTGCATTACGTCGTGCCGGAACTGGATTCGGGTCCGGCGATTTTGCAGGCCGCAGTTGCGGTAGAGCCCAGCGACACGCCCGATACGCTGGCGGCGCGCGTGCTGGAGGCCGAGCACCGGATTTATCCGGAAGCATTGAGGATGGTCGCGGAAAAGCGCGTCCGTCTGGAAAACGGACGCGCTGTCTTCGCTTAGCCGACGGTTGTTTAACCGACGATTTCGAGATCGCTGAAGAAGAAATGGATTTCGTTCGCGGCGGTTTCCGGCGCGTCGGAACCATGTACCGAATTCGCCTCGATGCTTTCCGCGAAATCCTTGCGGACGGTGCCCGGCGCCGCCTTGGACGGATCGGTCGCGCCCATCACTTCACGGTTCTTCGCGATGGCGTTTTCGCCTTCGAGCACCTGAACGACGACCGGACCCGAGACCATGAAGGACACGAGACTGCCGAAGAAGGGGCGTGCTTTGTGGACGGAATAAAACGCTTCGGCCTGGGCCTGCGACAATTGCATGCGCTTCTGCGCGACGACCCGAAGGCCGGCGGTTTCGAATTTGGCGATGATCTGACCGGTCAGATTGCGCCGCGTGGCGTCCGGCTTGATGATGGAGAGCGTGCGCTCGACGGCCATAATAAACTCCTCGTTTGAATCGCGGGCCTTATAGCGGCGGGCTTTGCCGGGCCGCAAGCCATGCTCTAGAAGCCGGTCATGCTTATTGTCTCAAACGTCACATATCGTATCGCCGGGCGTCTGATCCTTGATGGGGCCAGTGCCGCCATCTCGGATGGGCGCAAGATCGGCCTGATCGGGCGTAATGGGGCGGGAAAGACCACTCTTCTGAAGCTGGTTCTTAAGGAAATTGAACCGGAATCCGGCGAAATCGACCTCAGCCGCAGCTGGCGCATAGGCGCGGTTGCGCAGGAAGCGCCCGCCGGGCCGTCAACACTGATCGACTGGGTGCTGGCCGCCGACAAGGAGCGCGTGGCCCTGCTGGCCGAAGCTGAAGGCGCAACGGACCCGATCCGGATC
>CAIOYY010000072.1 GCA_903862715.1 uncultured Alphaproteobacteria bacterium
AGTTCGAGTACCGCCGCGGCTACAAGTTCTCGACCTACGCGACGTGGTGGATCCGTCAGGCGATCACCCGCGCCATCGCGGACCAGGCGCGGACCATCCGCATCCCCGTCCACATGATCGAGACGATCAACAAGCTCATCCGCACGAGCCGCTACCTCGTGCAGGAGCTTGGTCGCGAGCCGCAGCCCGAAGAAATCGCCGAGAAGATGGAGCTTCCGATCGAGAAGGTCCGCAAGGTCCTGAAGATCGCGAAGGAGCCGATCTCGCTCGAGACGCCGATCGGCGAGGACGAGGACAGCTCGCTGGGCGACTTCATCGAGGACAAGAACGCGATCCTTCCCGTCGATGCCGCGATCCAGTCGAATTTGCGCGAAACCACGACGCGCGTTCTGGCGACGCTTACCCCGCGCGAAGAACGCGTGCTGCGCATGCGCTTCGGCATCGGCATGAACACCGATCACACCTTGGAAGAAGTTGGCCAGCAATTCTCGGTCACGCGCGAACGCATTCGTCAGATCGAGGCGAAGGCGCTGCGCAAGCTCAAACACCCGAGCCGCTCGCGCAAACTCCGCTCCTTCCTCGACAATTAATCGCTCGGTTTACCCAGCAATCAAAAGGCCCGGCATGTCCGGGCCTTTTTGTTTGGCGCAATCTGCACAGCGCTATCCTTATCGCCTCCCCCTTGTGGGGAGGCCGGAGCGCGTTCGCGCTCCAGGTGGGGGTAATTCAGGACGCCCATAAAACCGGGTGGGGAAAGGGACATTCCACAAATGTCATCCCCGGCGAGCCGCGCAGAAACCCGCGTCTCGCGGGTGAAGGCGGGCGAGGGACGAGAACCTAGTTGGGCGACAGGTATTTCCTCCTTACCCCTTGAGGGGGAAGGTGCCCCGGATTTCATCCGGGGCGTAAGGGGGGTGACCTTCGTTCCGAGCCAGGACATCGCTCAAAGCCCCAATCCTTCCCGCCATGCGTTCAATTTCTGTTCGAAGCTCCGCGCCGCATGGGCCGGGCTCGTCGAGGGCAATGACGTAACCACGACATTCGGCGGACAGAACGCCGCCGCATATTTCCGGAAACTCGCGGCGGCCTTGCCGCCATTCAAACCGACCCGCGCGATATGCGGATGGCCTTTAAAAAACGCCGCAAAATCATTCGGCATTTCGGTCGTGATGTTGGAATCGAGACTGCCTTGCCGGACGCAGGATTGCAGCACGTCCCACAGCGCGATGCCGCGCGCATTTAAGATCCGCACACGCTCGTCATAGGGCTTCTCTAACCCGGCGCCGAACAATTCGCCCATGATGCGCCAGAAGGCGTTGCGCTTATGGGCGTAATATTGACCGGCTTTCAGGGAGGCTTCCCCCGGCATGCTGCCAAGGATCAGCACGCGCGAATCCGGCGCGGCGATGGGCGGAAAACTTTCGATGCGGGGCGGCGTCATGGCGCTTGATGCCGCGCGTGCGCCCAAAAGAAAAGGCGCGCGGGTATTTTCACCCCGCGCGCCTTGAACCTTAAACGATGCTTAGCACCAGCCGACGCCATAGGGGCCGTAGCAATAGGCCTTGGGCGCCGAGCTCTGAAGCTCGTTGATCTGGCTCGTGATGGCCGGATCGCCGTCTGCATATTCCGTGGCATGCGACAGCATGGATTCCATCGTCGGAAGCGACGCCGCGGCCGGCGCGCTTTCATTGCTCACTTCCTTCGCGATCTTCGCCGCGGCGAGCATCAGGATCGGGTCCTGACGCGCTTCACCGTAACGGGCGAGTGTCGCGGCCAGTTGAATCTGTTCCAGCGCGGCGGGGGTTGTCGTCTGATTCTGGGCAAGGGCCGGAACGCTGATGGCGAGAGCCATCGCAGCTACGGTAAGGAGTCTGGAGGCCATGGGGGGCCTCTTTCAGGAATGAACGCGCGCCATTAATGCGCAAGCTTAAGCCCGGGCTCAAGCCTCACGGCGTGGAATTTTCAGCGATAACGGCACTCTTTCGCAAAGTGTTGCAGACTTTGTCCCCAAACGGGGGATGTCGCAGCGCTGATTCAGGATACGCGCCGAACTTGCCCCCCGTGAAGCCGGGGGGCAAAGCGTCTCTTCGCATCGGGCCGTCCGCGGCGCGGACACTTGATCTTTTCGAAGGCATGACGCTGACTTCCCTATGGTCGGCCCGGCGCGCGCGCCACCCGCTTTCTCTTTTCTCTTTCTCCAAAACATACCAGGCGGTCGGTTTTTCCGTGCCGGTGGCGCCTTCTTTTTGCGCGCGCCTCTTCGTCAAAATTTGCATCCGATTCAACGGCGTAATGACGCTCTCGTTCCGCGTGGCCAAATCATCGCCGCGAAAAAACATACCGACCGGTCAGTATGTTTTGCGGGTTCCGAAAGATCAACGACATGTCACCCAAAGGCGAAACGACCCGTGTCCTCCTCCTCGACGCGGCGGAGCAGGCCATTCTGCAAACAGGTTTTTGCGGCCTCGCTTTGCCGTCGCTTCTAAAACTCTGCGGCCTCAGCAAGGGCGCGTTCTTCCATCACTTCACGGGCAGGAACGCGCTCGGTCTTGCACTTCTCGAACGTCATGCGGCGCGCGAGCTTCGCCTGTTGGCTGCATTCCAGGAACGCGCCGCGCGCAAGACCGCGGATCCCGTGCAGCGCCTTCTTTTTTATCTCGGCGATATCGAAACCAATATCTGTGCAGACGGAGCATCGCTGATCGTGCATTTCGCGGCGGAGCGCGCGGGCCTCGATGCGGCGACGCGCCGTCTTCTGGCGAAAAGTCTGTTACTTCTTCACGCGCAGCACGCGCGCATGTTCGCGGCTGCATTGCCGCATGTCAACACATCAACGAAAATATCGGCGGAAGATCTCTCAGCCATGCTGATGACGCTGCGCGAAGGCGGGCACGTTCCTGCCTCTGCCGGAATTGCGTCCCATCCCCTCGCTACCTTCCGCATCTATGTGGAGGCCATCTTCGCCCCGGCCGACAAGGACCCGACACATTAAGTCGCTGGTTACGGCCGCACCATCTCCACATGCAGCGTTTGCGTCTCCAGCGGCGCAATGGTGAGGCGCTGTTCGAAATCAGCGAAGCCGTCCTTCTTCAGAACAATCACGCGTTCGCCCGAATCAACCGTAACGATTTCCGGCGTCGTTCCGGAAAGTTCGCCATCGACATAAATTTGTGCGCCGTCAGCGCCCGTCGTTTCAATGTCGATACGTCCCATCGGGGGCGGCAGTGCGGGCGAGAAGGGAAGGCCATCTTCCTCGGCCGCGCCCAGTGCGCCGAACAAAAATGCGCCGAGAAGCACGCGCGAGGCGAACACGCGCAGGGAGGAGGCCGTCATTTGTGGTCTTTCGAAATGGCAACGGCGACAGATTAGCGCGAAATCCCCACCCTTGCGAATGTCTCTGCCCGCCTGCGGCGATGGATCATCCTGAATATCCAAACAATAGACAGGGAGGGCCTGGAATGTTACCCCGCTGGAGTATTGCGTTCCGCCACGGTTCGAACAGGGAACTTTTCCATGCCGGGCTTACAGAAATTGTGCCTCCTGATTCTTGCCACATCGCTGTCGGGTTGCGTTGTGGCTTCGGCGGTCGGCACGACGGTAAGCGCGGCCGGCTCTGTTATTTCCACCACGGCGGAGGTGACCGGCGATGTCATCGGCGGGGCGGCACGCACCGTCACCGGTGGCGGCGACGAAGAGGAAGATTAGCTCGGAACTATCGGGAAACAGATTTTGGATTCTTTGATCGACGGATATCGCAGATTTCGCGCGCGCCGCTGGCCCGCCGAGCGCCAGCTTTATGAATCGCTTGCCGAAAACCAGAAGCCGAAAACCTTCGTCATTTCCTGCTGTGACAGCCGCGTGGATCCCGCGACGATTTTCAATGCGCGTCCGGGCGAATTATTCGTCGCCCGCAACGTCGCCAATCTGGTTCCGCCTTTTGAACAATCGGGTTCCTATCACGGCACCTCCGCCGCGATTGAATTCGCCGTCACTGCCGTACAGGTCGAACGGATACTGGTTCTCGGCCATGCACGCTGCGGTGGGGTTGCGGCGGCGTTGAGCAAAAGCGATCTGACGCCGGGCTCGTTTCTTTCCGAATGGATCAAGCTCCTCGACACGGCGCTCGTCCGTTGCGAGAACATCACCGAAGACCGCCACACGGAGGTCGAACGCGAATCGGTGCGTCTGTCGCTGGAACGTCTGCGTGCGTTTCCGTTTGTCGCGGAGGCCATTCGTACACGCGGCCTGCAATTACAGGGCGCGCATTTCGGTATTATCGACGGCAAGCTCGAATGGCTCGATCCCGTCAGCGGTCGTTTCGAAGTGGTGGACTGAACGTCAAGCCGGAACCTGGCCGAAGCCGTGACGACGCTTGGGCGCGGCCTCATTCACCGTCGCATGTTTGAACCATGCCACGCGCAATTGCTGGCCGTTCGGCATATAGCCCATGAATATAAGTCCGACGGGCCAGAAGACGCTCGGCATATGGCGCGCGAGCAGACGCGATTCGATGATTGCTCCCATACCCATCACCTTTTCGTTCGGGTTCTCCAGCGACCATTTCTGCAAATGGGCGAAGCTCTCCTCCGTAACCTGAAGGCTGAAGGGCTCTCGCCGCATGCTGCGCGCGGCGGCACAGCGGTAGAGGGCAAGCCTGCAGCGCAGATGCGTTAACTCCTGCACCACGGCGGTCGACACGGCGATGACCTCGTCCCCGCGATACACGAGCCCGCATAATTCCCGGGCGCGCTTCTGGGGATCGAGGCCCTGCGGCAAAAGATTCTGCGCCTCCCAGAAGGCGATGGCGTCCGCTTCCAGCTTAGGATCGTTCTTGCGCCAAGCTGGCACGAATACGGAATCAGACACGTCGATTATCCCTTGAAAACGTCTTTGCGCCGTCTCGCTTCGGCGAACACTTCGACATCGGGCGCGTTTTCGAGCCCCAGCGTCTGCCGTATTTCCCTTGAGGTCGCGCGCAAGAACGGATTGGTCAATTTCTCGTCGCCGATATTCGACGGAAGCGTGGGGAGCCCTTTCGCGCGCGTTGCAAGAACCTCTTCCATACGTGTCTGCAGCCTTTTGTTGTTCGGTTCGATGCTGAGCGCGAAACGACCATTGGATTCCGTATATTCATGCGCGCAGTACACCCGAGTGGCGTCGGGCAGCTTCGCAAGCTTCGAAAGGCTGTTCCACATCATCGGCGGGTCGCCCTCGAACAGGCGCCCGCACCCCATGGCGAACAGCGTATCGCCTGGAAAAAGCGCCTCATCATCGGCGAACCAGAAGGCGATGTGCCCGCTGGTATGAGCGGGAATTTCAAACACCCGCGCTTTGTGATGGCCAAGCGTGTAGACGTCGCCTTCGTTGACGCCGACATCCATCCCTGGAATGCGCGCCGCGTCCTTGGCCGGTCCTACAATCGTAAGGCCGAAGGCCTGCTTCAACTCAAGATTGCCGCCGACATGATCAGGGTGATGATGAGTGTTGAGAATATGCGTGGGGGTGAGGCCATTTTGGCGAAGTGCTTCGCGCACCGGCTCGGCTTCGGAAGGGTCGATAATCGCGCAGATACCGTCCTCGCGGTCATAGGCGATCCAGGCATAATTGTCGCGCAGGCAGGGTACGGGGTCGATGGTCAGTTGGGGCATCGGGGCTCTTATGTTCGGGGCGGTTTTCCCGATCTTAGCAGGTGCCGCCCGCCCCTTGAACCGGCAGATACCGCCTATAAGGCGCCGCGCGCTCATTGAACGTTAACGCCGCTAAGGCTACGCATTTGGCATGCCGGTCGATACAGCAGCCCTTACCCGCTTCTATGATTCGCCACGCGGCCAGGTCGCGCGCCGCTACATAGCGCAGCGGCTGAAATTTCATCTCACCCATCTGACCGGCCAAAATCTGCTCGGCGTCGGTTATGTCACGCCTTACCTGAGGGCCTTTCTCGATGAGGCCGCGCGCGTCGTTGCGGCGGAACCCTCGCTCGGTCCCCCGACCTGCTGGCCGAAGGAAGCCCGCGGCCTCTGTGCCTCGGTCGAGGACACGCTGCTGCCTTTTCACGATTCGTTTTTCGAGCATGTTCTTGTCGTGCATGGGTTGGAGAATGCCGATGGCAATCGCCGCTTCCTGCGCGAAATCTGGCGGGTGACGGCGGAAAACGGAAAAGTGACGCTGGTGGTGCCGAACCGCGTCAGTTTCTGGGCCCAGCTCGAACGCACGCCCTTCGGGTCCGGCCACCCTTTCAGCCGCGGGCAATTGCAGCATCTTCTTGAAAACACGATGTTCGAGATCGAACAATGGGACAGCGCGCTGTTCATCCCGCCTTTCGGCGGACGGGCGCCCAATCTCGGGCGCAATTTCGAAAATCTCGGTCATCGCTTCTGGCCGCGTTTTTCCGGCGTCCATATCGTGACGGTGCGAAAAACGGTTTATGCCGTAACGCCGGTCGATGCGGTCCGCTCGCGGCGCATGCGCCTTGTCGTTGCGGGCGCGCGGTAGAAACTCAGAAAACGCAAACGCTGCGCTAATTCTTTGCCATCAGGAAGATTGCGCCTTCGGCGAAAATATTCGCTTTCCAGGCTTCGGCGCGCAGGCTTCTCGTATGTCCGTCGCCGTCCAGCGTCTGCGCTTTTTCGATCCGTGCGCCCGATTTCTTGGCGAGCGCCAGAAAATCCGAAATCGTGCAGAGATGAATATTCGGTGTGTCGTACCAGGTGTGATCCAGCGCCCGCGTCACCGGCATGCGGCCTTTTAGAACAAGTGAGGCGCGTACGCGCCAATGGCCGAAATTCGGAAAGGAGACGATGCTGCGCTTGCCAATTCGCAACAGCTCGTTCAGCACATATTCCGGCTGCCACGTCGCCTGGATCGTCTGGCTTAAGATAACGATGTCGAAAATCCCGGAGGGGTATTCCGAAAGATCCGTGTCGGCGTCGCCCTGCACAACCGAAAGCCCGCGCGCGACGCATTGATTGACGTTGGTCTGAATAAGCTCAAGCCCGCGTCCGTCGACCTGCTTCACCTTGACGAGATATTCCAGCAGCGCGCCGTCGCCGCAGCCGATGTCGAGCACGCGCGTGCCTTCCGGAATCATGTCGGCAATCGCCGCAAGGTCCGGACGCAGATCGGCTCTGGAAGGAAGTCCTGCGCGTGTCATTTCACGCCCCGTGCGGAAGCCGCGGAGCCGAGGAAGCCCTGCATCACCTGAAAGAGTTCGGGCTCGTCGAGCAGGAACGCGTCATGTCCGCGGTCGCTTTCGATTTCGACGAAGCTCACATTCGCGCCCGACGCATTCAGCGCATGCGCAATGCGCTTGTTCTCGGAGGTCGGGAACAGCCAGTCGCTGGTGAAGGACACGAGGCAGAACCGCGCTTTGGTGCCGCGAAAGGCCTCCGCCAGCACACCGTCGAAATCCGCCGCGAGATCGAAATAATCCATCGCCCGCGTGATGTAGAGGTACGAATTGGCGTCAAAGCGGTCGACAAAGGTCATGCCCTGGTGGCGCAGATAGGATTCGATCTGGAAATCAGCATCGAAGCCGAAGGACAACGCCTGGCGGTCCTGCAATTCGCGTCCGAATTTGCGCTGCAACGCCGCTTCCGAGAGATAAGTGATGTGGGCGGCCATGCGCGCAACGGCGAGCCCCTTCGATGGATGAACGTCGAAGGAATTGTAGTCGCCGCCGCGCCAATCGGGATCGGCCATGATGGCCTGACGTCCGACTTCGTGAAACGCGATATTCTGCGCCGAATGGCGCGCGCCGGTCGCAATCGGCATCGCCGAGAAGACGCGCTCGGGGTATGTCGCCGCCCATTGCAACGCCTGCATGCCACCCATCGAGCCGCCGATGACGCAGAGAAGCTTCTCGATGCCGAGTTGATCGAGCAGCATCGCCTGCGCGCGCACCATGTCGCGGATTGTGACGAGCGGAAAATTCAGGCCGTAGATCTTGCCGGTGGCGGGATCGATGGAAGCCGGGCCGGTGGTGCCCATGCAGCCGCCCAGTACATTGGCGCAGATGACGAAGAAGCGGTCGGTATCGATCGGCTTGCCGGGGCCGACGGCAAGGTCCCACCAGCCGGGCTTGCCCGTCACGGGATGGGTGCTGGCGACGAATTGGTCGCCGGTCAGCGCGTGCGTAATGAGCACCGCATTGCTGCGCTCGGCGTTCAGCGTGCCATAGGTGATATAGGCGATGGTGAGGGGCGACAGAACCTTCCCGGAATCGAGCACCAGCGGGTGCTCCGGGCCGAGCTCCAGCGCGTAGCCGGCATTCTCGCCCGGCGCCTTCATCGGCCTCAGGAAACGGGGAATCAGGGTTTCGCTCAACTCGTCAACGCCTCGGCCTTGAACCATAACGCCCTTTCGGGGGACGTTTTGCTAGGACCGGGGGGCCGCGAAGTCAACGCGCCTCCCCCTCGGGGTCGCCTTTGACGCGGAATACGGCGCAGCTCACCCGGTAATTGTGGAGGAGCCAGTAGGGCTTCTTCATGGAGTGGAGCCAGTCCTCGAAGCCGATAAACGGGAAGGGTAGGCGGAAGAGATGCCGGAAGAGGATCAGAGGGCGCTTCTTCACCTGGTCGCGGTAGGATTCCCCGACATCGACAATCTCCCCCTCGACCATGTCGGCCCCCGCGAACAGGGCCTTCAACGCCTCCGGCGCAGGACGGTAGAGCGTATCGATGGGATCGCGGTGGCGGGGATAACTGTAGGGGACGGTCACGAACACATAGCCGCCGGGCCCGACAATCTCGCAGCAGCGCGCGGCGAGGCGCTCCGGCGCCCGCACATGTTCGAGAATATTGCAGCAAAGGATAGCCTTTGGCCGTAAGGCGCGTACGCGTTCAAGATCGGCATCGTCGAGAATATCGGCCTTGATATCGATGCCCTCGCCCTCGCGCATATCGAGGTGGATGACCCTCACGCCGCGCGCTTTCAGCGGCGCGAACAGGAGTCTCTCCGTCCAGGGCTGGTGGGTTTCACGCAAGGCGCGCGTGGAGCTGCCGACATTGAGAAGCGGCGAAAGCTCGCTCACGGTCCGCCGGGTGAGGGCGCGGGTAAGCCATCCGGTTTCGGCCAGGAACACCTTGACGCCCCTCTTCTCCCTTACGGCCTCAGGCTTAAAGCCTTGGGCGGGGTAAGAAAAGCCGGTGGATCGCTTTGCTTTTTCCAGCTTGCCTCGTATCTATACGCCCCGCTGCGGGAAGCGCCGCTTAAGGCGCGCCTCTCCCCGGCATCCCGGCTTTCCTAAGGCCGGGCTTCGGCAAACGGAATTTGGCTAGACGTGGCATGAGCAATAGGACCGAAACGCTGGGTGGGCTCCGGGCCGAGATCGACGCGCTCGACGATCAGCTGCACGACCTTCTGATCCGCCGCACGGAAATCACGCGTTCGATCGCGAAGGTGAAGCACGCCGCGAGCGACAGCGGCGAGAAGCGCGCGCCCGCCATTCATCCCGCGCGCGAAGCGCAGATTCTGTACCGCCTGCTGGCGCGCCACAAAGGTGACCTGCCGCGCCGCGTCGTCGTGCGCATCTGGCGCGAAATCATCGCCGCAAGCCTCCAAGGGCAGACGAAGTTTCAGGTCCATGTCTTCACCGGCGACAATCAGATGGCGTTCCTCGATCTCGCGCACGCGCATTTCGGATCGCTGACGCCGGTGCGCGGCCATTCGCGCGCCTCGGCCGTCGTGCAGGAATGCGCGCTCGAAGTGGATTCGCTGGGTGTCGTCCCACTGCCCGATATGGAAGAGCAGGGCGTTCCCTGGTGGGCGCAGCTTGCCGCGCCCGGCCAGTCCGGTCCGCGCATCATTGCGAAGCTTCCCTTCATTGTGCATCCCGAGGAAAACCAGCCGACGGCCTTTGCCATCGGCCCGGTCGAGCATGAGCCCTCGGGCGATGATACGACGCTGGTGCTGATCGAAACCGAAGCTGGCCTGAGCCGGGCGAGTCTCAATACGCTGCTGAAAGCCGCCGGGTTGGAGACCAGCCTGATCTCTGCCGGACAGGCGACCGAGAAAGGCGGAGACGGCATTTTGCTGCTCGCCGTAAACGGTTTTGTGCCGGCCAATGATCCGCGTCTCGCGGCCCTTCAGACGGCGGCGGGCGACGCGGTGCTGCGCGTTACGCCGGTCGGCGGCTACGCCAACCCGATCGTTCTTGTCCCGGTGGCGCGATGACCCTGTCTCCCAAACCCGGCATTCTCGACATCAAGGCCTATGTCGGCGGACGCGCCGAAGCGCCGGGCGCGGAACGCGTCTACAAATTGTCGTCCAACGAAACGCCCTTCGGCCCCAGTCCTCATGCGTTGAAGGCCGCCGAACGCGCGCTTTCGACCGTCGGGCTCTACCCTGAGGGGAGCGCGCGTATTCTCCGCGAAGCGATTGCGGATTTCTATGGCCTCGATGCCGCCCGCATTGTCTGCGGCAATGGCTCGGATGAAATCCTCACGCTCCTCGCCAATTGCTATCTTCGTCCGAAGGACGAAGTGGTGATGAGCGCGCACGGCTTTCTCGTCTACAAAATCTCGACGCTTGCCAACAGCGCCATTCCCATCGAAGTGCCGGAGCCCCATCTGAAATTCGATGTCGACGCCGTGCTGGAACAGGTGACGGCGCGCACGCGTCTCGTCTACATCGCCAATCCCAACAATCCGACGGGAACCTATCTGTCGTCGGATGAGATGCGGCGTCTGCATGCGGGATTGCCTGCGTCCACGCTGCTCGTGATCGACGCCGCCTATGCCGAATATGCGCGCAAGAACGATTACGATGACGGTATCGAAATGGCAGCGACATTCGACAATGTCGTGGCGACGCGCACCTTCTCGAAAATCTACGGCCTTGCGGGCCTGCGCGTCGGCTGGGCCTATTGCCCGGGTCACGTTGCGGACACGATGAACCGCGTGCGCGCGCCCTTCAATGTCAACATTGTCGCCCAGCATGCGGCGATCGCAGCCCTTAACGACCGCGAGTTTACCGACCACGCCATGCGGCACAATGAAATATGGCGCACGAAACTGACGCAGGACATCCGCGCGCTGGGTTTGCGCGTCGATGACAGCGCGGGCAATTTCGTACTCATCCATTTCCCCGAATCGGGCGGCAAGACCGCGCCCGAGGCCGATCAATTTCTGATCTCGCACGGGCTTATTCTGCGCCGGATGGAATCCTACAAGCTTCCCAATTGCCTGCGGCTCACCGTCGGCACCGAAGAGGCGAATCTCGCTTTCCTCGCGGCCTTGAAAAAATTCTTGGCCGCGAAATGAGCGCGCCCGATTCCTCGCCTCTGTTCGGCAATGTCGCGCTGATAGGCATCGGCCTTATCGGCTCCTCGATGGCGCATGCTATGCGGCGCGCGAACCTCGCGGGTCACATCGCGGGTTACGCCCGTCGTCCGGAAACGCGCGCGGTCGCCGAGAAAATCGGTTTCGCGGATTCGCTCCATGGCGATCTCGCGGAATGCGTGAAGAACGCCGATCTTGTCGTGCTGGCGACGCCCGTCGGCTCTTTTGCCGAGATTGCCTCGGAACTCGGTCCGCATCTGAAACGGGGCGCCATCATCACCGATGTCGGTTCGGTGAAGATGGCGGTGGTGCGCGATGTCGGGCCATTTGTGCCGGAAGGCGTTCATTTCATTCCCGGCCATCCGATCGCGGGCACCGAACAATCAGGGCCCGATTCCGGTTTCGCAGAACTGTTCGACGGCCGCTGGTGCATTCTGACGCCGCCGCCCGGCACGGATGTCGATGCGGTCGCAAAGCTCAAAACCTATTGGGAGAAGCTCGGCAGCAATGTCGAGGTGATGGAGCCGAAGCACCATGACCTCGTGCTCGCCATCGTCAGCCATCTGCCGCATCTGATCGCCTACAACATTGTCGGGACGGCGGCGGATCTCGAAACGGTTACGCAGAGCGAAGTCATCAAATTCTCCGCCAGCGGCTTTCGGGACTTCACCCGTATTGCGGCGTCGGACCCGACCATGTGGCGCGATATTTTCCTCAACAACCGCGACGCTGTGCTCGAAATGCTTGGGCGCTTCAATGAGGATCTGGCGGCGCTGCAGCGCGCGATCCGCTGGGGCGATGGCGATGCGCTGTTCAATCTTTTCACGCGCACCCGCGCCATCCGTCGTTCGATCGTCGAGGCGGGGCAAGACACCGCGGCGCCGAATTTCGGCCGCAGCGGAAAAGAGAAAAACTGACCTTCGTCATGGCCCGGCTTGACCGGGCCACCCATCCGCCCGCGCGTCCACGCGGGCCAGGACAAATGACTATGGCACCGCGCCGCTGCTGAATGTCACCACCATTCCGGTGGCGAAGGCATTGGGGCCCTGCTGAAATGCGAGAACCGGCGTCACCGGCGCATCGCCAAAAGGAAGCGTGGCTTCCAGTCGTATTGGAATATCGAGCGTGCCGGGCATGGCGCCCGCGAACTGGCGAAAGACTTGGAGTTGCGCCCGCGCATCCGCCGGAATCATTTCCGATTGCGCCAGCGCGCCGAGAAAACTCACCGGGTCTTCGGGGTGCGCACTGATCGTCCCGGCAAAATGATGCTCCTCGTCTAAAGCTAGTGTTCCTTCTCCCATCAGCTGCGTGCCGCCCCATGCGGCCTCGATCGGATTGAGAATCAGGGTGCCGCCCGCTTCGCGCCACGCTTCCAGCGCGTCCCGCATAACGGCGGTACCGGCGCGCAAGGTGTCGAAATGCTGGGCCTCCGTGAAATGACCCTCGATGCGCACGCGCGACAGATCGGGCCCCAGCGCGGGGCGATAGCCGCTACCGATCTGCGCGGCATCAAGGCTTGCGACCAGCGCCATCGTGTTGTCGTCTCTCGCCAGAAGATGCAATTGCGCCCGCGCGGCGGAGAAATTCCGCTCCGGCGCAGCGCCTTGCGAAACATCCTCACCCGAGACATTCAGCACATCGATATCGAACCGCGCCAGCGCGCCGTCGACGACATAGGCGCTTGCCCGCGCAATGCCGGGCGTCACCTGAAGAATATTGAGCGTGCCGTCCGCGCGCGGCCAGGAGAAGGTCTGTAAACCGTCGGCTTCCAGAATGTAGAGCGCGCGGCCATAGCTCATCGCATGCAGCGCGATGCGCTCGGCACGCCACGCGGTGGCGCCATTATCCGCTGTGGAGGCCAGCGTCACGCCTTCGAGTGTTATGTCGAAACGGAAGGGAAATCCGCCGACCCGCTTTTCGGCAAAGGCGAGCGTGACGCCGGGGATGGCTTCGCTGCGATTAAGGCGCTCCAGCTCGGCATCAATGCGGTTCGCGACCAGATACCAATAGGCCGAGTAACCAAGTGCGAGCAACAGCAGCAGCGCGAAAGGAGCGTAGAGATAAAGGCGGTTCGAATAGGACATGTCCTCTTATCTCACCTTCCCCCCGTAAGGGGGAAGGGAAGAGCGCGAAGCGTTAGCGCTGCCCGCTTACCCGCATTTTGAATAGCCGCAGGAGACGCAGGTGTCGCAGCCTTCGAGCCGCACGAAACCGGGGGCGCTGCAGCGCGGGCAGCGTCGCGCGGGGCTTCCTTCCGCCACGGCTTCCGCCGCGGCGGCGCGTTCGGCGTCGGTTTCGCTCTCGTTCTTGTCCGGCATGAAGCCGATGGCGACGAGATGGGTTTCGATCACTTCGCCGATAGCGGCGAGTAGCGACGGCACATAACGCCCGCCCATCCATTGCCCGCCATGCGGATCGAACACGGCCTTCAATTCCTCGACCACGAAACTGACATCGCCGCCGCGCCGGAACACGGCCGAGATCATGCGCGTCAGCGCCACGGTCCAGGCGTAGTGCTCCATGTTTTTCGAGTTGATGAAAATCTCGAAGGGCCTGCGCCGCCCGTCCTGCTCGATATCGTTGATCGTGATGTAGAAGGCGTGATCGAGATCGGGCCAGCGCACCTTGTAGGTATTGCCGGGCAACTCGCCCGGACGGTCCAGCGGCTTCGTCATATAGACGACCCCGCCCGGCATTCTCCGCTCGTCTTTTACCGGCACGAATGCGACAGCCGCCGCCGGCATTGCGGGCGAGGAAGGGGCCGCGCCGGAAGACGCAGCAGGCAGAACACGCGGATAATTTGGCAGCGGCGCCGCGAGAGCCACGGGCGCTTCCACTGCTTTCAACGGAGTATCCACCGCGAGCACCGAGCCTGTCACGTCATTCGGGCGATAGGTGGTGCAGCCCTTGCAACCATTGGCATAGGCCGCGTGATAGACGCTTTTGAACGCCTCGAACGAAAGATCTTCCGGACAGTTGATGGTCTTGGAAATCGAAGAGTCGACATATTTCTGCGCCGCCGCCTGCACCGCGACATGATCCTCGGGCGAAAGATTCTGCGCGTTCACGAAATAATCGGGAAGCGCGGCCTCCTCGCCGAACAGCGAACGGAATTTGCGATAGGCATAATCGGAAACGCGTTCCTCGCGGCGTGTGCCGTCCGGCATCAAGACGCGTCTCGTATAGGAATAGGCGAAGACAGGCTCGATGCCGCTCGACATATTGTCGGCGAACAGCGAGATGGTACCGGTCGGCGCAATCGACGTCAGAAGCCCGTTGCGAATGCCGTGCTGTGCAATTTTGTCCTGGATGTCTTCGGGCAGCGCCTTGATATTGGGCTGGGCGAGATAGGCATCGCGGTCGAATAGCGGGAACGGACCCTTCTCGGCGGCGAGATCGGCGGAAGCATTATAGGCGGCATCGCGCACGATCTTCAGCCAGCGTTCGATCAGCGCAAGGCTTTCAACCGAACCGTAACGCGTGCGGCAGAAGAGAAGCGCATCGGCGAGGCCCGTCACGCCAAGGCCGATACGGCGCTTGGCCTTGGCTTCTTCGGCCTGCTGGGGCAGCGGAAAGCGCGAAACTTCAATGATGTTGTCGAGAAAGCGCACCGCGACGCGGGTGAGATGGGCAAGCTCGCCCTCATCGAGCCGCGCCTCCGCCGTGAAGGGCCGCGTGATGAGCCTCGCAAGATTGATCGAGCCGAGGAGACACGCGCCATAGGGCGGCAGCGGCTGCTCGCCGCAGGGATTGGTGGCGTAAATCGTCTCGCAATAGGAAAGATTGTTCAGCCTGTTGATACGGTCGATGAAGATGACGCCGGGCTCGGCGGCATCATAGGTCGCGCGCATGATGCGATCCCACAGCGCGCGCGCCTCGACGCTGCGATAGGTTTTGCCGTTAAAGACCAGCGGCCAGGATTCGTTCTTCTCGACCGCCGCCATGAAGGCGTCGGTGACGAGCACCGAGAGATTGAAATTACGAAGGCGTTTCGGGTCGCGCTTGGCGTCGATGAAATCTTCGATATCGGGATGGTCGCAGCGCATCGTCGCCATCATCGCGCCGCGCCTTGCGCCCGCCGACATGATGGTGTGGCACATGGAATCCCACACATCCATGAAGGAGAGAGGGCCTGACGCGTCCGCGCCGACGCCTTTCACTTCCGCGCCTTTGGGGCGCAGCGTCGAAAAATCGTAGCCGATGCCGCCGCCCTGCTGCATGGTGAGCGCGGCCTCGCGCAAATGCGAGAAGATGCCGGAGAGATCGTCCTCGATCCGGCCCATCACGAAACAGTTGAACAGCGTCACGCTGCGGCCCGTGCCGGCGCCGGCCAGAATGCGGCCGGCCGGCAGGAAGCGATGATCGGAGAGTGCGCGGGCGAAGGCATGCGCCCATTCGCGGCGGCGTTCGGGCGCTTCCGCGCCGGCGGCCGCCAGCGCCACGCGCGCCCAGCTTTCCTCGAAATTGCGGTCGATGGGCGTGCCGTCCGGTTCCTTGAACCGGTATTTCATGTCCCAGATCTGGTGTGAAAGCGTGTCCATAACGGCCTGCAAATTTCCCTCCCTGTATGGGGAGAGAGGGAACAAATTTCCCCTTAAGACGGGCAAATAAACGCCTCCCCGGCTAAAGAGTCAAAGCAAAAGTTCCCGCTTTGTTCTCGTTCGATAGGCTAATCGCCGTCGGCCAGAAGCCGAAGTCGGGCGGCCTCCACCAGCGCCGCATAATCGGACCGGAAAGGCTCGGCCAGCGTCTTTTCCAGTATCCCTTCCAGCCTCCAGAATACCCGTTCTTCGGCAGTCCCTTCGTCCGGCAGGCGGCTAAGCGCCTTTGCCGTAAAGAGCCACTCGAAAAGCACCAGCGCTTCGTCTTTGGAGAGAATGAACGTCACATCGTCTTTGGGCACACCGTCTTTGGGCATCGAATTTTCCGTCCGGTTCGATCAGATGCTCTGTGCCGCGCGCAACAAATTATTCGTCCCCGTCTCGATGCGCGTTTCGAGTTCGCGCATGAATTCGGCGCGCTTTAGTCTGGCCGGGATGTGCGGCAGAAATTCGATCAGAATGGTACCGGGATGGCGTTTCCATCCGCCCTGCCAGAAAAGCCCGGACGTATGCGCCACCGGCACGCAAGGCACGTTCAATCCGCTGTAAAGCCCGGCGACACCGGGCTTGTAATCCGGCGCTGCACCGACTTTGCGTCTTGTCCCTTCGGGGAAAATAACAATCTGGCGCCTGTCCGCCACGGCCTGGTCCGAGGCATGCTTCAGTGCACGCAGGGCGCTGGCTTTGCCCGAGCGGTCGATGGGGATCATTCCCATTTTTCGTCCGTACCACCCGTAAAAAGGCACGTTTAAAAGCTCGCGCTTCAAGACGATGGCGGGATCATCGACCAGCACCATGAAGGCGATGGTCTCCCACATCGAATAATGTTTCGAGGCGACCAGCGCTGCGCCGTTCGGAATATGTTCTCTCCCCCGCACCTCATAGGTCTGGCCGCAGAACACGCGAAGTCCCCAGAGCTGCAAATGCGCCCAGATTTGCGCCGCACGGATGACAGCGATGCGCGGGCCAAGAAAAAGGGGTATCGCGCCGAGAAACATCACGACCGAGACGATGAGAAACCAGACATGAAAGAGGAGTGAGCGAAAAAGGATCACGGAAGGAATCGCGTCACGATGCGGCGCTGCCCGGCATCAGCGTGATGCGCGCCCAGCTCGCAAGATACTTTGCGTATTCGCCATGCAGGCGCGGCAGACGTCCCGATATCGTTCCGGCATCGTTTGGTCGACCCACGGGATAGGGAATGAGCATCACATCCGGCATTTCGGCAGCGAATTCCAGAAGGCTGCGTGGCATGTGATCGAAGCCGGTCACGACGACGAGGCTGTTATAGCCATGCGCGTTGGCCCAGGCCGCGGCCTCATGCGCATTGCCGCGCGTGTCGGCGGCTTCGAAGCCAAGATCGGCGCAGCAATCGAAGGCCTTGCCGCCGCTCAGCAGCTGACGCAATTCTTCCTTCTTCGTCTCGGGATTGACGCCGGTTATCAGCAGCCTTTGCCCCGCGCCGCGCTCCAGCAGATCGACCGCTGCTTCCAGCCTGCGGTCCTGTCCGGTCAGTACGACAATGGCGTCGGCGGTCACCCCCTCTGGTGCAACGCCATTGGGCTTCGGCAGCGTAAAAAGAAAAACAAGAAAGCCCGCCGCGTAAATGACGGCCGCAAACGCGACCGCGCGGAGAAGGAAAACGATGCCGCGAAACGGAGAGGAGGACGTCGTTTCCAAGCCTTTGATATCCGTCAGTAGAAAGCGCGCAGGGCCGATAGTACAGACAGCCGCGCCGTGACCCAAGCGATCACGGCGGCGGCGGCCGGAACGATCAGCAGCCAGGGTAGTTCCTCGACCCTGAGGCCAAGCGGGGGCAGGAAGGAAACGGCGGAAACGCCGAATTCCTCCAGCCCTCCGGCGGCAAGAAAGGCCCCTCCGGCGGCAATGGCGCCAAAGGCCGCCGCCGCCAGCGCTCCGGTGAAATAATGCCATTCGAAAGCGCGGGCGATGAAGCGGTCCTGCGCCCCCATCAGGTGCAGAAGTTCCACCATTTCGCGGTGTGCGGCCAGCCCTGCGCGTGTCGCAAAGGCCACCGACGAAGCGGTGGCGATGGCGATGAGCGCAAGGATCGCCAGCGCGCCGAACAGCACGGCATTGGCGGTGCCCTGCAGGCGTTCGACCCAGCGGGCATGATCATCGAGCACGCTATGCGGTGCGACCTGAGACAGCCTTGTGCGGAGCGTTGCGATGTCGATCATCGCGCCCGGCTCCAGCTGCACATCGATCATGCGCGGAAAAGGCAGCGCCTCGATCAGCGTGTCGTCGCCGAGCCAGGGTTCGATCAACGCAAGATTTTCTTCGTCGCTGAGTGCGCCGGCATACACAATGCCTGGCGTCGCGCGCAAAAGATTCAGCGCGGCGGCGATCTCGGCATCGGGCGGCACACCATCCTCGGTCAGAATCTGTACGCTGAGACGGCCCGTCAACCCGCCCTGCCAGGTTTCCGCTGCGCGTTCGGCGATCAAAACGCCGCCCAGCGCGAGCGCGGCGAGAAAGGCCATCACGCCGATCATGACATCGAGCGGCGCCGCGCCCTTCTCGCGCGGCAGGATGCGGCGCGCGCGTTTTTGTGTAGCGGCGCTCATCCGTTGGGTCCCAGATGCTTATTCGGCATTTCCACCAGATTGCCGTCGACCAGCCGCAACTCGCGCGCCGGTGTGCTTTCGATGAGCGCGCGGTCATGAGTGGCGATCATCACGGTGGTGCCGAAGCGGTTCAGCTCGACGAACAGCCGAATCAGCCGCCGCCCCATATCGGGATCGACGTTGCCTGTCGGTTCGTCGGCCAGCAGCAGATCGGGCTTCGCCACCACCGCGCGGGCAATGGCAACGCGCTGCTGTTCGCCGCCGGAAAGCGTCGGGGGTTTGGCATGCATGCGGTTGCCGAGCCCCACCCAGGTAAGCAGTTCCTCGACATCGCGCGCATAGTCGCCGCCCTTTTTCCCCGCGATGCGCAAGGGAAGCGCCACATTGTCGAAGACCGACATGTGGTTCAGCAGGCGAAATTCCTGGAACACCGTCCCGATGCGGCGGCGCAAGGGGGGAAGATCGTGGCGGCGCAGCACCGCGAGGTCCTGCCCGAACAGCGAAATCAATCCGCGTGACGGCTTTTCCGCGAGGAAGATCATTTTGAGCAACGTGCTCTTGCCGGCGCCCGAGGGTCCGGTAAGAAAACTGAACGAGCCCGGTTCCAGCGCGAATGTCAGATCGCGCAAAATTTCCGGTCCGGCGCCATAGCGCATTCCGACATTCTCAAAACGGACCACTATGTTCCCGCGAATCCCGACATGACGAATTGAGGTTCAGCATAGCGGGCGGCGCTCTGTCCCGCCACGTCCGATCCACCGTAAAGAGGGCGGGCGGCGCACGGTGCTGTGGAATGCTTGCCAGCGGCGGGCCTATGCGCCAGAAATTGTTTAGCCTGGGGACAATATGATTCTCACCTGCCCCTCCTGCGGTACACGCTATCAGACCGAGCGTTCGCGCATTGCGCCGCCGGGACTGAATGTCCGTTGCGCCAAATGTCTCGAAGTGTGGTTTCAGGCCGCGTCCGACAGCGATGTCGAACTCGATCCCGATCCGATTGTTGTTCCTCCGCCCGCCCCGCGCCCGATGCGTGCGGCGATAAGCGGCGAAGAGGAGAGGGAAGATGAGGGTGACGAAAGAGGGTTTCGTCCCTCGCTGCTGTTCGGATGGCTGGCGCTCTTTCTGTTTATCGGCGGGTTTATCTGGGCCGCCGTGAATTATCGCAACGAAATCGCGTCGTTCTGGCCGCAAAGCGCATCCTTTTACACGCTTCTCCACCTGCCGGTGAATACCGTTGGCCTCAGCTTTGCCGATGTAACGCAGGATCAGGATGTCGAAGGGGGCGAGCCCTATCTGCATATTACCGGGCGCGTCGAGAATGTAACCACTCGCGAACTGCCGGTCCCCGAAATTTACATAAGCCTGCGCGATTTCGAAGAACGCGAGCTGTATGCCTGGACCGTCATTCCCGACGCACGCACGCTGCAGCCCGGGCAGTCGATGCCCTTCGTGACGCGCCTTCCTAATCCGCCGCCCGAAACGCGCCGCGCCGACATACGCTTCGTGGCCACAATCGCGCGGCCCTGACGAGAAAGGACACCGCTTCATGCGCGAAGCGGCCGGAGAAACCATCCTTTTTTCGGAAGGCGCCATCGCGCGCCGCGTCGAGGAAATGGCTGCCGCCATTGCCGGCGGCGCCAGGCGTCCCGATATCGCCGTGCCCATACTAGTGGGCGCTTTCATGTTCGCGGCTGACCTTTTGCGCGCGCTGTCGCGTGCGGGCCTCGACCTTCCCACGGAATTCATGTGGTTGCGCGCCTATGGCGGCGAAGAAACGCCGGGCGATGTTCTGACGCTGAAACCGCCGACCGATGCGGTACGCGGAAAAACCGTTCTTCTGCTGGACGGCGTGCTGGATACCGGCGCGACCTTCGGCAGAGCGCGCGAGCTATTATTCGCGGCGGGCGCTGCCGACATTGTTTCTGCCGTGGCGGTCGCCAAACGCCATCCGAATCGCGAATGGGAGGCCGATTATGTGGGCTTCGAAGCGGGGCGCGATTTTCTCTATGGCTATGGCATGGATCGCAATGGCGCGGGGCGCGGCCTGCCGCAGATACGGATAGCTTCTTCGTAACCTGCCTTACAGCGCCGCCGGTGTTCTCGAGCGCCGCAACAGAAGCAGCGACGCACCAATGATCAGCGCGCCACTGAACACGACGCCGAAGCCTATCGGCTCGTTGAAAAGAAGCGCCGCGAAGACAATCGCATAAACGGGTTCGAGCGCGACGAATCCGCCGCACACCGACGCCGGCAAATGTCGCAGCCCGTAAAAATAGAGTTGATGGATGAAGGCCGTGGCCAGCGTTCCGAGCACGGCGATGATCGCCCAGCCTGCGCCCGAGGGCGCGCGGTCAGCAAAGGGCAGCGCGCACAGCAGAAACAGCACGACGACAACATTCTGGTAGAACGACAGCGCGACCGCGTTCACCTTCACGCCAAGACGCTGGCTGCCGATAGAAAACAACGCGAATGACACCGCCGATCCGAGGCCGATGATCGCGCCTTCCTGCGCCGTGATCGTGTCCGGCAATCCCGTTCCGACGAGGAGCGCGACCGCGATCACAATGGCGAGCCCCTCGCCGATCTCGATGAGGCCCGGCATGCGCCGCCGCGCAAAGGCGTCGATGACGACGGTGAACAGGGGAAAGGTGGCGAAGGTCAGCGTCGCGACCGCAACGCCCGCCATCTGCACGGAAATGAAAAAGGTCAGCCAATGCAGCGCCAGAAGAATGCCGGTGGCGACAAGGCGGGTCCAAAAAGAGCGGTGAATGCGGAAGGATGCGCGCCATAGGATTCCAAGAACGAGCAGTGTGAGCGCCGCGAAACCGCCGCGTCCGGCGGTGATCCACACCGGCGATACATCCAGTTTTCCGAACAATCCGGTGGTGCCAAAAATAATCGCCGCGATGTTCACTGCGGCAAGTGCCTTCCACGGCGTATCGGCCCGAGGCGTATCGAGTTTGCCGGAGTGCAAGTCTGCGGTCCTTGAGGAGGCTGCGCGCGTTACACCGCGCGGCCAGATGCTTTACGTCAGAAGAAGTCGAGCAGGCGTTCGATGTAATCGAGTTCTTCCTGGCTGCGGCCCAGCTCGGCGGCCCTGCGGCGCAGTTCGTCGAGGATTTCGCGCGCGCGCTGCAGATCGGATTGCGCCGGCAAGCCTTCCATTAACCGCCCGACGGGATTGTTGCCGCCCTGACGGCGACCCAGAGGATCTTCATTGAGCGCGCCGTTAGCCTGCGCGCCCTGCTGGCCGTTCTGATTCAAATTGCGTGCAAGCTCCTGCGCGCCCGCCCGCATCTGGTTCAATGCTTCCTGCTGCGCTTCGGTCGCGGCGCCATACTGATCGCTTTGCAGATTGCCCTCGGCCTCGCTCATGGCCTGGCCGGCACCCGCCAACCCGTCGGGCGCGGGCTGACCGTTTTCGGCAAGGCCCTGCATGATGCCGCGCAGCGTTTCGTTCAGATTCTGCTGTTCCTGCGCGAGGCCGCCGGGACCCGGTTGGCCATTGTCGCCGAATTGCTGGCCCTGCTGGGCCTGCCCCTCGCCGGGCTGTCCGGGGCCGGAAGGGGTGTTGCCCTGCTGGCCTTCGCCGGGCTGTCCCTGTTGACCCTGTTGGCCTTGACCCTGTTGGCCTTGCTGGCCGCGCTGAGCGCGGAAGGTGCGGTCCATCAATTGGCGCTGCTGGCCCATCAGGTCGCCAAGGCCCTGTATGGCTTCCTGTTGCGGGCCGGCCTGGCCCTGTTGACCCTGCTGGCCGGGCTGCCCGCCCTGGCCCTGCACCATCTGCATGTTTTCCAGCATGGCCATTAGGCCAGCGAGCAGCTGCGCCGCCTCTTCGGCATTGCCGGTGCGGGCGAGGTCTTCGATGGCCTGCATCAGCGCTTCGAGATCATCGGCGCTCATCATCTGGCCACCGGGCGGCATCTGGCCCATCTGGCCGGGCTGCGCGTTCTGGGCGAGCTGCTGCATGTAGCGCGCCATGGCCTGGCGCATGCGGTCCATCAATTCCTGGATTTCTTCTTCCGAAGCGCCGCGGCGGATGGCGTCGGCCAACGCATCCTGCGCCGCGCGCAATGCTTCGAGGGCGTCGGCAAGTTCGCCTTCGTCCAGCGCCACCGCCATGTCCCACATCAGGCTCATGGATGGTTCTTTTTCTTCCTCGCTGCGGATGTTGGCGAGGCGGTGGCGGATGGCGCGAATACCGAGATAAACGCCGTAATCGTCCCCGTAAAAAAGTTCCGGCCCGATGGACAGAGCCTCCATCGCGGCTTCGGCAGTCTCGCGTCCCTGATCGCCGTTCACGGCAAGTCCCTTGCGCTGTTCGATGATCGCGCGCGCCAGCGGATGCGTGAAAATGCGCTCCGGCAGTTTGAAGGTTACGGGTTTGCTTTCGCCCGTCTGGCCCGCGCCATCGGTCGCGATCAGCGTGACCTGCACCACTGCTCCGGCATAGCCATGCGCCGTCAGATCGCGGGCGATGGATTGCGCGGCCTGTCGCGCATTGGCGGGCGGTGCAAGCGGCACCAGAAGCGGCGGCGCCTCGGGATTGGCTTCGGGCACAATGCGCGCCATGGCATCGGCGATGCCGTAATCGTCCGCGGCCTTGTAGCTGAAAACGGTCGCGCGATGTTCGTCGGCTTTGGGCGTTTCGGCAAATTCGATGGTCGGCGATTCGTCGGGAATGATGTTGAACTGCCAGTCGCCGAGCGGCCGCACGCCGATTTCGGCGACGATATGCACTTCACGCGTCAGGGTGATTTCGGCCTCGAAGCCGCCCTCGGTTTCGACGAATTCGATCAATTCTTCCGACGGCATCACGACGAGCCGGGGAAATGCGCCCTTATCGCGCAGACGGAGCGATAATTTGCTGCCCGTCGCCACGGTGATGGTGCCGCTGCCCGGCGTCGTGCCTTCCGCCAATGTCTGTGGCGGCAGCGCGGTATAGGGCGGCGGCGATACCCATGCGTTGAACAGCACATCTTCGCCCGGATCGGCGAGTGGCGGCATCAGGGCCGTCTGCAACCGCGGAACGGCATTGGACCCGGCATAGAAGAACGCAGCGATCAACGCGGCGAGCACGGCAAAGCGCACGCCGTAACGGTCATGGCGCTGCAATTTGGGTGAGGGCCACTTCAGGCGCAGGTTTTTCGCGCCCGCCAGAAGCCGCAACATATGCAGCCTCCACAATTTCGCGGTCAGCGGATCATTGTGTCCGGCGGCGAGGTGGTCATTGCCTTCGGTCAGCGCGCGATCGGCGAGGCCGCTGTCGATTTCGAGGCGGCGTGCGCCATCGGCCCATTGCGGCATCCGCAAAGGTCCGAAGGATTTCCAGTAGAGAACGAAAAGGCTGACGCCGACGAGGCCGAGCAGGACGACCCGCGCGGGCGAGGGCAGCATTTCGAGGATGCCGAGAAGGGCGAGAATGGCATAGACGCCGATAACAACGAGACCGCGCCACAAAGCGGGCCAGACGCGCTCCCAAAGGACGATCGCCCGTCCGGCCAAGACCATCCACTCGGCATGGCGAAATTTCGCCTCCGAGGGCTTTTCGGGATTAGCTCCGACTTCCGTCGTCAAACCAGTCCGGAATCCGATCCAGCGCGATCAGCGCTTCTTGCGTTACGCGTGGGCGTACCACGCACCACTTTGCGCCATGGACCAGAACTTCCGGTACCAAAGCGCGGGCATTATAGCTCGACGACATCACCGCGCCATAGGCGCCCGCGGTCATCAAGGCCATCAGATCATCGGCGGCAGCCTCGGGCAAGTCCCTGTCCCGCGCGAACAAATCGGCCGTTTCGCATACCGGGCCGACCACGTCGTAACGCCGATTTGCGGTGATGGGCCGGGGTTCCTTGACGGGCAGAATATCGTGATGCGCGTCATACATGGCCGGACGGACGAGATCGTTCATCCCGGCGTCGAGGACAAGGAAGGTCTTTTCCAGGCCCGGCTTCACATAAATGACCTTGGACACGAGAATGCCGGCATTGGCCGCGATCAATCGTCCGGGTTCAAGCACAAGCTGGACATCAAGACCTTCCGTCACTTTGGCGATCAGCGCGCCATAGGCGTCGGGGGCGGGCGGCGGGGTATTGTCGAGCTTGTAGGGAACGCCGAGGCCGCCGCCGAGATCGGCTCGGGCAATCTTATGCCCGTCGGCGCGTAAGGCTGCGATCAGTTCCACGACACGCCGGAACGCGGCCTCGAACGGCGCAAGCTCGGTGATCTGGCTACCGATATGCACATCCACGCCGACGATCTCGATTCCGCGAAGGCGCGCGGCATGGGCATACACGTCGCGCGCTTTCGTCCAGGGAATGCCGAATTTCGTTTCTGCGGTGCCGGTGGTGATCTTGGCGTGGGTCTTCGCATCGACATCGGGATTGACGCGGATGGTGACGGGCGCGCGCATGTGCAGCGCGCGCGCGACTTCGTCCAGCGCTTCCAGTTCGGGTTCGCCCTCGACATTGAACTGATAGATGCCGGCTTTGAGCGCGAGGCTCATTTCTTCCTTGGTCTTGCCGACGCCGGAAAACACGATGCGGTTGCCGGGAATGCCTGCGGCCAGCGCCTTCTTCAATTCGCCGCCCGAAACGACATCGGCGCCCGCGCCCAGTTCGGCCAGCGTTTTCAGAACACCAAGATTGCCGTTCGCCTTCACCGAAAACGCGACCAGCGCGCTTTTTGGCAGCGCCGCCGCAAACACGTTGTAATGGCGCGTCAGCGTCGCGGTGGAATAGCAGTAAAAGGGCGTGCCGATTTCGCGCGCCAATCCATCCAGCGCGACGTCCTCGGCATACAGCACGCCATTCTTGTAATCGAAATGATTCATTTTTCTTTTGCGCTCATTGGCCCAGTAGCTGCGGCGGCCGCGACGGATCGATTTCATCCGCGTTTGCAGGCTGGCCCGACGGAATTTCGAGATCGTTTTTCACGCCGCAAGCCGACACTAAAAGGACAAGCGCCAGCGCGCAGAAAAGTGAACGCGTCATGACAGCCTCGCTTTCCAGAACGCAACCTGTTCGGCGACGCGCACCGGCGCGGTGCCGCCAAGGCTTGTGCGCGCATGCACCGACGCATCGAGCGACAGCACCTTGTAGATGTCTTTCGTGATGCCGGATTCGATTTTCTTCAATTCCTCGAGCGGCAAGGCTTCCAGTCCGATGCCCAGCGCTTCGGCGCGCGCGACGGCGGCGCCCGCGATGTGATGGGCTTCACGGAAGGGCCTGTTCAATTTCGTCACCACCCAATCGGCGAGATCGGTCGCGGTGGGATAGCCCTTCTCGGCAGCGGCGCGCATCGCCTGCTTGTTGACGGTGATGTCGCCCGCAATGCCCGCTATGGCGGCCAGCGCGAGATCGAGCGCATCGGCGGCGGCGAAGACGGGTTCCTTGTCTTCCTGAAGGTCCTTCGCGTAAGCAAGCGCGAGCCCCTTCACCACCACAAGCAATCCGGTGAACGCGCCGAGTATGCGCCCGACTTTGGCGCGCACGAGTTCGGCGGCATCCGGGTTGCGCTTCTGCGGCATGATCGACGAGCCGGTGGAGAAGGAATCGCTCAGCCGTACGAAACCGTAAGCGGGCGAGGTCCACAGCACGATCTCTTCGGCGAAGCGCGACAGATGCGTCGCCGCGATGGAGGCCGCCGCGAGATATTCCAGCGCGAAATCGCGCGAGGCGACGGCATCGAGCGAGTTGCGCATCGGCGCATCGAAGCCAAGCGCTTTCGCCGTCATCTTGCGGTCTATTTTGTAAGGCGTGCCCGCCAGCGCCGCCGCGCCCAAAGGCGACTCATTCATGCGCGCGCGCGCATCCGCAAACCGCGCGCGATCGCGTTCGGCCATCTCGACGTAAGCGAGACAATGATGGCCGAAGGTCACGGGCTGCGCGGGCTGCATATGGGTGAAGCCGGGCATGATCGTGTCGGTGTGCTTGGCCGCCTGTTTCACCAGCGCCTGTTGCAGGGCCAGAAGGCCCGCATCGGCGCGCTCGCAGGCGCTTCTGACCCATAGCCGGAAATCGGTCGCCACCTGGTCGTTGCGCGAGCGGGCGGTGTGCAATCGGCCCGAGGCCTTGCCGATCAGCTCCGACAGCCGCGCCTCGACATTGAGGTGAATGTCTTCATATTCGCGCCGGAAGGGGAAGGTTCCCTTTTCCATCTCGCGCTTGATCGCGGTCAGGCCCTTGCGGATTTTGGCCGCATCGGCTTTCGCAATGATGCCTTTCGCCGCTAACATGTCGGCATGGGCGAGCGAGCCCGCTATGTCTTCGGCGGCGAGGCGCTTGTCGAAGTCGATGGACGTATTGATTTCCTCCATGATGGAGGCGGGGCCCTGGCGGAAACGTCCGCCCCACATTTTGTTCGTGGTCATGGCGATAATGCCTTTGGCCCTGTAATGAGCGGTCTAACCCTTTCGGGGCACTCAAATGAAATCTCAGACGCGAATGCTCGCGATTGCTTTGGGAACCGCCGCCGCGACGGTTGTCGTCCTTGCCGTCCTATACGGGAATAGGCCCGCGCCTGTCCACGACGAGGGGGTCGCAAACGATGGCGCTCCCGCCGCTTTGACGCTTCCCGCCTCCCTTCCGGGCGTGATGCCGACGGACGGCACGCCGATGGCGCCCGAGGCCGGGTTCTTCGACGGCGCGGGCGCGCCCGCAAACCTTGCCGATTTCAGGGGCCGTTTCGTGGTGCTGAATCTCTGGGCGACCTGGTGCGCCCCTTGTGTCGCGGAACTCCCCGCGCTTGCCCGTGCACAGGAAGCGCTGGGCGACGACGTGCTCATTCTTCCCGTCGATATGGAGGACAAGAGCGCCGAGGAGATTACGGCTTTCCTCGCGCAGAATGGCGCCGAAATGCTTCCGGTTTACATCGACCGTGAATTTGCCGTGATGCGCGCCTTCGAGGCGTTCAGCGTCGGGCTTCCCTATACGATCTTCATCGACGCCGAAGGCCGTCAGGTCGCGACCGCTTCCGGCCCGCAGGAATGGGATGACGCGGACGCCATCGCCTATATCCGCCAGATGTCGGGCGGGTAGGACTTCAATTGTGCTCCAAAGCAAAAGCCGCCCTCACGCAAGTGAAGACGGCTTTTGCATGTGAGGCGGAAAATGATCTCAATCGTCGTCGGGAACGCGCTGGCCGTCAGCGTCGATGGTGTAACGCACGACTTCGCCTGCTTCGTCGAGGATGGACAGCGAAACCTGAAACAGCATCGGCAGCGGCGCGCCGGGCGGCACGGTTGCTTCCAGCATATAGAGCTTACGGGCATGCAGATGCCACGCGTAATAAGTGTGGCTCTGGTCGGCATGCGTGATCTGAATCTGGTGACCTTCGATACGGTCGATCTGGGCATAGCCGTCAAAGGTGATCTCATCGCCTTCCGGCAGCGTGCTGCGAACCTTCCACGCTTCCCATGTGACCGAACTACGCACGTCGGAGACTTCCGCCACGGCATAATCGAACACCGTCACGACATAACGGCTGTCGCCGTCATTGGCGCGGTAGATGCGCGTCGGCATCGGATCGCCGCGCTGTGAGATGGTGGTGGTTGTCTCGATGGTCGGTTCGCCCGGCAGATTGACCGTGAACATGTCCTCTGCGTTGACGTAATTGATCCAGCCCTGTGCAAGGGCGGGTGACGCGGTCAGCAAAGCGAGCGCCGTCACGGCATAGTTCAGAAATTTCATTGGGTCGTTTCCTCGAAATATTTTGTTTTGTGCCGGGCGTTTCGAGGCTTCCACCCCCTCCCAAACGCCAGATTCCGGATGGGGACCATAGGCTGAAACGGGCACTGCTTCCAGACTGCTTGCTTAAGGCATTTTCCTCGGCTTTCGCAGGTGCGTTCAGGTGTAGCGCCGACCTTGGTTCAGGGCCGTGCCGCATTGAAATTTTCGCGGAACGCCACCTTCGTCCCGGTAAAAACATTGAGATCGACCGGACCTTCAATGCCCGGTACGCGGCCCCGATTCCCATATTGCCAGAAAAGCGTTGTGCTATTTCGCGGGGCATTGATGGAGAAGAACAGATCTCGGAACCAGAGCGGTGTGGCCGCGAAGGATGTGCCCGCGAGGTAGTCGTCGTAAAAATCGTCCATCGTGTAGATCACCGGTGCCCTGCCATAATGCGCATGAACCGCATTCAGGAATTCCCGCAATTCATATTGGAATGCATCGGATGCAGGACGTCCCGCGCAATTCCCGCCATATTCGAGATCGACGACCGGTGGAGGAGGGAGGCCCTTTGGAACGGCGGCGATGAAATTCTCCGCTCGGCTGCGCCCCGGCGTGCATAGCGTGAAAAAATGATAGGCCCCGGTCGCAAGCCCCGCATCGCTCGCGCCGGTCAGATTGGGGGCGAAGCGCGGATCGCGCCAGTCCATCCCTTCCGTTGCCTTGATATAGGCGAAGTCGATTTCACCCGACGCGACGGCATTCCAGTCGATGACGCGCTGATGATGTGAAACGTCTATTCCGCGAACTGGATAGGCTTCTTCGGACGGATAGGAGAACCGTAAGATGCCTTCCCAATAGAGCGCTGTGCCTAACAGGATAGAGGCGAGAATCAGCGCCACGCTTGAAATAATCCGTTCCATCGTCTTCCCCATATGGAGGGTAAGAAAATGCAGAAGGACTTTGACGGTAACGGGCTGTCAAAGAGGTGTCTTCGCGTCTGGAAGGCGTCCGCATTGTGACCGGAAAAGAAAATGCCCGCGGTCGGGAAGACCGCGGGCATTCGCATGATACCAAACTTAGCGCGTCGGGACGGGTTTTTCGCCGCGATAATCGTAGAAGCCGCGGCCGGTCTTTTTGCCGAGCCAGCCGGCCTCGACATATTTCACCAACAGGGGGCAGGGGCGGTATTTGGAATCGGCGAGACCTTCATAGAGAACCTGCATGACCGAGAGGCAGGTATCGAGGCCGATGAAATCGGCAAGCTGCAACGGACCCATCGGATGGTTGGCGCCCAGCTTCATCGCGGTGTCGATGGCTTCGACATTTCCGACGCCTTCATACAGCGTGTAGACGGCTTCATTGATCATCGGCAGCAGGATGCGGTTGACGATGAAGGCCGGGAAGTCTTCGGAATTGGCCGAGGTCTTTCCGGCGCGCGCGACGAGCTCCATCGCCGCCTTGAAGGTTTCTTCTTCCGTTGCGATGCCGCGAATGATTTCAACCAGCTGCATCACTGGCGCAGGGTTCATGAAATGAAGCCCGATGAAACGCTCCGGCCGGTCGGTCGCCGCCGCCAGGCGGGTGATCGAAATCGATGACGTGTTCGACGCGATCATCGTCTTGGGGCTGAGACGCGGGCAAAGCTCCTGAAAGATGCGCCGCTTCACCTGTTCGTCCTCGGTCGCGGCCTCGATGACGAGGTCGCGGTCCTTCATGCCGTTCAGGTCGGTCGCGGTCTTGATCCGCTCGAGCGCGGCGTCGGCATCTGCCTGCGTGATTTTTCCGCTTTTTACCTGGCGGCCAAGATTGTTCTTGATGGTTTCTCGCGCCTTGCCGAGCTGTTCGGCGTTGATGTCCTCGATCAGGACATCGCAGCCCGCGAGGGCGCATACGTGCGCAATGCCGTTACCCATTTGTCCTGCGCCGATGACGCCTACTTTTTCGATTTTCATATGATCCTGCCACTATCCCCAGTTGACGTGAATGGGCGGACGCATGAAGCAATCATGCGCCTGCTACCGGTTTTGAAAAAAGCGCGAAAATGATGGGTCACGGCTGCGCTCATGCCGGTTTTCCTGCGTTGTCCAAGGCGCGCTCGAATTCGGGCAACACCTCGAACAGATCGCCGACCACGCCGTAATCGGCGATGGCGAAGATCGGCGCGTTCTCATCCTTGTTGATGGCAACGACGAGTTTTGAATCCTTCATTCCGGCGAGATGCTGGATGGCGCCGGAAATGCCGACGGCGATGTACAGCTCTGGTGCAACGATCTTGCCCGTCTGACCGACCTGATAGTCATTCGGAACAAAACCGGCATCGACGGCGGCGCGCGAGGCGCCGACGCCCGCCCCGAGCCGGTCGGCGATGCGCTCGATCAGCGCGAAATTTTCCTTCGAACCCACGCCCCGCCCGCCCGACACGACAATGCGCGCAGCGGTGAGTTCGGGCCGTTCCGACTGCGATAGAACCTCGTTCTGAAAAACCGACAGGCGGGGATCACGTGCGGGCAAAATGCTCTCGATGGGCGCTGCCGCGTTCGCCTTCGCCACCGGCTTGAAGGCGCTCGCGCGCACCGTGATGATTTTCTGAAAGCCTTTGGCTTCGACCCGTTGCAGCGCATTTCCGGCATAGATAGGCCGCAGGAAAATTTCCGGCGTCTCCACCGCGACGATGTCCGAGATCTGCGGCACGTCGCGTTTGGCGGCGACGCGGGGAAGGACATTCTTTCCGTTGGCGGTGGCGGGCGCGAGGATCGCGTCATAGGAGGGCGCAAGGACAAGGATCAGTTCGGCAAGGGGTTCGGCCAGCGCGTGCTGATAAAGCGGATCATCGGCGAGAAGGATTTTCTCGACGCCGGAAAGCGTGGCCGCTTCTTCCGCCACTGCGCCGCAATCCTTGCCTGCGACCAGAATATGAATACTCGCGCCGATCTGCCCTGCGCAGGCGAGCGTTCTTGCCGTCGTCTCGGAGAGCGCTGTGTTGTCATGCTCGGCAAGGACGAGAATGGTCATCAGATCACGCCCGCCTGACGCAATTTGCCGACAAGGTCGGCGGCAGTACCGAGGCGTTCGCCCGTGCGGCGTTTGGAGGGCTCGCGCACGTCGAGAATTTTGAGGCGCGGCGTGGCATCGATGCCGTAATCTGCGAGGGTTTTTTCGGCGATCGGCTTCTTGCGCGCTTTCATGATGTTGGGGAGCGAGGCGTAACGCGGCTCGTTGAGGCGCAGATCGGTGGTGACGATGGCGGGAAGTTTCAGATCGACGGTCTGCAAACCGCCATCGACTTCGCGCGTAACGGAGATGCGACCGTTCTTGATATCGACCTTCGATGCGAAGGTGCCCTGCGGCCAGTCGAGCAGCGCGGCCAGCATCTGCCCTGTCTGGTTGCAATCGTCGTCGATGGCCTGCTTGCCGAGAATGACGAGCTGCGGCGTTTCTTCAGCGACGACCGCTTTCAGCACCTTCGCCACGGTCAACGGTTCGATATCCTGTTCGGCCAGGATCAGAAGTCCGCGATCGGCGCCCATGGCAAGTGCTGTGCGCAGCGTTTCGGTGCATTCCCTGGGCCCGATGGAAATTGCAATCACTTCGGAGGCGATACCGGCTTCGCGCAGCCGCACGGCTTCTTCCACCGCGATCTCGTCGAACGGGTTGATCGACATTTTGACATTGGTGCGTTCGACCCCCGAACCATCGGCTTTGACCCGGATGGCGACGTTGAAATCGATCACGCGTTTAACGGGAACGAGAACCTTCATGGAGCGAAAGCGCCTTACCGGGACGACCTGGCCGACCCCGGACCCTTCTCATTGTGCGGTGCAAAAACTATTCGGGCGGAGGGGCTTCGTCAACGAACCGTCTTGGAACGAAAAAATCGGGGCTTTCCCTGAAGAATTCGCCGGATGGACGCGTCATTGCGCCGCATAAGCTTGTTAGCGACAGCAACCGGCAAGGACGTTTCCCTCAAGCCGGGCGGATATCGAATAGGGATGAACATTGTCCGACATGCCGTCGGAACAGGCTTCGGGCGCGATCAGGAGAAAATCGGCGGGGTCATCCCGTTCGGCAAACAGAAACTGGTCGGTGCGGGCGGCGGGCGAGACCGGCGGCGCGAAGCCGGTGGTGAAGGCGGTATCGGAAAAGACGAAATGCGCATCGGCGCGGGAGTAGCTGAGTTCGATCCCCCAGAAGGGCTCGGTGCCGCTGCAGGTGAGACGGATCGGCAATGTCTGCCCCGCATTCTCGAAACTCAAAAACCGCGCATTGACCCAGCCCTCGGCGCCGTCATGTGTGATGTGAATCCAGTCGAGCGTCTCCGTTCCCTGCGCCGTAACGCTGATGCCCGTGGCGTCGGGCGCCAGCATGCCGACGATCGCGGCATTGGCGTCAGGTTCGGCGCGGATGTTCAGAACATCGTCCGGCGCAACGCCGATAACCACCAGCAAAGGCGGCGCGGCGTCGACAGGGATGGTTACGGTTTGCGCAGGCTCCGCATCGGCGGGGGGCGGCTGGGTTTCCGCTGCTGCCGCATGTTCGGTATTCGCTGCTGCGTCCGGTTCGGGCTCCGTGCAGGCAGAAACGAAAACGACCGCGAAGGAAATAAGCAGCTTGCGCTTCATGTCAGTAGACAATCTCCACGCCGGGACAGTTCGTATCGATCCAGGCACGATATTCCACCGAGCAGAATTCCTGCCGCTCCGGCGGCACGATGGGCATGCAATTCAGATAGGCATTGGCGGGGCAAACAAAATTCTGCACTGACGCTGGCGTTGCGGGCGCGTCTTCTCCCGGCGCACAGGCGGAGAGCACGATAAAAAAACCTGCAAGGACCGGCCGCATTCTTTCCCCTACGAGCACCCCTCCACATACTGCACCTGCGGCACGCGTCCGGCGCGGTAATCGGTAACCATCGTTCCGTCGGTCTCGAACACATAAAGCAGCGGCGGATTGCGCGGATTGGTTTCCGCGACTTCCACATTCTTGCCCATCGGGTCATATTTATCGGGCAGGACTGTCGCGCGCGCGCCATAGGTGGCGAGCACATCCGCTTCCGAACTTCCGACGCCGACGCCTTCCGGCGTTTTCACGCTGTCATCCAGCACATCAATGCGCACGATAACGCCCTCTTCCAGCATGAAGCCCATGCCGGGAAGCTCTGTGGCGAAGGCATAGGTGCAGGTCGAGCCTTCCGAAGGCGGATCGCTCTGCATCGTGGTGCTGAGGACGCCCTCCGCTTCGGCAAGGGTCATGCCAATCCGCACATCACCGAAGCCATCGACGCGCAATGCCGTAGCGGCGGGCGACGGCGCGGGAGGAGGCGGGGCTTCGGTGACCGGGATTTCTTCCGGCGTGATGGGCGGCGGCGCGGGCGGGACATTATCATCTCCGCAGGCCGCTAGAGTGAAAAGGGCGGCGCCGCAGAAAAGCGTTCGGATCGCGTGCATGAAATTGTCCTGGTTTGAACCATTACGGAAATGCCGCCGCGTCCAACTGGTTCCTTAGAAACTCAGCTATCGCGGTCGGGGAGAAGAATTTCGCGTTTGCCCTGATGGTTGGGCTTCGAAATCATGCCGTCTTCTTCCATGCGTTCGATCAGACGTGCAGCGCGGTTATAGCCGATCTGCAAACGGCGCTGGATATAGGACGTCGACACTTTGCGCTCGCGCGCGACGATGGCGACCGCCTTGTCGAACAATTCGTCGCCGCCCTCCGCGCCGACAAGACCATAGGGATCTTCTTCCTCGTCGGGCTCTTCGGTAACCGCATCGAGATATTCCGGGCGACCCTGTTTTTTCAGGAAGCGGACAATCTCCTCCACCTCATTGTCGGCGACAAAGGGGCCATGCACGCGGCGGATGCGTCCACCTGCCATCATGTAGAGCATGTCGCCCTGGCCCAGCAGCTGTTCGGCGCCCTGTTCGCCGAGAATGGTGCGGCTGTCGATTTTCGACGTGACCTGGAAGCTGATGCGGGTCGGGAAGTTCGCCTTGATCGTGCCGGTGATGACGTCGACCGACGGGCGTTGCGTCGCGGCGATCAGATGAATGCCGGCGGCGCGCGCCATCTGCGCGAGGCGCTGGATCGCGCCTTCGATTTCCTTGCCGGCGATCATCATCAGGTCGGCCATTTCGTCGACCACGATGACGATATAGGGCATCAGCTCAAGTTCGAGCATCTCGTCTTCATAGATCGGGCTGCCGGTTTCGCGGTCGAAGCCGGTCTGCACCGTGCGCTTCAGGACCTCGCCCTTTTCCTTCGCCTTGCGCACGCGGTCATTGAACGCCTCGACACCGCGTACGCCGACCTTCGCCATTTTGCCGTAACGCTGTTCCATTTCGCGTACGGCCCATTTCAGGGCAACGACCGCTTTCTTGGGGTCGATGACGACGGGCGCTAGCAGATGCGGGATATCGTCATAGACCGACAATTCCAGCATTTTCGGATCGATCATGATCAGGCGGCACTGATCGGGCGGCATGCGGTAGAGCAGCGACAGGATCATCGTGTTGAGCCCGACCGATTTGCCCGAACCCGTGGTGCCCGCGATCAGAAGATGAGGCATCTTGGCGAGATCGGCCATCACGGCTTCGCCGCCAATGGTCTTGCCGAGCGCCAGCGTCAAAGGCGCGCGCGATTTCTCATATTCGTCGGCGGCGAACAATTCGCGCAGGTACACGGTTTCGCGGCGCTGGTTGGGAAGCTCGATGCCGATCACATTGCGGCCTGGAATGACGGCGACGCGGGCGGCGACCGCACTCATCGAACGGGCGATGTCGTCGGACAGCGAAATCACGCGCGAGGATTTGAGGCCCGCCGCGGGCTCGAGTTCATAAAGCGTGACGACGGGGCCGGGGCGCACCGCGACAATGCGGCCGCGCACGCCGAAATCCGACAGCACCGATTCCAGCAGGCGGGCATTTTCCTCAAGCGCATCGTCGGAGACAGACGGCAGATTGCGTTGCGGCGGCGGCTCGGACAGTAGACCCAGCGGCGGAAGCTGATATTCGCCTTCCGACAGATTGAGTGCGGGTTGCCCCGCATCCTTCTTCTTCGCCGCGGCTTTTTTCTCGCTGCGCCTTACGCGGCGTTCCTTTTCCGCATTGCGCGGGGCGAAGGGTTCGGGCGCGATGCGAAGACCCGAAGGTTCTTCCTCGGCATCCGCATCGTCCTCTTCGTCGTCGAATTCTTCGTATGCGTCATCGTCCTCTTCCTCGCCATAGGCGTCCTCGTCCTCCGCGCGCGCTTTGCGGCGGAAGGAAAGGACAGAGGCGAAACCTGCAATGCCCGAGACGAGGCCAGGCGCACTGCGCAGCGGACGCCACAGATGGCGCAGTGGAATGTCGGAGGAAGCGAAAATGAGAACGATGCCGAAACCCGCGAACAGAAGCGGGAAGACAAAATAGAGAAAGGAAAGGCTGAAGCTTTCGGCGATCTTCGCCGAAAAGAATTCGTTCAGCGTTCCGATGATGCCGCCAGCGCCCGCGGGCATGCCCGCGCTTGCCGGAAAAATACCGAGGCCCGCGCTGAGGAAAAGAACGCCCAGAACAAATCCGAGAATGCTCCAGATGGTTTGTCTCAGGGTTTTGCCCGATGCGAGACGCCATCCCCAGATGCCGAACGGCAGCGCAAGCGCAACGCTGGCCGCACCGAACGAGCGAAGGAGAAAGCTCGCGAGATAGGCGCCCGGAATCCCGAGCCAGTTGCCGACCGCGCGGCCCGTGGCATTGTCGAAACCTGGATCGGCAGAATCGAAACTTGCGATGGCGGCGAGCAGCGCGCCCGCGCAGACCATCAGCACAAGGCCGAGGCCACGCCGCGCGGTTTCGCTCATCAAACGGTTGAGGGTGTCACGGAAATTCTCCAGCGCGTCTTTCAGCGCTTCGCGCCGGGAACGCGGTTGGTAAACGCCGACCACACGGCGTGAGGCACTCATGTGCTTCCCCCAAAATTGGCCTTAACCACGGTCATCCCCGGTTTCGAGAATTTCCGCCACCCTTTCGAGTGCGCGCTGAATGGTTACTAAATCGTGAACGAGGGCAATCCGGACATAAGGCTGCCCGGGATTACTGGCCGGATTTCCTGGCATTTCCTCCCGCCCCATAAACGCCCCCGGCATCACGCGGACCCCTGTTGCCGCCCAGAGCCTGGCCGCGAAAGCCGCCCCGTCGCCCACGTCGAGCCACAGGTAAAAGCCGCCTTTCGGCCGCGTGAAGCCAGGACGGTGGCCCAGGTATTTTTCGGCGAGGTCGAAACGTTTGCGGTAGAGCGCCCGGTTCTTGGCCACATGGGCGTCATCGTCCCAGGCGGTCTCAGAGGCCGCCATGACGGGCACGGGCATTTGAGGGGCCGCCAGATTGCGAAAGCCGCGAAGCGGCTTCATGAGGGCTTCAGGTCCCACCATGAAGCCAGAGCGCAAGCCGGGAAGGTTCGAGCGCTTGGACAGCGAATGGAAGCTTAGAAGCCGCGTCTGGCTTTTGCCTTGCGCGTGCCGGACCTGAAGCGCACCCACCGGCGGTTCGGAATCGTAGATCTCAGAATAACATTCATCGGCCAGCACGACGAAATCACAGGCGTCGGCCAGCCGGAACACGCGCTGCCAGTCTTCGGCATCGGCGACCGCGCTTTCCGGGTTGGATGGCGAACAGTAAAAGGCCGCCACCGTGCGCTCTAGAATCTCTTTGGGCACGGTGTCGAAATCGGGAAGGAAATGGTTCTCCTTCCGCGAGGCGACATAATAGGGCTCGGCGCCCGCCGCCAGCACCGCCGCCGGATACACGCCGTAAAACGGATTGGGAATGAGCACGACTGGGCGTCCGCCCGCTTTCGTTTCCGGCACCAGCGCGAAGAGCGCATAGAACAACCCCTCGCGCGATCCGGCCAAAGGGAGAATTTCATGCTCCGGATCGACGGCGCCTTCCGGCAGATCGTAGCGGCGCGACAGCCACGCGGCGCAGGCGCGGCGTAATCCTTGCGTGCCTGCTATCGGCGGATAGCGTCCGAAATCACGTTCGTGTTGCGCGATCACATCGGTGACGAATTTGGGGGGCGGGTCCTGCGGCTCGCCAATGGTCATCATCACCGGCCGATTGCCGACGGTCAGGCGCGGTTCGATAGGCCCCAGAAGCTGGCCGAGACGATCGAAAGAAGACGGCGGCATGGCCGCCATGCGTCCGGGAAGCACTGCTCAACACCTGCGATTCGGTAGCGGCCGAGAGTGTCACGCCAGAAGGGCGCACTTCCAGCGGAGACTGGCCGAAAGTCAGCCAAGCCCTGATGGGGGGAGGTAGCCGTAGATTCGGAGTCCGTCTGGGGTCCGTGCCATCGGGAATTTGCCAAGGGTGCGGAGTATGGCTTCGGCCTTTTCCACGTCCTGCCTCATCGACGTAGAGGGGACACGGCCTGTTCCGGTCGGCGACGGGTTGGGTTGTTGCGACGTTTCCGGAAATTCGATCCATTCGATATCGCGAAGGGGAAAGGGTCCAAATTCCAAGGAGTCGATGAAGGCCCGCGGAGTTTGAAGCCACGGCGTCTTAGGCACATGCATTACTCTCTCTGCATCACTGTTCAGGAATTTCACTTTCATCAGGTTGAGTTGAAGTCCCGGAACATCGAGAGCTGTGAAGATCTTCCGCCATTTCGTGTCCGACAGCGCGGATGTACGATCCGTGTCCGGTGAATCATCGCCCGGCTTTGGTATGCCTCGCTTCATCGTTGTGCTCCGGTTGCTCCGTCCTAATTCTATCTCAGGCTGCAGCAGATATAAAAAAGGGGCGCTGCCAGTGATAGCCGCGCCCCTTTGCCCGCCCCCGCGATAGCTCTTAGCCGCGCACGGTTTCGCCGTGCAGATTGATGTCGAGACCTTCCAGCTCCACGTCGCGTTTGACGCGAAGGCCGACAAGGATGTCGATCAGCTTCAGAAGGCAGAAGGTCACGATGGCGCAATAGACGATGGTGTAGAGGACGCCTTCCAGCTGCACCCAGAGCTGCATCACATTGCCCTCCAGCATGCCCGGTGTTCCGCCAATGGCCTCGACCGCGAAGACGCCGGTGAGAAGCGCCCCGACCGCGCCGCCGACTCCGTGAATGCCCCAGACATCAAGCGCATCGTCGTAACCGAAGGCGCGTTTCACGCCGACCGACGCGATATAACAGACAACGCCCGCTGCGGCGCCGATGAACAGCGCGCCCATCGGATCGACAAACCCTGCGGCAGGCGTAATGGCGACAAGACCCGCGATCGCGCCGGAAATCATGCCAAGCACGCTGGGCCGTTTCGACACGACCCATTCCGCGATCATCCAGCCCAATGTTGCGGTGGCAGTGGCGATCTGAGTCACCAGCATCGCCATCCCTGCGCTGGAGCCCGCGCTGAGCGCTGAGCCTGCGTTGAAGCCGAACCAGCCCACCCACAAAAGCGAGGCGCCGATGACGCTGAGCACGAGGTTGTAGGGGGCAATTGAGTCGCTGCCATAGCCGACGCGTCTGCCGAGCACGATGGAGCCCACAAGGCCCGCGACACCGGCATTCAGGTGGACGACCAGCCCGCCCGCGAAATCGAGCGCGCCCTTTCCGGCGAGAACGCCGCCGCCCCACACCCAATGGGTAATGGGGCAGTAGACGAACAGAATCCAGAGCCCGGCGAACCAGAGCATGGCGGAAAATTTCATCCGCTCGGCGAAGGCGCCGACAATAAGCGCAGGCGTGATGATGGCGAAGGTCAGCTGAAAGGTAATGAACACGCTTTCCGGAATCGTGCCGGTCAGCGAATCCGGTGTCAGCCCGGCAAGAAACGCATTGTCCAATCCACCGATGAACATCTGCAGATTGCCGCCATCGGAAAAGGCGAGGCTATAGCCAGCGATTACCCACAGCACGGTAGACAAAGCGGCGATCGCAAAACATTGCGCGACCATGGTGAGGACGTTCTTCTTGCGCACCATGCCGCCATAGAAAAGCGCGAGACCCGGAAGGGTCATGAGAAGCACAAGAGCGGTCGCGGTCAGCATCCAGGCGGTGTCGCCCGAATCGAGAACAGGCGGAGCGTCCTGTGCGGAGGAAGGCGATGTGCTGAGAAGCGTGGAGAGGAGGGCGCCGGTTACGGCGGCGGCGGAACGTTTTACGGCAGAGGCGGAAACCATCCGGCGTCGTCTTCCGATGAAACATTTTGTCTGGCAGGCTCGTAAAGAAGAAGGGGCGGCATTTGCCGCCCCTTCCCATTCATTCGAGTTACATATTGTAGGCGCGTTCTCCGTGGGACGTGACGTCGAGGCCTTCGCGCTCGGACGCTTCCGGAACCCTGAGACCGATCGTGAACTTGATCAGCAGGAAAACGATGGTGCTGCCGACGCCGGACCAGATGAGCGTGGTCAGGACGCCTTTCAGCTGCGCCATCACCTGCACCGCGAGGCCGGGATAGACCGACATGCCCGTGGTGTAATCGACGATGCCCGCGCCGCCCAGAGCCGGGTCGACGAGGATACCGGTGCCGATGGCGCCGACAATGCCGCCGATGCCGTGGACGCCGAAGACGTCGAGGCTGTCGTCATAGCCAAGCGCGTTCTTGATGGCCGAGCAGGAGATGAGGCAGATGAAGCCCGCGACGAGACCGAGAATGATCGCGCCAACCGGACCGACAAAGCCGGCTGCGGGTGTTACCGCAACGAGGCCCGCAACAGCGCCGGACACGGCGCCGAGAAGGCTCGGCTTGCCTTTCGTAAGCCATTCCGCCGCAGGCCATGCCAGCGCCGCCGCCGCAGTCGCGACGAAGGTGTTGAGCATTGCCAGCGCCGCATAGGCATTGGACTCGAGATTGGAACCGGCATTGAAACCGAACCAGCCGACCCACAGAAGGCCAGCGCCCACCATGGTGAGAGTCAGCGAGTGCGGCGCCATCGGTTCCTTACCGTAGCCGACGCGTTTGCCGAGAATGATCGCACCCACCAGCGCCGCAATACCGGCATTGATGTGCACGACGGTACCGCCGGCGAAGTCGAGTGCGCCGAAAGCCCAGATCATGCCCGCGCCGGCAACCGTCGCATCAGCGGGGTTGGTCGCCGCAAAACCCGGTCCCGGCCACCACCACACCATGTGCGCCATGGGGAAGTAGACGAGGGTTGGCCAGATGATCGCGAAGGCGACGACAGCGCTGAACTTGATGCGTTCGGCGATACCGCCCAGAACCAGCGCGGTGGTGATCGCCGCGAACGTCATCTGGAAGGCAACGAAAACCAATTCCGGTATCACAACGCCGACGGAGAAGGTTTCGACAAGGGTCGTCGTGTCGACGCCGGCAAGGAGAGCCTTACTGAAGCCGCCGACATAGGCGTTCAGGCTGCCGCCGTCGGTGAAAGCCATGCTGTAGCCCCAGAGAACCCAGACGATCATGACGATCGCCGTGACTGTGAGAACCTGCATGAGTACGGAGAGCATGTTCTTGGTACGCACCAGGCCGCCGTAGAAAAGGGCGAGGCCCGGGACGATCATCAGCAGGACGAGGATCGTGGATACAAGCATCCACGCCACGTCGCCCTTATCGGGAACCGGAGCGTCTTGTGCCGCAGCCGGGCCCGCAAGGAGCAAAAGTGAAGCGGCGAGGGCGGTAGAGCCCCATGCCAGCTTTTTCATTAGGTTATTCATAGTTGTTCCCCTGAATCTCAATGAAGCGGCTCACAACGCATCGCTATCGGTTTCACCGGTGCGAATGCGCATGACTTTTTCGAGCGAAGTGACGAAAATCTTTCCGTCTCCGATCTGGCCGGTTTTAGCCTTGGAGCTGATCGCGTCGATCACCGCATCCACCAGTTCGGTGCGGACGGCGACTTCGAGTTTGATTTTCGGAAGGAAGTTCACCGCGTATTCAGCGCCGCGGTAGATTTCTGTATGGCCCTTCTGGCGCCCGTAGCCTTTGACTTCGCTGACAGTCATGCCTTGGACGCCCAGTGCCGAAAGCCCTTCTCGGACCTCGTCCAGCTTGAAGGGCTTAATGATGGCCGTGATCAGTTTCATGCTGGTCCCCTTGTGATCGGTTCGCTACCCCCGTTCGTCGTTGGCAGCCTTTAACGTGAAATCAAGAATTGTGCCGGTTTCCTTGCAGTGCGGTAACGCGTTGTTCCAACACGCAGATAGACGTTTTGCCGCGCCGGGTTCGCCAATTTTTAACCATATGTTAATGCCCAAATTATGGGCAGCATTGTTAATGTGATGAAAAGTTAGCCAGCTCAAGGCTAAATACCGAGAGCCTGGGCGGGGCCCGGCGCCCACTTTGCCCATCCTTGAATCATCTTTCGGGCGCTTGTGTTTTTCACCGAACTCCTTTGAGTTCGTGGTGCCGGAAATGCCCCAGTTTGAGGGACCGTAGACCCGAAGGCTTTTTATGCGTGCGCAGACCAAAGACGCCGACCTTCTGATCGCCGGCGGGGGAATGGTGGGCCTCACCCTCGCTTTGGCGCTGGCGCGCGGCGGCATGCGGGTCGTTCTCGCCGAACCCATGAGCGAATTGGCGATGACCGATGCGCGCTTCGATGGCCGCGTCAGCGCGCTCGCCTTTGCCGCGGTGCGGATGCTGGGCCAGCTTGGCGTATGGCAGGGGCTCGAAGCGAAGGCGCAGCCGATCAACGACATTCTGGTCAGCGATGCCGGGCTTGGGCGCAATCCCTCGCCCTTCTCACTGCATTTCGATCATCGCGAAATCGGCGAGCCCCTGGGCGCCATCGTCGAGAACCGCGACATCCGCATGGCGCTGTTCGAGGCGGCGCGGGCCGAGCCCAATATAAGCCTTCTAACCGGTACGGCGGTGGAGCGCCTTGTCGTGGAACGCGCCTGCGCGATTGCCACGTTGTCATCGGGCGTGGAGGTGGTCGCCACGCTTGTGATCGCGGCGGACGGGCGCGATTCGCCGTTACGCGAAGCGCAGAATATCGGCACGGTCGGATGGGATTATGGGCAGACCGGCATCGTGACGACCGTCGCGCATGAGCGTGCGCATGAGGGCGTCGCCTATGAACATTTTCTGCCGTCGGGCCCCTTCGCCATTCTGCCGATGACGGGCAACCGTTCCTCGCTCGTCTGGACCGAACGCAATGAGGATGCCGCGCGCATGATGCAGCTCGACGATGCCGGCTTCGCCGAAGAAATCGCACTGCGCTTCGGCGCGCATCTAGGTAACACCGCGCCCGAGGGCCCGCGCTGGGCCTATCCGCTGCGCCTGCAATTGGCGCGCGCCTATGTCGCCGCGCGTTTCGCTATTGTCGGCGATGCTGCGCACACAATTCATCCCATTGCCGGGCAGGGCTTCAACCTCGGACTGAAAGATGTAGCGGCGCTCGCCGAAACCGTGCTCGACGCCGCGCGTCTCGGACTCGATTTCGGCGAGGAAGAAGTGCTGAAGCGCTATGAGCGCTGGCGGCGTTTCGATTCCTTTGTGCTCGCGGCCGCGACCGATGGCGTGAACCGTCTGTTCTCGAACGATATCGGACCATTACGCCTTGCACGCGATCTCGGACTCGGCATTGTCGATCGGCTGCCACCGCTTCGGCGCTTTTTCATGCGCCATGCAGGAGGCGATGTTGGGCGCCTGCCGCGCCTGCTGAAAGGTGAGGCGGCGTGAGAGCTTTCGGGCGCGCGCTCGCCTTTGCCGTCGGGTTTTCGCTGATCGATCTCGGTGTCTATGCCGCGCTGATGGCGTTCGGGCGTGTCCTCTATCTGCAATGGCCGCTTCAGTTTCTGTTTCTGGTGCTGATCCGTTTTCGCAACTGGCACACCAATATTCTCGTTGTCGCGCTCGCAAGCCTCGTTGCTTTCGCGGTGACGATTCCGCTCTTTTTCGGCGTGCGTACGCTCGGTGACTTCGTGCGCTTCTTCGAGGTGTCGACAATCTCCGACGATCCCGGCCCGGGCGTTGTTGTGCTCGCCTCGACGCTGATCGCCTGGGTGCTGGTCTTTGCGTTTGCGCCCGTCAGGACGACGGAACGCCCGAGCGATTTTCCGACGTTCCGATAGACGCTCGGCTCCTGTCTATTTTGGATCTTCGCGGCGGGTGATTTTCATTTGCCCGGAATGCGCGCTCGCATTGCCCGGTCGGCCGCCGAGATAGATCGTATCGAGATCGACATAGAAGGCGCGCGCCTGAGCGACGATTGCGGTGCGCCGCGCCGCCTCTGCTTCCGCTTTATCGAAATATTCCTCGCCGCCGAACAGAAAGCGCGGCGTGCCGTCTTCCGCCACGACTTCCGTAACCTCCTCGAATTGTTCTTCGGCGAAGCGCAACGTCTGACGGTAATGCGCATGGGCGTCGAACCGGGCCTCAAATTCTTCCTGTTGCCGTGCCCGGTTGCGGGCGTCGAAGCGCTTAAGCGCGGTACGGATGGGCCCGCCCCAGCGGTAAAACGCCAGCGCCCCAATAAACAGGAATGCGATCAGAAAGAGGTTCCACATGCGTCGGGCGACGTCTCTTCACGGGTGCGGACTGCGACTCCATCAGATAGGCGGGAATAGGCAAGACACAAGGGCGTGCCGACCGGTCCCTCAGGAGGCGCGCTCCGGAAGCGCGAGATAGTCCTCGCTTTGCATTTCGATGAGACGTGAAGCGGTGCGTTCGAACCAGCTCGTTTTTCCGCGCATGTCGAACAGGGCATCGGGCGCTGCGTCCGCTGAGCAGATGAATTTCGTCTTTTCGTCATACAGCGTGTCGATAAGAAGGCCAAGGCGCCGCGCCTCGTTCGTCTGTTCTTTCGAAAGCTTCGGAATTTTGTCGAGCAGAAGGGTATGAAAATGCGCTGCCAGCGCCACATAATCGGACGCGCCCAGGGGCTTGCCGCATAATTCGTCGAACGAGAACCGCGCAACGCCGGCCGCTGCGCGGGGAATTTCAAATTTGCGGCCAAAAACATCGAGGCTGTGCGGCTGAGGGCGCGCGCTACCCGTCAAACGGTCCCAGGCACTGTCCATGGCGGCGTCGGCGTCGGGCCCCAGAGGCATATTGTAAAGGCTCACTCCCGCAAGACTTTGTTGCCGATAATCCTTGCCGCCATCCAGTTCGAGAATGGTCATGCGCGCTTTCAACGCTGCGATAAACGGCAGGAAAAGCTGGCGATTAAGTCCGCCTTCATAGAGGTGGTCCGGCTCGACATTAGAGGTCAGAACGATGACGACGCCAAGACTGAGCAATTTCTCGAACAACCTTCCGAGGATCATCGCGTCGGCGACATCGATGACCTGAAACTCATCTAAGCACAGAACCCATGCTTCCATCGCAATGCGTTTTGCGACCGGCGCAATCGGGGCCTCGCCCGCGTCGCGCAAATATTCCGGGCGGCCTGCGCGTTCGGCCGGACTCAAATTCCGCCATTCATGAATGCGTTGATGCACTTCGCTCATGAACGGGTTGAAATGCACCCGTCGCTTCGCGTCTGTTTCCACGCTGTCGAAAAACATATCCATCAACAGTGACTTGCCGCGTCCGACGCCCCCATGGATATAAAGCCCGCGTGGCGTTTCGACACGCGCACGGAACAATCTGGCGAGAAAGCCGGCTTGGGTGGGAGGGCGGTAGGATCGAAGCGCGTCGTGCAGGCTCTGCAGCGCGCCGGCAACCCTTGCCTGTTCGGAATCTTTTTTCAGTGCGCCATCGGTCAACAGCGCACGATATTTCGCGAGGGGCCCTCTGGTGCTCACCTGAAGGCCCCTCGCGCTTAACTCAAGCCGCGCGTTTCAGAAGTTTACGGTTGATAAGGCATTCGGCGATCTGCACCGCGTTCAGCGCTGCGCCCTTGCGCAGATTGTCGGACACAACCCACATCGCAAGACCGTTCTCCACCGTCGGATCCTTGCGGATACGGCTGATATACGTCGCGTCTTCGCCCGCCGCTTCGATCGGCGTGATGTAACCTTCGTCTTCGCGCTTGTCGACGACGAGGCAGCCCGGCGCTTCGCGCAGGATCGAGCGCGCGCGATCCGCGGTGATGGGGTTCTCGAATTCGATGAACACCGCTTCGGAATGTCCGATAAACACCGGCACGCGCACGCAGGTGGCGATTA
>CAIOYY010000073.1 GCA_903862715.1 uncultured Alphaproteobacteria bacterium
CCGCCAATGCCGGCGCCCGCGCCGGCACCTTCCGCGCGGTCGTCAACGCCGTCTCCGTCACGGTCTACGCGAGGACGCCTCGTTCTTTCGTCGTACCAGTCCTCGGAATTGTTCGCGACGATGCTGATATCCGCCGCAGGGATATTTGCTTTCTGCAGGTCGTGCACCATGGCCAACGCCGCATAATAGTCGTCATACAGACGCGTCAATGTAACAGTCATGGTTTTTCCTCGTTTTTTCTCTTTGATATCAATCGCGATGCTGGAAGCCGGCTTATTCGGAGAACACGTTTCCCTGGAAATCGAGGGCTACCTTTACCGCGACGCCATTCAGCATTGCCGTACCGCGCCATATGCCCTGGTCATCAAGCACAAGCGCTGCCACATCAGAAAAGCCGCGTTCCTCGATATGAGCCGTCGCCCCATCCATGGTGAAACTGTTTTCACCGATAACTGGCGCTGCTGCGGTGTTGCCTTCGGTAGTTTGAATCGCTGGATTGGACGGCTGATCTGCCGGCGTCGGAATTTGAGCGTTCGCTCCCACCGCACTTAATAGGATCGCCGTCGTAACCATTGTGAAAATACTGCGCATTGCGCTTCTCCTTTGTTTGTGAGGAGTTAACACCCGCCATCTATTGTGGTTCCGTTAGGCACGGGTGTGCTGGATGCAACGCGAAATAGTGTTCACTGTTTCATGAGAAGCTTCGCCCGGGCCTGATCGTTACATCGAAGGCTAAGTGGATACGTTAAACACGTAGCTGGGCTTTCGCGTGGCAGGTGCGCCGATCGCCGCTTGAAGAACCGACATGCTCGGCAACAGGGCTGACGACGCGGCCCCTTAGCGCGCGCCGCGTTTGGAGCGCATCAACTCCATGTCCAGCAGACGTCTGGCAGTTTCGGAGGCAGAGGGATTATCGGGATAGGCTTTCTGTGCCTTTCGAGCTCTGCCGCCTCTTCTGTATCGAGCGTCACTTTCACCGTTTTCGACTTATGGGCCCTCTCAGTCATTTGCATCGCGCCAAGATCGGAACAAGCAGTCCCGAGGGGAGTGGTCACACCTTAACGCTCAAAGCGGGTGACAGATGCTGCTCTCTTCATCTCATCGAGATGTGGCCTACCGGGTGCGTTCCCGCGAAAAGTCTGCAGGAGGGCACTGTCTGACGTAGTTCGCATTTACTGCTTCGAGATTCCTCACGCCAAATATCGTATCGAACGAGTGTCCGATGAGGTGGTGACGGTCCTATTCGCAGCGGAAAGCGCGGCGCAGTTGGACGTAGGAGTGGGGCAGGAGGTCGGACGATTTCGGAGATGCCGTCGCTGCCGATGATCGCGTCACGAAGGAACGACCACTCATTGATTGTGCATTGCAGCGTAAGATCCGGCTGCAGAAAAGTGTTGCGGGCTCCACCATTCCTGCGCCGTGGGATTTGCGCTAAGGCGCTTAGCCACATAATGTCCGCCGCATTGGGAGGGGGCGCGCCATGCAGTGCGCCGCCAAGGGACTGAAATCCAGGAGAAGTGGCGAAATGAGGAAATCTCTTTTTCGCTGTTCGCTGGCGGCAGGTACCGCGTTGCTCGTTTGGGGCGCGTCGGTTCCGTTGAACGCACAGGGACAGCAGGTCATGGTCATTCAGGGCGGCACCCTGATTGACGGCCTCGGCGGCGCGCCGGTGGCAAATTCCGTGATCGTTGTGGAAGGCAACCGCATTACTGCGGTTGGTGCAGCGGGCGATATTAACGTCCCGAACAACGCGCAAATTATCGACGCTACGGGCAAGTTCGTTTTACCGGGCCTCGTCGACGCCAAAGCCAACTACAACTGGCAATATGGCGAAGCCTTTATTCATTATGGCGTGACCTCCGCGATGATCAGCGGCCCGCGTCACGACCAGGGTATCGCCGAACGCGACGCCATCAATCACGGCGTCTTTGAAGGCCCGCGCCTTTATCAGACGGTTATCGGCATTGCCGGTCCGGGCGACGAGCCTTATGACGGCAGCTTCACCTATGGCGATACGGATCGTATTCCGACCTCGTCCGAAAACGCCGTAGAACTCGTGCGCATGGCGCGCGAAGGTGGTGCTGATTTCATTACCTTCACCGATGGCGATGGTCCGCCGGAACTCTTCGAAGCCGCCGTGCGCGACACGCTCGCCGCTGGTGTCGGCGTGGTATTCCGCTCCATGGGCCCTGGCACGCGCGCCTCGGAAGTCTGCGAAATGGGCGATGGAATCGTCTACATCCACACCGGCAATGTCGGCGTGCAACTCGCACGTGACGACGCAGCGGAAAAGTGGGCGGGTTATGTCCGTCTGCCGCCTGACGCCTATTCCGATATGGATCCGGCGAAAGTCGCTCCGATGGTCGAAAAGCTCGTGGGCTGTAATGCCTATCTCGAGCCGGACCTGATCGCGACGGCCAGAAGCTTCCCGACCAGCTGGGCCCGTATGGGTGTTGATGCGCGCCGGGTGTTCGAAGATCCGAACCTGACCGCCTATTACCCCGAGCAGTCCATTCAGGAACTCTATGACAATCTGCGTCCGGCAGAAGACTGGAATCCGCCGGAACAGCTGGCCATGCGCCGTCTGGGCTTCCAGAACCAGATGGTCTTCCTGAAGGCGTTTATCGCTGCCGGCGGCAAGATCGTCGCCGCATCCGACATCACGCAATCTGCGCCGGGCCTTGGTCTGCATGAAGAAATGTGGGTCTTCCATGAAGATGCCGGTCTGACGCCGATGCAGGCGATTCAATCGGCGACGAAATGGGTGGCGGAAGGCTTCAAGATCGACGACATCGGTTCGGTCGAAGAAGGCAAGCTCGCCGATATCCTGATCGTCAATGCCGATCCGCTGCAGGATCTGATGAACCTGCGTGACATCAATATGGTGATCAAGGACGGCAAGGTTCAGGACCGTTCCTACGATCCGTCCTACGCGGCCCATATGTTCTCGGTGACCTTCACCGAAGACGATGGTCCGATTCTGGATCAGGGCTGGGCCGATGGCCTGAAGCGCGCCACTTACCGTCCGAATATCTATGCGACGCGTGGTGAACCGGGCATTCCCGGCGTTCCTAATCACTACGCCCATCCGACGCCGGGTCTGGAGGGTATATTCCCCGTGACCTTGATTCAGGGGACGCCCACGACGGAGATCACGTTGAACGGCTTCAATTTCGTTCAGCGCTCTGTTGTCTACGTAAATGGCGATCCGGTTCCGACGCGGGTCATCAGCCGTGAAGAGATCAAATTCGACATGCCGGCCAATATGCTGGCGCAGGCAGGGACGAAAGAAATCGTTGTGAAGAACCCGCAGCCAGTGCTGCAGGCGCGTTGGGGCGATACGTCCAATACAGCACTGCTCCTGGTGCCGTTCTCCTTCACGACACAGTGGTCGATGGGAAAATACTAAGTCTCTCCCCTGATACTCTAATGGAATGACTATCTCGGGCGGCGGTGCGAAAGCACCGCCGCCTTTTTCTTTCGCAGTTGCGAAGGGCGATGTCACATATACGCCACACGAAAATGTCATTTCGTTGCGGATTTCCTTCCTCAAACCGGATAGGTTCCCGGCGGTTTGGTTTTCGTTTTGGAGGAATGAATGGGGAAGAGAAGTCTGAGTGCGCTCGCATCTTGCGCAGCGCTGCTGATGCTGGGCACTGCCGTGCCTTTAAATGCGCAGGGCCAGCAGGCTGTCGTTATTCAGGGCGGGACATTGATCGACGGGCTCGGCGGTCAGCCGGTGCCGAATTCGGTTATCGTTATTGAGGGCAATCGCATTACGGCCGTGGGCGCCGCTGCCGATGTCGACATTCCGAACAATGCTGAAATCATCGACGCGACGGGCAAGTTCGTGATGCCGGGCCTGTTCGACGCGAAAGCAAACTGGAACTGGCAATATGGTGAAGCCTTCCTTCGCTGGGGCGTGACCTCGGCCATCGTTTCGGGCGGTCGCAACAATCAGGGCTCTGCCGAACGCGACGCCATCAATCATGGTGTCTATGCGGCGCCGCGCCTCTATCAGGCGCTGGTCACGATCAACGGCCCCGGCCCAGGTCTCGACCGTCCCGACAATTACGAACCCGGCGCCGGTACGCGCCGCATCTTCACGCCCGAAGGCGGCGTCGAACATGTCCGCACAATGCATGAAGCGGGCGCCGACCTCATTACCTTCCAGAACGGCGATGGACCGCCCGAACTCTTCGAGCCTGCGGTTGTCGAAGCCCAGCGCCTTGGCCTCGGCATCGATTTCCGGTCGATGGGTCCGCAAACGCGCGGCACAGAAGTTTGTGCCATGGGCGACGGCATCGTCTATGTCCATACCGGTAATGTCGGTACGCAGATGGCGACCGACGAAACCAAATGGGCCGAATATATCGCGCTGCCGCCCGACGCTTACTCCGACATGGACGAAGCGAAGGTCCAGCCGATGATTGATCGCCTGGTCGGCTGCAATGCTTATCTTGAACCCGATCTGATGGCGACCGCGCGCGGCTTCCACAAGAACTGGGCCCGCGTTCAGCAGGAAGCACGAGACATCTTCAACGATGAAGAACTGCGCTCCTATTACCCTGAGTTTAGCATTCGGGACCTCTGGGAAAATGTGCAATCTCCGGAAGAATATCTGACGCCGGAACAGATTGACGTGCGTTCGCGTGGCTTCGCCAACCAGATGATTTTCCTGAAGCGTTTCGTCGATGCGGGTGGCAAGCTCGTGGCGGCGTCGGACATCACGCAATCGCCACCGGGCCTCGGCGTGCATCAGGAATTCACGGCGTTCGTCGAAGATGTGGGCCTGACGCCGATGCAGGCGATTCAGTCGGCAACCAAATGGGTGGCAGAAGGCTTCAAGATCGAAGACGTGGGTTCGCTCGAAGAAGGCAAGTTTGCCGACGTGCTGATCCTCAATGCCGATCCGCTGGCCGACATTATGAACACCAGAAACATTCACATGGTGCTCAAGGATGGCAAGGTGCTCGATCGCTCCTATAACTCCTGGTACATGGGCGGCATCTTCTCGGCGACCGGCAGCGATGACGATCCCATCGTTTCGGCTACCGATTGGGCAGCGGCGTTGAAAGACGCTACCTTCCGTCCCGATGGCGGAGGCAATGTAAACGTTGAAGGCGTAGCAGCTCCGCCGCGTCCGATTCCGAACCCGGCAAATAATCCGACGCCGGGCATCGAATCCTTCGCGCCACATACCGTGCTGCGTAATAGTCCGGAGACAGTCGTTACGATCACCGGATTCAATTTCGTGCAGGAAAGCCGAGCCTATTTCGACGGCGTGGGCGTTCCGACGCGGGTTGTTTCGCGAACCGAAATCGAAGCCACCGTTCCCGCCAATCTTCTGGCGCGTGCCGGGCGTTTTGAAATCGTCGTGAAGAATCGTCAGCCGGTCGCCGATCCGTTCTGGGGCGATACCTCGAACGCGGCCTTCATGTTGGTTCCATTCGAGTACACGACGCTTCTGCCGCAGCCGGAATGGTGAGGTAGGTTTTCGACGTCAAAAAACGGCGGGTGCGCGAAACGCGCCCGCCGTTTTTCTTTGTGCGATAGCGGTTCCGCTGTGCTGCGAAGAAAGGCACAGAAGGAGAATGCATTACTTTCAATCACTTAGGATTGAAGAGTGGGCCGCCTCCGGAAGAGCTGCCATCCGCAGGAACTCGGCTCTGGGCGCTAGAATAGCGCACCCAACTACGCCAATATCCCGCCCAAGCCGAACATGGAGAGAGACGTTCCCTTAAGGAGGAGCGCATTCTTTCGTGAGAAGGCATCTAGGGAGGATCAAATGAATAAAACGGTTTTACGCAGTTCGCTGTTTGGCTGCGCGGCGCTGATTGCCTTGGGCGGTCCGTCTACATTGGTCGCGCAAGGGCAGCAGGTCCTGGTCATTCAGGGCGGCACGCTGATCGACGGCAATGGCGGCGCACCGATTCCGAATTCGGTCATCGTTATCGAGGGCGACACCATCACGGCGGCAGGCGCCGCGGGTTCGGTGCAGGTTCCCAATGGCGCACAGGTGATCAATGCCTCCGGGAAATGGATCACGCCGGGACTCATCGACGCGAAAGCGAACTGGAATTGGCAATATGGCGAAGCGTTCCTGACCTGGGGCGTGACCTCGGCCATGATCTCGGCCGCCCGCAATGATGAGGGCTTGGCCCTTCGCGATGCGATCGATCATGGCGTGATCGAAGGTCCGCGTATCTTCCAGACCGTCGTCACGATTGCCGGTCCCGGCTCCGACCTCTCCAAAGAAAACGAATATGTGGCCGGCGGCGGCGACATGATTCCGAAAACGTCGGAAGAAACCGTCCAGATGGTGAACATGCTCATCGATGCGGGCGCCGACTTCATCACTTTTGCCGATGGCGATGGCCCGCCGGAAGTTTTTGATGCCGGCGTGAAAGCGGCGCTCGACCGCGATGTCGGCGTCGTGTTCCGCGCCATGGGTCCCGGCACGCGCGCGCGCGAAGTCTGCGCGATGGGCGACGGTATCGTCTACGTCCACACCGGTAATGTCGGCGCGCAGATCGCGACCGACGAAGCCAAATGGGCCGAATATATCCGCCTGCCGCCTGCCGCCTATTCGGACATGGACGAAGCGAAGGTCCAGCCGATGATCGATCAGCTTATCGGCTGCAACGCCTATCTTGAACCCGACCTGATCGCCACGGCGCGCGGCTGGCCGCGCAACTGGGCGCGTCATCAGGAAGAGACCAATAATTTCTTCACCGATCCGAACCTCCTCGCTTATTACCCGCTGCAAAGCATTGAGGACGTGAAGGAAAACGTGAAAGGCGTCGAAACCTATCTTGAGGGCGACGAGCTTGCGATGCGCCGCCTTGGTTTCGAAAACCAGATGAAGTTCCTGAAGCGCTACGTTGATGCGGGCGGCAAAATCGTTGCAGCGTCCGACATCACGCAGTCGGTTCCGGGACTTGGCCTCCATCAGGAAATGTCGGTCTTCGCGGAAGATGTCGGCATGACCCCGATGCAGGTTCTTCTCTCGGCCACCAGCTGGGTTGCTGACGGCTTCAAAATCGAAGAAGTGGGCCGCGTTCAGGCCGGCAAACTCGCCGACATCCTGATCGTCAATGCCGATCCGCTGGCCGACATCATGAATCTGCGTCAGGTCGACACTGTCATCAAAGACGGCAAGATCGTCGATCGCAGCTATGATCCTAACTACAATGGCTGGATATTCTCCAATGACCGCGAAGAATCCTTTGGCCCGGTCATCGATTACGCCGGCTGGACGGAAGCGCTGAAGCGCGCGACGTGGCGCCCGAACATCAATGCGACGCGAGGGGAACGCGGCATCGCAACCCGCATCCCGGACTTCAACGTGTCGCCGACTCCCGGCATTGAGGGCATCTCGATTCACACCGTCCGTCAGGGCAGTGCAGGCATGACCGTCACGATCACGGGCTTCAACTACACGACGAAGTCCGTTGTCTATGTGAACGACCAGCCGGTACCGACGCGTGTCGTCAGCCGAACGGAACTGGCTGCGGACTTAAGCGCCGCGCATTTTGCCGAAGCCGGCAAGCTGCATATCGACGTCCGTCATCCGCTTCCGCTCGCGACCCCGGAATGGGGCGACCGCTCGAACCAGGCGCATATTCTCGTGCCTTTCGACTTTACGGAAACGACCTTGGCGCTCAACACCGACAACCAGTACTGAGCATTACGGTAAGCTTGAATGGGACAACGGCGGGTGTTTCTCCACCCGCCGTTGTCTTTTGAAACGTCCCTCCGCTTGGCACGCGACAATCGCGCGACGGATTTCTGACGTTCGGGGATCAAATTCCTTCCCTCTTCACGACAGAGCCATGACGAACACGCATCTGTTGGCGCGCGATGATGCAGAGGAACTCGCGCAAGTCATTATCCACCAACGAACGGTGTAGCTTCGAGAACTATTTTTGTCGCTCGCGTAAATAAAATTTTTGAAATCCGTCTCCAACCCGTCTTGGACGATGGGTACCCTTGACCCGAGCGGCAAATGGCGCCGCATTTGGGGGTTATTTCGATGAAGACGTATTTTCTTTCCGGCGCGGCGGTCTGCGCTGTCGCTTCTTTTGGGTCGCATGCTGTTCTCGCACAGGATGCAGGTGTTCAACTCGCGGCCGCATCGCCTGTTCAGGAAGTCACCATCATCGGCATTGGCGAAAGCCGTCAGGTGCAGACCATTTCCGGGGAGGATCTCTCGATCCAGGTCCCCGGCGTCAGCCCCATCATGGCCATCGCCAAGCTTCCCAGCGTGAATTTCCAGTCGGCGGATGCCTTCGGCTCCTATGAATGGTCCGCGCGCGTCACGATTCGCGGCTTCAACCAGAGCCAGCTTGGCTTTACGCTTGACGATGTGCCGCTCGGCGACATGACCTATGGCAATCACAACGGCCTTCACATCAGCCGCGCCATAGCGTCCGAGAATGTCGGTTCCGTGGAACTCGCGCAGGGCGCGGGCGCTCTCGAGACGGCTTCGGCCAACAATCTCGGCGGCACGCTGAAATTTATTTCGCGTACCCCGTCGGCGGAATTCGGCGTGCTCGGCGCCGCGACCTATGGCTCCGAAGACACGACGCGTTTCTTTGCCCGTCTCGATACCGGTGAAATCCCGGGCGGCGGCAGCGCCTATCTCAGCTACTCGCGTAATGAGGCGGACAAATGGAAGGGCTTCGGCGTTCAGAAGCATCAGCAGGTCAACGCCAAATTCGTACAGCCCATTGGCGATGCCACGTTGACCGGTTGGCTGAACTGGTCGGAACGCCGCGAGAATGATTATCAGGATCTCTCGCTCAGCATGTTGAACCGTCTCGGTTATGACTGGGACAATATCTCCGACGATTGGGACCTTGCGGTGGCGATCGCGGAAATCGGCAACAATCGCGGCGACTCCGGTGTCACTGGCGCGTTCCCCGGTTTCGGTATGGATTATCCCGATCCGATCGAAACGCTGGACGACGCCTATTTCGATGCCTCGGGCCTGCGCGACGACTGGATCGGCGCTGCGACGCTCGCAGTCCCCTTCGCCGACATCCTCGAGTTTAAGGGCACGTTCTATGGCCATGACGATGTCGGGCAGGGACTCTGGTACACGCCTTACGTTGCATCCCCGAATTACGGCGATCTGAACGCCACCGAAGACAATGCGCCGATCTCGATTCGCACCACGGAATACGATCTCATGCGCTACGGCACGGTGAGCAGCCTGTCGTTCTTCGCAGGGGACCACACGATCAATTTCGGCGCCTGGTACGAAGACAATGATTTCAACCAGGCGCGCCGCTTCTACGCGCTCGATCGCGATGCGCCGGGGCGCAACAGCCTCGAAATGCAGACCAACCCGTTCCTCACGCAATGGGAATATGACTTCAAGACCACGACCTGGCAGTTCCATATTCAGGACACGTGGCAGGTCAGCGAGATGCTGACGGCAAATTTCGGTATCCGCGCCCTTTCGGTCAAAAACAGCGCCAAGACCATCGTGGGCGCCAACAAGACCGGCACCATCAAGGCGGAAGAGAATTTTCTCCCGCAGGCGGGCCTCGTCTTCAGCCTCAACGACTCCAATGAAGTCTTCGCCAGTTACGCACGCAACATGCGCGCGTTCCCGAGTTCGGCCACCTCCGGTCCCTTCTCGGCCTCGCAGGCCGGCTTCGAGGCGATCAAGAACACGCTGAAACCTGAAATCTCCAACAATTTCGAAGCGGGCTATCGTTTCCGCAGCATGGATTTTCAGGGCGTGGTCAGCCTCTATCACGTCAACTTCAAAAACCGTCTGTTTGCGGTGCCGGTTGGCTCGGGCATTCAGGGCAATCCCTCGGCGCTGTCGAATGTCGGCCGCGTCGAAAGCACCGGCATCGAAGTGGCGGGTGAGTGGAACTTCATCGAGAACTTCTCGCTGTTTGGTTCCTATGCCTGGAACCGTTCGGTCTATCTCGACGACACCATCGACGGTGACGGCGTAGTGGTCGGCGAAACCGCGGGTAAGCGCGTGGTTGATACGCCGGAGCATATGGTGAAGGCGGAACTGGGCTACGACGACGGCGCCTTCTTCGGCAATATCGGTTACTCCTATATGGCCAAGCGTTACTTCACCTATGAGAACGACCGCAGCGTTCCGGCGCAGCATCTGTTCGATTTGGCGCTTGGCTACCGCCTGTCCGGCTCGCCCTTCCTCGAAGGTTGGGAAATCCAGGGAACGGTCTCGAATCTCTTCGACGAGAAATACATCTCGACGATCAATTCGAACGGATTCCCGATCAGCGGCGACAGCCAGACCCTGCTGCCCGGTGCGCCGCGCCAACTCTTCATCACGCTGCGCAAGCAGATCTAGTCTTTCGTCTAAGACCGCCGCTTCTGTCCTTCTCTAGGGTCAGAGGCGGCGGTTTTCCTCTCTTTCGGAGAAATGACCATGACCGATGATTTCACGCGCCGCGCCGCATTGGGCATGGCCGCCGCCGTGGCTACCGTTGCGACATTGCGTCCGGCAAAGGCCGCCGCTGCGATTGACACGCCACACGCGGCGCTGGGAAAGACGTTGACGCGCATTGCTTTCGGCTCTTGCGCCGATCAGGCGAAGGACCAGCCAATCTGGGATGCAGTGCTTGCCGCAGAACCCGATCTCTTCATTTTCCTCGGCGACAACATTTATGCCGACACCCGCGACCTGGATGTCGTGCGGCAGAAATATGCGATGCTTGCGGCGAAGCCCGGTTTCCAGGCCTTGCGCGAATCCGTGCCTCTCCTCGCCGTCTGGGACGATCACGATTTCGGCGAGGACGATGCCGGCGGCGACTATCCTATGAAGGAAGGTACCCGCGGTATCTTCTGCGATTTCTGGGGCGAAGCCGCGAACTCGCCGCGCCGCACGCGCGAGGGCATCTTCGCGTCCTACGTGTTTGGTCCGGCGGGACAGCGGGTGCAGATCATCCTTCCCGATTTGCGCTGGAATCGGACTGCCATCACCCCGCTCGACCTCGCGGGCGAGGATTACGAAACCTGGGCGCGTGCGAAAGCCGCGGCCGAACTGCCGGTCCCCGGTCCCTATGCGCGCAATCCCGATCTCGCCGCGACCATGCTGGGCGAGTCGCAATGGGATTGGCTGGAAACGCAGCTAGGTCAACCTGCCGATCTGCGTATTCTAGGCTCCAGCCTCCAGGTTTTGGCTGATTTCGCAGGCTGGGAGGGATGGATCAATTATGCCCATGATCATCAGCGTCTTTTCGATCTGATAAGAAAGACGCACGCCGAGCGTCTCCTCTGTCTCAGCGGTGATACGCATTATGGCGAAATCTCGAAGCTCGATGTGAACGTGCCCTATCCGATCTGGGACTTCACCTCGTCGGGGCTCACCGAGGTCTGGCCTGTCACACCGCCCAACGCGTTGCGAATCGGTGATGTCTGGCGGGAACGCAATTTTGGCCTGATCGAAATCGACTGGAGTACGCCGTCCCCGATGGTGACGATCGAAATCCGTGATGAGCAGGGGGCACCGCGCCTGTCCCAGATCGTCGATACGGCAACGCTCACCATCGCGTGAGGTAAAGCGAACCTAGAGGCAATGCCGAAAGGCATTGCCGTTCCGCGTCCCTGGCTTCAAACTCTGGCTTAAACAGGCTGGTGGTTTGCAGCCGACAGGGGGCTAGGAATGCCGAAGAATGTTTTTCTCGCTGTAGCGGGCGCGCTGCCTTCTGCCGCTATCGCGCGCGCTGCTTTTTGTCCTTGAGCGCTCCCGCGATCCCTTCCGGCGACATCCGCAACGACATCGAGCATGGCGCGATGTCCGCGCTGCAGGTGATCGCCGTCGCCATCTGCTGGACCATCAACATGCTTGACGGTTTCGACGTGCTGGCGCTCGCCTTCGTCGCGCCGGAAATTGCGCGCGAATGGGGCGTCGGTCCTGCCGAGCTCGGCGGGATGTTCGGTGCGGGTACGTTCGGCATGATGGCGGGAGCGCTGCTCGTTGCACCCTTCGGCGATTATATCGGCCGCCGCGCCATGATTCTTCTAGGACTTGTTACGATCACGTTTGGCATGCTCGGCACGGCCCTTGTCGAAACCGTTCTGCAGATGATCGCGTTGCGCGCAGTGACCGGCGTCGGCATCGGCACTATCCTTGCCAGCCTCACCACAATGGCGGCCGAATATTCTTCAAATAAACACCGCAGCTTTTCTATCAGCGTGATGCATATGGGCTATCCGGCGGGGGCCATATTGGGCGGACTCATCTCGGTCTATCTGATTGGTGCTTTTGGCTGGCGGTCCGTTTTCGTTTTTGGTGGGCTCGCATCCCTGGTGATGATTCCCATTGTGCTAATGCTTCTTCCGGAATCACTGAGCTACCTGATCGAAAAACAGCCAAGGGGTGCACTCGAACGCTTCAATCGCATTCTGATACGCATGGGTAGGCCGGCCGTTATGGTCTTGCCTGCGCGCCTCGATAGGGTGGCTGAAGAGCGTGTCAGTGTTCTGGCACTATTTTCGAAGCAATATCTCGCACCGACGCTGGCGCTGTGGTTTGCCTTCTTCATGTGCATGGTTGCGCTCTATTTTCTTTTAAGCTGGACCCCGACCGTGGTTGTTTCGTCGGGGCTCTCCGGCGACTACGGTCGTTATGCCGGTATTCTGGTGAATGCGGGCGGCGCGTTCTTCATGGTGCTGCTGGGCTGGCTTTCGATCCGTTTCGATTTAAGGCGGCTCATCCAGCTCTATCTCGTCGCCTCCGCCGTGATGATCATGGTGTTTGCGGCGGTCCCGCTCCCCACCGTCCTTCTGATGGTTTTCGCCTTTCTGATGGGGATCGAAATGTCCGGCATGGTCGGGCTCTATTCGATCGCCGCCCGCCTTTATCCGACCGAAATGCGCAATACCGGCGTCGGCTGGGCGATTGGTATCGGGCGCTGGGGCGCCGTCGCGGGCCCGATCGCGGCCGGTTGGATGATCGCCGCCGACCTGCCGCGTTGGACGTATTTTCTTACCTTTGCCGCGGGGCCTGCGCTCCTCGCGGCGCTCGCCATCGCGCTGACCGCGCGCACGTCACGCTTGCGCGACCCGGAATAGTAGTTAGACGCGTCATAGTCTTCGGCGCGGCGACTATTTCGTCTTGTCGGTCGCCTGATGTTTCGCGCCATGTTTGGTTTCCTGGCGTGCGCGCTCGAGTTCCTCGCCTTCGGGGCCGTCCAGTGCATCCGCGGCCTCACGCGCTTTCTTTTCTACTTGCCCGGATTTGGCGAAGGCATGCTGTTCCTTGATGAACGCGCGCGAACCTTCATAACTGCCCTCTCCCTCAAGCTTAAGCCCGCTTTTTTTGGATTTGTCGTCGTTCTTGTCGGTCATGGATGTCTCCCCGACAGGGCGGATTCCTCCGTAAGGAAACACGGCAGCAGCAGGGTGGTTCCGACATGCCGTAGTGAACGACAATTGTTTTACGGCGACGAGTTGCGCCACCCTTCCATAATTGCCGAATAAAGTGTCGCCGGAATATTGGCATCGTCGGCATCGGTCACGAGCAGGAGATGGAGGGAATCGCCCTCCACGCGTGCCGCAACGCCTTCGATCTTATAGGGGTGCGCAAGATGGTGAACTACGCGCAATGCGCCGTCACAGCCCAGAATGCCGATGGCTGCACCGATACAGGGGCCGTCGTCATAAGCGTTATCGCTGTCTTCCGCGATGGCGGTGAACACCGTGTCGCCATTCGGCAAGCCCGTAGCATCGGTGAAAGAAAGTGAAACGCCGTCGATCGTTCCGAGGTCGAAAAAGCCGACGGTAAAGGGCGGCAGCGCGACGTCGCGCCCATTTTTCAAGGCGTCGATGAAATGCGGCAGCGCCATCCGAATGACGGCGTTGCCCGTGTTCTTCCTGTTGCCGCGTTGGAAAAGCGCCAGTTCATCGCCCCTCACCACCGCGCCTTCGATATTGAGGCCGCGCATTAAATCGTCGAGCGGTGCGAAGAGGGGGGCAAGATCGAGGATAACCGGTGCGCCTTCTATGGCGCCCTGAGGATCCAGCCGGAGCAGCGCCGCGTTGCGGCGATTGCGTTTGGAGCCGGAGCCCACCGCGAGCAACGCGCCCTGCGCATAGTCCTCAAAAGGTGGAAGGACGGTCAGGGTTTCAAAATCCGGCTTCTGCTTTTTGCGCTCTGGGTTGCGGTCGGGAAGTGTGCCATCGAACAGGCGGAGCAGGTGGCCGGGCGTGTTGTCACCGGCACGAAAGACGCCGAGATGCAGCTCATCATCCGCTACGACATATTGAAATGATTTCACGCAGACGAGGCCACTCGCAGCACTAAGATGACGAGGCCGTCCCGTAGCGGTCGGTTCGACCAGATCGAGCTCGCGAATCTTGGAGAGGGTAATCATCTCTATGCGCCTACCGGGAAGGATCGCGCCAGTTATGAAGACCATCACGGGGCAAAGCGATGTTGATTGTCGGGATGAAGACCATCCGACAATTCCTGTTGACGGCGCACAAACCTCCTTCTACTAAATATGGTGTTCACGGCTCCCCGCATTCAAGATGTGGGGCTAAGAGGGAATTCGGACAACATTTGTTGTTGAAACCGAAGCTGCCCCCGCAACTGTAAGCGGCGAGTTTCATCCCGAAGGTCACTGGCGCATGGGCGTTGGGAAGGCTGGATGAGGCACCGACCCGCGAGCCAGGAAACCTGCCGTGATCGGTTTAGAACATCGTCGGACGGGGTGTCCGGTCGTTGCTTCCTGGCGGGACGCTTCGCGTCCTTCTTTTCCGGGTATGCACCGCAGCCGCCCCCGTTCCGCAAGGAGCGAGGATGCGACCATCTCTGCGACGGGCTTTGGATTACCACCGCCAAAGCCCGATCATCTCGAAAGATGGTGCCGAACCCATGAAAAAAAGGCCCCGCCTTTTTGGGCAGGGCCTTAGGATAGAAACGAGAAGCAACGAAACCGGGAGAAACATGCATTGGTCGCTACTTCCGTAGGTACATACGCGTAGCCTTTGTCGCCCCCTTATTTTTTGCGGAAATTATTCGGGCAATCGCATCGTTTAGGGGCGCTTTCTATATTGCGCCGGGCGAGGAGCGGGGCATCCCGCTGTGTAATGAAGACGAGGTTCTGACAAGCAGGAGAGAGTGCATTTTGTGAATGCGGCCCGGGAGGGCCGCATGTTTGACCGAGCCGATACGGGAACAGAACCGGGCGTATGTCCGGTTCGGCTGTCCCTGCAACTGTAAGCGGCGAACGGGTGTGCCTTGTGGAGAAAGACCACAGTCACTGGGCGACAAGCCTGGGAAGGCGCGCACTCCGTATGAAGCCGTGAGCCAGGAGACCGGTTGGCTTGGGTCGCTCATGCCTTGGACCAGGGAAGTCCGATGCGCGGAGAAACCCGTCGAGCGACGTGGCGGCTTTCTTTGAAAGCCGAGGAAGGGAAGTGCCGGATGCGAGCAGCACCGGTCGCCCTGTCATGCGCTGTTACGAGGGGAATTATACCATGTCATTTCATACCGAATACATTCGGCGCTCTGCGCTGCTCGCTTCCGTTACGACGATGATGGCGATAACGATCCCGGTTTCCTTTGCCGCGGAGGAGGGCGAAGGCGTTCGTGAGGTGCTCATCACCGGCACACTCGCCAGCGATGATATTCTGGGGTTGCTGCGACCCGTTTCCGCCACCGAAATCACGGCGGCGCGCATACAAAACCAGCAGATTCGCGTGATCTCCGATGTTCTGCGCGATGTTCCGGGTCTCGCGGTCAGCCGCACCGGCACAGTCGGCGGTCTGACGCAGGTGCGTATTCGTGGCGGCGAGGGCAATCACACGCTGATGCTGATCGACGGCATTGAGGCGGGCGATCCATTCCAGGGCGAGTTCGATTTCGCGACCCTGATCGCCGACGATATCGCGCGCGTCGAGGTGCTGCGTGGTCAGCAAAGCGCGCTATACGGTTCGGACGCGATCGGCGGCGTCATTCATTACATCACACCCAGGGGGCAGGAGATGCCTGGGTTCCGCGCCCGTGCCGAAGGTGGTTCGTTTGGCACCTATGCCGGTTCGACGCGTTTCGCGGGCGTCGCGGGCATCGTCGATTACGTTCTTACCGGCTCCTATTACAAAACGGATGGTGTCGTTGTGGCGCGCAACGGAAATGACGAAGTAGGCTCGAAGAACGCATCGTTCTCGAGCAATTTCATCGTCACGCCCTCGCATAACATTACCCTCACGGCGATTGGTCGTTACCACTATCTCGATGCCGATTCCGCCCCGCAGGATTTCAACTGGCCGCCGGGGCCCGATTACGGCAGTGCCATCGACGGCGGCGACACAACGGAAGCGGAAACATTCTATGGTCTCCTCAAAGGTGAGCTGAGTTTGCTGGATGGCGACTGGACGCATGCCCTGTCATTGCAGGGTGTGGGCGGCGAGCGCACGAATGCGACGCTGGGCGCTCCAACCTTCAAAACGGAAGGTTCGCGCCGCAAATTTTCGTATGTCACGTCCTATTTCTTCGATACCGGCATAGCGCGCAATGCGCTGACCTTTGCGGTTGATGACGAACGCGAGACCTACCGCAATCTTCCCATCGGTGGCGCGCCGCCCGCACCCATGAACGAAGAGCGCGAAATGACCACGATCGGCATTGTCGGCGAATATAATTTCAATCTCGGCGATGCGTTCGCGGTAACAGGCGTCTATCGCCGTGACTGGAACAGCGGTTTTGAGGACGCGGATACCTATCGCGTCGGCGCCCTCTATGCCTTCGATTTTGGCCTGCAATTGCACGCCGCCTATGGCACGGGATTCAAGGCGCCCAACAACATCGAACTCTTCGGATTCGATCCCGGCACCTTTGTTGGCAATCCTGATCTCAAACCGGAATTGTCGCGCGGCTGGGAGCTGGGCGCGGAAGATGACCTGACCGAACGTATTTCCTTCGGCGCGACCTATTTCAGCAACCGGCTCGAGAACGAAATTTACACGATCTTTACGCCGAGTTTTGAATCGACCACCGGCAACCGGACAACCGAATCCAGACAGCGCGGCGTGGAAGTGTTCGCCGAAGTGAAACTCGATAGTGGCTTCCGCTTCGAGGGCAGCTATACCTATATCGACGCGACGGAGAACGGCGTCGAGGAAGTCCTTCGCGCTCCGCATATCGCTAGCGCCGCGCTCTCCTGGCGAAGCATGGACGATGTGTTCGGTGGCTTTGTGAATCTGCGTTATAACGGCAGACAGAAAGACAATAATTTCACCTTCAGTGGGACCAACCCCGCCGTTCTGCGGTCCTTTACGCTCGTCGATGCCGGGGGCGACTGGAAATTCAACGAACACCTTCAGATTTTCGGACGCATCGAAAATCTTTTCGATGAGAACTATGAGGAAGTGTACACTTTCCGTACGGCGGGCCGGGCTTTCTATGTTGGGGTGCGTGGCAATATCTAGCTACCTAACCAGTCTCACGGTGGGAATCGCGGTGCTTTGCGGCGCCGCGATTTCCGCTTTTGCGCAAAGCCCCATCCCCCGGCGGGTGATGACGCTGAACATGTGCGCCGACCAGCTGGTTCTCGATCTTCTGCCGCCCGAGCGCATCACCTCAGTAACCTATATCTCGCACATCGCGAGCGACGAGAACCTTGCCCATCTCGCAGGCCGCGTCGGCATCAATTATGGAATGGCGGAAGAAGTTTTTGCACAAAGCCCGGACCTCGTGATCGGCGGGGATTTTTCCGCCCCCGCCACCCAGGCCATTCTGAAGCGCGCGGGTTATCCGCTATACGAAATGGCGTCGGCCGAAAAATTCGAGGCCATCCGCGAACAAACTCTATTCGTCGGTAGGCTTCTGGGTGCCGAGACGCGCGCGCAAGAACTGGTGGCCGAAATGGAGGTGGACCTCGCAGATCTAGCCCGCACCCGGCCCGCAAGACCGATAAGCGTCGTTGCATGGGACGGCAGCGGCATAGCGCCGGGGAAGGGCACGCTCTTCAACGAAATCCTGAATGTCGCCGGGGGCATCAATTTGGCGGCGGAGCAATCCGACGCCTATATGGTCGCCCTCGATATGGAAGAACTTCTGGTGACCAATCCGGATATTCTTGCCTATGGCGCAGATCTGGCAATGCCGTCGCTCCGGCACGAGCCGTTGAAACATCCCGCCATTCAGCAGCGCTATGGCGATCGCCAGATCGCCTATCCGGAAGAGCAATATGTCTGCGGGGGCCCGCAATCGTCGCGCGTTGCGCGCGATTTGCGTGCCGCCATGCTCGCCGTCCTGGCAGAGGCGAGGCCAAGATGAAATCCGGTCCGCTGGTTATTCTGGTTCTGACCCTGTTACTGGTTCTTCTGTTCTTCATTTCGCTTTTCTCGGGGCGGGTATGGCTCCCCCCCGGCGATGTCCTGCGCAGCTTTGCAAGCGGTAATGATGAACTGGCCGCTATCATCGTTCATGAGCTGCGCCTGCCCCGTGCCGTGCTCGCGGTATTGGTTGGCGCTTCGCTGGGTGTCGCGGGCGCCGTGCTGCAGGGCTTCACGCGCAATCCGCTGGCGGAGCCCGGCCTCCTCGGTGTTGCCACCGGCGCGTCGCTGGGCGCGGTGATTTCGATCTATTTCGGCTTTACGTCGGTCTTCGCGCTGGCCACGCCGCTCGCCGGTCTCCTCGGCGCACTCGCCGCCACTGCGCTCACCTTCGCATTGGGGTGGGGTGGGGGCTCGCTGGCGCTCATCCTCGCGGGCGTTGCGGTGTCGGGTCTCACGGCGGCGCTGATCTCGCTGTCGCTCAACCTCGCGCCCAACGCCAATGCCGCTTATGAAATCATGACTTGGATCATGGGTTCGCTCGCCGACCGCAGCTGGGATCATGTCTGGCTGGTTACGCCCTTCATTGTCGTCGGCGTGATTGCCATGGCGTCCACCGCGCGCGCGCTCGATGCGCTCTCGCTCGGCGAGACACAGGCACAGAGCCTCGGCATCCATCTCACCCGGACGCGTCTCATCATCCTTCTCGGCACGGCGACCGCGGTGGGCGCCGCCACCTCCGTAACCGGCGCGATCGGTTTTATCGGCCTCGTCGCGCCTCATCTGATACGCCCATGGGTGGGCCATCAGCCCAGCCGCATCCTTTTGCCGGCGGCGCTCGCGGGCGCCGTGCTGCTTCTGGGCGCGGATATCGCCACGCGCCTGATCCGCTTCGGGCCTGAACTGAAACTCGGCGTCTTCACCAGCCTGCTCGGAACGCCGTTCTTCTTCTGGCTGGTCGTCAAATTGCGAAAGACCTCGCCATGACGCGGCTTGAGGCGTCTTCCGTCGTCGTGCGCCGCAATGGCCGCAATATCGTCGATCTCGTATCGGCGAAGGGGCAGGCGGGAGATTTCATTGCGCTCATCGGCGCCAATGGCGCGGGCAAGTCCACATTGCTTTCCGTTCTCGCCGGGCTCCTGAAACCCGATAGCGGACAGGTGACGCTCGATGGCCGCACGCTTACAGAATATCGCGGCACCGAACTTGCGAAACGCCGCGCCTTTCTGCCGCAAAACCCCCGCTGCGAATGGCCCATTTCGGTCGAAAGGCTGGTCGCCCTGGGGCTCACGCCGTCGCTTCCCGCCATCGGCACATTTCCCGAAGACTTCCGCGCGAAGGTGAACGCAACGCTCACCGCGTTCGACCTGGAAGCCCACCGCGATCAGCCTGCCACCACGCTGTCGGGGGGCGAGCTTGCCCGCGCCATGCTGGCGCGCGCTCTTGTCGGCGATCCGCACATTCTCATTGCGGACGAGCCCGTGGCCGGTCTCGATCCAAGGCATACGCTGGATACGGTGCGGCGCCTGAGGCATCTTGCGGGTGAGGGAAAGCTCATCATCATATCGCTGCACGATCTCACCCTCGCCGCACGCTTCTCGACGCGCATCCTCGCCATGAAGGCGGGGCGCCTCATTGCCGATGGACCCACGGCGGAGACCATGACCTCCGGTCTCTTACGCGACGTGTTCGATGTGGATGCCTGTGTCAGCGGTACCGGCGATACGGCGTTGGTCGATTTTTCCGCTGGGTCCTGAAAATGGCGGACAGGGTGGCACTTTCATCCCGCAAGCAGCTGTGGTTATCAGCGATAAGGTCTGATGATGTGTTGGATGGCTAACCTGTTGAATTGAAGCCTTCCATTTTGGGTATTTGCTAGCAAATACCCGGCAAATAACCTGACGATCCAGTTCCCGGCGCTTACGTTGCTTGCCGAGACCTTCTTCCCTCTTCTCGCTGTGTAATTGAGGGAACAAGCGATGGAACGGAATCTCTCATGGCACTATCTCTCACCTACAGACAAATATCGAAGTCTATGGACCCGGGTCGCTATTTCGACGGCCGGACCGGCCTTCATTTGCTGGTTAAGAAAAATGGCCGGAAATACTGGGTCTATCGGTTCACGCACAATTCTACCCGTCACGACAAGGGGCTCGGTGTGTTTCCCGCGATGCCGCTGGAGGCAGCCCGTAAGGCTGCTATGGAGGCCCGCATAATGTTGGACCAGGGCGTAAGTCCCCTCGGTGACACTGCGCGGCAGAAGTTTGTTCCCAAACAAGACCTCCGTGGCAATCTCCATCTAGTCCAAAAACCAGATAATAAAGCGGCCGAAGAGCCGACGAAGACGCAAGGAGGCACATTCGCGGAATTCGCACTTAACTGGGTGAAGGACAGGTCGGGCGAATGGAAAAATCATAAGCACTGTGCCCAGTGGGAATACACACTGTCGCATTATGCCTTTCCGGTAATCGGTCAAAAACAGCTGTCTGAGATCGGCACCGAAGATATTCTAGGTATTCTACAGCCTTTATGGACAACGAAAACCACAACCGCCTCGAGATTGCGCAGTCGTATTGAACGCATCTTATCCGCAGCTACCGTTCTTAAGTTAAGGACAGGGCAAAATCCTGCCGTATGGCGCGGCCACCTTGATACGATCCTTGCCAAACCCCGGAAAGTTGCGCGGGTTAAACACCACGAAGCTTTACCGTACGCTGAGATTCCTCAGTTCATACAGGGACTGCAGGCCCGCGAAGCGATTGCTGCGCGTGCGCTTGAATTTGCCATTCTGACAGCAGCAAGAACTGGCGAAGTTATCGGCGCCAAATGGTCTGAAATACGGGGCGATGTTTGGTGCATACCTGCCGAAAGAATGAAGGCGGGACGGGAACACAGGGTGCCGCTAGGACCTAGAGCGCTTACAATCTTAAGCCAAAAACAAAGATCAAAACCCGGTGACTACCTATTCTCCAGAAACGGTAGACCACTAAGCAACATGTCGATGTTGACATTGCTGAAGCGTATGCAGGTGAAAGTCACCGTGCATGGATTTCGGTCCTGCTTTCGCGATTGGGTGTCCGAAGAAACATCCCACAGCGGGGAATTAGCTGAGATGGCCTTGGCCCATACTGTTAGCAACAAGGTGGAGGCCGCATACCGCCGGGGCGATCTACTATCAGCCCGAAGGCCACTCATACTTGATTGGGAAGCATATTGTCTCGACTCAGGCGGTAAACAGGCAAGACAAGCTGCGGCCTAGACTTGGAAAAGCCCCATGGAGAACGTGATATGAAAAAGAAAAAGACGGCTAGTGCAGAAGTTTGTGGGCTTTATGAGCTCTTTAAACAGACATGCGCCGACAGGCCAAAGCACGACCTTATAGGCATGGCAATGAAGGCCGTTGCCGAACGCGAAGAAGAAAAGGAAAAACGTGAAGAGGCGCAGAGCATAGCGATAGAACAACATGAAGCTCTGAGAAAACACAATCTCAAAGGCGCACTTGCTAGAGCAAGCAATTATGAGCCGAAAAAAGAAATTGTCCGTCAGGTGTATGACGCGCTTGTTGCGCAAGTTGGCAAGCCGCCCAACCCCAACGTGCTTCATAGGGCGGTTCTAGAAAACCACCCGGAACTCAAAAATGAATTGAGCGATCACACCATTCGGAAATGGGTCATGAAACTGAATAAAGGCGAAGCCATTTAGGCCTTTGCTAGCAACTACCCACAAGATTTCTTGAGCCTAAACTCCAAGAGGCTAAATCAGATGTTGCCGTATTGGCAATAACTCTGAGGACGCCATGAACACTCCCAAGAATGATGATCTTCCACATCGCTTCTTAAGACTCCCTGCCGCCGCTGAAAAAACAGGCATGGGAGGTTCAACGATTCTGGCTTGGGAAGCGTTGGGAAAATTTCCGCGCGCGGTCAGGTTGGCAGCAAATCTGCGTGTATGGCTCGAGTCCGACATTGACGAGTGGATATTAGAGCAGCACGCAAAAAGGAATGGTCCCTCACGGCCCTCCGGCGCTGACAAGACTGATGGCAAGAGAGGAAGTAAGACTTCGCGGGCGAAGGCAGTCGAAAAGAATAAAAAAGGCGCCACCACCTCCGATTGCGCCCGCTACTACAGGCAGGCTGGGATACAGCCCGTACCGGCGAAAACACCGGGATGTGGGGGGGGCGTGTGATGGCCAAAGCATCAGTACGCGAATACGGGCACGCAAAATGCCCTCGTTGCGAACGGGACTTCAATATCGCCGAAGCGGCGCACACTCTTTGTATAACGAAGGGCAACGAGGAAGTTTACCTCTACCTGTGCTGCGCTTGCGCACCTTTGTTGTCCGGAAAGACGGACGAGCAGATAAAATCCGTCATTTATGACTGTTGGAAAAAACTCGAACAAAATCTTGAAAGGGCGCGTTCGTTTGCAGTTCTGACGCGGACGGCGCTCGTTCAGCACGGCGGCGATGTAGCGCGTGCACTTGAGATTGGAACCTACTTGCCCAAGAGGCTTCACGACCAGATTCTCGAGGGGAAGGCTGAGATCGGTAATATTCTTGGGATGACAATCATCTGCAGTACTGCAGATGAAGGAACATGAAGCGGACGGGGCAGAAGATATGACCCACCAATTCGTGGCATATGTGGAAAAAGGTTTCGCATTAGTGCCCATCCCTCTAGGGAGCAAGGGGCCTAGCAGAAACGGTTGGAATGAGCGCGAGAATGCCATCACGGAGCCGGATAAGGCAGCACTGCTAACTGGCAACGCCGGACTAGCACACGCCTACTGTACTCCTACTCCGACTGCGACACTCGATATTGATCATATGCAGCTTGCACGGTCTTGGCTGAGTGACCGTGGTGTTGACCTAGATTCGCTTCTTGACGCCGACGATGCTGTGCAGATTCGTTCGGGGAAACCCAATCGCGGGAAGCTTGTTTATGCGTTGCCCGTCGGGATGGCCCCGCTCCAGACACACAAGATTCATGATCCAGTGAAGAAGTGCACGGTGCTTGAGTTTCGGTGCGCCACGGCGAACGGTAAAACTGTGCAGGATGTTCTTCCGCCATCCATTCATCCCGAAACTGGTCGGCCATATGAGTGGGCCGGTAACGGCGACTGGAGAAACCTCCCGACACTCCCTCAGTGCCTCCTGGATATTTGGCCGAAAGGCCGGTCAACGCCGGAATCACACATAAACCCTAATGCTCAGACTGCAGCCGTAATGGTAGATGAGCAGACGGTCCAGCATCTCCGTAGCGCGCTTTTACATATGCGCGCCGACGACAGAGACTTATGGATCAAGGTTGGCATGGCCCTTCATTGCCTCGGTGAGGTGGGGCGCGGCTTGTGGCTTGAGTGGTCGCTCATTTCCGAAAAGGGTCACGAGCTTGAAGTCGCGCAAACTTGGGAAACTTTCAAACCCGATACGATCAATTATCGGTACGTCTTCGCTGAGGCGCAGCGTCAAGGCTGGGTAAATCCCACCAAGAATTATTCGCGGGCCAATTCCCAAGCTGGTGACGGGTGGCCAATTCCACAGCCTTTACCGAGCGAACTTCTGCCGGTGCGCACGCTGGATCCTTCATGGCTGCCAGCAACAATCCAGGACGCTGTCATCGACATCACTGAACGGCTCGGGTGCCCGATGGACTACGTGGCGATTCCCATCTTGGTTGGCGCCGGAACTGTTCTGGGAAACACGGTAGGCATTTTGCCGAAGGAACATGACACTTCGTGGGAAGTCTATCCCGGCTTCTGGGGTGGAATAGTGGGGAACCCAGGCTCCATGAAAACCCCCGCACTAAATGCCGCCTTCAAGCCCCTCTATCATCTCGAAGAACAGGCGGCGAATAGTTACAAGGCGTTATTGGGCCAATATCACGCGGACCTGAAAATCTACGAAAAGGCTCTGGCTGATCACAGATCGGGAAAATCTAAAACACCGCCGATAGAACCCATCGAGCCTGTCAGGAAAAGACTGATCGTGAATGACGTAACGTATCAAAAGTTAGGCGAAATCCTTCAATCCAATCCCTCAGGAGTTCTCGCTCTTGCCGATGAACTTTCGGGGCTGCTTCAGAGTTTGGATACTCCGGGGCAAGAAGCTGCTCGCGGATTCTATTTATCCGGTTGGGGCGGGTCCGGTAACTACACGTTCGACAGAATAGCTCGTGGAACGGTCAGCTTATCGAATTATATGCTCAGCGTATTCGGAGGGTTTCAGCCAGACCGGCTCAAGACCTACGTGAAGGGCACGCAGACCGGCAACTCTCAGAACGATGGTCTTCTGCAACGGTTTCAGCTGCTGGCCTGGCCGGATACCGATCCAACTTTTGCGTTTATCGACAGGCCACCTAACCAGGCCGCAATCGACAAGATGCATGCTGCCATTCTGAGATTGAAAAGCCTGAGAGATCAGCGGATCGGTGGAGCAGTAAGAAATTCTAGAGGTGCAAGTTTGCTGCATTTTACGCCTGATGGGCAGGCGTTCTTCAATAAATGGTATGTCGCGAACGAAACAGTGCTTCGGAGTGGCTCACTTACCAGTGCACTACACAGCCATTTTTCAAAATACCGCAGCCTTCTTCCCGGGCTAGCTTTGCTCTTCCACCTGCTTGAAGGGCATCAGGACGCCGTCTGCGAGGATTGCCTGGCGTCGTCACTGCGTCTTGCAAAATACCTTAAGTCTCACGCGCATCGCGTATACGCGTCAGTAGGCGGCCTCGACAACGCCGCAATACGCGCCCTCGCGCGCCAGCTGATTGACGGAAAGCTGACATCCGGGTTTACGGCCCGGAGCGTTTATACGAAAGGATGGAGCGCTCTCGATAAACCCGAGAGCGTGAAAGCGGCTCTCGATGCACTGGTCGAGTTCGGATGGTTGCGGGAGGTAATGTTAGAAACCGGCGGGCGGAAGACGGTTTCCTACGAAATAAATCCCGCGCTGAAGAAGGGCCTTTTGTGATGGGGACCTTTTGTCGGTTTTGGGGGTTACCCCCCACCATTTTTTCCATCTATCGAATAGAAAAAGCACTCCGTAAACACGGGGGGGGTAACCC
>CAIOYY010000074.1 GCA_903862715.1 uncultured Alphaproteobacteria bacterium
ATCTTGAAGGCGGCCCAGAGGCGCTGGCTGATCGACCCTCGGCGCCAAGCCGGGTGTGGAACCGTATCCCGCCGGACATCCATGACCAGATCATCGAACTGGCGCTGGGGCAGTCCGAGTTGAGCCCGCGGGAACTGGCCGCGCGTCTCGGCGGTTATTTCTATTTCCATGGCGTTCGGGGCAGCATGCTGTTGCAGCTCGGACGTAAAAACGAGGCGCGCGATGCCTTCGGACGGGCGATTGCCCTGGCTAACTCGCCCGCCGAGGCCATGCATATCCGCCAGCATCTCGACCGGCTTCAGGCCGAGGGCATCTGTTCCGCGAAATAAGGGCAACGCCTGTCGGTTTCGGCCCTGCGCGTTCGTCCTCGGACCAGATCAACAAGAAAGGACACTCCATGTCGGATGCTCAGGCAGAACAGGCGTTGCAAAGTCCCGGCGAATCCGAGGTGCTCGGGGGCGTCGTGCCCTATCTCTGCGCCGATGGCGCTGTGAAAGCGGCCGAATTCTACGTCGGCGCTTTCGGCGCACGCAAAGTCGCCGAACATCCGGTCGATGAGAAGGGCCGCACCATGCACATCCACCTGCATATCAATGGCGGGTCGCTTATGCTGTACGACGCGTATCCGGAATACGGGCATCCCTTCCAGACTCCGCAAGGCAGCACTCTCCATATGAAGGTCGATGACGTCGAGGCAAGCTGGAAGCGCGCTGTCGATGCAGGCTGCGAAATTGTCCTAGAGTTGCAGGACATGTTCTGGGGTGACCGTTACGGACAGTTGCGCGATCCGTTCGGTTTCCTTTGGTCGATGGGCATGCCGATCAAAAAATAAGTCGACCTGCTCCGCTCACGGCCGGGTCTGCGCCTGTGATGGTTGTATCAGGCGCCGAATTGTCCCAATCTCCCGCGTCGAAAAAGAAAAACGTGGGAGATCGGCATGAAGCGGCGGACAGTTCTGATGGGCGGATTGGCGGCAGCAGTGGCGGCCCCGTTTGTCCTGCGCGCCGCCGAATGGGATCCGCCTCCTGCCGCGAGCCTCGACGGCCCCCGCCTTGCGCCTGTGCAAGGCGATGCCGAATGGCTCGTCGTGCTGGCGCACGGTTCGGGCGGCGATGGACCTAACATGATCGGGCTTGCACCCGCGCTTCAGCCCTATCTTCCCAGCGCGGCTTTTGTTTCTCCGACCGGTCCCTATCCGCGCGAAGATTTTGGCTATCGCTGGTTTCCCGGCGCGCTCGGCGACGACCCCATCGCGATGGTGATGCGCGGCGTCAATGAAGGCGGCCCCATCGCCAACGCCTTTTTCGACGCGGAACTCGCGCGCAACAATCTCACGCCGGATCGGCTCATCCTTCTCGGCTTCAGTCAGGGGGCGATGATGTCGCTCAATTTCGGCCTCCGCCGAAACCCGCTACCTGCCGCCATTATCGCCTTTGCGGGCCTGCAGCTGGCGGACGAAGGTTTACCACAATTTTCCGGCGCGCCGCCCACGCTGCTCATTCAGGGCGCGCTTGATGGCGATCCTGCCCGTCTCGAACAGGTTGCGGCGCGGCTGGAAGCCAGGGGCGTGCCCGTGCAGCATCACCTTTTGTCGAATCTCGGACATTCGATCGACCGGCGCGGTATTGAGCTTGCGGGGAATTTCCTGCGCGAAATTGCTTCGCGCTGAGCATTCCGTAACGCCGTTACTGGTTTTGTACAGTGAGCATCGCCGAACCATCTTCGGCTGCGACGCTTAGAAACGTGTCATAAACCCAGCCGGAGCGCGCAGCTTCGGTACCGGTGGCCGCTTCCAGTTCGACCCGGCGCCAATTGCCCTGCCGCTCACCGGTAGCAACCCGGCGTCCGCGTTCCAGGTGAGAAATCACCGCGGTCGCGGTCGACGGCCCGGCGCGCACATTCACGTCCTCTACAACAATAGCCATTGTCCGCACGCCAGAGAACAGTTCGAGTCCGACCAGCCCTTCAGGTCTGCGCGGCGCGCCTAGATAGAAACTTGCGTTCTCGGTCCAGGTGGAGATTTGCGCCTGCCAGGTGCGTGGCAGATAGGGAGCAACCTGGGGATAGAAGATGGCCACGCTCGCCGCCAATGCACCGACCAGAGCGACATCTCGGGCAATCCGGCCGACGGAACGGCTGCGTCCATATTTGCCGGCTTCGGCCTGCTGCCATTCGCGGTTGGACCGCAGGACGATTTTCTCGTTCGCCGCGCTACCTTGCATCTGATGCGCACGAACCTCTTCTTCGTGCTCGCCCAATGCCGCCTGCAGATGCGCTATTTTTTCGTGTAAACGCTGTACGTCGCCATGCTCGTTCTCGCGCATGGATTGGGATTCTTTGCGGATATGGGCCAAGGTGGCTTCGGCGATCTGGTAGCGTGTCGTCGCATTGGTCAAGGCCTCCGCCATCTGCGATTTGCGCTGTGCTTCCAACGCCGCAAAGCGGGTTTTCTCTTCGGCCTTCCATTCTATCCGCGCTTTGGCCAGCGCCGCCTGCATTTCGCTCTGCAGGTCCATGCGCGCCTTTTCCGTAGCAGGCCGCAACTGGGCAAGTTCGCGGTCGCGTTCCGCCAATGTCTCTCCCAGGGCAATACGCTCGTCGCGTAGACGCCGCAATTCGTCCGCATCACTCTGCCTCGCGGCGGCGATATCGGCCTCGCCCCTGACACGCGCATCGCGCAGCGCGGCTTCCAATTTCTCGCAACGAGCGTTGACGTCGGTGAGCTTGCGCGCGGTATCGTCACGCCATCTCGTTTCGGCAGCGAGGAGCCGTTCCGCTTCGTCGGCGGCCCATTCCGCTTTGGCCTTATCGAAGGTCGCCTGCGAATCGTGCTGCCAGTCGATTCGAGCTTTCTCGGAAGTGAGGCGGAGCTCCTTCAATTCGCTTTCACGTTGGGCCAATTTGGTTGCGGCGGTGTCGCGTTCCTGCTTCAGGCGGCGGATTGTTTCCTGTTCCTGACGCCTGAGACTTGCTACGGCGCCATCTGCATCTGCGCGTTGCGCGGCCAGTGCGGCCTCGGCCTCTTCGTAACGCGCAGTCGCCTCGTCAAGCGCCCGCGACATGGTACGTGAGGAATCCTCCTGCCATTCGGCGCGGGCGGCCGCGAGCGCCCTGGCCGCTGCACGGGCGGATTCTTCCTGCCATTCGGCGCGGGCCGCGGCGAGGGTCTTGGCCGCAGTGCGGGCCGCTTCCTCTTGCCATTCGGCACGCGCGGTCGCGAAGCGCTTACTCTCCTTGGCCTTCCATTCGAGTTCTGCTTTCCGCAAACGATCTTCATTTTCGCGCAAAGAGGTCGCGCGCAGCTCTTCGGCGGCGTTCTCGGCATCTGCCAATGCCGTCTCGCGCTCGAACAGAGTGCCTTCCAGCGCCGTCAATTTCTCGCGGAGGGCACGCAGTTCTTTGGCGTCTCGTTCCGCGCGTGCAATATCGGAGGCGGCGCGCTTGTCAGGCGAAGCGGCCTTGGCCTCTTCACGCCATTCCGCCTCAGCGGCAGCAAGGCGTTCCGCCTCTTCCGTCTTCCATGCTTTCTCGGCTTTCGCCAGCGCGTCCCGCTTCTCCCGCTGGAAGCGTTCGCGGGCTTCGGTCAGCTGTTTGCGAACATCGCTCTCCGACAGGCCAGACGGAGAAGCGTTCTCCGCTTCCCACGATGCGCGCCGGCGTTCGATATCGATGGCAGCCTCGGAAGCGGCGGCGGCGAGACGATCATTCATCTCGGCCTTCCAGACCCCACGCGCGAGCGAAAGCGCCGCCTCGATCTGTTGGGCGACATCGGCGTCATCAGCGCCCGGTTCCCGGCGCAATTCCGCCAATTCGCTTTCGCGCACCGCCAGAGCGGTCTTGGCCTTCGCAAGCTCCTCGCGCAGGCGCCGAATCTGGGCATCGAGAATTTCGGTGTTGGCGTTTGTTCCAGCCGCGCCATCTCTCTCGACACCTGCTTCGCCATGCGGCGAGACGACGAAGTTCAGCACCGCCAGCGTCGAACCAGCCACGCCTTCCAGACCGATGACGCGTATCGCCAGCGTGTGCGCCTCGGTGATCGTTTCTGGGTAGAGATAGGTGAGGTCGTCCAGCTCGTCCAAAGACAGCGACCAGCTGCCGTCGCCATTGTTGCGTCCAGAAGAAAGACGCCCGAGCTGCGGCATTCGCTCAATGCGAACCAGAAAGCGGCCCTGTTTTTTGTAAGGCGCAAGCAGAGGGCCGAGTTTCAATGCAATCGCGCGCATGGATGCGTCACCGCCCGACATATCGTCGGCGCCGCCCGCTTTACCAGCGGTTAGCTTTTCGGCCGATCCGGTTGCGCGGCGGACCATCTGCGCAGAACTCCGTTTCCTTGCCCGTTAGGGCGGCATTCGCTTTTCACCGGCACTGTCGCCATCGCCGTTCCTGGCCGGACGAGGAGCACACCATGGTGCAAAACTACTCCGAATCCTGCTGCCACGGCGTTACCCGGACGACGGAGAATTATATAAATCTGTACTTACCGGGTGCTTAATAACTGAAGGATTTTGCAGGGAACTTTTGTCCGCGTAGGCCCGCTTGCGCAGGCCCAAACCGGCGCTGAGGACAGGGCATGGCGGTAACATTCCCGCGTCCGCCTTGCCATTCTTCCCGCGTGCTCGCTAGATTCTCAGCGTTCCTGCCCTAAAGCGGTCCCCCATAAAAATAGGGGCGGCGCCTTTCCGGAAGTTCACCCAATGACCGCCCTGCCCGTACTGGACACGACGATTCTTCCCGAAAGCAGCGAAGACCACCTTCGCCATGAAATCGCAGCGGTTACCCTGCTGCTCAACCACGAGGGCATTCTCGGCTATAGCGGGCATGTCAGTGTTCGCCTTCCGGGCGACAATACCTTTCTGATCCAGCCCGTCGATCACAGCCGCGCAGAACTGCGTCCCGAGCAGTTGCTCATCTGCAATCTCGAAGGGCGCAGAGTGAAGGAGACCGAAACCGAACGTCCGCCGGGCGAGGTCTTCATTCACAGCGAGATCTACAAAGCCCGTCCGGACGTCCGCGCAGTGGCGCATTTTCACCATGACCTGACGACGACGTTCAGCCTCGTCGAGGGCCTGGAGCTCACACCGCTGAAGAACCATGCGGCCCGCTGGGCGAGCGGCATCCCCGTCCATCATGACCCAGCCCACGTCAATACGCCCTCCCTTGGGCGCGGGCTGACAGAAACCCTGGGCGCCCATCACGGAATGATCATACGCGCCCATGGACAGGTGATCGTAGCGGAGAGTCCACGTGCGCTTCTGATGGACTGCATTCATTTCGTGGAGAATGCGGAAACGTTTCATCGTGCTGCCAGCCTGGGCTCCGTCTTGCCGCTGACCAGGGAAGAACTGGAATTATTCGCCAAAGCCTTCCGGCGTAAAAAGCATTCCATGAAATTGTGGAATTACTATCTGAAGCAGGGGATGGCAAAAGGCGTCATTCCGCCCGAATGGCGCGAGGCATTGCAGCTCGAAACCGCAAAATCCTAGACGGGAGTTTCGGCCTAGAAATTTCCGGAGCCGGTCATTTTTGCAAACACCATGCGGTGCTTGTTGTCTTCCATCAGCATGGCGAAACCCGAAATCGTGTCGAGTCCTAACCCACGCGGAAAACCCGTTTCGGCATCGGGCGTTATTTTGGAATAGGCCTCGCCGGAGATTTTTTCCCATTTCCCCGCGGGCTTTTTCACTTCGACATTGACCAACGTCGCCTTGAAGATAAGCCGGACAATGGCCTCCTTCGGAGATGACGGTTTGGTCAGGCTTGGGGCGCCGGCGATCATCTGCCAGCCATTGGCGAGCGCCCAGGCGGTCAACGCGTCCTTGTCCATCATCGTTCCTCGAGAGTGCGTTACTCGGCCTTACGATACTTCATTTTAGCGGCATCGATTTCCGCCAACGCATCGCGGATCCCGTCCTCACCCTTGGTCAGAAGAAGATCCTGCACTTCCTCCAGCGACGCCATAAGACGGCGTGCTTTAAGGCCGGGCGAGCCCTTGGGCGGCAGGGTTTTCAAATCGGTTTCACGCGCAAGACCGAATTCGCCGTCCTCGACTTCGGCAATACGACCCTGATTGACGCCGAACCATGCGGCAACATCATGCGGCCTGTCGCCCCTCGCCAGCATCGACAATATGCGCGCGGCATCTCGGCTTGAAATATCGTTTCCACCCATTTTATCGGCCATTGGAGTCCCTTCACTAATCAGCGGGATTGCCTGCCGCCGGTAAAGCGGAAGATTTGAGGGTGGAAATTCTACAATTGCTCAAGTGCGTTGAGATCGACGCCGCCGGCGGCTTTCTTCAATGCATCCATGCTCGGGGCATTACCCGACACCTGTACCATGAAGCGGCCGTTCAGGATGACGCTGTAGGTTCCATACATGGATTGGTTGTCCCATTCCTCATGCATGGTCCGTCCGCCTTCCTTGTAAGTCCGCTCGTAGCCCGTGGCGGTCTGTGCCTCGCTTTCGATATTCGCCCATGCTGCCATGGCCATCAGACCCATACTGCCACCTAGATCCATGATTGTCCGTCGTCAGAACATTTGGCGCAGACCCGAGCTTAGATTAGCGGAGGGTCGGCCTCGTCTGGGGTTTGATGTTAGGCGGCGAGCTTGCGGTGCTGCAAGCGTCGATGTTCGATGGTCTGTCGTTTGA
>CAIOYY010000075.1 GCA_903862715.1 uncultured Alphaproteobacteria bacterium
CATCCGGAACAGCCGCGTCGGCACGCCGCAAATTTTGCCCTCGCGCACGCTCATATGCGGCATGGCCTCGTTGGCCAGATCAATGCCCTCGACCAAAGGCGCGATAATGGCGCGCGCCTTCGGCCCCTGCACCGCAATCACTGCCCATTGCTCGGTCGTCGATGTCAACGCCACTTTGAGCTCGGGGAATTCCGTCTGGAGATAATCCTCCATATGGTTCAGCACCCGCGCCGCGCCGCCCGTCGTCGTCGTCACATGGAACCGGTTCACTGACATCCTGCCGACAACGCCGTCATCCATTACGAACCCGGCCTCGTTCAGCATCAATCCATACCGGCACCGCCCCACCTCGAGCTTGCTCCACGGATTGGTGTAGAGCCGGTTCATGAATTCCGCCGCATCCGGCCCCACCACCTCGATCTTGCCGAGCGTCGACGCATCGAACAGTCCGGCCGTCTCGCGCACGGTTTTGCATTCCCGCGCCACAGCGGCATGCAGATCCTCGCCCGCCTTCGGGAAATAATGCGCCCGCTTCCACAGGCCGACATCTTCGAATTTGGCACCCTGCGCCTTCGCCCAGCCATGCATCGGCGTCTTGCGCACAGGGTCGAACAGATCGCCCCGCGAATGCCCCGCCATCGTCCCGAACGTGATCGGCGTATAGGGTTGCCGGAACGTCGTCAGCCCGACAGCGGGAATGGCCTTGCCAAGCGCTTCCGCCGCAATCGCCAGCGCATTCATGTTCGATGTCTTGCCCTGGTCGGTCGCCATGCCGGTCGTCGTGTAGCGCTTCACATGCTCGATCGAATGCATCCCCTCGCGGGTCGCGAGCTTGATATCCTTCGCCGTCACATCATTCTGGAAATCGACAAACGCCTTCACGCGGTTGACATCATGGCCATGCGGCACCGCGCCGAGAAAGCCGCCATGGGCTTCGATCACGCCGCTGACTTTCGCCTTTCGCGCCTTGCCCTTGGCAAAACCGGCCTTCTCCGCCGCATCGCGTCCGGCTGCAAAGCCCTCGTTCAGCGCCTCGATCAGCGTTTCCGACCCTTTGCACGCCCCCACCGAGCGTTCCTGATGCGCCGAATGCCCCGGCACAAACACCTGCTTCGCCTCGTCAAACACGAGTTTTCCGCGTGATTGCGAGAACAGATGCACCGAAGGCGTCCAACCGCCACACATCAAAATCAGATCACACGGCACGCTTTCCTCGCCATCGGTCCCGATCTTGCCGACCAATGCCGCCTTCACGCGCAGCCGCCCCTTTGATCCCGTAATCGCGGTTCCCGTCTCGACATGGATACCCGCCGCCCGTGCCGCCATCGGCAACGGGCCGTTCGCCTCTTTGCGCAGGTCGGCAATCATCGCAATCGTCACACCCGCCGCCTTCAGATCAATCGCGGCTTGGTAGGCGCTGTCATGCGCGGTGGCGATCACCGCCCGCCCGCCGGCGCGCACGCCGTAGCGATTGGCAAAAATCCGCGCCGCATCCGCCAGCATGATGCCCGGTCTGTCATTATCGGGGAATACGAGTGGCCTCTCATGCGCACCCGTCGCGATCACCACTTCCTTCGCCCGAACCTGCCACAGCCGCTCGCGCGGCAAGCGTGGGTCGGGTTGCGCGAGATGGTCGGTCACGCGTTCGGCAAGGCCCAGAAAATTCTGCGCGAAATAACCAAAGCACTGCGTCCGCGGCAGAAG
>CAIOYY010000076.1 GCA_903862715.1 uncultured Alphaproteobacteria bacterium
CATCAATCTCCAGCGACATCTTCATCAGTCGTGCTGAAATCCCTGTATTCAGGCCTCATTCGCGAATAATTCCCTGTTATCGCAACTAACAGGCAAACCGAACCGACTCCGATCTCGCCAGAGACGGCCGTCACAAATGCCGCCCAAATGACTCGAAGATGGAGGCCGTGAGGGATGACAGGAACGGATTGGCGCGAATAAGATGCGTTGTTTCGCGCGCTTACGCCGTCACCCTGTTATCAGAGAAAAGTGCTGGGGGTGGTTGGCGGACAGGGAGAGATTCGAACTCTCGGTACGGTTGCCCGTACGCCGCATTTCGAGTGCGGTGCCTTCAACCACTCGACCACCTGTCCGTACCATTGCTATGCGGCCCGTTAGGGCCGAAGCGGCGCGGACCATAGGCGAGGGCCTTCGCCCCTGCAAGCGTCGATTGTCGGCGCCTCCCCGATGGTCAAAGCCTTCTTTTTCCATGGATTTCCGGCGGTGCGGACCCTCCGCATGGCGTTCCCGCATGCATCATTCTCCGGCGAGAGTCTCCACCTCAGCTTTCGCGCCGCGCCCGCGCGCCAGCGCCTTGGCCAGATAGCGCGTGACCAGCTCCATTTCGTGGGCAAAACCGAAGGGCGGATTGACGACAAGAAGGCCCGCGGCCGACAGCGCCCGGCCCTCGTCCTCCGGCTTGCGCCCGATATCGAGCTCCACCCGCAGAAGGCGCGAAATACCGGCATGCAACAGCTCGCCCACCGCGCCCTCGATCGCGCCGCGCGCCTTTGCCGGGTACCACAGAAGAAATATGCCGGTCGCGAATTTGCGATGGGCGTCGATCAGCGCCCTAACTGCGGTTTCGAATTCGTCCGTCGCCTCATAAGGCGGATCGATCAGCACGAGGCCGCGCCGCTCGGGCGGCGGCACCAATTGCGCGAGTTCCCGATAGCCATCGCCGGAAACGGCGCGCGCACGCAAATATTGGTGCAGCACAGGACGGAGCAGATCATATTCCTCGGGATGCTTCTCGATGGCGACGAGACGATCCTGCTTGCGCATCAGCCTTGCCACGATCAACGGCGATCCGGGATAACGCGCGGGCGCATATTCGCGCATCAATCGCACATAGGGTTCGAGGATGCCCGGCGGCGTTCCGCCGTCCAGCAATTTCGCAATGCCGTCTTTCGCCTCAAGGGTTTTTTCCGCCTCACCGGAGGCCATATCGTAAAGCCCGCGTCCGGCATGGGTATCGATCACCGCGAAAGGCGTTTCCTTCTTTTTGAGATGGACCAGCACCGCCATCAGCGCCGCGTGTTTCAGAACGTCGGCAAAATTCCCGGCGTGATAGGCATGGCGATAATTCATTTGGGAGCGGTTCCGCTTTCGGCAATGCGCGTGAGACTTACCATGCGCCGGAACACACACCACAGACGACCCGGCACTGGGCGTCTTTCCCCGGACAAGAGCCAATTGACTCCCCTCAAGCGGGGTGGTTGGATAAGAACAAATAGGGAACAAATATGCAGGGCGAGACGCCGGACATGGCTGCGGCTGGGGAATATCCCATTCCTGGGAAGGGCTTAGCTTTATCCCTGAGGGATGTTGTGCGGGCGCATCCTGCCGTCCTTCCGCGGGCGGTTCTCTCAACAGGCATCGCCGATATCGATGCCCGTCTTCCCCAAGGCGGGCTGGAACTGGCGCTGCACGAAATCGCCCCGGCGGATCATCAAAGCCTTCCCGCCGCTCTGGGTTTTCTTCTGGCGCTGACACAGCTCGCGGCGGCGAAGCGCAAAGGCGCGCTCTTCTGGCCGTTGAAACGCGGCGGTTCGGATTTTGGCAGGCCCTATGCACCGGGCCTCCATTATTTCGGCTGCGAGCCGGGACGTTTCCTGTTCGCGTGTTGCGCCACCGCCCTCGATGCACAATGGGCGATGGAAGAAGCCTTGCGCGCGGGAAGCGTTGCCGCCGTTCTCGGCGAACGCATGGCGAAAACCAGTTTGACGATGAGCCGGCGTCTGCAACTCGCCGCCGAAGAAACCGGCACGCCGATCTTTCTGCTGCGCGGTGTGACGGACGACACGCCCAGCGCGGCGCGCACACGCTGGCGCATCGCCGCGCATCCCGCCGCGAAGGATCGTTTCGGTCTGCCGGGCTGCGCGTCCTGGCATGTCACGCTGGAGCGCACGCGTGGCGGCGGCACCGGCGAATGGATATTGGAGTGGAATCATGACGCGTTATGTCTGCGTCTACCTTCCCTATTGGCCGGTCGAACGGTTCCTGCGGGAGAAGAGCGCAAAAGCGCCTGACAGTGCGAAAGAAGCGGCGAGAGATCCTCCACGGCCCTTCGCACTCATCGCATCGCAGGCGGGCGGCTTTCGCCTGATGGCGGTGAATGGCGAGGCCGTGCGGCTTGGCCTCAATCCCGGCGAATTATTGGCCGATGCACGGGCACGCGTGCCGCTGCTCGAAACCGGCGATGCCAACAGTGCCAAAGACCTCAAGGCGCTGGAACGCCTCGCGCGCTGGTGCGGGCGCTTTTCGCCTTACATCGCGCCCTGGACGGAAGAACGCCCACCGCATGTTCTTCATGGGCTCTGTCTCGATAGTACGGGCTGCGCCCATTTGTTCGGCGGCGAAGACGCGCTGGCGGGTGCGATCCTTCACGCCTTGCAGGGGTTGGGTCTGGAGGCGCGGCTTACGCTCGCCGATACGATCGGCGCGGCGCATGCGCTGGTCTCTGACGGCAAGGACCGATGCCGCATCGTGCCCTCAGGGAATGAACGAAACGCCATCAAACCGCTTCCCGTCGCGGCGCTGCGTCTTTCTCCCGGCATCTCCATCGGCCTGTCGCGCGTGGGGTTAAAAAAAATCGGCGATCTCATCGGCCTGCCGCGCGCCAGCCTTACCAAAAGATTTGGACCGGAACTCGTTCAGCGCCTAGAACAGGCTTTAGGCCAGGCGCCCGAGCCGCTGTCGCCGCTTCTGCCTCAAACGCCCTATCGTGCCCGCGCCGTTCTCGCCGAACCGATTTCGCTGCAGGACCATATTCTGACGCTGATCGAAAAACTCGTCGGCGATGTCGCCCCGGCGCTGCTGCGCGACGGCAAAGGCGCGCGGGCGCTTCTGTTCACGCTGTTTCGTGTCGATGGCGAAACAGCGGAAATTTTCCTTCGCATGGCGGAGGCGACCAACGATCCGAAGCATATCGCGCGATTGTTCGCGCTGAAACTCGATGCGATCTCGGAGGGGCAGGATGTGGGGTTCGGCTATGAAGCCGCACGGCTTGATGTGCTGACGGCGGAAAAACTCGCGGCGCAGCAGGCCGATATCGGCTCGGACGATAAAGGACATGAAGCCCATCTCCCTCTGTTGATCGACAAGCTTGGAAGCCGCCTCGGCACGGAGAACATCGAACGCCTCTATCCTTATGAAAGCCACATCCCCGAACGCGCGGTGTCGGCGCGGGAGGCGGCCTTGCGGACCAAAGCCCATACAAACTGGGAGAGCGTGCCATCGCTGCCGCGTCCCCTTACGCTGCTGCAAAATGCGGAACCTGCGGAAGTGATGGCGCTGCTGCCCGAGGCCCCCCCCCCGCGTCAGTTTCGCTGGCGGGGCGTTCTTCACATGATCAACACGGCGCAGGGCCCGGAGCGCATTCGCCCGGAATGGTGGCACGGAGAACCCGCAAGAACGCGCGATTATTACATCGTCGAGGACGAGAAGGGCCGGCGTTTCTGGCTCTATCGGGACGGGCTTTATGACGAGCCCGCGGCCCCGTGCTGGTTCGTGCACGGGGTCTTCGCGTGAAAACCCCTTATGCCGAACTCGCGGTGGCGAGCAATTTCTCTTTCCTGCGCGGTGCATCCCGTCCTGAAGAATTGGTGTCGACGGCGAAAGAAATCGGGCTCTCCGCCATCGGCATCGCCGACCGCAACACCATGGCGGGCGTGGTGCGCGCTTATGCGGTGGCGAAAGACCGCGGCCTGCCGTTTCTTGTCGGCACACGTCTCGTCACCACCGATGGCTTCGAGACGATCTGTTATCCGGCAGATATTCGCGCCTATAGCCGCTTATGTCGTTTGTTGACCGAAGGAAATCTCAAAGCAAAAAAAGGCGAATGCCATCTGAGCCTCGACGACATTCTGAAGGCGAGCGAGGGACAGATTTTCATTGTCATGGGCGCGGCGGAAGGGCTCGAAGAAAAACTGGAGAAATTGGCGAAAGCCGCGCCCGGACGCGTCTATCTCGCGCTCTTCTCTCTCTATCACGCCGATAACAGGCGGCATCTGGCGGAGCGGGCGGAGATGGCGCGCAAGGCGCGCGTGAAACCGGTCGCGGTCAACGATGTTCATTATCACATCCGCAAACGTCAGATATTGCAGGATGTCCTGACCTGCATCCGCGAGAAGACAACCCTTGCGGAAGCGGGGTTCCGCCTCGCCGCCAATGCCGAACGCCACCTGAAAACGCCGGAAGAGATGGCGCGGTTGTTCGCGGATTACCCCGAAGCCGTCGCCAGCACGCAGGACATCGTAAACCGTATCTCGTTCTCGCTGGAAGAAGTCTCGAAGGCCTATCGCTACCCGACCGATGGCATCGGCGACGATCCCGATCCGCAGGCGGCGCTGGAACGTCTGACATGGAAAGGCGCAGCAAAATCCTATCCCGGCGGCATTCCGGAGAAGGTGGAGAAGCAGCTCCATCATGAACTGGCCCTCATCGCCGACAAGGAATACGCGCCCTATTTCCTGACCGTCTGGGACATCGTCGAATTTGCCAAGGGAGAGGACATCCTCTGTCAGGGACGCGGTTCGGCCGCGAATTCGGCCGTCTGTTATGTTCTCGGCATCACCGCCGTCGATCCGATGAAGATGAGCCTTCTGTTCGAGCGCTTCATCTCCGACAGCCGCAATGAGCCACCCGACATCGACGTCGATTTCGAGCATGAAAGACGCGAAGAGGTCATCCAGTATATTTACACAAAATATGGCCGCCACCGCGCCGCCATCGCCGCCACCGTCATCTCCTATCGCAGCAAAAGCGCCATCCGCGATGTGGGAAAAGCGCTGGGCCTCTCTCTCGATATGGCGGGAGCACTCTCCGACCATCTCTGGGGCTGGGGCGAAGAAAGCTTCCGCGAAGAACATCTCTCCGGTATCGGTCTCGACCCCCATGATCCGACGCTGCTTCTTGCGATCCGGCTGGCGCGCGAACTGTATGGTTTCCCGCGCCATCTTTCGCAGCATGTCGGCGGGTTCGTGCTGACGGCGGATCGTCTCGACGAGCTGGTGCCGATCCAGAACGCGGCAATGGAGGACCGCACCGTCGTCGAATGGGACAAGGACGATCTCGACGTGCTGGGCATCTACAAGATCGACGTCCTGGCGCTCGGCATGCTGACGGCGCTGCGCAAGAGCTTCGACCTCGTCGAGAAGCATTACGGAGAAAAGCTGAGCCTCGACATGCGGCCGGACGACAAGCACGTCTACGAGA
>CAIOYY010000077.1 GCA_903862715.1 uncultured Alphaproteobacteria bacterium
CAGTCCAGCCATCATTGAGGACTTTGACCTCGGGGCGGCCGAGATTGATCATGGGTTCAACGGTGAACAACATGCCGGCACGGAGCGGCACGCCTTCGCGGCGATTGCCGTAATGCAGGATGTTGGGTTCGTCATGGAACAGGCGGCCGAGGCCGTGGCCGCAAAAGTCGCGGACAACGGAGCAGCGCTCGGCTTCGGCAAAGGTCTGGATCGCGTGGCCGATATCACCCGTTGTCGCGCCGGGCTTGATGACGGAGAGGCCGATCATGAGTGATTCATAGGTGACATCAATGAGGCGTTCGGCGCGGCGGGAGACTTCGCCAACGCAATACATGCGGCTTGAGTCGCCGTGCCAACCATCGACGACCAAGGTGATATCGATATTGACGATATCGCCCTCACGCAGCGGCTTGTCATTCGGAATGCCGTGACAGACGACATGGTTGATTGAGGTACAGATGGATTTCGGGAAGCCGCGATAATGCAGGGGGGCCGGATAGGCATTATGCGCCATGGCGAAATCGAAACTGATTTTGTCGAGCCTGTCGGTTGTGACGCCGGGCTTGACGAAATCGGTGATCATATCGAGCGCTTCGGCAGCCAGACGCCCCGCCTTGCGCATGCCGGCGAAACCCTCCTCACCGAAGAGCTTGATTTCGCCCGGGCGGCGACGGCTTGTTTGCGTCGCATCAACAAAGGTCATGGGCGCGGTGTCCTGATTGAAAGCATCTCCCTTATGAAATGAGGCAAAGTGCGTCCGGTTTCAAGAGCGAGTTTGATACTCGTGCGCTGCGGGCTGCGAATTCCCGGTGAATAAAGGTGCTTGGCGCTTGAGCAAGAGGGCAGCGGGCGTCTACAACACGTCCAATGGAGACTGACATGACCGATCCGAATTCGCCTGCTGTGACTGCCGCGTTGCTCGTGATCGGCGACGAGATCCTCTCAGGACGCACGAAAGACAAGAATATCGGTTATATCGCCGAATATCTGACGGCGATGGGCATTGATCTCAAGGAAGTGCGCGTGGTGCCGGATGATGAGGGCGAGATTATTGCCGCGATCAATTCGTTGCGCGCCAAATTCACCTATCTCCTGACGACGGGTGGCATCGGGCCGACCCATGACGACATTACGGCGGATTGCGTGGCGAAGGCGCTGGGTGTGGAGATTTCACATGATCCGCGGGCCGTGGCGATGCTGCGCGAGCGCTATGTGAACCCGGAGGATTTGAACGAGGCGCGGTTGCGCATGGCGCGGATCCCGCACGGGTCGACATTGATTGCCAATTCCATCTCGAAAGCGCCGGGGTTTATGTGCGGCAATGTGATTGTGATGGCGGGTGTGCCGGCGATCATGCAGGTGATGCTGGACGAGATTGCGCGAAGTCTTGCGAAGGGGCGGGTGATGGCGTCACTCTCGGTGGATGCGGGCGGCTTGCCCGAGGGCGCTTATGCAGCAGCACTTGGCGCGATCCAGAAGGGCCATGAGGGCGTCATTATCGGGTC
>CAIOYY010000078.1 GCA_903862715.1 uncultured Alphaproteobacteria bacterium
CATAGATGATCAGCGCATGCATGCCGTTATCGCGAAAATATTCGCCGAGCGTGCAGCCGGAGAACGGCGCGAGATATTGCAGCGGCGCGGGGTCGGACGCGGTGGCGGCGACGACGGTCGTGTATTCCATCGCGCCGGCGTCTTCGAGCGTCTTCACGATCTGGGCCACGGTCGAGCGCTTCTGGCCGATAGCGACGTAGATGCAATAGACCTTGGCGTTTTCGTCGGCGGATTTGTGCATCGCGCGCTGGTTGATGATCGTATCGATCGCAACGGCGGTCTTGCCGGTCTGGCGGTCGCCGATGATCAGTTCGCGCTGGCCGCGGCCGACGGGGATCAGGCTGTCGATGGCCTTGAGGCCGGTCTGCACCGGTTCATTGACCGATTTGCGCGGAATAATGCCAGGGGCCTTCACGTCAACGCGCTTGCGTTCGACGTCGCCGACGAGGTCGCCCTTGCCGTCGAGCGGATTGCCGAGCGGATCGACGACGCGGCCGAGAAGGGCTTTACCCACCGGAAAGTCCACGATGGCGCCGGTGCGCTTAACGGTGTCGCCTTCCTTGATCGCGCGGTCGTCGCCGAAAATCACGACGCCGACATTGTCGGTTTCGAGGTTCAGCGCCATTCCGCGGACATTGTTCGGGAATTCGACCATCTCGCCGGCCTGGACATTGTCGAGGCCATAGACGCGGGCAATGCCGTCGCCGACCGAGAGCACCTGACCGACTTCGGTCACTTCCGCTTCGGCGTCGAAATTGCGAATCTCGCGTTTCAGGATGGCCGAAATTTCGGACGGCTGAATGTCCATGTCAGTTTCCTCTCATTGCGGTGCGAAGCCCGTCGAGCTTGGTGCGTAGGGATGAATCGATCATGCGCGAGCCCACGCGAAGTACGAGGCCGCCCAAAAGGTTTGGATCGACGTTAAGTTCGAGACGCGGTTCGCGGCCCAAATTTTCTTTCAACACGCGCGTCAGTTCTTCGGCCTCTTCAGGCTTCAATGCGCGCGCGGTGGTGACGGTGGCCGCGACTTCGCCGCGATGGCGGGCGACCAGAAACTGGAAAGCGCGGATCACGTCCGCGAGGACAAAGAGACGGCGCTTGCGGGTGAGCAGCAGCACGAATTTGCGGGCGATGGGCGAGGCGTTCGCCTGGGCCAGAACGGCCTCCATGCCCTTCGCCTGTTCTTCGCGCGAAAAAGCGGGCGAACGCACAAGGCGCCCGAGCTCCGGACTTTTATCGAGAAGCGCCTTCAGATCGGCGAGGTCGGAAGCGAGCGTATCGAGCGCGCGCTCTTCCATTGCCAGTTCGAATGCAGCCGTGGCGTACCGCCCGGCGAGGCCGCTTATTTGGCTGTCGTCAGAGGCCAAGAGAATGCCCTATCACGATTCCGGGTTCCTGCAGGCCCACCGCCTCGGATAACCCATTGGAAAGACTATAATAATTCGCCGAAAGGAACCATGTCCCGGCGGCCGGGGAAATAGCATGGGCGTCACGCAGGTGCAACAACCGAAGGGTGCGGCGTTCGGACTTTCCTCGATTGTCACCATAAGTTTTTTGGTGCCCTATTCTTAAAGCGTTTGAGGGGGGTGTTTCCCCCCAGTTGGAGTTTGTCCGATGAGACCTGCGTTCCCCCCACGCATGGCCATGACCTTATGCCTCACCTGGCTGGTGCTGCTCCTTGGGCTTGGCGCCGCGAGTGCCCAAGAAGTGACCGGGGCGGAGATCATCGAATTTGGAATTTATGAACGTGGCCAGATAGTTGGCGAGTTTGCACCGCCCAATCGCGGTTACCGCCGGCAGCTCGTTTCGGACATGACCCATCTTGAAACCGCGAACGTCATCCCCGGCCGCCTCGGGGTGACGTTCGGGATCAGGTATCGCGTGATCGGTAATGGGTTTGGTTTTCAGGTCCCCGTGAAAGTGGTTATCCGTTTTCCCGCTCAGGGCCTTTTAAGCCCCGAAGACCCCGAGCCGATGCTGTCCGACGAATATGAGAAACTGGAGATATTGGGGTCCGACAGCTTCAGCGCCCATACTTTCGACAAGCAATGGGAGATCGAGCCCGGTATCTGGCGAATTGAAATCTGGTCGGGAGATGAAAAACTCGCCGAGAAGGAATTCGAAGTCGTCACGCCGCCGATCTCTTAAAGAGGCTTGGTCCGATGCCTTTACCCATAGTCCAAAATTTTCTCCGTACTGTTTTCATCGCGGCCACGTTCCTTGTGTCCGGCGTGAGCGCTGGCTTGGCGCAGGAAGCGACGGGCGCCGAGATTTTTGAATATGGGCTGTACGAAATCGGACCGTCTCTGGGCGAATTCGCGCCACCCAATCTCGGCTATCGTCACGAAACGATCATGGATTTTCGCCATATCGAAACCACCGACAAGGTGATGGGCCGTATCGGCGTTGCCTTCGGCGTGCGTTACCGGATTACGGGCGATTCCATCGGCGTTGAAGTTCCCGTTCGCATTGTCGTGCGGTTTCCGTCACAGGGGCTTTATAACCCGCAATATCGTGAGCCGTTGCTCGTAGATGAAACGGAGCAGATCGCCATTCTGGGCGAAGAAGGCTATTCCGGCATCAGCTTCGACGAACAGTGGGAAATCGAACCCGGAATCTGGACCGTCGAATTCTGGTCCGGCGAGCGAAAGCTCGCGGAAAAACAATTCGAAGTCATCACGCCGCCGGTTTCCTGACGGCATTCGGCTCCTCTGATATCGGCTTTCGGCGCGGGCACTGTTTCCGCCGCGCCAGCATTTCTGTATAGAGCAGCCAGCGCGCCCTTTCGGTGCGGCACAAATTTTCCGGGGAAACGCTGATGTCCAAGATAAAAGTTTACGGAAACAAATTCTCGCGCACGCCGCGCATCACCTGGTGCCTGCAGGAAGTGGGCGCGGATTACGAAGTCATCGAAACGCCGTTCGACCAGTTGAAGACACCGGAATATCTCGCGCTCAATCCGAACGGCAAAATTCCCTGCCTGAAGGACGGCGATCTGACGATGTTCGAATCGCTCGCCATCAACCTCTACATCGCGAAGACCTATGGCACCGGCAAGATCTATCCGTCGAATCCGGCGGAGGAAGCGCTGGTGCTGCAATGGACGCTGTGGGTGGCGACCGAGGTTGAGCCCTATCTGCTGGCCGCGCTGCTGTTCAAACTCGGATTTTCGAAAGACGAGCACGCGGCCTCCGCCGCGCCCGAACGCGTGAAGCCGGCGATGCAGGTGCTCGACAAGCATCTCGCCAACCGCAAATGGCTTGTCGGCGATGCCTTCAGCGTGGCTGATCTAAATGTCGCCGCCGTTGTCAGCACGACGCAGCATTCCGGTGTCGATATTTCCTATGCCGCGAATGTGACCGATTGGCTTGCCCGCTGCCTCGCACGCGCCGCGGGTTAAATGTTTTAAGAAGCGGCAGAGAGAAGCGGGGCAGGGTCCCCGCTTGCTTGCCGTAAAAGGAGAAAAGAATGTTCGAGAAAAAAGTCGAAGCGAGAACACCGGACGGCATGGCCGATTGCGAATATTTCGCACCCGGCGAGGACGGCCAGTGGCCGGGCGTCATCATGTATACCGACGTTCTTGGCATCCGTGCGGTGTTCCGCGATATGGCGCGCCAACTTGTTTCATCGGGATATTCGGTTCTTCTTCCCAACCTCTATTACCGCGTAGCCAGCGATCCGGTGTTCTCGTTCAAGCCGGTCTTCGGCGAAGAGAAAACGGTGGCGCGCATTGCTGAGCTGAGGCCGTCCGCCGCGTCCGACCTCGTGGCGCGCGATGTCGGCGCCTACATCGAAGCGCTGCTCGCGCAGCCGCAGACCAAAGGCCCGAAAGTCGGTACGGTTGGCTATTGCATGGGCGGCGGCATTGCGATGCGCACCGCGGCGGCGTCGCCCGACAAGGTCGGCGCGGCGGCATCGTTTCATGGCAGCAAGATCTATTCCGAAGATGCGGACAGCCCGCATCTTCTTCTGCCGATGATCAAGGCGAAGCTTTATTTCGGTTTCGCGGTGGAAGACAAAACCATGCCGCCCGACGCCATCGCCAATCTGAAAAAGGCACTGACGTCGAACGGGTCCAATTGGGACGATGAAGTTTATGAAGGCGCGAAGCACGGCTGGTGCGTCGCCGACCACAATGTCTACAACAAGGTTCAGGCCGAACGCGCGTGGGACAATATGCTGAAACTGTTCAAGAGCACGATCGGGTAGTCCTTCGGATATTTCTGACGGAAGGGATACAGGCCGGACACAGTGTTCCTACCTGGATTCCCTTCCCATTCTTGCGCTGACGCGCACGCATGCCGGGAATGACAGGAGCTATACCGCGCGGTCCGGCAGCTCGCGGCCTTCCAGAAAAGCTTCCATATTCGCGACGACTTTCATGCCCATGGCGTTGCGCGCTTCTACCGTGCCGGAACCCATATGCGGCAGCAGCACGACATTCGGTAGAGTCAACAGCGCGGGATTGATTTTAGGTTCGTGCTCGAACACGTCCAGTCCCGCACCCGCGAGTCGGCCCGCCTTCAACGCAGCGGCCAGCGCCGCCTCGTCGACAATGTCGCCGCGCGCGGTGTTGATCAGATAGGCTGTGGGTTTCATTCGCGCGAGCCGTTCGGCGGAAAAGAGATGATAGGTCTCGGATGTGCGCGGACAGGTGAGAACGACCATGTCCATCTCCGCCACCATCGCATCGAGATCGGGCCAGTAGAACGCATCGAGTTCGGCGGCGATGGGTTCAGGCACGGGTTTGCGATTGTGATAGTGAATGAGCATGCCGAAGGCGCGCGCGCGGCTGGCTACCGCCTGACCGATGCGGCCCATGCCGACAATGCCAAGGCGCATGCCGCCTAAGCGATGCCCCATCATCCAGGTCGGATACCAGCCAGTGAACGCGCCCGCTTTCAATCCGCTCATGCCTTCCGATAGACGGCGTGGCACCATCAGCATCAGCGCGAACGTCAGATCCGCCGTGTCCTCGGTCAGAACGCCCGGCGTGTTGGTGACGGCGATACCGCGCGCGGCGGCGCTCTTCAGATCAATATGATCGAGCCCGGCGCCGAAATTGGCGATGAGTTTCAATTTGTCTCCGGCGGCATCGAGGACGCGCGCATCTATCCGGTCGGTAATCGTCGGCACCAATATATCGGCGCGCGCGGCTGCGGCCTGGAGCGCCACGGCCTCGAAAGGGGCATCTGCTGCATTGAGTTCGGCTGAGAACAGCGCGGCCAGCCGCGCTTCGACCGCATCGGGAAGTTTGCGCGTAACGATGACGAGCGGTTTGCCGGTGGCGGACATCGCGGGGTGGCTCTCAGCGTTTCAAAAGGGCACGAATTCCTATCAGACGCAGGAAGAACCGCCAAAGCCGCAGCCATGGGCGGCGCGGCGCTTTCCTAAGGTTCGGGTTGCGCTTAAAAAGAGAGCGTCACTCGCAAGCGATTCGTCCCTGCCGATGTTTGAGCGCCGACCGGAACAGAGACGGGCTTACCGCCATGCGGCCTGGCGCTGCGCGCCAGGCGTGTGCGCGGCCCTTTTTGTCCTGATCGCGTTTCTGCCTGTCCACGCCCAGGAGCCGGGCCTTGTCGCGGTCACGCCGCAGGTGACGACTGAACCTCCGGCATCGCCCGATCCTGCTTTGCCTGATCCCGCATTGGACGCCGCCGAGGTGCAGGGGCAAAGCGCGGCCCCGCCTGTTGCGCCGGGTGCGGCGACGGCCGTGGGCGCGCGGCCGCGTTTCGTTAGTTTCCGATCGAACTTCGTCAATATGCGCGAGGGACCCAGCACCGAACATCGCGTGAAATGGGTCTATCAGCGCGAAGGCCTGCCGGTGCAGGTGCTCGCCGAGTATGATGTGTGGCGGCGCGTACGCGATATGGATGGCGAAGTCGGCTGGGTGCATGTCGCGCTGCTCAGCGGGGATCGCACCGCCGTCGTCACGGGAAGCGGATATGCCAATGCACGCACCGACGAAGACCCGGAGTCGTCTCTGATCGCGGAAGTCGAACCCGGAGTCGTCGGGCGCATTCTCGCCTGTGACGCGCTTGCCTGCCGGCTCGATTTTGCCGGTACCGCCGGCTGGATCGATCGCGAGCGGCTCTGGGGCGTGTATGCCGACGAACATCTCTGACGCGCCTGCCTCAGTGGGCGGCGCGGCCCAGGGTGTGTCTTCGCTCGGACGGGCGAGCTGGATCACTTACGAATGGGGCCGCAATCCCTATTACGTTCTGGTCGCGATCTACATTTACGGCCCTTATTTCCAGAACACGATTGTCGGCGATCCCGTGCGCGGTCAGGCGCTATGGGCCGATATCTGGGCCTATGCCGGATTGACCGTTGCCGTCATCGCGCCCTTTCTCGGCGCCATCGCCGATGCTGGGGGCCCGCGCAAACCCTGGCTGCTGTTCTTCTCCGGCCTGATGATGCTTGCGAGTTTCTGCCTGTGGTTCGGCATGCCGGACAATGCCGGGCTTTCGCTGTTCGCCATCGGCGCGCTGATCGCGCTCGCCAATATCGGTTATGACGCGTCCATTGTGTTTCACGGCGCCATGCTGCCGTCGCTGGTGGCGGAGGAGAAGATCGGGCGCATGTCGGGGCGCGGTTATGCGCTCGGCAATGTGGCGAGCCTGCTGCTGCTGATCTTTGTTCTGGTGTTCATCTTCCTGCCCGAGATGCCGCTCTTTGGCCTTAACCGCGAAACCCATGAACATGAACGCATTGTCGGGCCGCTCGCGGCGCTGTGGTTTCTGGTTTTCTCCCTTCCGTTCTTTCTATGGACACCTGACCGGCCTCGAACCGGGCGGCCCTTCACGCAGTCGGTGCGCTTAGGCATGTCGTCCGTGCTGCACACGGTGCGAAGTCTGAAGGATTATCGCAATGTCGGGAAATATCTCGTCGCGCGCATGATCTATAATGACGGTCTCAACATGATGCTGACCTTTGGCGGCATCTATGCGGCGGGTGTTTTCGGCTGGGAGCTGATCGAGCTCGCCGCGTACGGCATCGTATCGATTCCGTTCGCGGCGCTGGGTGGTTATCTTGGCGGGATCATTGCCGACCGCATCGGGACGCGCCGCGCCTTGCGCCTGTCATTGTCGGGAGTCATTCTGTTCGGCATTGTCTCGCTCGGCTTCGCGCCGGATCGCGTGTTCTTTTTCTTTCCCTATGAAGCGGGCACTGCCTTTCTGCCGCTGCCGGTTTTCGCGACATTGCCGGAACTTCTCTATGTGGCGACCATCGCCTTTGTGGCGATCAGCGTCGTTGCAACCTATGCCAATAGCCGCGCGATGATGGCGCGTATCGCGCCGCGCGCACGCATGACCGAATTCTTCGGGCTCTATGCGCTATCGGGCGAGGCGACGGCCTTTGCCGCGCCCATTGCCGTTGCCTTCGCAACGCGCATGTCGGGCAGCCAGCAATGGGGCATGGCGGCGATATTGTGCTTCCTCGCGGTGGGCCTTGTGGGCCTTTCCTTCGTGCGCGAGGAACGGGCGGTTTAACTCCTGGCCGGATTTGGCGTAGGCTGGTGAAAACAACCGGGGAGGAAATGAGTGAGCTATCGCGCGAATATTACCGCGGCCTGCGTTTTTGGGGTTTTAGGGTCGCTGTCCTGCACGGCAGCCTTTGCCGCAGATCTCGTCATCCTCAGCAATCAGGGCGCCATTCCGGGCGTACGCGAACTTGCCGCCGCCTTCGAGGCGAAGACCGGACATCATGTGACGGTCGTACTGCCCGATGACGCGGCGCTGGAGCAGCGCGTGGGCGACGGCACGGCGGATCTCGTGACCGGCAATCCGGGCCCGATCGCTGAATTTCTCGCCGAAGGAAAAATTGTTCCCGGCACGGTGACGCCCTTTGTGCTCGCGGGACTTGGCCTGTCGGTGCAGGAAGGCGCACCGAAACCCGACATCAGCACAGTCGAGGCCTATGTGGCGGCATTACGCGCGGCGGAATCGATCGGTTATTCGCGCGGCTGCAGCGGCACGAATACCGCGGCAGGCATCGCCGAACTCGGGCTGACGGATGAACTCGCGGACAAGACGACGCTCACCGAAGGCGGCCCCGTCACGGATTATCTAGCACGGGGCGAATTCGAAATCGGCATCCAGCAAACGAACATCATGGTCGACGTGCCGGGCACCGAATATGTCGGCCCTCTGCCGGGCGCGATGAACAAAGCGTGCCGGTCGGATGTCGGTCTGCTGGCGGCGTCGAAAGAGCCGGAAGTGGCGCGCGAAATGATCGCCTTCATGACCTCGCCGGAAGCCGCGCCGCTTTTGCGCCGGACCTTCGTGGAGCCGTTCACGCCGTAAGAGCCGTCGGCGCTTCCGGCACCATCAGTGCCGGAAGTGGCGCACGCCCGTGAAGACCATCGCAAGCCCAGCTTCATCGGCGGCCTTGATCACATCGTCATCCTTGATCGATCCGCCCGGCTGTATGACGGACGTCGCGCCCGCTTCGGCGACGACGAGTAATCCATCGGGGAACGGAAAGAACGCGTCCGATGCGGCGCTGGAGCCCTTGGTCATCGGTTCAGACCAGCCCGCCGCCTCGGCGGATTCGCGCGCTTTCTGCGCGGCAATGCGCGCGGAATCGACCCGGCTCATCTGGCCCGCGCCAATGCCTGCGGTCGCGCCGCCCTTGGCGTAGACGATGGTGTTCGATTTCACATGCTTCGCCACGGTGAAAGCGAACAACATGTCGGTGATCTCGGAATCGCTCGGCTTGCGTCGGGTGACGATTTTGAGATCCGCCTTGGTCAGCCTTCCGGCGTCGCGCGTCTGCACCAGCAAACCGCCCGCAACCGAACGCAACGTCAATCCCGCCGCATTGGCGTCAGGCAAGCCGCCCGCGATCAAGAGGCGAAGATTCTTTTTCCCCGCGAGAATGCGGCGCGCATCTTCGTCGGCGTCCGGTGCAATAATCACCTCGGTGAAGATCTTCGAGATTTCTTCCGCCGTCGCGCCGTCGAGCGTCTTGTTGAAGGCGAGCACGCCGCCGAACGCGCTGACCGGATCGCAGGCGAGCGCCTTCTTATAGGCATCGCTGAGCGAGCTGCCTAAGGCGACGCCGCAGGGATTCGCATGCTTGATGATGGCGCAGGCGGCGGAGGCATTGGGATCGAACTCGGCGACGAGTTCATAGGCGGCATCGGTGTCGTTGATGTTGTTGTAGGACAATTCCTTGCCCTGAAGCTGCGTGGCGCTGGCGACGCCGAAACGTTTCTCGCCGGTGGCATAGAAGGCCGCGCTCTGATGCGGGTTCTCGCCATAGCGCAGCTTTTGCCGCAGATGGCCGGAGAAGCTCGCGCGGCGCGGCGGTTCGGCCTCGCCTTCTCTGGCGAGTTCGCCCGCAAGCCAGGTCGAGACCGCCGTGTCATAGGCCGCCGTACGGGCATAGGCGATCTGCGCCAGTTTCTTGCGGGCCGCCGCCGTCGTCGCGCCCTTGTTGGCGTTCATTTCGGCCAGCACCAGCGCGTAATCTTCGGTGTCGACGACGACCGTGACCCAGTCATGATTCTTCGAGGCGGCGCGGATCATCGCGGGTCCGCCGATGTCGATGTTCTCGACCGTCTCGTCGAAATCGGCGCCGCGCGCGACGGTCGCTTCGAACGGATAGAGATTGACCACCAGAAGATCGATGCCTTCGATGCCGTGCTTGGTCATCGCTTCGGCGTGGTCGGGTTTGTCGCGCAAGGCTAGAAGGCCGCCATGCACTTTCGGATGCAGCGTCTTCACGCGCCCGTCCATGATCTCGGGAAAGCCCGTGACGTCGGAGACGTCCGTCACCGGTACTCCCGCGTCGCGCAAGGACTTCGCAGTGCCGCCGGTCGACAGAATATCGACCTTCGCATCGGCCAGCGCGCGGGCGAATTCGATCAGGCCGGTTTTGTCGGAAACGGAGATAAGGGCGCGGCGAATGGGGCGCAGGGTCATCATGGGTTCCGCTTGGATTTCAACCGCTCTTAGCGCCCGGGGGGGCAAATGAGAAGGGTGCGCGCACGGCTAAACACAGCCTGACCACAGAAGGGACAGGGGTCGGGGCCGAAGCGGCGGTTTTGCTACCTTAAGCGCAGGGCGATCTTGGCACAGGGACCATAACCGACTATCTAGGCCGCCCTACCAATGGCGGCTTTCCGGCGGCCATTTCGGATGTGCCCCCGTGGCGGAATGGTAGACGCGGCAGACTCAAAATCTGTTGCCTAACGGCGTGCTGGTTCGAGTCCGGCCGGGGGCACCAGGCTTCGCTTGGCGAAGCAGAACTGTATGACGTTCATCATTGTCGACAGTTCGGACAATTTCCCACACTGATTTGCGCTTAACGATCAAGAGCCCCAGCCATGAGACATGCATTCCTTTGTCTGACCTCCGCCGCGTTCGCGGTGGGCATCTCTGGATGCGTTGTGCTCGGGAACGAGTATAACGCCCAATACCAAATTGCCTGTGCAGATGTGGACGAAGCCGCATTGAGGATGGAGCTCTGGTCGGTAGCCCGGAAAATTTCTCAAACCGTGGAGCAACCGGTTACGCAGATTGCCGACGAACCGGGATTTCTTGTGCTCAACATTCATGTGCCTGACCCGGCACCGCCGTCCTTCCGGTATGGCGGATCTCCCGTAAACGTCAGGATGTCGGTTACCGACGGCGTAAATGGACCGCGTCTGTTCATTGCCGTTTTCAAAACGAACGACACCGGCGAGGACGAAAACGTCCTCGCGGTCCGGCGCACCGTAGAGACCGCTGTTGCCAATTCCCGATGCCGCATCGACGATGTCTGGTTAAACCGCTTCAACTCCGTGTGAGTTCTGGTCCGTTCGATAATAAAACGGGCCTCCTGAAAAACGGAAAACGGTGAGACCGTTGCCGCTGCAGGAAATTCATGGAATTATGAAGTGCTTGGGATGGCTTACCATCCGGCATGGGGGACATGCGAATGCGTTTTGCTTTTTCCTTTTTCGCTATGGCCGCTTTCGCCGCGCCTGCGCTCGCCCATCATTCTTTCTCGATGTTCGATTCGCAGCAGATGGTGACGCTGGAGGGCA
>CAIOYY010000079.1 GCA_903862715.1 uncultured Alphaproteobacteria bacterium
ATGCCGCCGGAAATCGTGCCATCGGCAATCAGCGCGCGCGCTTCGGAAATCGTCAGTCGCGGAATGATCTTTCCGTCCTTGTCGAGAACGCCCTCGACGTCGGTGAGCAGCATCAGGCGTTCCGCCGCCGTCGCGCCCGCAATCGCGCCCGCAACCGTATCGGCATTGATGTTGAAGGTTTCGCCATTCGGTCCGACGCCGACCGGCGCGATGACCGGAATCAGATCGGAATTGATGATCGAATGCAGTACTTCCGGATCGACGCGGTCGGGTTCACCGACAAAGCCGAGATCAATTTCGGTTTTCTCGTTGGTGACGGGATCGATCTTCGTCTTCATCACTTTGCGTGCGATGACGAGATTGCCATCCTTGCCGGAAATGCCGATCGCCTTGCCGCCCGCAGCGTTGATGCCCGAGACGATCTGTTTGTTGATCGTGCCCGACAGCACCATCTCGACAACTTCCATTGTCGCGGCGTCGGTCACGCGCAAGCCGTCAATGAAGTGTGAAGGGATGTCGAGCTTCTTCAGCATCGCGCCGATCTGCGGCCCACCGCCATGCACGACGATGGGATTGATCCCCGTCTGCTTCATCAGAACGATATCTTCGGAGAAATCGCGCGCGCCGGTTTCGCCGCCCATGGCGTGCCCGCCATATTTCACGACGATGGTTTTCTCGTCATAGCCGAGAATATAGGGCAGGGATTCGACGAGAACGCGCGCCGTCGACCGCCACCGGGCTAGGACTCGCAGGTTCCGGTCGTCTCGCGTGGAATCTTCGGCCAAGGCGGGGTCCTCAAAAACGGGCGGCGGGAAAACGGCTGGCTTATAGCCCAATCGTTCCGGCGCGGCCAATGACTTCGCGGGGGGGGGGTGCGCTTCGTCGTTTCGGCCGTCTCTGCCGCCGTGTCAGGAATGGCGCAACGCCGCCAGCACCGCACGGAGTTCCGGTATGCCCGCCTGGGTCTCGGAGGAGGTGGCGAGAAGTTCCGGATGCGCCGCGCCATGGCGGACGGCTTCCTTGTGGGTCGTCTCGGCGGAGGCTTTCAGTTCGGACGGGGTCAGCTTGTCGGTTTTGGTCAGCACCAGCTGATAGGAGACCGCAGCCTTGTCCAGCAGCGCCATCACCTCGATATCGGGCGGCATCGGCCCGCGCCAGGAATCGATCAGAAGCATCACGCGTCGCAAATTGGGCCGCCCGCGCAGATAATCGAAAACGAGCGCGTTCCATCTGGCCGCGTCCGCTTTCGAAGCTTGCGCAAAGCCGTAACCTGGAAGGTCGGCCAGCACCAGTTCACCCCCGAGGTCGAAGAAATTGATCTGGCGTGTGCGGCCCGGCGTTTGCGAGACGCGCGCAAGGGCCTTTCGCCCGGTCAGCGCATTCATCAGGCTCGATTTGCCGGCATTGGAGCGTCCGGCAAACGCGATCTCCAGCGCGCGAATCGGCGGCAGCGCATCAAGCGAGGTCGCGCCCCAGATGAAATCGCATTCCCTTGCAAACAGGAGGCGGCCATCTTCGAGCGCCGCGGCGTCCGGTTCGGCGAAGAGCGACGTCATTTCTTGTCCGCGTTCTTCTCCGCCTGATGACGCCGGAAGCGTTTGCCCATCTGGTCGAACAGATCGATGGGCACGCCCGATTTCTTCATGATGAAGGTCTGCTGCGCGATGGAGAGAATGTTGTTCCAGGTCCAGTAGATCACGAGACCGGCCGGAAACGGCGCCATCATCACCATGAACACCCACGGCATCAGGCCGAAGACGCGCTGCTGCACGGGATCGGCGGGCGGCGGATTGAGCTTCATCTGGATCCACATGGTGAGCCCCATCAGAAGCGGGAACACGCCGATCATCAGGAAGCCCGGCGGCGTGAAGGGGAGGAGGCCAAACAGATTGACGATGGTGATCGGTTCCACGGCCGAAAGATCGCGGATCCAGCCGAAGAACGGCGCGTGGCGCATTTCGATCGTGACGAACAGCACTTTATACAGCGAGAAGAACACCGGAATCTGAACCAGCACCGGCAGGCAGCCCGCGAGCGGATTCACCTTTTCCTTCTGGTACAGCGCCATCATTTCCTGCTGCAGCTTCACGCGGTCTTCCTTGTGTACTTCGCGCAGGCGTTCCACCTCGGGCTGCAGCTTCTTCATCTTGCCCATCGCGCGATACGACGTGCTCGCCAGCGGGAAGAACAGAAGCTTCACGAAGACCGTGAAGATCAGGATGGAGACGCCGAAATTTCCGACGAAGTGGAAGATGAACTCCAACGCAAGAAAGATCGGCTTGGTGAGGAAGAAGAACCAGCCCCAGTCGATCGCGTAATCGAACAACGGAATGGCGTGCGAGTCGCGGTAATTCTCGATCAGATTGACAACCTTCGGTCCCGCGAAAATATGATGCGTGATTTCCTGCGCAGCGCCCGGCGCGACGGTACGCGCCTCGAATTCATATTTGGTCTCATAGGCCTTGCCGCCATTGTAATCGAAGGCGCGGAAACTTCCCGATGCCTGTTCGCTCTGGTCGGGAATAAGCGCGGTCATCCAGTATTTGTCGGTAATACCGGCCCAGCCGCCAATGCCCGCGAAGTTCTCGGTGAGATTGTCGTCGGCGAGCTCGGCATAGCTCGGATCCTGCAACACGCCGCCCGCAACGCCGATGAAGCCTTCATGGACAATCCAATTGTGCCGCATCTCCGGCAGATTGGGCCGCAGTATCTGTGCATAGGGCGAAAGCACCACGGCCGCGCCGCTTTGGTTCTCCACCCGGTCGGTGATGGTGAACATGTAACGTTCGTCTACCGCGACGGTGCGCGTGAAGAGAAGTCCTTCGGGGCTTCTATATGTCAGCGTGACGTCCTTGCCCGGCGCCAGCGGTCCGCCGTTCGCGGTCCACACGGTCTGCAGATCGGGAAGCGCATAGGTCGCGCCCTGCGGCGCGAACCAGCCGAGATCGACGAAATAGGGATGCTCCGCGTCCAGCGGCGAAAGCAATTCGATTTCCGGGCTGGCGGGGTCGGGCGTCTCGCGATAGGCGCGCAGGCGCAGATCGTCGAGCCGCGCGCCGGTCAGATTGATCGAGCCGTCAACCGTCGGCGTTGCGATGGTGACGCGCGCCGTTCTCGCCAGCGCATCCGCGCGCGGCAAGGTTTGCGCCGGTGCGCCGGGAACGGTGCTGCCGTCGGGGACGGTGGCAGGATTGGCTTCTTGTTCCGCGATGGCTTCCTGGCGCGCCTGCTCCGCATCCATCTGCGGCTTTACGAAGAAGAACTGCCAGCCGACCAGCACGACGGCGGAGAGCGCGATCGCCAGAATAAGATTGCGTTGTTCGGACATAGCGACTCCGGATGGGGCTTAGCGCGGCGGCACCGGGTCGAAACCGGACCTTCCGCCAAGCCATGTAATCGGGTGACAGCGTGAAAGGCGCTTCAGCGTAAGCCAGCTCCCTTTGAGGGGGCCGTGATGCGCAAGCGCCTCCAGCGCATAGACTGAACAGCTCGGTTCAAACCGGCAGCTGCGCGGCAGAAAAGGCGAGAGGCAATAGCGATACAGGTGAATGGGCAGCGATAACAACATCACCGCGCTTTGGCGAAGCGGGCCGCGATGAAGAGGATCTTGGGAATTGTCAGCCATTTCCCCTCCCTTCGGACGGTTTGTCGTTAAGTGGTCCGCTCTGGCGTTTGCGGTCGAACGCTGCGTGGACACCGTTCAGCGCCGCCGTCAGATCGTCCAGCAGCGCCGGAAAGGCGCGCGTCGCCGTGATGCCGCGCGCGACGAGAACATAGTCATGCGCGGCGCGGCCATAAAGGGGAAGAAGCTCTGCTGCAGCAGCTCGCAGGCGGCGCTTGGCGCGGTTGCGGACAACAGCGCCGCCGATTTTCTTCGTGGCGGTAAAGCCGACGCGCAAGGCCCCGCCGCGTTCCAGCGTTTCAGGCGTTGTACAAATTTCTATGCCGAGACCCGGTCTTGAATACCGTGCGCCCGATCGTTGTGCGTTGAGAAAATCCGCCCTCGTTTTCATCCGGTCCAGGGCAAGTTTGCCGGAGATGCGTGTCTCCGGCTTGGGCTGACGCTCAGCGCTCAGGCCGACAATCTCTTGCGGCCCTGGGCCCGGCGGCGAGCGAGAACCTGACGGCCCTTTTTCGTCGCCATGCGGTGACGGAAGCCGTGCCGACGCTTGCGGACAATCTTGCTCGGCTGATAGGTGCGTTTCACGGCGAAAACTCCAGTAAAACCCGGTGTTTTGGCCGGGCGTAAAAGAGCCGTGCTTCTACGGGCGCCGCCCGCCGATGTCAACCTTTTCGGCTCCTGTCCGGGCCCGTCGGGCCGCCCCCTTAAGGCGGGGATGGGGGGAAGGCCCGGAATGGACCGGCGCGCGCGGTCCCGGGCTCACCGCCCCGGGCGCCGATTTTGACCAATTTTGTCAGACGCGACATGCATTTCGCCGAAATCTGGTGTTTCCTGCCCCCCATGCTGCAGCAGCCCAACATCAGCGGCGGAGTACGAGGCTGGCGTGCCTTGGTCTCCAGCCTTTCGGGACGCATTCTCCTTCTGGTGCTCCTCTACCTGATGGTCAGCGGGGCGCTGGTCTATTTCCCGTCGGTCGCCCGCTATCACCGGGAATTGCTCGCCAACCGGATCGAAGCCGCCGAACTCGCCATCCTGCCCTTCACCGAGGCGCCGGGTGCGCAATTGTCGCAGGAATTGCGCTCCGAGCTTCTGAACCGGGCGGGCGTCCTTGCCATCGTCCTGCGCGGGGGCGGCCAGCACGAGCTGTTCCAGATCGGCCATGACGAGCCCCCACCCATCCAGGCCGTCTACAATACCGGGGCGACCGGCTTCATCACCGAAATGCGTGATGTCCTGCGGTGCATCACCGCCGCGCCGGGCCGGATCGTCCGCATTGATTCCCGAACCGCGCTCCTCGAAGGGCTGACAATCTTTGTCGTGGCGAATGAGGACACGGTCCGCGCCGAACTGGTCAGCTTCTCCATCCGGGCGCTGGGCATCTCGGCCTTCATCGCCGGCGTCACCGCGCTGCTTCTTTTCCTCAGCCTTTATTTCATCGTTGTACGGCCGATGAAGCGACTCACCGATGCGATGGTGCGCTTTCGGGCAAACCCGGAAGACCCTTCGCGCATTCATATCCCGTCGGGACGCGGCGACGAGATCGGCATGGCCGAACTCGAACTTGGCACGACGCAGCGCGAAATTTACGGCCAGTTGCATCAGAAGGCGCGTCTTGCGCAGCTGGGCACGGCCGTCGCGAAAATTCAGCACGATCTGCGCAATATATTATCCAGCGCCCAGATTGCCTCCGACCGCCTCGCCGCCAGCGACGATCCGATTGTACGGCGCATTACGCCGCGCCTTATCGGCGCGCTCGATCGCGCGACGGCGCTGGCCACCAATACGCTGCGTTACGGCAAGGCGGAAGAAAGCCCGCCCGCGCGTAAAATCATCGGCTTGCGCGCCGTCGTCGATGAAGTGGCGGCGGCAGCTCTGCCCGAAAGCACCGCAGTCGTTTTCGAGAACCGTATTCCGTTCGGTCTCACCATCGACGCCGATCCCGAACAGCTTTACCGCATTCTCCTCAATCTCGTAACGAATGCGCGTCAGGCGGTCGATTCCACCAGCCAGCAGCTTCTGGAAGGCCGTGTTGCCGTCGAGGCGCGAAGCATCGGCGCCGGCGTCGAAATTTTGGTGGGCGACAATGGGCCGGGCATCGCGCAAGGCACGCAGGACAAGCTTTTCCGTCCCTTCGCGGGAACGGCCCGCAGCGGCGGAACGGGGCTTGGTCTCTGCATCGCGCGTGAATTGGCGCAGGCGCATGGCGGTGACGTCACGCTTTTACGTACCGACCGGAACGGCACCCAGTTCCGGGTCCATATTCCCGATCGGGTCGTTGAAGTCAGGCGGGCTCAGTGACGGTAATATGCGAGGGCGCTTCGCCCGACACGGTTTTCCCGGCCATCGCGGCAAAGGCCGCTTCCAGATTGCGGCAATAGCGGAGCGTGTCGAAGAGGGGGCTCGTCTCGCGGTTCGCTGCGAGACGCTGTTTCAGTCCGGAAAGAAGGGCGGCATCGGCACTGAGGCGCAGGGCCAGCGCCTCATACTCTTCGTCCGACTGGGCGATCAGTTCGGGAAGCCCAACCGCTTCCAGAAGGCTCGCCGCAACGCGCCCCGCATAGGTCGAACCCAACAGCGTCAGCACCGGAACGCCCATCCACAAGGCGTTGCTCGCCGTTGTGTGCGCATTATAGGGAAGCGTATCGAGGAAGAGATCGGCAAGCCGGAGCCGCGAAAGATATTCCTCGGTCGTCGGCACCAGTTGCGCGAACACGATCCGCGCCGGATCTATCCCCCGCGCTTGCGCTTCGCGGCGCAAATTTGCTTCCTGCGCGGGCGCGTATTGCGGCAGCCATAACACGCTTCCCTCCGTCTTCTTCAGAATGCGCATCCAGGCATCGAAGATCTCGGGCAGAATCTTGCAGCTATTATTGAAGGAGCAGAACACAAAGCCATTTTCAGGAAGACCCTGCGAGGCGCGCGATGGAACAATGTCCGCCGCTTTGCGCGTCGCGTCATTCGGTTGAAAACTGTTCGGAAGGTAAACAACCTTCTCGCTGTAATGCAGCCGGTCCGCTTCCGGTATGACGGTCGCGTCGGCGACAATATAATCCATATAGGACGCGCCGGAGGTCCCGGCGAAGCCGAGATAATTTACCTGCACCGGTGCCGCGCGATAGGCGAAAATGCCGTTGCGGCTATGGCCGGTATGGATCATCAGATCGACCGCGATATCGATCTCGTTTTCCCGCATCCAGCGCGCGATGGCCTCGTCCGTCATCGCGTCGCCATCGATGAAGCGGTCGAACGTCGCTTTCAACCTTCTGCGCATCTCGCTGTCGTCATCATGGCCAAGCGAAATGCCGATGATCTCAAAACGTTTCCGGTCGTGGTTTTCGATGACGCCCGCCAGCAATTGCGAAACGGCATGGTTGCGAAAATCGGCCGAGATATAGGCGACGCGAATTCTGTCATGCGCGTAGCGTTCGCCCTGCCATAACGGTTCGGGCTTTATCGGTATGCGCTTCTTCAACCACAATTCCGAACACACGCGCTGGTTCTTCGGCGAATGCGAAAGAAGAACATATTCCAGCGGTGTGGTGATGCTCTTGCGCGCCTTGACGCCGCTTTCGACCGCCTGTCGCTGTCGGTCGAAATGCTGCCAGTCGCAGCAATTGAGCCGCGCATAGAGAAGGCTCCCCTGCGCATATTCATAGGTCGGGTCGATCTTCAGCAGTTTTTCGTAATCGGCGATGGCGGAATCGAAGGCGCGCGCTTCGACATAGGCGGAAGCCCGCTTGCCTAGTGTCTTCACATTATTCGGTGCCAGCGTCAGCGCTTGTGTGTAAGCCTCGAAGGCTTGTTCCTTAAGGCCTAATCCGTTCATTGCCTCGGCATAATTGTGCCAGGCCTCCGGGTCCCTTGGAAAACGGCGCAGCAGATTTGCGAACGCCATTTCCGCTTCCTGGTAGCGGCGCAGGCGGATCAGTGCGGTCGCGCGGTTGAACTCGGCTTCGGTGTAAGCGGGGTTCAGTAGCAGCGCCTTGTCGAAGGCTTCGACCGCTTCCGCTTCGCGCGCCATTTCCTGCAACGCGCAACCGCGATTGTAATAGGCGTCGGCCTGCGAGGGGTTCAGAAGGATCGCCTTGCCGATCAGTTGTTCGGCTTGCGCATATTCCTTCTTGCGAAGATGCGTGAACCCCAAAAGATACAGCGCCTGAAAATCGCGCGGATCGAGACGCACCGCCTCGCGCAGGATGCGTTCGGCCTCGTTCAGTTTGCCCGCCTGAATACTGCGGGCGGCGTTCTGCAATTGAACAGGATTCATGTCGTAATGGCCGCTGCGTCATCATCTATAATGAGGGTTCGCGCCTTTTCGCCCTGCCCGGCGCGGCGTCCCATCTCCCTATAGACGGCTTCGAGGTTCCGGCAAAACCGGGCGGTGTCGAACAGGGGACTTGTTTCGCGGTTGCGGGAAAGCGCCTCGCGCAGGCGCGATAGTGCCGCCGGATGCCGTGCAAGGTTAAGGGCACGGCTTTCATAATCCGCGAGACTCGCGGCAATCAGCTCCGGCATCTGTGCCGCCGTCAGAAGGCTCGCGGCAACGCGTCCTGCGAAAGTCTCTCCGGCAAAGGTCAGAACCGGAACCCCCGCCCATAATGCGTCGCTCGCCGTCGTATGTGCGCCATAGGGTGAGGTGTCGAGAAAGAGATCGGCAAGACGCAGCCGCGCAATATGCGCGTTCCAGTCCTCCGCATAGGTCGCAAACAATATTCGCTCGGGCGCGATGCCGCGCAGGGCCGCGGCCTGCCGAAGGTGCCACATCGCCTCTCGGTCCTGCCGTGACAGCCACAGCACGCTCCCCGGTACATCGCGCAGAAGCCGCATCCAGACATCGAACAGAGGTGCGGAAAATTTATAGGGCCCGTTGAAACAGGCGAAGATGAAGCCTGTCTCGGGAAGGCCCGCTTCCGCCCGTGTCGGCGGTGGTCCGGCGGGCGCGGTTCGGGAATCATGCGGAAGGTAGGTATGAGGAAGGTAAGCGACCGCCTCGCGGTAATGCTGCTGCTGCTCCTCAGGGATCGTCACCTTGTCGGCGAGAATGTAATCGATATAGGGCGCGCCCATCGTACCGGGATATCCCAGATAATTCACCTGAACCGGCGCTGGCCGGTGGGCCAGAATTCCCGTGCGGCATTCGCGCGTATAGCCCATCAGATCGACCGCGATATCGATCTCCCATTCGCGCAAGAGCTTTGCGATCTGGCCATCCGTCTTCGAGCGTACTTCCACGAAATGCTCGAACGCGTTTTCGAGTCGCGTGCGCAAGGGGCTTTCATGCTCGGGCGTGAAGGACACGCCGAAGATCTCGAAACGCGAACGGTCATGATGTTCGAACACGCCCGCCATCAATATCGCCACCGGATGGTTGCAAAAATCCGCCGACAGATAGGCCACGCGCAGGCGCTTATGTCCGTACCGTTCACCGCGCCACAAAGGCAGGCTCTGCGGCGGGTAGAGATGCGACATCCATATCTCGGCGCAGCGCCATTGCTGTTCGGCGGAAGGGCACAGCGCGAGATATTCGAAAGGCGACAGCGTACGTTTGCCGTCTCGTAGCGCCGCTTCGATTTTTGCGGCTTGCTCGTCCAAGCCCTCCCAATCACACACGCTCAGTTGCGAGTGGACAAGGACGCCCCGCGCATAAGGGTAATCAGGATCGAGGCGCAGCGCCTCCGCTGCCGCTTTTGCGGCCTCATCGAACCGTTTCAGCACCGACAGGGCATTGGCGCGGTTGTAATGCGTGGCCGCGCTTCCCTCGCGCAGTGCCAGCACGGCGTCGAAATCCGCCAGTGCTGCGTCGTAACGATGCAGCTGGCTCAGCAGCATTCCGTGATATTCCAACGCGTCTGCGTAAGAAGGCTGCAACGCAATGGCTGCGCCGAACGCGATGATCGCAGCGCCGATATCGCCCAGCGCGGCCAGCGTCACGCCCTTGTTGTAATGGCCCTCGGCATGGCGCGGCTCCAGGCGCAGCGCTCTGTCGAAACTCGCCAGCGCTTCCTTGTGCCGTCCCAGCGCCAGCAGCGCATTGCCGCGATTGCTCCAAAGGCCGGGCTGGTTCGCGCCCAGCGCGACGGCCCGGTCATAGGAGGAAAGCGCCTCCTCATGCCGGTCCAGCATCGAGAAAACAATCGCGCGATAACCATGCACTTCGGCTATGGACGGATAGCGCACCAGCAGCGCGTCATAGATCGCCAGCGCTTCGTCGAGACGGTTCAATTGATGAAGCGCAACACCCAGCCCGTAAAGAATGTCGGGGTTTTCCGGTTCGTCGCGCAACGCCGCGCGATAATGGCTTTCCGCGCCTGCCAGATCGCCCAGGCGGTGCAGATTCTGGGCTTGCGTCAAAAGAAGATGCGTCACGGGTTCAATCGCCGAGCGCGACGCCGGAGCGGCGCGGATCGGCGCCGCCCTCGTAGCCGCCCGCTACACGGCGGATGCCGTTCAGCCCGCTCTCGAACGCCTCGATGCGGATCTCATGCCCCATCTCGGTCAGTTCGCGCGCATAGGATTCGAGCACGGTTCCTTCTTCCAGCACCGTCACGCCGTTCTGATTGACATGACGCGGCGTGTCGGCCGCCTCCTGCATCGAAAGTTTCCCGTCGATCAGCGAAACGATGCTCTGCATCGTATAGGCGATGATCTGCGCGCCGCCCGGTGATCCCATGGCCGCGAAAAATTCCCCTTGTGGGTCGAATAAGATGAAGGGCGACATCGAACTCAAAGGCCGTTTGCCTGGCGCGGCCGCATTCGCCACCACGCGGCCATCGATTTGCGGCTCGAACGCGAAATCGGTCATCTCATTGTTGAGCAGAAATCCACCCGCCATGATTCCCGCCCCGAAAGCCGCCTGCACGGTCATTGTCATCGATACCACCATGCCGCGGTCATCCACCGCCGCGAGATGGCTGGTGCCATAGGAAGGCTGCTCCGGCATCGGCGCATAATCGAGAAAGGCATGGCGCATCGGCGGCGTTCCGGCCTCGGCGATACCCATGCTCTTCGTAAGATCGATCCCGCGCGCGCGCGCGTCGAGATACTCGGGATCGAGCAAACCCTCGACCGGATTATCGACGAAAGCAGGATCGCCGAGCCAGCGCGCACGGTCGGCATAGGCAAGGCGACTCGCTTCCGAAATCAGATGCACCGACGACGCCGCGCGATTACCGGCCAGCGCCGACGGAAAGCGTTCGAGAAGTCCCAGTATTTCCAGCACCGTCACGCCGCCCGAGGTCGAGGGCGGAACGCTGCAGGCCTTGTAGCCGCGATAGGTCCGGCACAAGGGCTCGCGTTCGATGGCCTCGTAATTCTCAAGGTCGGCCAGCGTCATCGGCGTGGGGTTCACGGGCGCCTCCGTCACCGCCGCCGCGATCTCGCGCGCCAGTTCGCCGCTATAGAAAGCGTCCTCGCCCGTCGCGGCGAGTGCGCGATAGGTCGCGGCCAGTTCGGTGCTGCGCAGAAGCTCGCCCGCTTCATAGGGCGAACCATCTTCGTGATAATAATGCGCGCGCATATCGGGAAGCGACGCGAAGCGTTCCTGCGCGCGCGCCAGCGCGTCGGCAAGGCGCGGCGGCACGGCGAATCCATTTTCCGCAAGACGGATGGCGGGCTGAAACAAATCCGCCCAGGGAAGGCGGCCATGCGCGCTGTGCGCCTTCGCCATCACCGCGATCATGCCCGGCACGCCGACCGACAGCCCGCCGAACCGTACCTCGCCGAAATCGCGGGGGCTTCCGTTCGCGTCCAGATACATGCTGGGAACCGCCGAGGCCGGCGCCGTCTCGCGCCCGTCATAGGCGGACAGCGCGCCGTCCTCCGACACCATTATATAGGCGCCGCCGCCAATGCCGGAGGATTGCGGTTCGACCATGGTCAGCACCAATTGCGTCGCGATGGCGGCATCCACCGCCGATCCGCCCGCGCGCAGCATCTCGCGTCCGGCTTCCGCCGCGTCGCGTTCGGCGGCGACGATCATGTGCCGTTCGGCAATCTCGATGGGGCCACGGGCCAGGGACGCGGCGCGGCCTTCCTCCGCTGCGGATAAGGGCAGGGGCGCGCAAAGCGCTGCCGCCAGACCGGCAAGAAGCAGGAAAAGACGGGGCACGGGCCAGGTCAGATAGCGGGTCAGATATCGGGCCGGAAATCTGGCGCGCGACCCGGGCAATGGGGGGTTCGGATGCATCACCGGCCAAAGCTAACCCACCCGCGCCGCCCTGCCCAGTTGCCCAGGGTCGCTGCTCCGGCGGATAGCGCGTCCGGCTCTGCCGGCGCTTAGGCCCTCTTGCCCCGCCGCCCCGTGATAAAGCCGGAATTCCTTAACCGGGCGCGGGGCTTGCACCCGAAAATCCGGCCGGTCCGCTCCCGTTTTTTCGTCGCATTTTCCGCCGACGGACGCTTGCCATTCAGGGCCTCCCTCACTAGGTTCGCCGCCTCGACGCGCACCCGTAGCTCAGCTGGATAGAGCACCAGACTACGAATCTGGGGGTCAGGAGTTCGAATCTCTTCGGGTGCGCCATTTTATTCAATGACTTACGTGAATATCGCGAGCGGCTGCTTCCCGGAAATCTGAATTGGGAAGCGTATGGGAAGCGGAAAAGCATAAAGCTTAGCGTAGCCCCACCAGCCACCACCTTCTTAGCACCTAGTCTCACGACACACTCTGGGCCCTCCAAAACGCGCCCAGCGCGACCGTACCCACCCGGTACGCCCCAAATCCGTTCGATGGAACCGAAGCGCACCCTACTTACTAATCTGCTCGCCCGAGCCCCCCCCTCCCTAAAAGCCACTTCGTGCGACCCCACCCCGGGGGTACCCCCCATTTTCCATCGATGGGACCCGTGGCCACCCTACTTACGAGTTTGCTCGGTCGAAGTTGGATTTTGGTGTCGGCTGGGTAGGATTGGGCTCTGGGCTGCAGCAGCGGCCTGGCAGGGGGGCAAGATAGTGGCAAGTCCCCCATTCCTCTATGCCGCGAATTTCCGTCAAATCCTCTTGTAGATTGCGCGCAGAAACCGCTCTGGGCTGGCACTCAGCGCCTTCATGATCTCAAGAAACTCGACGACATCAAGGCGTCTCTCGCCATTTTCGTACTTTGAAACGAAAGATTGCGGCCGTCTAAGTTTGTTCGCTAGCTGGACTTGCGTCATCCCGACCACCGCCATGGAGGGATGGAACGCTGCGTCCGCTGCAGAGGCATGAGTTTTCAACGTCGAGATTTCGTGCGGCCGGCCGAGTTAACCTGACAGTACCCGATGAGCACCTGCCGGATGAACTCTGACGAAAACTTTGCCTCTTATAGAACAGGGTGCGTCCCGTTCCACCTCAAGGGCCTTACCTCTTTGTTAAACGTCTTGGCTATAAATGTGCGCAATGAACAAAGATGAGGCAGATATGAGCGATACATATGAAGGCGTTTCTCCTGCGCGAATTCGGGCTACCTATGTAATCGGCCCTGATGGCAGTGCACTCACACCCGCCAATCTACCAACCGGTGACGAGCGGTGGACTCCGTTCAGAAAAGCCGCCGTCGTTGCCGCCGTCAATGGTGGCCTACTTTCTATTGACGTCGCCTGTGTCCGCTATGGACTGACGTTTGAAGAATTGGTGGCTTGGCAGCGTGCCTATATGCGTCACGGAATTCAGGGGCTCCGTGCAACACGCACCCGGGATCATGACGATAACCGACCGGCGCTGTCAGTCTAATGGCCACTTGTCTCTGATAGAGAGGCAAAATGCGACCCATAAGCTTACAACACCAGCCGAAGAGGTGACTTAGAAAAAAATGAAGTCCTTCCGGGCCACCGCCATGGAGGGATGGAATGCCGCGTCTGCTGCCACCGCGTGAATTTTCAAATTCGAGATTTCGTGCGGCCGCGTCAGTTAACCTGACAACTCAAGACCGACAGCACCCTAGCACTTAGTTCGTGCCGCTACGGGGATCGTTCGCGGGCGTGAAGAACGTCGTTCCCGTAGGACCAACGGATGTACACTCTACCAGCACCGGCGTTTCCCGCGTCTCGGCAAAATGCGCCCGACCGCCCGGTTCCGTATAGTGGCTTCCCGGCGGTAGCACCTGCAGGGACGTGGCGTCGAACTGCTCGCCATAGGCAAAATACCAATTGCCCGACAGCACGAAACACGACCGTGAATCCGGATGTGAATGAGGAGCGATCTGCGCTTGTGGTCCAAGCTCGAAGACTAGGGTATAAAGCCCCTCTTTCGTACCATCACCCACCAGATAGGTAGTGCGCAATCCACGCGCCATTCCCGAACCTATTTGATTGGTCTGGCTCGGCGGCCACGGAATTTGATCGGGTGTTAGCCGCTGTTCGGTTATCTCCTGCGCTGTCACCTGTGTCGCGAGCGCCAATACCGAAATCAATGACAGGCCGGTACCCTGCAATTTCATCTGAAGCCTCTCCCCGCAGGACCGTCCTGTACGCGAGCGAATAAATAGCAGCTATCACTGGGAATGTCAGGTTAACTGACATGGGTATTGTCAGGTTAAGCAGCTCAGAGTTGAAGTCTGGTAACCCATGTCGCTGTAAGTGATTAAAATGGCTTGGGCGGATTGCATGCTCAAGTTGCGTAGCGAGTTAACCTGACAACACCAGTTTTCGGAAGGGACAGGTAGTCGGTGCATAAGCTCACCGTCATGCAAAGAACCGGATCCCGCCGAGCGCGAGATCCGCTGAGAACGCCCGCCCAATGGCGACGAGACCCACCCGGCGGAGCCGGGAGACGTCGAGCGCAATATCGGTGCGATGCTTCTCAAAGCGGGCGAAGGAAATTTGGATCGTTTTCCACTCGGGTTCTGCCGTGAAGCCCGCTCGGTAGGACTGCCAGGGGTGGACGGGATCGGATGTCCGAAGGCGCAGGCTGTACTCCTCGTTCAGTCCATACACATCGAGTTCAATGCCCTGAAAAGCGCTGGCGTCGACGCTGCCTCCTCCTGGCGCGAGATCGAGCGAGATCTGGATGAACCCGCCATTGTTCTCGAGGCTGACGTCTCCGCGCATGTGGATCGCAGGATGGCCGGCGACGACCTCCCACACCATGGTGCCTCGGGAAACGCCGCCCATTACGCCATCGGTGAACAGCTGCCATTTTGTGCCGATCGCACTCAGCGGTGGCTCGTGGCTCAGATCATCGATGAGGGCAGAGGTTACTAGCATCCGTATTTCCTTGCATGGCGGGGTGAGCTTTCACCCTGGGGCGGAAATATCCCATATTACTAATCTCAGTTACGCTCCCCGCGCCGCCACTCCCATGGCATCTCGAAACTCCCGGACCAGATACCGAGCTTCGCGTTTCTCGCGCGTTCTTCATCAGCAACGTAGTCCACCGAATAGGCCCGGTACGCCGCCGCCCAGCCATTGGCGACCATCCAGCGATTGAGATCCTCAAGTCCCTTGTAGCAGACGGCAACCACGCGCCCGTAGCGATCGCGATCGCGGGGTTCGCAACGCACATTTGCGCGCCCGACGTAATCCGAGAGCGCAAGCGCTGCCTCCTGTCCACAGCGCCACGGCGTGCCGCTCTCCCGGAAACATTGCTGGCGTCCTTCAGGAGAGTCGATTCCGTGCAGACGGATGCGAACATCGTGGATTTCGATCGTGTCGCCATCGATGACGCTAGCGATGCCGGTGAGAGGCTCCTGGGCGAAGCCTGAACCCGCAGGGAGGACCGTAAGCATCAGGATGGGTAGCCATCGCCAACGCGTGATCCCGGAAAGGAGATGATAATCCTTCATGGCTCCATAAGGTCCATGGCGGCCTGCAGATGGGGATTGGCGAGCTTGTGCTGACGCACATAATCCACGAGCTGCCGTTCGCTCCAGCGCATTTCCTCGAACGTGATCGCCCCCCGGAACAGTTCATGGATGAGCCAGAGCCGGTAAGTGTTCACGACATCGGTCTCGCAGTAGCGCGCCACCTCGTCGATCCTGCCTGCAGCGATCGTTTCCTCGACCTTGCTGCCGTCGATGCCTTCAGGCTTTCCCGCAAGGCCCAGGATGCGGCAGATGTCGTCGAGCTTCATCTTGCCACTCGCTCCGAAGGATCCCAGAACATCGCAGAGATCGATGGCGTCATTGGTGTAGCGATTGAAGTAGGAGCGGGCGTGAAGTCCCGGCGCTGGGACGCGATTGATCATGGCGCGATAGCGAAGGACCGGAAGATCAAATCCGTTGCCGTTAAAGGTAACGAGCTGCGGCCTCAGCTCGCCGATACGATCGACGAAGCTTTTGATGAGTTCGGGCTCGGGCCGTTCCTCGACATGGGGCGCGCCGAGAGCTGACACGCGCCATCCATTCTCCTCGCGCTTTGCAATGAGCGCGCCGATGCAGGCGATGCGGTGAAGCGGGTGCTTCGGGAACCCCGTGCCCAGAGCCTCACGAGCCGCAGCCTCATCGCTTTCGTCGAGCCCAAACATCCGTGCGACAGCTTTCAGGTCGGGCACCGTTTCGAGGTCCCAGACGATCACCGATTGTTCGGACATGCTGTTCACCCCTGATGATCCGTCCGCAGCCAAAAGGGCGCGAGGTCCGGACCCATATTGTCATTCCCGATACTTGCTGTCGCTCCCATCAGCTCTGCGTCAGAGATGATCAAACTCTTTTTGAGGGATTGTCAGGTTAACTTGCGCACCCGCACGAAATCCTTGATCCGAAAATTCACGCAGCAGTAGCGGACGCGGCGACCCTGTTCCCCGTCAGCACCGACGGGCCTTCAGCCGGTTGCCGGTAAGGAGAGTCTAAAGCCAAGCCGTAAAATTTTAATTTCGGAAAATGGCGGGGGGGGCTATGTACACGCAGGACGGGGGGCTTTTCTTCCCCGCCATTGGGAGTAGAGTCGCCGCCATAATCGCCGGGCGGCCTTAAAGTCCAGGCGAAAAGGGTCGTTGCTGCGCTCAAAGCATAGTTATTTCCGCGAGGCCCCAGAAGCGTCGTAGCGCCCGGGTCCCGCATCGGGGAGGAATACGATGACACTGTCCTTTACGCATCTATCGTTCCGGCACGGCATGTTTGCAGGTGTCGCCGCCGTCGCGCTTTTGGGCGCGGGCTGCTCGCAGCAGCCGCCAGGCCAGGCGGCGGACGCCGCGGCCGAAGCGCCGCCCGCTGAGAACGGGCCCGCCGATGGTCCGCATCATGGCGTGCTGCAGGGCGTCGTGAGCGATGCCTCCGGCGCGCCGCTCGAAGGCGCCTTCGTGAAGCTGCGCGATCCCGATCAGCGCCTTCTTTTTATGGTGATCAGCCAGGACGGAGGGCATTTCTCGGCCGAGAAATTGCCCGCCGGAAATTACGAAGTGCAGGGCGTCGGCGGCGACTTTGAAAGCGCATGGTCCGCGCCGGTTGCACTCGCCGCGAATGCGACCGCCGAAACGAATGTTACGCTGGCCGTCGCCCGCGCCCCTGATCTCGCGCCCGCATGGCCGCGTCGCGCCTCCGAAACCCTGTCGACCATGGACACGCTGCCGGAAGGCGAGGGGAAGGACATCATCGCCCGGAATTGCGTCCTCTGCCACACGGTGAACCGCATCGCCGCCAGCCGGAAGACCGACAATGAATGGGCGGGCACGCTCACCGACATGCATGAACTGATGGAAGGCAGCAATCTGCCGGCGCTCTCCGACGAAGATACCAGCACGCTGTTCGATTATCTCGTCGCCAACCTTCCACCGATCGATGCCCCCGATCCCAACAGCCGTTTCCCGCGCGAGTTGATGACGGGAGAAGCGCAGAATTACCGCGTCGTGCAGTTCGACATTCCCGCGCAAGGCTCCGAGCCGCATGATGTGGCGGTCGATCCCTGGGGCGTCGGCTGGGCCAATCAGCGCATCGGCGGAAAGATCAGCCGCTTCGATCCCGTCACTTATGACTATTCCGAAATCGGTCCGCCGCTCTACACGCGCGAACGCGCCCGCCCGGGTAATCTGCAGATCAGCCGCGACGGCATCATGTGGCTGCCCGATCCGTTTGAAATCCGCTGGGTGAGTTACGATATCGCGGCCGAGAAATGGACCGACTATCCGTTCCCCATCGACGACATTCGCGGCAATGTGCAGGGCAATTCGCTCGCGCTGCATCCCGACGGAACGATATGGGAATCCGGTCCCGGGGCCGCGCGGCGTCTCAACCCGATGACCGGCGAATGGTCGTCCTGGGATACGCCGAGCTGGACGCGCACGGGCTTTGATCCGGGCGGTTATGGCAACACGATCGATGGCAATGGCCGCTTCTGGCTGGCGCTTGAAAACGCCAATGCAATGGCGCGCTTCGACGGCGAGACAGGCGAGGTTGTGGAATTCCCGCTCCCCATAGCGGAATCCTTTCCGCGCCGCATGGACCATGACACCGAAGGCAATGTCTGGGTTGGCCTTTGGGGCGCGGGAAAATTCGTGAAGATCGATCAAAACACCGGCGACATGACGCTGATCGATTCCCCGGTTCCCGATACGGGCGCCTATGCGCTCGATTTCGACGAGACCAACAATCTGATGTGGACGACGCTCCACACCGGAGACCGCATCGCACGTTACAATCCCGCCACCGGCGAATGGCTCGTGCTGCCGCTGCCGCAAGCGGAAACGGATGTGCGACGCGTCGAAGTCGATCAGAACAATCCGAACCGCATATGGTTCAGCGGCGTCGCGAACAATGCGCGCATCGGTTACGTCGAATTGCTGGAATAATTCTTCAGGCGCCGGACCGCGGGCGAGGCTCCGGTGGGCCTCCCTGCGGCATCGCCACATTGATCGACACCGTCACGCGGGGCTTCGTATATTTGCCCGGCGGAACGTGGTGTTCGAGATAGGACGGGAACACCAGCGCGTCGCCCTCCTCGACATCGATCACCGCGCTCTCCGACCAATAGGCCGGCGGAATTCCGTCATGGGAGCAATAGGCTTTGATCATCCGGCTGGGATCGTAAAAGATCGGCGGTCTGTGTTCGGCCTTGTCGAAGGCCATAAAATGAATGAACGAGAAATGGTAGGGGATGTGGTGATGGCGTTCCTGATACTCGCCGCGCGTCCAATACACATTATGCCAGATCGACAGATTCGCCCGCTCGCTGTTCACGAATTGCCGCACGAGCTTGGCATAGGCCTCAGGTAACGGATCGATCACCTGATCGCGGGACGCTTTTCCGAAACTCGTATGGACGCGGTCGGTCTCCCACAATGCCGGACGCTCATAAGACTGCGCCTCATAGCGGCGGAGCATTTCGGGGAGAAATTGCTGCTTCAGCGCCTCGGTTTCCGGAACGCGGATTTTCACCACCGGGATGGCGAAGAGTGTTTTCAATTCCATTGCCATGCCGGGACCGCTTAGGACGAACGCCTGAAATCCAGACGTTAAGCGAGCATAATCCCTTTCCGGAGAAGTTCCTCGGAAATTGCCTGTAGGGATGCGGCGCTGCCTCTATCCCCGGAAGGGGAGCAACACATCGCTCAACGAGGACGTGTATGCCGAAAAAGCAGGCAACGCGCGTTTCCAGGGCAAATGTGACGAAAAAATTATCACTGCGCTGCACAAATAATCTTCCCGCTCCGCAGCATACCTAATAAACCATTGAAAAGATTAGTCAATATAACTGGCATTAAGATTGCTTAAGAGTCTCTGACTTCGCAGGTGCGAAGATCATATGGACGGCGGGCTGTGTTGCGCCGCCGGTTAACGAGGGGACTCATATGCTTAAGAATTCCTACCGCTTACTCGCCACTGCCAGCGCCGTTGCGCTCCTGTCCAGCGCCGGTTCGGCCCTGGCCCAGGACAACATCTCCGGTTCGGCTGGTTACAGCTACAATTCGCACTTCATCTCTTACGGAGCCGACGTGTGGGGCGCTGGCGACGAATGGTTGTTTGACGACGAAACCACGAACTTCTTCTGGTTCGACATCGCACTCGACTTTGATCCGGTGACCGTGAACTTCGGCGCCTGGTCGGAAGTCAACGACAACACCACGAGCGGTATCGGCGGCAACATCCAGGAAGTCGACATCTATGGCGGCATTTCCTACACGGCCGGTATCGCCACCGTCGGCGCGACCTATCAGCAGTGGTTCTATGCCGGCGACAATGAAGAAGTCGTCGACTTCAGCCTGGCGATTGATGACTCCGAACTGATCCCCGCGTTCCCCTTGAGCCCGAAGGTCGTGTGGCACATTCGCGCCAATGGAAACGACAATGCCGGTCAGGAAGACGGTTCGGCGGTTGTCGTCAGCATCGCTCCCAGCATCGACCTCGGCATGGCCGGTATGGGCCTCACCTTCCCGGCCGGTATCGCGTTCTTCCTGGAAGACGATTTCCAGGGCGGTTGGGACGGCGGCTACGCCTACTCCTATATCGGCGGTTCGCTCGGCGTTCCTCTGAGCTTCGTTCCGGAAGAATACGGTTCGTGGTCGGTCAATTTCGACGTCACGGGCTACTTCACGGACGAAAAAGCCATCCCGAACAACCCGGAAGAAAACTTCATTACCAGCTCGGTGGGCCTCGTACTCGCTTACTAAAAACGAGCGTAGGCAAGGTGTAACTCTGTCCGTCGTCAGAACATTTGGCGCAGACCCGAGCTTAGATTAGCGGAGGGTCGGCCTCGTCTGGGGTTTGATGTTAGGCGGCGAGCTTGCGGTGCTGCAAGCGTCGATGTTCGATG
>CAIOYY010000080.1 GCA_903862715.1 uncultured Alphaproteobacteria bacterium
CTCGGGGGCGCGGTTGTCTTCGCGCTTTTCGATGAAGTCGCGCAGGCGCCGGATGATCTGCCCGGCGCGCAGGGCCTGACCCGCGGCTTTGTCCAACAGCTCCTGCACTTTGTCGCGCGAGGCCTCGACGCCCTGGTCAAGCGTGCGGCGCGCGGCCTTGGTGTAGTTGGCAATGGCCGTCAGAGGTTGATTGAGTTCGTGCGCGAGGGCCGAACTCATCTGACCCATGTCGGTGAGACGCGAGACGTGAAGCAGCTCGGCCTGCAGGTCCTGGAGCCGCCGCTCGGCGCCCAGGCGTTCGGAGATGTCGCGGATGAAACCGGTGAACAGGCGGCGTTCACCGATCCTGATTTCTCCGACATTCAGCTCCATGGGGAAGGTATCGCCCCCGCGACGCTGGCCCATGACCACGCGGGCAATCCAGATGATCCGCTTCTCGCCGGTAGGACGGTGCGCGAGAAAACCGTCGTGCAGTTCACGATGGAGCGCGGGCATCAACATCTTCACGTCCTGCCCCAGGACCTCGCTCTCAAGATAGCCGAATAACCATACGGCCGCGGCATTGAGAGATTCGATGGCGCCCTGTTCATTGAAGATGATGATGGCGTCGGGGCCGGTTTCGAATACCGAGGTCAGTTTTTCCTCGCGCTCGCGCAAGGTGTTTTCGACCTCCTTCTGCGCGGTAATGTCGAGGATCGTGCCGACATAAATGGGTTTCGCGCCGAGGGCGCCTCCGCCCATGGTCAGGCGCAGGGGGAAAACACGTCCGTCCTTGCGCCGGCCCGTAAGGTCATGCGGCAACCCGAGGGCGCTGTGAGGGCGCAAAAGCTCGGCCAGAGGCGGCGGATCGGCAAAAAGCGCGGCAAGGTTCCGGCCCGCCATTTCCGCCGCCGTATAGCCGAAAAGCCGCTCACACATGGGGTTGAAAAGCTCGATGCCTCCGGCCGCATCGATCACGACGATCCCGCTTGGCACAATCGCCACCAGTAGATCCAGACGGGCACAGGCCTCGTCGGCCGAAAGCCCCGCGGTTTGCCACAGCGGGTCCATCGCTCAGCCCCGGCTCACTCTATGAAGATCCTGAGGTATCAGGGCGCACTCTCCTGGTTTCGCGGGAGGCGGGACATTCACCCGCAGGGATGTACGTAGAAACCCGTACGAACATCTCCCAATAAAAGCCAAGGCTCACCTCGGTCATTCTGCCCGCAACAGACGTATCTGCCGTTTGGGCGAGGAGCCTAACATGTTGCAACCGGCTACTGGAACTCTGACAAAAAGCCACGCACAGACCGTGTGGCTGAAGGACGCGTTCGTTCCCACCGGCTTGCCGCTCGATGTGCTCGCCGGCGCCGGGACGCGCATGACCGTCAAACGCGGCCAGGAAATCTTCGCTGAAGGCGGCGACGCCGATGCCTGTTACCGCTTGGCCGAAGGCAGCGTCCGGCTCGTGAAGCTGATGGTGGATGGCCGCCGCCAAGTTTGCGCTTTCCCGCGCGTGGGCGATTTTCTTGGTTTTGAAACCGACGACGAGCATTATTTCTCGGCCGAAGCGATCAGCGATTGCACGCTGGTGCGCTATCCGCGCCGGATCGTGGAAACGCTTCTGGCCGAAGACAAATCCTTCGCACGCCACTTGCGCAAGATCACCGCGCGCGGGCTTCAAGAAGCTTATCAGCGCATGGTGTTGCTGTGCCACAAGTCGGCCCAGGAACGCGTCGCGTGGTTCCTGCTCGACCTCGCCGACCGCGCGGATGCGGACGGTGCGATCCATCTGCCGATGACACGGACCGACATCGCCAATTATCTGGGCATGGCGATCGAAACGGTCAGCCGCACGCTGGGCCAACTGAAGCAAAGCGGCGCCATCGCGCAAAAGAGTCTCAGCCGCATTCAGGTTCTCGATCGCGACGCCCTTGAGATGGCGCGCGGCGAAGTCTGATGGAGATTGACGGCCGTTGCTAAGCTCGCTGACTGGGTGGGAGCCCCCCTCCTCCACCGAAAAAGTAAGCAGCAACGGCCGTCATAACGTGC
>CAIOYY010000081.1 GCA_903862715.1 uncultured Alphaproteobacteria bacterium
ATCGTAAAGATAGATGGCGGCGATCCGCCTTTCTCCGTCCGGTTCCATGACGCTCAGATGGTGACCGGAGAGCCCGTCCATATAGGCGTGACGATTATGGTCGGCTTCACCGCGCGCGGCGATTTCCGCCGCCGCAAACGCTGTCGCACCCCGCTCAGCCGAAGGATGATTCGAGAAATCGACGACGGTAAGCCGGTACTCCGCGCTGCCCTGCGAAGCGGTGAAGGTCTGTGCCGGAAGATGCGTGCCGTCCGCCGCTTGGTACAGGGTTGAACCGACCACGGGCATGTGCGGCAGGTTGATGGTGAACTGAAGGTCTCGGTTCACATATTTGACTATGCCCTGCGCTCTCGCGCCCGATGACGGTAGGAGGAAAGCCACGGAAAAGGCCACGCAGGCACGTGTGAGGGCGCGAGCAAGCGCATGATCGGCGAATTGTGCCAAAAATTGCCGCCCGCTGCGACAGGAACCGCAGCAAATGGACACGGGTTCGCTCACGCTTTTGCGATCAGCCGCGAGACTTTGGACATAGTTCGGGGACAAAGCTGACATCGGCGGCTGGTAGCTCTTTCGCCCGTGGAGAGGCCCGTTTTGGCGCGGGAGAGAATGCAGGGATAAACTTATGAATCGCGTTGCGAAGGTTTTTCCATGTCTCGTAGGCGCCTGTCTTATTGCCGTTCCCGCATTGGCCGCCGAAGCCGACTGGCAGGAATATATCTACGAGGACCTCGGCGTCGCCAAGGAATTCCCTCTTGAGCCTGTGCGCTCGACCGGTGTCTACGCAGCGCCTGAAACATCGCGTGATGAAGCCCGCATCGCAGGCCCCGGCCGTCCGACGGTCCTGCTTCAGACCGAACTTGATCATGTGGTTTACCGGATGGAAGTCGTCGATATCAGCGACGATCTGGCGAACAGCGCCAATATTTTCAGCGAGTGCGCCTATCTCGTCGAACAGGCAGGCATTACCGAATCCAATGTTCACCTCGGTGTCGGCGGCGGGAGTGGCGAAATCTACGGCCGCCTCGCCACGGTAGATCTCTATCAGGAGAAGGGTAGGCTGCTCAGCGCCTGTTTCTTCAACACTGGAAATCTGTACCGCATTGAGGCCCATATCCTGCCTGAACATGGCGATCTGGGTTCGCCCGACGCCTTCCGTTTTGTCAGTACCGTGCGGTTCGACTGGTCGGAAGACGGCGAGGAAAGCGAGGCCGAGGCATTGGCCGCGTATCAGTATTTCCTCGAACACGGCGTCTATCCCGACGAAGAAGAAGACAATTGATCCTCATCGGTTCTCAGGAGCGCGTTATGGTTTTCAGAAATATTTCTATCCTCGCCGTGGCACTAGGTTTTTCGTCCACGGCGTCGGCGCACCACACCCATGCTCATTACGAGCCGGAAGCGAACCGGGTGCTGGAGGGCACGGTGAAAGATTTCGACTGGCGCAATCCGCATAGCTGGGTAACGCTGACGGTGATCAATGCCGAAACGGGCGTGGCCGAGGACTGGCTTCTGGAGGCACGCGCGCCGGTCGCGCTGATCCGTCGCGGATGGACGCAGGAAAGCCTGCAGCCGGGTGATCAGGTAGCGGTCACGGTGCGTCCCTTGAAGAGCGGCGGCGCGGGCGGCCTTCTGCGGGAAGTAGCATTTCCCGACGGCACCATCCTGCTCGACGATTAGGCAGCTCACATCAAGAACTTGGTAGGCAGAGGCGCCTTCATTGTGCATCCTTCCCGATGCTCCGGAGTTCTTTCGGAGTCTTGAAGGTCGGGACTTAACAATGCAGGCGCTTTTTATCGGTCAGACCTATATCGACGTCACCTTCGTGGCCGATCGTATGCCTACCGGGGACGAGAAGGATGTCGCGCGCGATTATGCGATATCGTTCGGCGGTAATGCGGTAACGGCGGCGTTCTGCTGCGCCAAGCTGGGCATTGTCCCCGACCTTCTCGCCTCGCTGGCCGATGACTGGCTGGGGCGCATGTTTCTCGATATGGCGGCCAAATATCAGGTGCCGATTCACGCGCGAAAAGTGAAGCGGTCGTCGCTCTCCTTCGTGATGCCCAAGGGCAACAAGCGCGCGATTCTGCGTATGCGCGACGATGACCATCTGCATCCCTTTCCGCCGCTGAATATGGGGGGATGCCGCGCGCTGCATGTTGACGGGCATCAGGCCGACGCCGCCCTGGCCTATGCAAGGCAGTGCCGAGAGGCGGGCATTCTGACATCGCTCGATGGCGGCGCCGTGCGCGACAACACGCTGGACCTTCTGGGGTTCATCGACGTGGCGGTGCTTTCCGAACGCTTCTGCGAACAGCTTGGCCAGTCCTGTGACGCGACGCTGGCGCTTCTGAAAGAGAAGGGCTGCAAGGTCGGCGGTGTCACGATGGGCGAACGCGGCATGCGCTGGTATGGAGAGGACGGGGTCATCCGGACCATGCCGTCTTTAAGCGTTCCGGCTTCGAGGGTCATCGACACCAGCGGCGCGGGCGACGTGTTCCACGGGGCCTATGTCTATGCGCATCTGGCCGGCGAGGGCGCCAACTGGGAGGAACATTTCCAGTTCGCGCGCGCGGCCTCCGCGCATGCGATCCAGATTCTGGGGAATGAGGCGAAGCTGCCGAGTGTGGCGGACGTGAAGGCCGCGGCGCGGGCGTTTGCGCCCGCTTAGCGTCTGAATCCTATTCCGCGCTCTGTAGCGCCTGATCGGAGTTGTCCCGGCGGATGGCGTCGCGGATCCAGTGTTCGATCCGCTCGACCAGCACATACCAGGTCGGCACCAGGAACAGCGTGAACAGCGTTCCGATGGAGATACCCGTGAAGATCACGAGTCCCATTGCAAACCGGGCCGACGCTCCTGCACCGGAAGCGATCAGCAGCGGAATGACACCCAGCACCATCGCAGCCGACGTCATCAGGATCGGGCGGAGACGAATGGCCGCCGCCTGTTCCACCGCTTCGCGGCGGGTGTGGCCTTCTCGCACCAGACGGTTGGCGACGTCCACGATCAGGATGCCGTGCTTGCTGATCAACCCGATCAGCGTAACGATACCCACCTGCGTATAGATGTTCATCGTGGCGCTCGCGAGCTGCATCGAGTCCGGCATGAACAGGCTGAGGCCACCCAGGAAGTAGATGGCAATCGAAGCCCCAAAAATCGCCGGCGGCACTGACACGAGGATTATGAGGGGATCACGGAAACTTTCATATAGACCCGCCAGCACCAGGAAGATGATGACCAGCGCGAATGCAATCACGAGTCCGAAGCCCGCTGATTCCTGCACGAACTGGCGCGATTGTCCGCCGTAATCGACGGAGTAACCGTCGGGGAGCACTTCGTCGGCGATGGCATTCAGCCGCGCCAGGATGTCGCCTTGGCTCATGCCTGCGAAACCGCTGATGGTCACCGCATTCAGCTGCTGAAAGCGCGGCAGCGTTGTGGGAATGGTCCGCTCGGTGATCGTTGCTATGGTCGACAGGGCGATCAACTCCCCGTCGCCGGAGCGAATGTAAAAGTTATTCAGCTGATCGGCATTCAAGCGGTAAGGCTGGTCGGCCTGCGCCATGACGCGATAGGAGCGGCCTTCCAGCGCGGAGTAATTCACATAGCCGCCGCTCAGCATCGAGGTCAGCGCATTGCCGACATCGGCCATGGTCAGGCCAAGAAGGGCGGCTTTGTCTCTGTCGATCTCGACGGTGGCCTGGGGTCGGTCGATGCGTAGATCCATCTGCGAGAAGAAGAACAAATTCTCCTGCTGAACCCGCGCGTAGAAAGTCTGTGCGACCTCGTAGAGCTGCTCGAAGGGCGCCGTCGTGCGGATGACGAATTCGACCGGCAATCCGTCAGGCCCCGGCAAGGACGGTAAGGGGAATGCGCCGACCTGCAACCCGGTGACACTATGCAATGATTCATTCGCTTCCCGGGCAATCTCGGCCGAACCCTCATCGCGGTCGTTCCAGGTCTTTAAAACGAGACCAGTAAAAAACTGGCCATTGAAGATGGCCTGGAAAATACCGTCGATGGACTCGCTCTCGGACAGGCGCCGATAGATGTCCTCCGCATAGAGCATGGTCTGCTCCGGTGTGGCGTTGGACGCGCCTTGCCCACCGACAAAAATGAAACCCTGATCTTCCTGCGGCGCGAGATCCCACTTCATGCCTGGCGCCGTGTAGAGCAGGTATAACGCGCCAAAGATCATGAAGGTGAAAACACCAACTAGCTTTGCGGTGTCGAGCGCAGAGTGCAGGCGGCGGTGATAACCAGCCTGAAGGCGGTCGAAACGCCGGTCAATGAAGTGGGACACGCGCGCTTGCCACCCATGATCCTCATCGCTATGCGGCTTCAGAAGCCGCGACGACATCATCGGGGAAAGTGTCAGAGCCACAATGGTTGAAACCAGTATGGCGCCCACCAATGTGAAGGCGAATTCGATGAACAGCGCGCCGGTTAAACCGCTCTGGAAGGCGATCGGGACATATACCGCGACGAGCACTGCAAGCATTGCGATGATTGGGCCGGCCAGCTCTCGCGCCGCGACGATCGCCGCATCGAGGGGCGTCTTACCGAGCGTCATATGCCGGTGAACGTTCTCGACCACGATGATGGCATCGTCGACAACCAGGCCAATGGCCAACACCATGGCGAGCAGAGTCAGCAAATTGATGGAATAGCCCATCACCAGCATCATGACGAATGTGCCGATCAGCGACAGTGGGATCGCCACGACCGGGATCGCCACCGAGCGGATCGAGCCGAGGAAGATGAAGACGACCAGCACGACGATGGCGAGTGTTTCGACGATGGTCCATATCACTTCATCAATGGCGGCATTTACGAAATTCGCCGCATTGAAGACGAGGCGGCCGTCAAGACCTTCGGGAAGCTGCGACTGGAGGACGGGAAACAGGCTTTCCAATTCCTCGCCAACAGCAAGCAGACTGGCATCAGGTGAAATATTCACCGCAATGACGATAGCGTTCTCGCCGTTGAAGCGGATTTCCGAGCCATAGTCTTCTGCGCCCAGCGCGACCTCGGCTACCTCGCCAAGGCGCACTACCGAGGTCTCGGTCTGCTTCACTATGAGATTTCGGAATTCCGCAAGCGAGGTAATACCTGTCGACGCGTTAAGGTTCACCTGCACCATCTGCCCGCGGGTGTTGCCGAGGCTGGATATGAAATTGTTCGAGGCCAGCGCCTGACTGATGTCGTCGGCGGTCAGGCCATAGGCGGCAAGGCGTTGCGGATCGAGCCAGGCGCGGAAGGCAAAATTGCGCGCGCCCAGAATTTCGGCCAGCTTCACGCCTTCCAGCGCTTGTATCTGCGGCTGAACGACCCGCACGAGATAGTCGGTGATCTGGTTGGCCGCCATAGTGTCGCTGAAGAAGCCGATATACATCGACGCGACGTTCTGCCCTACCTGGACCGCAATCGACGGTTTCTGTGCCTGGGCCGGAAGACGATCCGCCACCGCGTCGATGCGGGAGCTGATTTCCGCCATGGCCGTGTTGTAGTCGTAGTTCAGCTGCAGGCGGGCGGTAATGGTGCTGACGCCGGCCGCGCTGGATGAGGTCATGTAATCGATGCCCGCAGCCTGTGCGATGGCCGTCTCCAGCGGAGTAGTGATGAAGCCCGCGATGACTTCGGGGTCCGCGCCGAAATAGGCGGTCGTCACCGTGACAACCGCGTTCTCAGTGCGGGGATATTGCAGCACGGGTAGCGAGACTGCCGCGCGTAAACCCACCACCAGGATCACAAGGCTGACGACGATCGAGAGAACCGGGCGCCGGATGAATATGTCTGTAAAGTTCATGGCCTCTGGCCCGATTACCTTTCCAGCGGTCTAGGATTGGGATCGTTCGACGGCTGGACTTCGTTGTTGATTTCGACGGTGGCGCCATTCTGCAGCTTGAACTGCCCGGCGCTGACGACAACCGTGCCCGCCTCGATGCCGGAAAGGATGGCAATCTGGTCGCCGCGTGTCTCACCGGTTGTCACGAAGGTCTGGGTGGCAACAAGACGTGTGGTGTCGTTTTCGGTCACTTCATTCACGACATAGACGATGCTGCCATAGGGATTGAACGTCACCGCCGTCTGCGGCAGCGTGACGTAATTCACATCCGCCGCGGTCGCGATCTCCGCCGTGGCATACATGCCGGGCAGCAGTTTACGCTCCGAATTGGTGATGACGGCGCGCACCGCGATATTGCGGGTGGCTTCATCGACTTTCGGGTTGATGGTCGCGATTTCGCCCGTGAACACGGTGTCCGGATAGGAATCGACGCGAATGGCAACGCTTTGTCCGACGCTCAGGCTTTGGAGCAATTGTTGCGGCACCGTGAAATCCATATGGATGGGATCCAGCGCTTGCAGCGTCGCCACCACGGTACCGGGACTCACATACTGGCCGACATTCACCTGCCGAATGCCGAGTTCGCCGGCAAACGGCGCACGGATCATTTTCTTCTCGATAATGGCGCGCTGCTCGGCGACCTGGGCTCTGGCGGCGGAAAGCTCGGCTTCGCTTGCCTCGACTTGCGCCGTGCTGATTCCCTGGATTTCGAGAAGTCGTTGGCTGCGATTATATGTTGCTTCAGCAAGCTGCGCTGAGGCTTCCAGCGTGCGCAGGCGTGCATTCTCATCGGTGGAGCGCAAGCGTACCAACGGGGCGCCGGCGTCAACGGAACCGCCCGATTCGTAATAGACCTCTTCGACGACGCCCGCGACTTCCGATGCGAGGTCGGCGCCCGTGCTGGCGCTGAGTGAGCCGACAACGGCCGTGCGCGGCTCCCAGGGCTGACTTTCCGCAACGACAGTGGAAATCACGGAAGGCGGCGGGGGCGGCATCTCCATTCCCATGCCTAGGGCGCCCATAATGGTGCCCGTTGTCATGAGATTGGAAAAATAAATAAGCGCGAACAGCAATGCCGTCCCGCCAAGCAGAAAAATTCCGCGGCGCACCGGTCTGACGCGTCTGGGTTCATTATAATTTTGGGTTCTGGATATCATGGGATCGGTATCGGGTTGGATCGCGTGGTAGTGAAATTGGTTTCTTCACGGTTCCACCATCCGCCGCCCAATGCCTGAAACAAGGCAACGGTGTCGGCGTAACGGGCGGCTTGGCTTTGAACGAGCGCGATGCGCGCTTGTTGGTAGGTGCGTTGCGCGTCGAGCAAGGCAAGGTAAGCAATAGCGCCCGCGCGGAACCGTTCGGTGGTGATGTCGAGGCTCTGAGACGCGGTTTCCTCGGCGAGTTCCTGCGCGCGCAGGGCCTCGGCATCGTAAATCAATGCGTTCAGGACGTTCGCAACATTAGCGAAAGCCGCCAGCACCGTGCTGCGATATTGCGCTTCCGCGCGATCATAGGCGTACAGCGCGGCCTGGCGCTGATGCGAAAGCTGGCCGCCGCGGAACAAGGGCGCGGTAAGGCTTCCGGCAAGGCTCCAGCCCATCGTCTCGGCCGAGAACAGATTGGCGGACCCGGGCGCCGAATTCGTCCCCGTTCCGTAACTGCCCGACAGATTGATCTGCGGCAGCATATTCGCGGTCGCGACGCCGATATTGGCGCTCGCCTGATGGAGAATCGCTTCGGCAGCGCGCACATCGGGGCGTTGGTTGACCAGTTCGGAAGGCAGGCTGATGGGCAATTCCTGCGGCAGCGTAAGGTCGGCCAGCGTCACACCGGGCACGGTGCCTTCCGAAGGGTAGCGTCCGAGAAGCACCGACAATTGGGTGCGAATCTGCGCCAGCTGTTTTTGCAGATTCGGCAACGTCGCCTGTGTTTGCGTCAGTTCGGATTGCTGCGCCAGAACATCGCCACGTGCGATCGCGCCCAGTTCGAATTGCTGATCGGCGAGGTCGAGCGCCTGGGTTTGCACCGCGATGATTTCTTCGACCGCTTCGATTTGCGCGGTAAGTGAAGCTTCCTGAATCGCGGCGGTCAGGACGTTGGAAATCAACGTCACATAAGTCGCTTCCAGCTGATAGCGCTGGTTCTCTGCCTGGGCCCCCGACGCTTCGATAGCGCGGCGGTTTCCGCCGAACACGTCGAGGAGATAGGAGACGCCGACGGAGGCGTTGTAGAGGTTGAGAAGCGAGTCCGTCGATTGGGGCGACGTCTGCTGGCGCTGTGCCGAACCGCCAGCATCGATGGCGGGAAACAGCGAACCCTGGCTTGCGAGATAATTTTCGCGCACCTGATTGAGCGCTGCCTCGGCCGCTTCAAGATCGGGATTGGCCTCCAGCGCCTGTGTGACGATGTCGTTGATCGCCGGAGATTGGAAGAGGGTCCACCACTGGGCCGGAATGTCTGCGCCTTCGACAAAGGTCTGGGCGTCGCCGCCGGGAATCTCTTCCGAGCCCGAAGCGGTGGCAACGGGAAGCGCTTCGGCCGTATACCCCGAAACGACAGGTGCGGCGGGCCGCTCGAAATCTGGACCGACGGCGCATCCGGCCAGGAAAAGGACGGTGCCTGAAACCGATGATAGCAATAATGAACGCATTGCAATTTGCACGTGAACCCCCAGGGGCGGAAAAGTCATCCGCGTCTGTAACTGCCGATAAGACGTTTGATCGGTGCGGATTCCGACAGGGTAGCGTACCGCCACCCGGATGCCGTAATTTGGAAACTAGACAGTTCCGTATTTTCTGTCAAGCTGAGGAAAAGCGGTTTCTGTTTCCACCTCACACCAAGGAGAGTGTCCATTAGCAACTCCCTGTCGCCAGAGTATGTCGGCAAGATTGTCACAAAACGCGGGGTCCGTGCACCCGCGCGGCGTGGCCGTCCCTGTCTCATTACAGAACTAGAACGTCGCGGGCTTCTTCTGGATGCCGCCGAACGCGTTTTCGTGGAGCTGGGTTATACCGAAGCCAGTATGGATGACATTGCGCGCCGCGCGGGCATGTCGAAGAAAACCCTCTATCAACTATATGACACCAAAGAGGCGCTCTTCGTTGCCGTCATCGCGGCACGGCGTGCTGAACTCGCGCAGACGCTGTCAGCCGACGATATTTCCGACTCGCTGCCGGCCGAGTTTGTACTGCGTCATTTTCTTCTCGGCTTCGCGCGCTTTCTTCTCGCGCCGCGACAGGCCGCGCTTTACCGCCTGATGATCGCGGAAGTCCATCGCACACCTGAACTCGCTCGCGCCATGCATCAGGATTGCCCGGGAAAGCTCTGTCATTTTCTACAGAATTGGATCGCACGCCAGAAAGCGCTCGGCATACTCGATGTTTCCGATCCTGAGATGGCGGCAGGCATGCTTTTCTCCATGGTGATTGCCGAGCCGCAAATGCGCGCATTTATGTGCGAGGGCAACGAAGCGGATCTGTCCTTTATCGAAGGGCGTGTTGAATCTGCCGTGAAGCTATTTCTTGATGGCGCGCGCCCGCGCGTGTCCGTTTCGACGCAGAAAAAACCGTCATCGGGAAAAAAGAAAACCGGAGATGAGGAGCGGGGCTAGCGTCCTAATCTCCGGCAGTTAACCGGCATCGCATTGATGTCGTTCTTGATGCGTGCGGCCGGGATCTATCTGTGCGCACAAAGAAAGTTCTTTTCATTGAACCGGCACAGCACCGCTGTCCGACCCTCACAATGAAAACGTTCAAACCCGAAACCGAGTGCCCCGAAAATTCGAAATTATTATTCTTTCTGAGGGAACCGTTTGGCGCGTTCATACATGGAGATGGCCATACATCCCCCGGCCTTACTTTCGTGCGGCGCAGCGAAACACCCTGCGGGACCGGTTCCCGCGATGCATGAACCGACATAAAGACGTGTTATAGATTTTTTAGATCACTCGATGCGCCGGAGCGCTAAGGGGTGCTCTGCCGGGGAGCCGCGTGATGGAGCGTAATCTGGGATTGCCCTATGTTTAGAACCTGGCTGAGATCCACGATGATTATGTGTGCCGTTGTGGCGGCTGCGATTCTTGTCTTGGCGGCGTTCTATCCGGATCCCATGGTGGTGGCGCTGGCGGCGGCGGTGGCGTTTCTGGGGCTAGGAATTTATGCCCCGCGCCACCCGAACAAGAACCTGGTGCCCCCGCAACCCGAAGCGAATACGCGTCCCGTTCTTCCGGAAGCCGCAAGGCTGTTGCTGGAGGCATTGGACGATCCCGTGGTTATTTGCGATCTAACGGGCCGGGTCGTTCTTGCCAATCGTACGTCGCGTGTTCTGGTCGGCAGTGACGCAGAGCGCAAACACATTTCCGCGGTTTTGCGTTACCCCGAGGTCCTGGAATGCGTCGAGCGGGTGCTCTCCGGCGGCGACGCGGAGAGCATCGCCTTTACTATTCTCGTCCCCGTCGAACGGCATTACCAGGCGCGTATCGCGCAGGCGAAAACGGGGGAAGCGACGGCGGGATTCGTTCTGCTGCAATTTCACGACCTGACGAGCATGCGCCGGGCCGAGGAAATGCGCGCCGATTTCGTCGCCAATGCCAGCCACGAACTGCGCACGCCGTTGGCCGCTGTATCCGGCTTTATCGATACACTTCGTGGCCATGCCCGAAATGACACCGACGCCCGCGAGCGTTTCCTGGAAATCATGAGCGTCGAAACAGGTCGTATGCGCCGGTTGATCGATGATCTCCTGTCGCTGACACGCATCGAGCTGAATGAACACAATCCGCCGATGGGTGAAGTGGATCTGGTGGCCGTCGTCCGGGATGCCGCTGCTGTTCTCGGCCCTCTGGCGGAAGTTGATCGCATCCAAATTTCGATCGAGCAAAGCGCGCCTTTATGGGTGGTCGGAGACCGTGATGAGCTTACGCAGGTGTTTCAGAATCTCGTTCACAACGCGATCAAATATGGTCGCGAGGGCGGCACAGTGCGGGTCCGGTTTGGCACCAGCCCCGGCGCGGGCCGGGCGAATCCGCCGCAGGTCTTTGCCTCGGTGCAGGACGAAGGCGAGGGCATAGCGCGTGAGGCGATCCCTCGGCTGACCGAACGATTTTATCGCGTCGATATAAAGCGGAGCCGCGAACGCGGCGGTACAGGACTTGGCCTTGCCATCGTCAAGCACATCCTCAACCGTCACAATGGCCGGCTGCAGATCGACAGCGTCGTGGGACAGGGCAGTACATTCGCCGTCTATCTCCCCTCCGCATCCGTGCAGGCACTGCCTGTTCAGGACAGAAAAGCAGTTTAAAACGCGGGGGTTCGAGTGCCGTCGCAAAACTGTTATATTACTGTCACAGTTCGTTGAACGTAGCGAAGTAATCCGACCCTAAGGCCTCAGGCTGAAAGATCAGGCATGAACGAGCACATTGTGAAGTCCTTTACCGAGCAGCTGGACTCGCTTGCCAATTGCGTTGCGCAAATGGGCGGCCTGGTCGAAGCGCAATTCGCCAACGCGATCGAGGCCATTGCGAAACGCGACGCACGGCTTGCGGAAGGCGCCATCGGGACGGATGAGCGCGTCGATCAGCTCCAGCAATCGGTTGAAGAACAAGCGGTCAAGGTGCTCGCACTGCGTCAGCCCATGGCGGTCGATCTCAGAACGACGCTGGCAGCCATCCGGATCGCTTCCGAGCTGGAACGTATCGGCGATTACGCCAAGAATATCGGCAAGCGTGCGCTCATCCTCAATCGGGAGCCGCCGATCCGGCTGACGCAATCACTGGCGCGCATGGGCCGCCAGGCGCTGACACAGCTCAAAACCGTTCTCGATGCCTATTCGGATCACGATGCGAAGGCCGCCAAGAATGTCTGGGCGCAGGATGAAGAAATCGACGAACTTTACAACAGCCTCTTCCGCGAACTTCTCACCTATATGATGGAAGACCCGCGCACGATCGGGCTTTGCACCCATCTTCTTTTCATTGCGAAGAACATCGAGCGCGCGGGCGACCACGCCACCAATATCGCCGAAACCGTCTACCACATGTCGACCGGCGACTATCTGCGTTACGACAAGCGCCCCAAGGCCGATGTCACCTCGACGGCGCCTTTGCCGTCCGAACCCGGTACTGAATAACGGAGTAAATTTGTGAAAGGCAGTTCAGAACCCAGCGTCCTCGTTGTTGAAGACGAAACCGCGCTGGCGACGCTTTTGCGCTACAATCTTGAACGCGAAGGCTATCGCGTTTTTGAGGCAAAGGACGGCGAAGAAGCGCTTCTCGTCGCCGACGAAACCAAGCCGGATCTGATTATTCTCGACTGGATGCTGCCGCAGCTTTCCGGCATCGAAGTGTGCCGTCGCATGCGCACGCGCGGGCATCTGCGCAATACCCCTATCATCATGCTGACGGCCCGTGGCGAGGAAACCGATCGCATTCGTGGTCTCGATACCGGTGCCGACGATTACATCGTCAAGCCGTTTTCCATGACTGAGCTCCTTGCCCGCATCCGTGCGGTGATGCGCCGGGTGCGCCCCTCGCTGGTCGAAGATGTGGTGCAGGTTGGCGAAATTGCGATGGACCGTGGCACCCACAGGGTCAAACGCGGCGGGCGCGATATTCACCTCGGTCCCACCGAATACCGATTGCTCGATCAACTGATGCAGCACCCTGGCCGCGTGTTCTCGCGCGAACAATTGCTCGATACGGTCTGGGGTTCCGATATCTATGTCGAAGCCCGCACGGTTGACGTGCATGTCGGCCGTTTGCGCAAGGCACTCAATGAGCCTGGTGAACGCGATCCGATCCGTACCGTGCGTTCCGCCGGCTATTCCTTCGACGAAACCTTTGCGTCCAACGTTCCAATGCCGTCTTCCGGCGATCAGGATGCCGCGATGGCCGGGCGCAGCTAATGCCCTCAATGAAGGCCCAGGCGAAAAGATAAAAGGCGAGAGCATTGCTGCTCTCGCCTTTTATCTTTTCCGGTCGGAAAATCAGATCAGCCTGTCGCCCGGCGGTCGCGGCGCGGCATCTGGGGCTGATAGGCCTTTCGGGCATGCGCCTCGCAATAGGGCGATCCGGATTTCGGATTACGGCCACAGAAATGAAATTCGTGTTCCGAAGGGTCGCCGATGGGCCAACGGCACATGCGGTCATTGATCGTGAGAACGGTGGCGAAATTGCCGTCGTCGAGCGTGATCGGATCTTCCTCAACCACTTCCGGCGCTGGCGTGGCGGCTCGGGTCACGGCTTTGTGGGTGGTCGTGTGGCGCGGCCGCTCGCTGCGGGTGGGGCCTGCCCGTCCGGCCAGACCCAGCCGGTGTACCTTGCCGATAACCGCGTTTCGGGTCACGCCGCCCAGGACGCGCGCGATCTGGCTCGCGCTCAAGCCCTCGGTCCAAAGTGATTTTAATTGCTCGACCCGTTCGTCCGTCCAGCCCATCGGGAACTCTCCGGCTATTTCTACCAAATATCGTAACAGAGGGGCTTGGTTGCACAAGCAATGCCCGAAACCCACTAGGGCTTGTCCACAACAACGCAAGGGCAGGACCGTGCTTGACCGTGGAGTCCGATCCGGCGGATAAGACGCGTTCCTTTTTTCGCCCATACCGCCTGATGCGGGATGGGTTCGGGAGGCTGTTGTGATTCCTCCAGTATTGCCGACCTACAACCGTGCGGATGTCGCTTTTGTCCGCGGGGAGGGGCCCTATCTCTTTGACGAGACGGGGAAGCGGTATCTCGACTTCGGCGCGGGCATTGCCGTGAACGCGCTCGGACATGCACACCCTTATCTCGTGAGCGCCCTCAAGGCCCAGTCTGAGATGCTTTGGCATACGTCGAACCTGTATCGGGTTCCCGGACAGGAAAGCCTCGCCAGAAGGCTCATCGAACTCTCCTTCGCCGATTCGGTGTTCTTCACCAATTCCGGCGCCGAGGCGATGGAATGCGCCATCAAGACCGCACGCAGATATCATTACGTGAACGGCGCGCCGGAGCGTTATCGCCTGATCACGTTTGAGGGTGCCTTTCATGGCCGCACATTGGCGACCATTGCTGCCGGTGGTTCGCCAAAATATCTCGAAGGCTTCGGCCCGAAGGTCGATGGCTTCGATCAGGTTCCGTTTGGTGATTTCGAAGCGGTGAAGCGCGCCGCGGGTCCGCATACCGCGGGGATATTGATCGAACCCATTCAGGGCGAATATGGCGTGCGCGTTACGCCACCGGGTTTCCTGAAGCGTTTGCGGGAGTTTTGCGACGCGAGCGGGCTTTTGCTTCTGCTCGATGAAGTGCAGACCGGTATGGGGCGCACCGGGCGCATGTTCGCTTACGAAGACGAGGGAATGACGCCCGATATCATGGCCCTGGCAAAAGGCATCGGCGGTGGTTTTCCGTTCGGCGCCTGCCTTGTCACGGAAAAAGCCGCCAAGGGGATGGTTGCGGGCACGCATGGCTCGACCTATGGCGGCAATCCTCTGGCGATGGCGGTGGGAAACGCGGTGCTTGATTTGATGACGGCACCCGGCTTTCTCGAACAGGTAAGGCGGACCGGCAGTCATTTTCAGCAGCATCTCGCAATGCTGCTGTCCGAATATCCGCATGTCGTTTCCGAAGTGCGCGGGCGCGGGCTGATGCTGGGATTGAAACTACATGTTCCTGCACCGGCTTTCATCGCCGCGTTGCGCGAACGGGGCATGCTGGCGGTGGGCGCGACGGAAAATCTCGTTCGCCTCGTTCCGCCGTTGATCGTGGGCGAAGAACATTTACGTGAGGCAGTCGAGGCGCTGGCCGCGACCTGCGCCGGCTACGAAGCCGAGAGGAAGGCGGTATGAGTTCGGTTAAGGCGTTGAAGCGCGAGCCCGTGGTGCCGCGCCATTTTCTCGATCTCTCCGAATTCGACGGCGCGACGCTTAAGCGTTTGATCGATGCCGCGCGCCGCCGCAAGAAAGCGCGTGCCGGATTGACGCGCGGCGCATTGGACGACGATGCACCGCTCGCGGGACGCATGCTGGCCATGATCTTCGAAAAGCCGTCCACCCGTACGCGCATCTCCTTCGATGTCGGTATGCAGGAACTCGGTGGCAAGACGATCGTGCTGACAGGCGCGGAAATGCAGCTCGGCCGCGGCGAGACCATCGCCGATACGGCGCGGGTTTTGTCGCGTTATGTCGACGCCATCATGATCCGGACCCTGCAGCATTCCATGCTGCTGGAACTTGCCGAAAATGCCGACGTTCCGGTCATCAATGGCCTGACCAAGCTTTCGCATCCCTGCCAGGTCATGGCCGATGTCATGACTTTCGAAGAAAAGAAGGGCTCCATTCGCGGCCGGACGGTGGCGTGGACGGGCGATGCCAACAATGTTCTGGCCTCCTGGGTCCATGCGGCTTCGCGTTTCGATTTCAGCCTGCGTGTCGCAACGCCCGCCGAACTCGCGGCCCCTCCAGCTTTGCGTAAATGGGCGGAAAAGGCGGGCGCCAAGGTTGCCTTCATGCGCAGTCCGGAAGATGCGGTTGCGGGCGCCGACTGCGTCGTTACCGATACCTGGGTGTCGATGGGCGACAAGGATGCCACGAAGAGGCACAATCTGTTGAAGCCCTATCAGGTGAATGCCACCTTGATGAAGCGCGCGCATGAAGAGGCGATCTTCATGCATTGCCTGCCCGCGCATCGGGGCGAGGAAGTGACCGACGAAGTAATCGACGGTCCGCAATCGGCGGTGTTCGACGAGGCCGAGAATCGCCTTCATATCCAGAAGGCGATTCTCCATTGGTGTCTCGGGTGACGGACGACCTGTCGGGTTACACGCTGGCGCCCCCCGCCGACTTTGTCCTGCCGTTCGATCTTCCAGCGCTGGGCCTTCGTGGACGCGTCGCGCGTCTCGACGCCGTGTCGTCGCGCGCCCTTTCGGTCCATCCCCTGCCCGAACCCGCCCAACGCATATTGGCGGAATCACTTCTCTTGAGCGCGCTGCTGGGTTCGGCCATCAAACTGGAAGGCCGCCTCAGCGTGCAGTTGAAGGGCGATGGCCCGCTCTCGATGCTGGTCAGTGACTATTTCGCGGGCGGCGGCGTGCGCGGCTATGCGCGATTTGACGAAAGAAAAGCCGGGAACATGCCGGCGAAGCCGGGTTTTGGGGACATGGCCGGCAAGGGCGCCCTTGCCATCACCATCGAGATGACACCCGGCGGTCAGGCCTATCAGGGTCTGGTGCCGTTGGATGACGAAGGACTGGCGCGTTCCGCCGAAGGTTATTTCGATCAGAGCGAACAATTGCCGACGCTGATCAAGCTGGCGGCGGGTCCGATCTATCGTGCAGGCGAAGGTCAGGGCTGGCGGGTCGGCGGCATCATGGTGCAGGCGGTGCCCGAAAAAACCATGGGTGCAATCACCGAGACCGACGATTGGCAGCGGGTGAAGCTGTTTCTCGACACGCTGGAGGCCTTCGAACTTCTCGATACGAGTCTCAGCGCGGAAGCGGTTTTGTGGCGGCTGTTTCACGAAGACGAAGTGCGGGTGCAGCCCGCGCAGCCACTTCATTTCCAGTGCACTTGCAACGAAAACAAGGTGCTGCCTGTATTACGCACCTATCCGTTAAGCGAACTCACGGAATTGGCCGACGCTGATGGTGTGGTGCGCACGCGCTGCGAATTTTGCGGAACCGAATATGCCTTCGCGCTCGATAGCCTGGCGAAGCCGGAATAGCTGGATCCCGTTTTAACGGCAGGCGCGTTCGCCGACCCGGCGCAGGAAATTTGCACAGGCGTCGAGTTGGGATAGCGCAACGAATTCATCGGCTTTATGCGCCTGATGAATCGAGCCTGGACCGCATACGACCGCCGGAATGCCCGCCTTCTGAAAGAGCCCCGCTTCGGTGCCATAGGAAACCGCATGCAGGTCGTTGCCCCCGGCGAGCGCCGCAGCAAGCGCGATGGCAGGCGAGTTTGGATCGCGCACCAAACCCGGATAACTCGCTTTCACGCGGGTTTCAAACGCTGCCTCGGGCGCGCCCGCCTGATAACGCGGGAGGATGTCTTTCGCTGTGCGGCTTTGCAGGCGCTCGACGATCGCGCCCGCATTGCGGTCGGGAAGGCAGCGATATTCCCAGGTGATCCGCGCCTCGCGCGCCAGCACGTTCACTGCTGTTCCGCCTTTTACCATGTTGGCCTGCAGCGTCGTGTAGGGCGGTTCGAAATGTTCGTCGCGGTCCTGTTTCAATTCCTCCGCCAGCGCGGAGAGGGTGGCGATGAATTCGCCCGCCATCATCACGGCGTTCGCGCCGCGCGCCGGGGCACTCGAATGACCCTCGCGGCCTCTGGCGGTCGTTTCGATCACGGCGCCTGACTTATGCGCGCCGACAACGCGCATCTCGGTCGGCTCACCGATGATAGCGAGCGCAGGCTTAATGCCTTCGAGCCGCAGATCATCGAGCAGCGCGCGCACCCCGATACAGCCAATTTCTTCGTCGAACGAGAAGGCGAAATGCAGCGGGCGTTTCAATGGCGCTCTGGCGAGTTCCGGAGCCAGTGCCAGCGCGGTCCCAAGAAAGCCCTTCATGTCCGCAGCGCCCCGGCCATAAAGCTTTCCGTCGCGTATCTCTGCGGCGAAGGGGTCGCTCGACCACTCCTGACCATCCACCGGAACGACGTCGGTGTGGCCGGACAGGACATAGCCTCCATCGCCTTCGGGGCCGAAGGTCGCGAAAAGATTGGCCTTGTTGCGGCTATCATCAAAAGTGAGGCGGCAACGCCCGCCAGCGGTTTCAAAGATATCCTGCGCGTAAGCGATCAATTCCAGATTGGAATTGCGGCTGGTGGTGTCGAAGCCGATAAGCCGCTGAATCGTGCCAGTCACATCGGGCGTGGACATGGGGCGCGGCTCAGCTCTCCACCGAGGAGGCGGGATTGCCGATGATCGTCAGAAACTCGCGGCGCGTCATGGGGTCCTTGCGAAAGGCGCCCAGCATGCTGGAGGTGACGAGGGTCACGCCCGTCTTGTGAACGCCGCGTGTCGTCATGCATTGATGTGTCGCTTCGATGACGACCGCGACGCCTTTGGGCTCCAGCACCTGTTGGATGCAATTCGCAATTTGGGCAGTCAGCTTCTCCTGAACTTGCAGGCGCTTCGAATAGACATCGACCACCCGTGCGAGTTTGGATATGCCGACCACTTTCTTGTTCGGCAAATAACCGACATGGACGCGGCCGATGATCGGGGCGAGGTGATGTTCGCAATACGATTCAAAGCGGATGTCGCGCAGGACGATTATTTCGTCATAGCCTTCGACTTCCTCGAAGGTGCGCGAGAGATAAACTTCAGGATCGTCCTTATAGCCGGAGAACCATTCGTCGAAGGCCGAGGCCACACGGGCCGGTGTATCGATCAGGCCTTCGCGCGCCGGATCATCCCCCGCCCAGCGAAGAAGCGTGTGAACGGCCTTTTCCGCGTCTTCACGGGAAGGGCGGGCCAATTCCTTGGGTATCGCGTTTTTCGCCGCCGCTGCGGGGCGCCTGCCGCTATTTGCCATGATGCTCTCCGGTTAAGCGTGATTGTACGACGCAGACCCCGGTGAGGATCAAGCCTGTATCCGCAGGCTTCTCCGCGCGGAAGCTCAAATGCCGGTCTTTAATGGACTTGCCGCGATTCATAGGGGCTGGCGAGGGCGAACAGCGGAATGCCGACCTCAAAGCTTTCGCCCGAAAGCGCACGCATCCGGTAGCTGCCGGTCATGAAGCCCGACGGCGTCTCAAGGGGGGCGCCGCTGGTATATTGGTAGGAATTGCCCGGCTCGATCTGCGGTTGTTCGCCAACCACGCCCGCGCCATGCACTTCGCGGATACGGCCGAAGGCGTCTGTGATGCGCCAATAGCGTGAGATCAGTTGAACCGCCCTGCTGCCTTTGTTTTCTATCGTGATGCGGTAAGCCCAGACATACCGGTTTTCCTCTGGAGCGGATTCGTCTTCCAGGAAATTCGGTTCCACCTCAATGCGAATATCGTGAGTGGTCTCTTCAAAAGTTGTCACGCCTGCGATTCCACCTGAACGTCCGTTTTCACCGAATTGGCGATAAAGCATTCGCCATGGGCAAGGCGATGAAGATTTGCGAGATCATCCGCCGACACCGCCACGCCTTCCGCCCAAATGACTTTAGGACGCAAGATAACGCGCGTCACCGCCAATTTCCCCGCGCTGTTCTTCTCCAGATACCCGACCGCATGGTCCTCATAGCCATCCAGCGTCAGTCGCTTGCGCGCCGCGATGGCAAGAAATGTCAGCATATGACAGGACGACAATGCCGATACCAAAGCGCGCTCAGGGTCGAGCCGGTCGACATGACCGCGAAATTCCGGCGCCGATGAGCCCGGGATCCTCGACCCAAGACCGACGTCTATCTCATGCGTGCGATTATAGCTCTCATAGGTGAAATCGGGGCTTGTGCGAGTCCAAAGCACGGTGACGCGGTGTTCCGACATGCCGTCTCCGTCAGATTTTCGCGAGAGCTTGCGCGAGATCTTCCTTAAGATCGGCGGTGTCTTCGAGACCCACGGCAATGCGCAGCAACCCATCGGCAACGCCCGCTTCAGCCCTTGCCGCCGGGGACATGCGCTGATGGGTGGTCGTTGCCGGATGGGTGAGCAAGCTCTTCGTATCGCCGAGATTGTTCGACACGTCGATCAGTTTCAGCGCTTTCGCAACCTTGAACGCCGCCTTCTTGCCGCCTGGAACCTCGAACGTCACCACGCCCCCGCCGCCGTTCATCTGTTTCTTGGCGAGCTTGTATTGCGGATGATCCTTGCGGAACGGGTACAGGACCTTCACCACCTTATTGTGGTCCGCCAGAAAGTCGGCAATTTCAGTCGCGTTCACGCAATGCGCACGCATGCGCAGATCGAGCGTCTCCAGACTCTTCAAATGCAGCCAGGCATTGAAGGGACTCGCAGACGGTCCGGTATTGCGCAGAAACACCTGAAGGTGATCGTACAGGAAATCTTCCTTGCAAAGCACAACGCCACCCAGCGCTCGTCCCTGTCCATCGATATATTTTGTCGACGAATGCACCACGATGTCGGCGCCGAACTCCATCGGTCGTTGCAGCGCCGGAGATGCGAACGCATTGTCCACGATAACGCGTGCGCCCGCTTCGTGGGCGATCTCGCAGACGCGTTTCAGATCGACAATCTCGAGCGTTGGATTGGACGGCGTTTCAAGGAAGACGAGTTTCGTCTCTTTGCGCATGGCTTTGCGCCAGGCGGACAGATCTGTTCCGTCCACCAGAGTCGAGGTAATGCCAAAGCGCGAGAGAATGTCCTCGATGACATAGCGGCACGCGCCGAACATCGCTCTCGAGGCCAAAACATGATCGCCCGTGCGAAGGCTGCATAGCAGGCTTGCGGTTACGGCGGCCATGCCGCTCGCCGTCGCCCGCGCGACCGGCGCGCCTTCGAGAAGCGCCATACGCTCCTCAAACATCGTGACGGTCGGATTGGCGTACCGCGAATAGGTGTAGCCGGGCGCGCCTTTGAAGCGTGCCTCCGCTTCTTCGGGGCCCTCATAGGCATAGCCCGCCGTCAGAAACAGCGCCTCGCTCGTTTCCTGAAACGGCGTGCGGTGCTGGCCGCCGCGTACGGCCAGCGTCTGCCGTCGCCAACCCTTGATATCCTTGTTCGTTGCCATGGGCTCTTGACCTTGTTCCGGCGGCGGGTTCGGTACCGTGCCAGGTTCAGGAAGCGATAGGATTACAGCCCCGTCACGTCAAGCATTTGGAACCCGGCCATTTTTTCCGCGTTATCTGATCACGCGAAACAATGGAGAATGTTCATGGATAAGGAAAGAATCAAAGGCACGGCCCAGAAAGCCGCGGGCGCTGTCAAAGAAGCCGCCGGAAAGGTTACCGGGAATACCAAGCTGGAATATGAAGGCAAGGCCGACAAGGTCGAGGGCGAAGTCCGCAATGTGGCCGGTAAGGCAAAGGATGCGGTTCGTGATGCCGTTAAGGACGCCGAAAACAGAAAAAACTAATTGCCGCTTGCACGGCACGGCGGAGAGAGCCCGGATCTTCCAGGTCCGGGCTCTCTCTATTTTGACCCCTTTTGCGTTTGTCTTGTCAGGAGGAATGGCGCTCCCTAGTGTCGGCTCTCGCGTTCCAAGAGCCGTAGCATGCTTTGAAACTCTTTCTTCTTCGACACGCCAAATCGGACTGGGCGAATGAGGCACTCGACGATCACGAGCGCCCGCTCAATCCGCGCGGGTTGGACGCCGCGCCCCGCATGGGTGCCTACATGGCGAGCCACGGCTATATACCCAACCTCATTTTCTGCTCAACGGCGCGCCGCGCTCTGGCGACACTTGAACTGGTTCTGCCGTTTCTGAACCCCGCACCGGAGGTGAAAATACTCCGCGCGCTCTATTTGGCGGAACGCGACACCCTGCTCGAACAGATAAGGACGGCGCCTCCCAATGCTCGCGCGCTCATGCTTGTTGGACACAATCCGGGAATGGGCGATCTCGCGTTTTCGTTATCGGGACCGTCGCAAGACGAAAAGGAAGCGACGCGCAAAGCGCGCCTGGCAGACAAATTTGCGACCGCCGGCCTTGCCGTTCTTGCCTTCGACATTGCCGAGTGGCGCTCGGCACAACCCGGCATCGCTCAATTGAAGGATTACACCAAGCCGAAGGATTTGCCACCCACAGGGACCACAGGACACCCTTCGTGACGCACCAACGGAAAGGCGAGGGGCGGACCGTTCTAATCACCGGCGCCTCCGCCGGAATAGGAATGGCCCTCTCGCATGTCTTTGCACGCCGCGGCTATGCGATCATACTCGTCGCTCGGCGCAAAGATCGTCTCGACGCGTTAAAGGCACAACTCGAGGCCGTACACGGCGTCCGCGCTTTTTCCTTACCTGCAGACCTCGCAAAGATCGAAGCGCCCGATGAAATCATGGAGGCGTTGCACGCCTTCGGTCTGCCCATAGATGCGCTAGTGAATAATGCGGGATACAATCTTCGTGGGGCGACGCCCGACAATCCATGGGCGGCGAAGAGGGACATGCTTCAGGCAATGGCGATCGCTCCCTACGCGCTGACACATCTTTTGCTGCCCGCTATGCGGGAACGGAAATTTGGTCGCATTCTGAACGTCGCGTCGGTCGTAGGTCTTCTGCCGGGGGGGGGCGCCAACACGCTCTATTCCGGTGTGAAGGCGATGCAGGTTGCCTTTTCCGAGGCGCTGCATATCGATGAGCGCAAACACGGCATTCACGTTACCGCGCTCTGTCCGGGTCTTACTTATAGCGAGTTTCATGACGTGGATGGCAGCCGCGCCCAAATGCAGAAACTTCCCAAATTTCTATGGCATACGAGCGAAAGCGTGGCCGAGGCAGGATATGCCGCGCTCGATCGTAACGCCATGATCTGCGTGCCGGGGCTATTCTACCGCACGGGTATTGCCGCCGCGCGGATGTTGCCGCGCCGCTTGGCCAACCGAATCGCCGCGCGGATCGCCCGCGGCGCGCGCTGACGAAATCCGGATGTAATGATTACAGAAGGTCTTTGGTCTTGCTGGCTTTGACCAGCGCCAATTTGCGCCAGCCATAGGCAATTTCCGGAACCGGAATACCCATCATGCTGGTCGTGCGCTCGGCCACGAGCGTGCCGCCCATCGCCTCATAGAAAAAGCGCGCCGGGTTTTTTGCATGCGCCCAGATAAGGCAGCTCTCATGTTTGCGATCGCCTAATGCGGTGAACGCGCCGCGTAGCAATGCGCGACCAATTCCCATGCCGGTGCGCATGGGATCGACATAAAGGGTGTAGATCTCGCCATCGAAGCCGAGGCCGGTATCGCGCGAACGGCCGAAGCTCGTCATCGCGACAATGGTATTCAACTCATCTTCCGCGACGTAAACCGATTCGCGCGCCGCGATGGTGATGGCATTGCGCCAGCGTTGCGTCTGACCCTCTTTGGTCATTGTCAGCAGCAAACGTGAAGGAAGAAGTGCGGGGTAAGTATCCTGCCATGCCTCGATATAAACGCGTGCAATCGCTTCGGCGTCCGAGGGGCGTGCTTTGCGGATGTGAATCTGCGTCGCCATATTTGAAGCTTGACGGAAGCGCGGGGCATTCGGCAAGCGAAATCGAACGGAGCGCTGTCACGACTTATGTCGTTGTCGTCTTTTTTCTTGATAGGTTGATGACGCATCAAAGGCGCTTTCCGGTGTCAGGATTGCGCGCAAGCACGAAGCATCAAAAACACTATCCAAGACGTTTTCGGGAAAATCGCCTAAGTAATGGAGCGGGCGATGGGAATCGAACCCACGACATTCAGCTTGGGAAGCTGACGTTCTACCTCTGAACTACGCCCGCCCGCGTAACAGCGACCCGTGAAAATTAGCACGGGCGATATGTCCCGCGAAAGCGATCGGGCGCACCAATGTCACAAAAGATAAGGCATCAATGAAATGAGGCCCGCTTTTCTGGAAGGGTTTGGGGAAGCACGCGTTCACGATGGCCCAGAAAGCGCTGAGGCGGCCGATCACTTAAGACCTAGCCGCCTCACGCTCGCCCCTCAATGCGTCTGCAAAGGGACGCGCATCCCCCCGTCGAATGCGGGAGAAGGATTCCCTTGCTGCACGGTATGACGCAACCCCTTTTGATGCTGCTTCGCGTATTCGCTTAGTCTGTGGGTCAAATACCACACTGCGAATCGGACTCGTCAGGGAAGCCGGAAATGTTTGGAAAGTTTCAGTCCCTGACGTTGGTAATTCGAACCGAGAGCGGTGCCGTAAACCTGTGGCGGTGTGTCGGTCAGGCGCTCAAATACCAGGCGGCCGATGGTTTGGCCGTGTTCAAGGACGAACGGTACCTCGCGTGAACGCACTTCCAGAACGGCACGGGAGCCGCGTCCCTCGCCGGATTCATGGCCAAACCCTGGGTCGAAGAAGCCTGCATAATGCACGCGGAATTCGCCGACCAGCGGATTGAACGGCATCATTTCCGCGGCGAAATCAGGTGGAATGCTGACCGCTTCGCGCGACGCGAGAATATAGAACTCATCCGGATCGAGGATGATGCTTTTGCCCTTGCGGGCGTAGATGGGGTCCCAGAAATCCAGCGCGTCATAGCCCGCGACCTTGTCGATATCGATCACCCCGGAATGACGCCGCGCCCGCCAGCCGACCTGGTTGGCATCGACACCGTCCAGATCCACGCTGAGCCCGAGGCCCCCATCGATATCCGCAGGGCCATCGACCAGACCTACATCCTCGTGCAGTCGTTTAAGCTGGGTATCCGTGAATTGTGGCGATCCGTGGCGCAGCCGGAGCTGGTTCAGACGCGAGCCCTTCCGGACAAGGATGGGAAAACTGCGCGGGGAAATTTCGGCATAAAGCGGCCCGCGATAATTCTCGTCCACGCGATCGAACGCCTGCGCATGATCGGTGATCAGCCGCGTAAAGACGTCGAGTCTGCCCGTCGAACTTTTGGGGTTGGCAATGCCCGAAATGCGGAAGGAAAGATCGAGGCTTTCCATGAGGGGAACCACATAGACACACCCCGTTTCCAGCACCGCACCGCCGCGTAGATCGATCTCATGGCTCGTTATGTCGCCGAGCTTGTCGGCGACACGGAACCCCTTGCCCGGCAGGAAGCTGGCACGCACCCGATAGGCAACCGCTCCGAGGCGCAGGTCGAGGCTCGATGGTTGTATTTGGACGTCTGTAAAATCCTCGGTGGCAAGTACCTCGCGATGCGAGCGGATAAGACGTTTCAGTACGTGCGATGGAAGGATGCCGGTCGAATATTTGCCATAGGGCCCGGCGCCGGCGGATTCGCCGGGGACTTCCTCGAAAGGGAGAGCGGAATCGGGTTGCATGGCGGTTTGGCCCATCATTGCTTCTTAGACGCGGGTCCTCCCCGGGGGTAGGCATCCGGTCGAACCATCCAAAGGAATCTCCACCTTTTCGCCCGCACGTCTATACGGGCGTGGCCGTTCCTCGACAGGAAAGGGTGCTTTAAGCCGCCAGGTCCGGATAAAGGCGGCGCAAGGCGTCGCGGGTGCGCTGGTGCTGCGCCAGCACGTCTCCGGCTGCTGCGGCCAGAGAAGCGGGATCGCCGCCGTCGCGCGCACTCTGGGCGAGGGCACGGGCGGCAGAAGTAAGGGCCGTCAGCCCGAGCCCGCCGGCGGCGCCCGTAATATCCTGGGCCACGCGCGCAGTGTCGGACCACTCTTGCGCTTCGAGTGTTGTCGACAGGATCGTCGTGAGGTGTTCCGCCGTCGCCATATAGGATTGCAGAATATCGATCAGAGTTTTGAACCCGAGGGATTTTTCCAGTTCGGCAAACGTTGTTGCGTCAATAATGCCGTCGTCACTGTCGGCATCGGACGGTTCGCGCTTCGAATCGTTGCTGCCCATCAGAAAGCCGATCGCTGCGTATAGCGCGCTGGGCTGTGTTGGCCAACGCAGGACGGTATCGGCGGCTTCAGGTTGACGATCATCGATCCGGGCCAGCGCGAGAAGCGGGGTGTGCTTGCCGGGCATGGACGCCAGCGCATCAATTTCCCCCGAGGTGGTGACGACGAGGGCGAAGTCACCGCGCGCGGCAAGCCGCGCCGTTTCGGAAAGACTCGCGGCGAACGAAATCTTGTTGTTGAACGGCGTAAGCAGATGCTCGAGCGTAGTACGCATCTCCGTATCCGGAAGAAAAGCCAGAAGCGTCAACCCGCTGGGCGCGGCGATTTTCTCGATGGCTTCGCCTTCTTCTGCTGTTCCTGCCGTCATGGCCGGCACCTTGATCCAGAAGGTCGCACCGTTACCCGGCTCGCTTTCGACGCCGATGGTGCCGCTCATCGCCTCGACAAGGCGCTTTGCAACCGCAAGACCTACGCCCGCGCCATTGTAACGGCGCGCGTAGGAATCGTCGGCCTTCGCGAAGGGATCGAAGATGCGACCGATCAGGTTCTGCGGGATTCCGGGGCCGGTGTCGGTGACGCGGAAACGCACAGTACGGCGGCCATCCATTTCCTCCAGTGTATCGACCGAAATTTCGACATTCCCGCGCTCGGTAAATTTTATCGCATTCCCCGCAAGCTTCAGCAGCACGCGACGAAGAATGCGAGGATCGGCCGCAGCGCGGGGAATGCCCGACGATGCGTTCACAGACAGGCGAAGACGCTTTTCCCAGGCATTCGGCTGGAGCAGGCGTCCTACCGTACGTGCAGCTTGGCCAGCATCGCAGCCGCCTTCCGGCACTTCGTTCAGCGGGTGCTCGCCGCCATGCGACAGCGCAATGATATCATCAAGCAGTATTTTCAGCCCACGTCCCGATTCCAGCAGTACTTTCGCATGATCGCGCTGCGCTTTTTCAAGTTCGCTGCGCTCGAGGAGCTGGGCCATGCCGAGAATCGCGTTCAGCGGCGTGCGGATTTCATGACTGATGCTCGATATGAAAGCAGATTTGCTGCGCTCGCTGGCCTGCGCGGAATCACGGGACAGTTCGGCGGATTTCTTTTCTTCCGACAGCCGGGTGATGAGGCGCGCATTGTCGTAGCGCAGGAGAATGCTTTCATCGAGAAGGCGTTCGATGGCGTCGCTATAGGTGTGAAGGACGCCCACAAAGAAGAGGACTAGTATCGCGGTCATTTGCGCGTAGGCATCGCCTTGAATCGCGAGCAGGACAACCAGCGGAAAAATCGAAGTGGCGGCATGTGCAAAATAGGCGCGCCGGTAGGCGCCGCGGGCGACGAACTCCGTTGCGGTCATGCCGAGAAAGGCCAGTACCAGATAGGCCTGGGCCGGGAATGAATCGGGTACAAACCAGATGATGGCGCCGAGGCCCCAGATGCTTCCGGTGAATGCCGAGTAAATCGTAAATCTGCGCGCCCAGATTTTCGGATCGTCATTTTCGTCGCGCGCGTCATAGGCCGTCTTCAGACGGTTGGCGCCGACCGCTGCGAAAATCTGGAATATCAATGGCAGGGCAGATAGCCAGAGTGCTCCTCTAATATGGAGCATAGCGGCCGACATGCAGAGAACGGCAAAGGGAAGGAACAGGTAGTGCGTACCGAGCACATAAACGATTGCGACCCGTCCGCGAAGAATGGCGTCCTCGCGGTTTTTATCGGCATCCATGGCGGATTTTTCCAGGCTCACGCTTTGACTTTCCCCAACCCTGACACATCGTTGCGCCGCGCGCGCCGTGTCGTCAGAGCCGTTTGACCTCGACCTTTCCTCAGCCTAGCTTCCCCTCTCTTTAGATACGCTTAACGATAACGAGAACGATGCTGCCCGAATTTGATCCTGCCGCCATACGCGCCTGGCCCTTTGATGAAGCCCGCAAAGTGGTTGAGCGCGCCGCCAGACGCGCCGCCGCCGGTAATCCGGTTAAGGAAATCTTATTCGAGACGGGTTACGGCCCCTCCGGCCTGCCGCATATCGGGACGTTCGGCGAGGTGGCGCGGACCACCTGGGTTCGCCGCGCCTTCGAAACCTTTTCCGATATCCCGACGCGCCTGATCGCCTTCTCCGATGACATGGATGGTCTCAGAAAAGTGCCGGATAACGTTCCCAATCAGGAGATGCTGCGCGAATTTCTCGAACGGCCTCTGACCTCGGTGCCCGATCCGTTCGGCACGCATGAAAGTTTTGGCGCACACAACAATGCGCGGTTGCGTGCCTTTCTCGATCGCTTCGGCTTTGAATATGAATTCCTGAGCGCGACCGACTGCTATAAGTCGGGCCGCTTCGATGCCGCTCTTCTCGCGGTCCTGCAGGATTACGAGAAGGTCATCGGTGTGGTGCTGCCGACACTCGGGCCCGAAAGGCGCGCCAGCTACAGCCCCTTTCTTCCTGTCTGCCCGAAGACCGGGCGCGTGTTACAGGTGCCCGTCGTCGCAAGAGATGTCGCGGCGGGAACGATCACTTACGAGGAAGACGGTCATCGCACCGAGGTCCCGGTGACGGGCGGCGCATGCAAGCTGCAATGGAAGGCCGACTGGGCCATGCGCTGGTTCGCGCTTGGCATCGACTATGAAATGGCGGGTAAGGATTTGATTCCGTCCGTCGAATTGTCGTCGAAAATCGTGCGTGTCCTGGGAGGCATGCCGCCCGAAGGCTTCAATTACGAACTGTTCCTTGACGAAGGCGGGCAAAAAATCTCGAAATCGAAAGGCAATGGCCTGTCGGTCGATGAATGGCTGGCCTATGGGCCAGAGGAAAGCCTTGCGCTGTTCATGTACCAGAAGCCGAAAGCGGCCAAACGGCTCTATTTCGATGTCATTCCCAAGGCGACCGACGAATATATCGCCTTTCTCGAACAGTATCGCCGCGACGGAAATACCGGACAGGCGCTGCTCGAAAATCCGACCTGGTACATCCATGAAGGCAATCCGCCGGACGAAACCTATCCGGTCAGTTTTGCGCTGCTCCTCAATCTCGTGAGCGCTTCGGCGGCTCATGACCGGGAGGTACTCTGGGGCTTTATTCGCGCCTATGCCCCCGAAGCGAAACCCGAAACCCATCGCGGCCTCGACCGGCTGGTGGGATTTGCGCTCCGCTATTACGAGGATTTTGTGCGGCCGCATAAGCAATATCGCGCGCCAAGCGAAAAGGAGCATAAGGCGCTGACCGCGCTGGCCGACGCGCTGGAAAGCATTCCCGAAGAACGCAATGGCGAGACGGTTCAGAGCATCGTTTACGAAATCGGAAAAAATCACGATTTCGAACCGCTGCGCGATTGGTTCAAAGCCATTTACGAAGTCGCCATGGGGCAGACGCAAGGCCCCCGGTTCGGATCGTTCGCCGCTCTATTCGGATGCAAGGAGACCGCGGTGCTTCTCCGCCGGGCGCTGGACGGGGCCTTTCTGGAACATGCCGAGACTTAAGTGGGCGCTGATTCTCGCGCCTTGGTTCGCTGGGATGTCCCTTGGGCATGCGGCCGGAAATCCTTCAGCATACGACCTGTATGAGTCCGGTGCGTTTACCGCCGCGCTGACCGCCGGTGAAAACGAAGGTGACGCCGCCGGTTTGATCGTTGCCGCGCGTGCTGCCATCGCCGACGCGGAATTGCGCGACGCGCCCTGTGCGTCTTGTCTTAACCACCTCGAGGATATTGCCCGCCGGGTGATCGCCGCCGAGCCTGAGGAGGCGGAAGGCTACATCTATCTCTCGGTAGCCCTTGGCTTGCGGGCGCGATTGCTCGGACTGATGGAAGCGCGCAGAGAGAAACTTGCGGAGCACTCCGACGAGGCGCTGGAGATCGCATTGCAACTTTCCCCGGCGTCTTCGCTGGCGCTGGCTGCGCGCGGCGGCTGGCATATCGAAGTGGCGCGCCTCGCAGGAAATTTTCTGGGCCGCATTCTTTATGGTGCCCGCGCGGACGAGGGCAAAACCTATTTTCGCAGGGCGGTTGCGGCAGAACCGGAGAATCTGGTGATCCGGTATCAATTCGCTCTATCGCTTTCGGGTTATGACCTTCACGGAGAACGCCCGGAAGTCGAAACCCTTCTGGCGGAAGCCGCCGCAATTATGCCGCGCGACGCCTATGAGGTAGCGGTACAAACCCGCGCGGCGGAACTCGCGACCCTTCTGCGTGATGGCGACATCCACAGCTATGGTGCGCGCGTCAACGCATTTCAGGGTTTTCCATGAACGAAGACGGGGACACGTTCATCTTCAAGATTTTCCGCCTTCCCGAGTGGAACGCGGCGGAGGAGGTGGGTATCTTCACCGGATCGGCGGATGATATCCGCGACGGCTTCCTGCACTTCTCGCTTGCGGAGCAGGTACGGGGCACGGCGGAGAAACATTTTCCCAACGAGTCCGAAATTATGCTCGCGCAAGTGGAAGCACGCGCGCTTGGCGCGTCTCTGAAGTGGGAAGTCTCGCGCGGGGGGCAGACATTCCCCCATCTGTACGCGCCGCTCTCCATGTCCTTGATACAGCAGACATGGCGCGTGGCGCGGAAGAACGGCCAATATGTTTTCCCGGACGAAGTGCCGTAACGCAAAATTCTAGATCGAGCGCGTATCTCCCGCCGCTTCGTTCGGCAAAGCATCCAGCGCCGCCAGAACCGCATCGCCCATCGCCTTTGTGCCAACCTTGGTCTTGCCAGGCTGCATGATGTCGCCCGTGCGAAGCCCGTCATTCAGTACTTTCTCGACCGCTTTCTCGAGAAGGACGGCATCATTCACTCGCGCGAAGGAATAGCGCAGGCACATAGCCAGCGAGAGAATGCAGGCGAGCGGATTGGCAAGGCCTTTGCCGGCAATATCGGGTGCCGAGCCATGTACGGGCTCATATAGCGCCTTCTGTTTTCCGTTCGCGTCTTTCGCGCCCAGCGAGGCGGAAGGTAGCATGCCGATCGAACCCGCGGCTTGCGCCGCCTCGTCGGAGAGCATGTCGCCGAACAGATTGTCGGTGACGATGACGTCAAACTGCTTCGGATTGCGGACAAGCTGCATGGCGCAATTGTCGGCAAGGATATGGCTGAGCTGCACATCGGCATATTCTGCCTTATGCACTTTCGTCACTTCTTCGCGCCACAAGACGCCGGATACCATCACATTGGATTTTTCGGCGGATGCCACCTGGTTTTTGCGCAGGCGAGCGAGGTCGAAGGCGACACGGGCAATGCGCTGGATTTCGCTGGTCGTGTAAACTTGGCTGTCCACCGCGCGGCGTTCGCCATTGGGAAGAGTCGTGATCTCTTTCGGTTCGCCGAAATAGACACCGCCCGTAAGCTCACGCACGATCAGGATATCGAGACCGGCAACGATTTCGGGGCGCAGCGAAGACGCGTCGGTTAACGCATCGAAGCAGATTGCGGGGCGTAGATTGGCGAAAAGGCCAAGATCCTTGCGCAGGCGCAGAAGGGCGCGTTCCGGCTTCTTGTCGAAGGAATTGCCGTCCCATTTGGGCCCGCCCACCGCGCCGAACAGCACCGCGTCCGATTCGAGCGCGAGTTTCATCGTAGCGTCGGTGACGGGGGTTCCCTCGGCATCCAGCGCCGCGCCGCCGACCAGTGCGGTCTCGGTGGTGAAGGAAAGGCCGCGATGTTTTCCGTACCAGGAAAGCACGCGTTCAACTTCGGCAATGACTTCGGCCCCGATGCCGTCACCGGGAAGAAGGAGGATTTTATAGGTCATGAATAGGGTTCGACTTTATTAAAGCCAGGGCTGGCTGTGTTTGCGGATTGTCTCGAATTGCGTGATGTCTTTTTCATTGCGCAGTGTCAGGCCGATATCGTCCCAACCGTTCAGCAGGCATTGCTTGCGGAACGGATCGACGTCGAACGCGATCCGGCCACCGTCCGGTCCGGTGATTTCCTGTTTCTCCAGATCGATGGTCACGACCGCATTGGCGCCGCGCTGGGCGTCGTCCATGAGCTTATCGACGTCCGATTGCGGAAGGATGATCGGAAGAATGCCGTTCTTGAAACAGTTGTTGAAGAAAATGTCGGCATAGGACGGTGCGATGATGCAGCGTATGCCGAAATCCAGCAGGGCCCAGGGTGCATGCTCACGGCTCGAACCGCAGCCGAAATTGGCGCCGGTCACAAGAATCTTGGCGTGCTGGTAGGCGGGCCGGTTGAGCACAAAATCGGGGTTGGTGCTTCCGTCCGGATTGGTGCGCGACTCGAAGAACAGCGCGTCCTTCAGACCGGTGCGTTTGATCGTTTTCAGAAATTGCTTCGGGATGATCATGTCGGTGTCGACATTGACCTGGGGAAGCGGGGCGGCAACGCCGGTAAGCGTCGTGAAAGGCTGCATGGGAGGACCAATCCTAAGGGCGGCGGAACCTAACTGGAGGAGGGGGGAGGCTCAAGCCGAATCTGGCGGGAAGTCCCCTAGTCCCGCGTCAGGCCCTGAATATTCAATTCTTCCAGATAGGCTGGCCATTTGGTCTCTTCTTCCGCAGCCAGTTCGTGCAGGTAGGACCAGGAATAAAGGCCGGTATCGTGTCCATCGTTAAAGACGATGCGGATCGCATAATTGCCCACCGGTTCGAGGCGGTCGATTTTGACATGGCGTTTACCCGGCACCGTCTGGCGTTCGCCCGGGCCGTGCCCCTTCACCTCGGCGCTAGGTGACTCCACCCGCAGATATTCCGCCGCCAGCGCGAAGCTCTCGCCATCGGCGAAGAGAAGCGTCAGCCGGTCTTTTGCGGGGTTCAGCCGCAATTCGGAAGGCCAGGGGCGGTCCACGCTAAACCCGTTCGGAATCGTCGAGAACGCGCGCTTCATCGGACAGCATCACGGGGATGCCGTCGCGGATGGCGTAGGCAAGGCCTGCTTTCTTGCTGATGAGTTCCTGTTTCTCTCGGTCATAGGTAAGCGGCCCCTTGGTCACCGGGCAGACGAGAATTTCCAGAAGTTTGGGATCGATTTCCATCGGGCGCCTCTTGAATCAGTTCAGCGGTGTGTTGCTACCGCCGGAGGACGATGCGGCATTTGCCATATCCAGAAGGGCGATCAGCGTGTCGGCGCGTTCGTTGATGCCGGGCGCTTCCAATAATGCCTGCTTCTCCGCCGGATCGAACGGGCAGAGAACGGAAAGAGCATTCACCAACGTATCGACGGGCGCCTCGTCGATGGCGTCCCAGTCGGTCTTCATATCCCGTTCGGCGAGATAGGGTTTCAGAGCATGAATCAGCCTTTCGCGCGCAATGCCCGCAGGCTCGACCGATTGGAAATCCTTCGTGAAGGGCGCGTATTCGGCGGCCACTTCGCGGAAGGGCGTGCCCAGCTCGCGCTCGGCCGACACGCGAAAGCGGACAATACCGAGAAGCGTGACTAGATAACGTCCGTCATCCGTTTCGGCATATTCGACGATGCGGCCGACGCAGCCGATATTCGACAGCGGCGGATGGGGATCATTCTCGAGGCCCGGCATTTTCGGCTGGATCATGCCGATCAGGCGCGGACCGCTCATCGCCGCATCCACCATTGCAAGATAACGGGGTTCAAAAATGTTCAACGGCAGGCGTGTATGCGGCAGCAGTAATGCGCCGGCCAGCGGAAACACCGGAATGACCGAGGGCAGATCGCCGACATTCAGATAACGGCGAGCGACCGGCATCCGCGTCACGCGAATAATATGGCGGAGAGGCGCCGGCGCGCATCCATGGTGCGCGGATCGGTGGGGCCCATCGCGTCGAACAACGTCACCAGATGCTTGCGCGCGGCTTCTTCGTTCCATTTGCGGTCGCGCTTCACGATTTCTAGAAGCTGATCAATGGCGCCGCTGCGGTCATCTGCGCCATCCAGCGCGAGGGCAAGGCCATAACGCGCCTCGAGATCAGCCGGGTTCGCTTCAATCCGCGCTTTCAGCGCCTCTGTCTCGGGATTGCCGGCGTTCGCCGCGGCCTTTTCCTTCAAGGCGAGTTCCGCTTCCACGGCGCGGATGGCCTCATCACCGGCGCTGTCGGGACGCACAAGACCGAGCGTCGCCTTTGCACGCTCAAGATCGTCGCTGGTGAGATAGCATTTCGCAAGACCGGCAACGGCTTTCGGATGCCCCGGTTCTTCCTGCAAAATCTGGCCGTAGATCTGGGCCGCCGCGCCGACGTCGCCTGCTTTCAGAGCTTCGCCCGCGACCGCAAGCGCGCCCTCGGTATCGGGTTCCGCATTAGCGGCATCACCGGCTAGATTCTGAATGAAAAGCTTGATCTGGGTTTCAGGAATGGCACCCATAAAGCCATCGACCGGCTGACCGTTCTTGAAAGCGTAGACGGTGGGGATCGACTGGATGCGCAGTTGCTGCGCGATTTCGGGATTCTCGTCGATATTGATCTTGACCATCCGCACGGCGCCCTTGGCGTCTGCCACGGCCTTCTCCAGCATGGGACCCAGCGTTTTACAGGGGCCGCACCAGGGGGCCCAGAAATCGACAATCACCGGCGTTTCGATCGAGGTCTGCAGCACGTCGGCGGCAAAAGTATCGATATTCGAATCCTTAACATAAGGATTGGCGGTGGCAGCGCCCGCCGCGGCCGCATTCGGGGCGCTGCTCTTCACGGGTCTGCCGGAAAGGTCGATCAAAGGCATTTAAGGGCTTTCTCTTTTGCTCGGGATTATATCGCAACATGGTTCGGCGGAAGGCAAATGCCAAGGGCCTCCCCTTGAAAAGTCGCCCGGCAAACCCGCCTATTCGGCGCGTTCGGGAAGGGGCAAAATCGTCGGAATATGACCGGTCGCCCTGACAAATGTCACAAGGTCGTCGGCGCGTATGGCTGTCGTGCGATCGTTTCGTAAGGGGTGGAAATGGAGTAGGGCGCCCCGCATCATCTCCTCATCGAATATCGCGGTGACGCGATGTGCGAGGTCGTTCATCAGCGCGAAGGGCGTGACGGCGCCAGGGGCAATTCCGAGCGTTTCGACGAGCAATGCGGGACTGCCGAAGCTGAAGCGTGACACGGATAGGATTTTTGCCAGCGCATTCAGATCGATTTTCAGATCTTCGCGCGCAACGATCAGCCACAGCCCGCCCGATTTGTCCTTCAGGAAAAGATTCTTGTTGTGCATTCCCTGCAGGCTTCCGCGCAACGCCTGCGCTTCCTGGACGGTGAATACCGGCGCATGCGCCTGCGTCTTCCAGCCAATGCCGAGCGCCGTAAAACGATCATAGAGCGCCGCCTCCCTTTCCTCAGCTGGGGCGATTCCCGCTTCCGAATAGACGGGTTTATCCCAGCTTGCCGCAGCGGACAGGTACGCCACTCGGTTTTTCTCGGGCTCCGTATCGTTCATGCCCCCCTGATAGCATTTAAAGGGCTTTGACGAGAAAAACGGCAAAAGAAGAGAAGTGGAGGAAAGCCCTATTGAAACTTCCCCCTCCTTGGGCAATAACCCGCGTCCGTCTTGGAGCGCGGGCGTAGCTCAGGGGTAGAGCATAACCTTGCCAAGGTTAGGGTCGTGAGTTCGAATCTCATCGCCCGCTCCAGATTTCCGAAAGGGAAGAAGCGGA
>CAIOYY010000082.1 GCA_903862715.1 uncultured Alphaproteobacteria bacterium
CCAGGCTGCGCTACGCTCCGCCAGAGCGCGGACTTATAGTCATGGCTTTCGCATACCGCAACGCGCCCGTCCCAAAATTCACCCGATCACTGGGGTCCGGGCCTATCTGCCTCGCGATTGCGCCAGGCGCGATTTGAGTTCGGTCAATTCTTCCAGAAGAACATTCAATTTCGCCCGCTGGGCGCCGCCCGGGCCGATCGCGCCCTGTGGCGGAAAAAGCCGGATATTGGATTCCGGGACCTTCGCTTCCTCGGCAGGCTTGGCATCGACGATGGCCTCGGTGCCGATCGTTTCCATGTGGCTGACGGAGGCGCGGCCCAATTCGGTTACATAACGCACGCCGCGCTGACGCAACACTTTCTGAGCCCCTTTGATGGTCAGACCATCGCTGTAAAGAAGCGAGCGGATACCGCGCAGCAAATCGATATCGTCTGGGCGGTAATAGCGACGCCCCCCGCCCCGCTTCAGCGGTTTGACGGCAACGAATTTGGTTTCCCAGAAACGCAGGACATGCTGCGGCACGTCGAGTTCTTCCGCGACCTCACTGATCGTGCGAAACGCCTCGGGAGATTTTTGCGCCGCTGTAAACATAATAGTCTTCAATCCTCGTCGTCGCCGTTCGGAACGGGACCGCCGTTTATCTGCGCCTTCAGCACATGCGAAGGGCGGAAAACCAGAACCCGGCGCGGTGCGATCGGAACCTCATCGCCGGTTTTCGGATTGCGTCCAACCCGTTCGGATTTCTGCCGGACCTGAAACGTCCCGAAGGAGGACAGTTTCACTGTTTCGCCCCGCGTCAGCGCCGCGCACAATTCTTCCAGAATGTCCTCGACCATCTGGGCCGATTCATTCCGCGATAGTCCAACGGCATTGAAGACGGCCTCCGTCAGATCGGCCCGCGTCAAAGTTTTCGACCCCATCTCTTACCCCCCGGTAGAGCGCGACTCCTCGCGCGCACCATCAGCCTAGGCGCGGACTAAATTCTCGTCAATTGTCAAAGGCTTGGAGGGTATGGCTGAGATTTCTGCCGGGGTCACGCTTGAGGAACCCCCAGACGGAAACGGGTATCACCAGCGCAGAAGCGCTGCGCCCCACGTAAAACCGCCGCCCATGGCCTCTAGAAGGAGGAGATCGCCCTTGTTGATCCGTCCGTCGGAAACGGCCGCATCGAGCGCCAGAGGAACGGAGGCGGCCGACGTGTTGCCATGGCGGGCGATGGTCGAAATAACCTTGGCGGGGTCGATGCCCAGCTTCTTGGCGGTTCCGTCCAGAATACGCTGATTGGCCTGGTGGGGAACGAACCAATCAACATCCCCAGGGCTGATCCCCGCAGAACTCATCGATGCCTCCATCGCGGAGGAGATCTTGACGATGGCATGTTTGAAGACCTCGCGGCCTTCCATATGCAGCAGCCCCGCCGTGCGCGTCGAAGATACCCCACCATCCGTATACAGAAGATCGTGAAGGCGACCGTCGGAATAAAGCTTCACATCCAGAACGCCGCGGTCGCTGTTATCGCCCTTGCCGGTTTCTCCGCGAAGAACAATCGCTCCCGCGCCGTCGCCGAACAGTACGCACGTCGTACGGTCTTTCCAGTCGAGAACGCGCGACATCGTTTCCGCGCCGATCAGGAGAACCGTGTTCGCCTGTCCGCAGCGAATGAGACTGTCGGCAACCGAAACACCGTAAACGAAACCGGAGCACACCGCCTGAATGTCGAAAGCTGCGCCGCGAGTCATGCCGAGTCCGGCCTGCACCTTGGTAGCAACGGACGGGAAGGTTTCATCGGGCGTCGTCGTTGCGACAATCACCATATCGACGTCACTTGCGGTAATACCAGCATTGGCGAGCGCACGCTTGCCTGCTTCCATTGCGAGATCGGATGTCAGCACGCCCTCGTCCGCGATGTGCCGCGTGCGAATGCCGGTGCGCTCAACAATCCATTCATCACTGGTGTCGACGAGTTTCGTCAGATCGTCATTAGTGACGACCTTGCCGGGCAGATAGGAACCGGATCCAAGAGCAACGGAGCGCAATGTCACGAGGCTGCCGCCTGATGCTCTTCGGGTTTGGCGAGGACGGGCCCGCTGCCATTTCCGTTTTGCGCCGGAATTTCCAGCCCCGCGCGGTCGGCAGCGATGCGCGCCAGCATATCGGATTCCGCCATTTCCACCGCCAGATCGATGGCGCTCGCAAAACCATGCGCATCCGCGCTGCCATGACTTTTCACAACGAGGCCATTCAATCCAAGAAACACGCCACCGGTACGCGGATCAAGCTTTTGACGCAGCGCACGAAAGGCGCCTTGCGAAAGAAGCCCACCGATACGGCCGAAGAATGAACGCTTCAGCGAAAGACGCAGAAAATGCGCGACCAGTTTCGCGGTGCCTTCGGCGGTTTTCAATGCGACGTTTCCAGTGAAGCCGTCCGTGACGACAACGTCGACGGCACCCGCCCCGATATCGTCGCCTTCGATAAATCCATTGAACTCGATGGGAAGTTTGGACGCGCGCAGAATATGTCCGGCGCGCTTTACGGGCTCGATACCTTTGACATCTTCTTCGCCGATATTGAGAAGCCCGACGGTCGGCCGTTCGATTCCAAAGATCGTGCGCGAAAAAGCTTCGCCCATGACGGCAAAATCGACGAGCTGCTCTGCATCCGCGCCCGCATTGGCGCCGACATCGAGAACAACGCATTGGCCTTTAATGGTCGGCCAGATAACCGCAATGGCCGGACGTGAAATGCCGGGCGCGGCGCGCAAACGAAATAAGGAGATCGCCATCAGCGCACCGGTATTGCCCGCCGACACCGCGACATTTGCTTCGCCCTGCGCCACCGCTTCAACGGCGTGCCACATGCTGGAATTGCGCCCGCGCCGGATCGCCTGACTCGGCTTTTCACCCATGCTCACCACATCGGGGGCATGACGAATTTCGACATTTTTGGAGAGCGCGCGGTGTTTCTGAAGCAAGGGCTTCAGAACGTTTTCGTCGCCGTTCAGGATAAAGTGTGCATTGGGGTGGCGCTTGCGCGCGATAGCAACGCCAGCCATCAGCGTAGGCGGCCCGGAATCGCCGCCCATCGCGTCAATTGAAAGAGTCAGTTCCCGGCCCACGAACCCTCTTGCCCCCAAATGGTCGCAGCGGCCTCAAAGACAAAGCGGGACGGATCAGCCCGTCCATCACCGCCCGTCATTAGCCTTCGGTCTTTACGACCTCACGACCATCATAATGTCCGCAAGAAGGGCACAAATGGTGCGGTCTTTTCAATTCACCGCAATTGGAACATTCGGCATGCGCCGAATCTTTCAGCGCGTCGTGGGAGCGCCGCATATTGCGCCTGCTCGGCGAAGTTTTTCTTTTTGGAACCGCCATGGCGGAATTCTCCTTGGTATTGCAAGCGCTTAATTGAGGTACGGGCGCAGCGCGCCGGTTCGAACAGGGCGCGGAGGTAAACCGAAACCTGCCCAGGATGCAAGTCCGGTCTTATGCGCCATCCGAATGGGCTTTTCTAGGTCGTTTCAGGCGGTTTCCCGCCACCCTTCAGCTTTTGCAGGACCGCGAAGGGATTCTCCTCCTGGGGCTCGTCATCCCCTCCGCCGATGAATTCCGCCCCGGGAGCTCTTGGATAGGGATCGATGGCGAGGCTCAGTTCTTCAAGGACCGGGACGGCAAGGTCGAGCGAGGAGCCCTTGAGGGTCTCGATCTCATCGTCCCCGGCGACCATTTCAAGATCCGATGCGATCTTGCGCAGGCGGCTCTGCGGAACGGTACGATAGCGGCGGGTAAACTCGCCTGAAAGGCTCGAGCGGACCGGCTCCAGCGTCACGATGCAGGTCTGCAGGACATTCGCCCGGAAGGAGCCTTCGACGACATATTCATTGGTGGATTCGCGTGCGAGTCTGAGCACCGCGCTGACGGCGTCGATCCCATCGATTTCGAACAAGACTGCGATGGCCTCGCGCGCCGCTGCGGGAATTTCAAACGAGACCTCGCCGCCGCGCTCGGAGAGAGACGAAAGATCGAACGGATAAGAGAAAGGCGCGTCAGGCGTCATGGTGTCTGTCTTAATCTTAAGCGGCAGAAATCTCGGGCAATGGCGCAAACATGACCGTCCCTTTCAGGACTGTAGCTGCGCTTTCGCCCGCGCGTAAGCATTCCAGCGAATGAAGTACATACGACGAAACAAGGCCTGCTGAGGCTCTGGCGTTTTCCTCTCCCCGGTAAAGATTACGCAAGAGCGTCTCCAGCATTTCCGGTGCGTCTACCGCCGCGGCATAAGCGGAGAGGCGGCCATAAAATGCGTTCGCCATCGCCTTGATTCGGCGCGACAGCCCCATATCGCTCACACCGAGCTCGCGCAGCGCATCATCGAGCGAGGCAAAGATCGCTGTCGCAAGATGGGTTCCCACCACCTCCCCCTTCTTACCGCTGGCCTTCAGCGCCTCCATCACCAGAAAAGCGTGCAGGACCAGAAGGTCGAATCGTCCGTCGATCGTGTCGGGAACACCCAACCGCGTATAGAATTCGGGGCGTCTGGCCTGTTCCGAGATCGCCCTGAACAATGCCTGGGCGGCATCGCGATCCGGATCGGCGCGGCGGAAAAGGGAAAGCATGAGGAAAGGCTCCGGAAACCAGACTTCACATATCCTGCGAGGCTGTGGACTTGCAAAAAATCTCGGGCGAAACTAGCACATAGACCGCCTCGGGGGAGAAATCCGATTGGGATGTCCCCTCGTATGGCCTCAAATTGGATAGTTCAAGGAGTTCAGCGATGCACCGTATAGCCAAAGCGCTTGTCGGAGGCGCAGCCATATTGGCCTTGCCCGCCTGCACCGCGGTCCAGAACCAGCGCGGATATGTCCCCGAGCCGATGGCGCTCGACAGCATTGTGGTCGGTGAAGACACCAAGGCGACGGTCGGCGAGAAGCTCGGCACCCCGACTATCGATGCCACCTTCGATGACAACACCTGGTATTATGTTTCCAGCTATGACGTTCAGGCCGCCTTCTTTCCGGTCCAGTCCCTTGAGCGCGATATCCTGGCGGTGAAGTTCTCCCCCGAAGGTCAGGTCGCGAGCGTTGAACGCTACGACCTCGAGGATGGACGCGTAGTCAATTATGTCGACCGCGAAACCCCGACCCGCGGACGCGATCTCACCATCCTGCAGCAGATATTCAACGCCGTGCCGGGCAATATCGGCGGCGGTCAGCAGGGCCAGATCGGCGAACAGAATCCTGGCGGCGGCACGGGCGCTCCTCCTCCGCTCTAATTCGTTTCTGCCATGCGGAAATAAAAAAGGCGCGCGATCCGAAAATCGCGCGCCTTTTTCTTTGACCGATACGGTTTTTAGAAACCGTGTCCCAGCACCGCCAGCAGCAACAGCGCCACGATATTGGTGATCTTGATCATCGGATTGACGGCAGGACCCGCAGTGTCCTTGTACGGGTCGCCGACGGTGTCGCCGGTCACGGCGGCTTTATGCGCGTCCGAGCCTTTGCCACCGTAATGGCCATCTTCGATGTACTTTTTCGCGTTGTCCCACGCGCCGCCGCCCGAAGTCATCGAGATGGCAACGAAGAGGCCGGTGACGATCACGCCGAGAAGCATCGCGCCAAGAGCCGAGAAGGCCGAGGACGGACCGGCGATCCAGGAGACGAACACGAACAGAACGATCGGCGACAGAACCGGCAAAAGCGACGGGATCATCATTTCCCTGATCGCAGCGCGCGTCAGCATGTCGACCGCGCGGCCGTAATCGGGCTTTTGCTGACGGGTCATGATGCCCGGCATTTCACGGAACTGACGGCGCACTTCTTCCACAACGGCGCCCGCTGCGCGGCCCACGGCCGTCATGGCCATGCCGCCGAAGAGGTACGGCAACAAACCGCCGATGAAGAGACCGACAACCACCCACGGATCGGTGAGTGAGAAGGTCGGCATCGCCATGCCCTGGAAGTAGGGATAGCTGTCCGCGTTCGCGATGAAGTACTTCAGGTCTTCGGTATAGGCCGCGAAGAGCACGAGCGCGCCAAGGCCCGCCGAACCGATCGCATAGCCCTTGGTGACGGCTTTGGTCGTGTTGCCGACCGCATCGAGCGCGTCGGTCGTTTTACGCACATCACCTTCGAGACCCGCCATTTCGGCAATGCCGCCGGCATTGTCGGTCACGGGGCCGAACGCATCGAGCGCCACAACCATGCCTGCGAGCGCCAGCATCGTCGTCACCGCGATCGCGATGCCGAAAAGACCGGCCAGCAAATAGGTCACGATAATGCCGCCGCAGATCACGAGTGCCGGCAACGCCGTCGATTCCATCGAGACCGCAAGGCCCTGGATGACGTTGGTGCCGTGGCCCGTCTGCGAGGATTTCGCAACGGACTGCACGGGACGGAAATTCGTTCCCGTATAATATTCGGTGATCCAGACGATAAGGCCGGTCACGACAAGGCCCGTCACGCCGCAGAAGAACAGATCCATGCCGGTGAAGGTGGCGCCGCCAGGAACCGTATAGGTGGTGTTGATGCCCACAATCCAGTCGGTCAGCGGCCAGAGCACGATCAGCGACAAGACGCCGGTTGCGATGAGGCCCTTGTAAAGCGCGCCCATGATCGAGCCATTGGCGCCGAGACGCACGAACCATGTGCCGATGATGGAGGTGATAATGCAGACGCCCGCAATCGCCAGCGGATAGATCATCATGGCCGCCTTGTCAGCGCCCACGAAGAAGATCGAAGCCAGAACCATCGTGGCGACGGTCGTCACCGCATAGGTTTCAAAAAGGTCCGCCGCCATGCCCGCGCAGTCGCCGACATTGTCGCCGACATTGTCGGCGATGGTCGCGGGGTTACGCGGATCATCTTCGGGAATTCCCGCTTCGACCTTGCCGACCATGTCGCCGCCGACGTCAGCGCCTTTGGTGAAGATACCGCCGCCGAGACGGGCAAAGATCGAGATCAGCGAAGCGCCGAAGCCGAGGGCGACGAGAGAGTTGATGATGACACGGCCCTGTTCGGCATCGTCGTTGGAAAGACCGAGACCGACGGTGAGAAACGCATAATACCCGGCAACACCAAGGAGCCCGAGGCCGACCACAAGAAGGCCGGTTACGACTCCGGAACTGAACGCGACGTTCAGCCCCTCCGCGAGGCTTTTGCGCGAGGCTTCCGCCGTGCGCACATTCGCGCGCACCGAGACATTCATGCCCACATAACCGGCTGCGCCCGAAAGCGTGGCACCGATGAAAAATCCGACCGCGACCTGCCAGCCGAGAACGGCGAAAGCGAGGACGAAGATCACCGCCCCCGCTATGGCGATGGTGGTGTATTGGCGGTTGAGATAGGCGCGTGCGCCTTCCTGGATCGCGGCGGCGATTTCCTGCATGGCGGGTGTGCCAGGGCTCTTGGCGAGCAATGACGTGACCAGCCATCCGCCATACACGATCGCAAGCAGGCCGCAGGCAAGAACGAGGGCAAGCTCGAGGCTCATGGGTAGAATTCCTTATCGGTCGGTTTTGATTTGTAATTCTTTGAAGGTGCGCGGGACCCCAATGCCCAGCGCTGCCCCCTTGAAAGGCGGGGGAACATGCCAAAAGGCGTTCGCATAGGCAACCACGCGATGAAAGATCGCCAAAGGGCCGCGCCTGAAGGGAAAATGGTTCCCGGTCGTTCCCGTACCGGCGGCCTAGAAATGGGTGAAACCCGATTTTTCCACCGGTAACCGATTCCCTGCCCGGTCGAGGAGTAACACCCCGGAACCGGCTTGCACCCGGCCGATTTCCGTGATGGACACGCCCGCTGCTTCCGCTGCCGCCACAACCCGCTCGCGCAGGATGGCGGGTGCCGTGAAGGCCAGCTCATAATCGTCGCCTGCCGTAGCGGCGCGGATCACGGCTTCGTCCGAGTTCCCCCACAACTCCCTTAAGCTGGGAGTCAACGGTATGGACCCCACCTCGATCACGATCCCAACCGCCGACACCTCGGCAATGTGGGCGAGATCGGCCAGTAACCCGTCGGAGACGTCGAGCGAGGCGCTGGCGAGCGGCGGTAGAAGGCGGCCGAGACCAAGGCGCGGCGTGGGACGCCGGTATCTGCCGATCAGCACCTCGCGGGCGGAAGGGCTTGCATCCGCAGCCTCGCCCTTAAGGACCGCAAGACCACCCCCCGCGTCGCCAATGGTGCCGGACACAAACACCAGGTCGCCGGGCCGTGCACCGCCGCGCCGGATCATCATGCCCAGACCGACGCTGCCCATTGCGGTAATGCTGAGCGTCAGGGGCCCTGGCGTCGCCGTCGTATCGCCCCCAAGAAGCGCGATACCGAATTCCATCTGATCGGCGCCAAGCCCATTTGCGAATGACTTAAGCCAATCCTCATCGATCCAGGGAGCGAGCGACAGCGTGAGCAGATAGCCAAGCGGCTCCGCGCCCTTCGCCGCAAGATCGGAAAGATTTACCCGCAGCGCTTTCTGCGCGATGAGCTCGGGCGGATCGTCACGGAAAAAATGAACGCCTTCAACCAGTGTGTCTGCAGTAACGACCATTTCCTGTCCGGGCTTGAGCGCCACAAGCGCCGCATCATCCGTCAGACCCAGCGCGCCCGGCGACGTCGCCAGAGGCGCGAAGATCCTGTCGATCATCGCAAACTCGCCCGGCCGGAACGCATGTGTCTTATCCATGAGCAAAGCCTAGCATTGCCGGAGGCCGTTGGCGCTAGGAACCGATCAACGCGCCGCGCTTGTTGCGGGCCAGGCGGTCGAGAACAGCGTTCACAAATGAGGATTCCTCACCGTCAAAGAAATCCTTTGCGAGTTCGACATATTCATCGATCACAACTTTCACCGGCACATCGGCACGGCCGATCAGTTCATAGGCCGCCGCACGCAGCAGGGCGCGCAGGATCGAGTCGATCCGCGCCAGCGTCCAGCCCGAAGCAAGCGAAGCGGCAAGCGCCTGATCGATCTGTACCTGATTCAAAACAACGCCGCGCAGCAGATCCTGAAAGAACGCCTCGTCGGGAATGCAGCCCGTGCCTGTTTCGGAATCGGGACCGAAGCGATGGTCGATAAATTCCTGAATGACTTCTTCGGTATCCCCTCGCGTCATTTCCAATTGATAGAGCGCCTGCGTCGCCTTGAGGCGCGCGGCACTGCGCTCATTATGGGGCGTGCCTTTTGCGGCCGCATCTTTCATACCCATCACTGAGACTCGAAACGCGTCTTGAGATGCACCAGCGCGAGGCAGGCACGCGCCGCATCGCCGCCCTTGTCCAGCGCGTCGCGGCTCGCCCGCACCATCGCCTGATCTTCGGTCTCGACGGTCAAAATACCGTTGCCGATGCACAGCCCATATTCGACGCCGAGCGTCATCAGGCCACGCGCCGATTCCAGCGCAACAATGTCGAAATGAAAGGTTTCACCGCGAATGACGCAGCCCAGCGCCACGAAGCCATCATAATGTTCTGCCGCGAGCCCGATGGCCGTCGGAATTTCCAGCGCGCCCGGGACTTCGAGGCGCTCCACGCTGACGCCCGCGGCATCCAGCGCCTGAAACGCGCCTTCATACAGCGCGTCCGAAATATGCGGATAGAACCGCGCCTCGACGATCAAAAAGCGCATTCTAGCTCGCTGTATCAGGGAAAATGGGAACCGTCTTTACAATGTCGAGGCCATAGCCTTCGAGCGCGACCAGGCGCCGTCCCGGCTTGTTGGTCAGGAGCGCTAGCTTCTTCAAACCGAGATCGGACAGGATCTGCGCGCCCACGCCATATTCCTTCAGGCGCGATTGCACCATATCGGGGGTCGGCTGCCGCGAAATCGTCAGCGCTTCCGACACCGGCGCAATGCGGTTGCGGCGAATGAGAACGATAACGCCGCGTCCTTCACGCCCGATGATGCGCATGGATTCGCCCAGCGTGTCGCCCTGCCCCCATTTGGCGGCCAGTACATCGTCGAACAGGTTGAACGCATGCATGCGGACGAGCGGCGGTTCATCACCAGAGATATCGCCCTTCACCAGCGCAACATGTTCCTGGTTCTCGATCGTGTTCAGATAGACATGCAGACGAAACTTCCCGCCATTGCGGCTTTCGAAATCAAGCTCCTGCGTGCGCCGCACGAAATGATCGTGCTTGCGGCGAAACGCGATCAGATCGGCAATGGTCCCGACCTTCAACCCATGTAGTTGCGCAAACTGTATGAGATCCGGCAGGCGCGCCATGGTGCCGTCATCATTCATGATCTCGCAGATGACGCCCGCCGGATAAAGGCCCGCAAGCCGTGCAATATCGACCGCGGCTTCGGTATGCCCGGCGCGCACCAGCGTGCCGCCGGGCCGCGCGACCAACGGAAACACATGTCCCGGCATCACGATATCGTCGGGACCCTTGGTCGGATCAATGGCGACAGAAATCGTGTGTGCGCGATCATGCGCGGAGATGCCGGTGGAAATGCCTTCCTTCGCTTCAATCGAAACCGTGAAGGCCGTCTGATTACGGGTGCGGTTTTCCGCCGTCATCATCGGCAGGCGCAAGCCTTGTGCGCGTTCCTCGGTAAGTGCGAGGCAGATCAGTCCGCGACCGTGCTTCGCCATGAAATTCACCGCATGGGGCGTGCACATCTGCGCCGGAATGACGAGATCGCCCTCATTCTCGCGGTCTTCGGCATCGACGAGGATGAACATGCGCCCGTTGCGCGCATCCTCGATCACGTCGGCCATCGACGAAATATAATCGCTAAAGCTGTTCATGCGTTCACCAGGCGGCTGACATACCGCGCAAGAAGATCAATTTCGAGATTGACCCGCGACCCGGCTTTAAGCTCGCCGAAGGTCGTCACCTTCAGCGTATGGGGAATCACATTGACACCAAAGCGCGCGCCATTGACCTCATTCACAGTGAGCGATGCGCCGTCCAGCGCGATCGAGCCCTTGGATGCGATGAAGCGCGCGAGGTCGGCCGGCGCTTCGAAGGTCATGCGAATGGATTCGCCTTCGGGCACGATGCTGATCAGCTCGGCAACGCCGTCTATATGCCCGGTGACGATGTGGCCACCGAGCTCATCGCCGACGCGCATTGGACGTTCGAGGTTGATTGTGCCGTTCGGCACCCATGACCCGATGGTGGTCTTGGACAGCGTTTCGCCCGACACCGTAACCGCGAACCAGCGGTCGTCGGCATTTCCCTTATCGACTAAGGTCAGGCAGCACCCGGCGCAGGCGATCGACGCGCCAATATCGACGGCGGCGACATCGTAGCGCGTCGCGATAACAATATGCGTATCGCCGCGACGCTCGATGCGCTTTATCCGGCCGATATCGGTAACGATGCCTGTGAACATGCGGGTTCTTTTAGACCTTTACCTTGTAGCTTTCCAGCAAGTCCGGACCGAACGCGATGGTTTCGGGTGCCTCGACCTTTGCACCTGCCGCACCGGCACTTGCGAGCAGAGGCGTCAGGACACTTGCCACTCCTCTACCAAGCTCGTGCGGCGCGCGATAGCGGTACACCCAATCGACCAGCCCCGCCGAAATAAAAGCCTGATGGACCGTAGGCCCGCCCTCAACCAGAAGCCGGGTTATTCCCCGCCCGACAAGCAGCGCCAGAACCGCGCCGATATCGGCATGCCCGTCCTTGTCGGCGGCCACGCGGAAGATATGTACCCCTGCCTCGGTCAGCGCGTCGCCGCCCTTCTCCACTAAGGTAACAACGAGGACCGGGCTTTGTGTCGCACTGCGCGCAAGTTGCGACTGCAGCGGAAGACGCAAATGGCTGTCGAGCACGATCCGGACCGGCGTTCGGTCGGTGAGCCCTTCGAGGCGGCAGGTCAGTAAGGGATCGTCGGCCAGCACGGTTTCGATTCCGACCAGTATGGCATCGAACTTTGCCCTTAAGAGATGACCGTGTCGGCGTGCGAGATCCGATGTGATCCAGCGTTCCGAACCGGTACCCGCCACAAAACCATCGGCGCTCTCGGCGCCCTTCAGAGCAATCAGCGGACGCCCCTTTTCGATGCGCGAGAAAAAACCGGCATTCAACGCCCGCGCCTCGGCTTCGCAGATATGTTCAAGGACCAAGATCCCGGCATCCCTGAGCATACTGTAGCCCTTGCCGTTCACGCGCGGATCGGGATCCGCCGCGGCGCCGACAACACGCGCAATGCCCGCCGCAATAAGCGCAGTCGCGCAGGGCGGCGTCACACCATAATGCGCGCAGGGCTCCAGCGTGACATAGGCCGTGCCGCCCTCGGCTTTCGTGCCCGCCTGTTGCAGCGCGATGGTTTCCGCATGCGGCCGTCCGCCCGGCGCGGTCCATCCACGTCCCGCAACAACACCGTCTTTCGACAGGATTACACAGCCAACCGCGGGATTGGGCGCAACGCGTCCGAGCGAACGCCGCGCCAGACGCAATGCATGGCGCATATGGCGTTCGTCTTCGTCGCCGGAGATCATCCACTTCCTCATGCCCTCCGACGGGAGGGCGGTCTCAATCCTGGTCGCCCGCGATTTCGCCGACAAACTCTTCGAAGTCGCGCGCTTCGCGGAAGTTCTTATAGACCGAGGCGAAACGGATATAGGCCACCTTGTCGAGGGACCCGAGGGCCTGCATCACAAGCTCGCCGATGACGCTCGACTGGATTTCGTTTTCGCCCATGCTCTCAAGCCGGCGCACAATGCCGGTGATCATGCGCTCGACACGATCCGCTTCCACCGGCCTTTTGCGCAGCGCGTGATAGATCGCGCGCTCCAGTTTTTCTCGGTCGAACGCTTCGCGGCGTCCGGTTTTCTTGACAACCGTCAACTCACGCAATTGCACGCGTTCGAACGTCGTGAACCTGCCGCCGCAGGCCGGACAAAGGCGCCGGCGACGGATCGCGGCATTGTCGTCCGATGGGCGGCTGTCCTTAACTTGTGTGTCGTCGTGTCCGCAAAACGGGCAGCGCATCCAATTCCCCCTATTGATAAATCGGAAAACGCTCGCAAAGCGCCATTGCGCGTTTGCGAACACTCGCCTCCACAGCACTATCGCCGTCTTCGCCCTTAGCGCCGACACCGTCGATCACTTCCACGATCAGCTTTCCGATTTCGCGGAATTCCGCGGTGCCGAAACCGCGCGTCGTTCCGGCGGGCGTGCCGAGTCGAATGCCCGACGTTACGAAAGGTTTTTCGGGATCGTTCGGAATCGCGTTCTTGTTGCAGGTGATGTTGGCGCGATCGAGCGCCTTCTCGCCGGCCTTCCCTGTCGCGCGCTTTGGACGCAGATCGACCAGCATCAGATGATTGTCGGTGCCGCCCGAAACAATATCGAGCCCTTCCGATTTCAAGGCTTCCGCCAGCGCGCGTGCATTTTCCACGACCGCGCGCGCATAGAGTTTGAACTCCGGCTGCAGCGCCTCGGCGAACGCCACCGCTTTCGCGGCGATGACATGCATCAGAGGCCCGCCCTGCAGACCGGGGAAGATCGCCGTATTGATCTTTTTGGCAATGGCTTCGTCATTGCAAAGGATCATGCCGCCACGCGGGCCGCGCAGCGATTTGTGCGTCGTCGTCGTGACAACATGGGCATGCGGAAGCGGGCTCGGGTGCGCGCCACCCGCGACGAGGCCGGAGAAATGCGCCATGTCGACCATCAGATAAGCGCCGATCTCATCGGCGATTTCGCGGAAGCGCTTGAAATCCCATACCCGCGAATAGGCGGTGCCGCCGGCAATGATGAGCTTCGGCTTGGTTTCGCGCGCGATGCGCGCGACTTCGTCCATGTCGACTCGGTGATCGTCGGGCCTCACGCCATAGGGCACGACCTTGAACCATTTGCCCGACATGTTCACCGGCGAGCCATGCGTCAGATGTCCGCCGGCCGCCAGATCGAGCCCCATAAAGGTATCGCCCGGCTGCAGCAGCGCGAGAAACACCGCCTGATTCATCTGGCTGCCGGAATTGGGCTGCACATTGGCGAAGTTACAGCCAAAGAGTTTTTTGGCGCGCTCGATAGCGAGCGTCTCGACGATGTCGACATATTCGCAGCCGCCATAATAGCGCCGGCCCGGATAGCCTTCGGCGTATTTGTTGGTCAGCACCGAACCCTGCGCCTCAAGGACGGCTTTGGAGACGATGTTTTCCGACGCGATGAGTTCAATCTTCTCCTGTTGGCGGCGCAATTCGAGCCCGATGGCCGAGGCGATTTCCGGATCGGCCTCGCTGAGGCCGCGGCTGAAGAAATCGGACCCGCCCGCAAAGGACTTTTCGCTCGCCGCCGTCATCCTGCACATCTCCTACGCGTCTGTGGCTTTGGTTGTGGAAAGGGGGTGCACCTTTACCAAATCTTGCGGCGGTATACGACCGATCCGCGCGTCGCAGGTAAAATTCTTTGCCTTGAGGACGAACCCAGCGAGGTCAACACAAACCAATGCAGTAGCCAAAAATCGACAAGAACTGCCGAGATCGGTGAGGGAGATTCGGCGACTGTGAAAGGATAGAAATCCCAGATTTCGGGCTTTTTTGCTTATCTTGTTTAGCGGTGTCCAGCGGCAACGCCATCTGCACTTGGTTAATCTTGCTTTCTCCAAGAACAGATGCGTATAGACTTTATTGGCCGATTCCTGACGGGAACACGAGGGACGCGAGTGGCACAGGATTCCGATACCCCTTCCGCTAAAGCGGAGGAACTCTTGAAACTGGCGAGCGAAATCGTCGCCGCCTATGTCAGCAATAACCCGATTGCGGCGGCCGACGTGCCCGCGATGATCAAGACCGTCCACAGCACCCTCGGCGGGCTTGCAGGCACGGCCCAGGGCGAACTGGCGACGGCGCAGAAGCCGGTGGTGCCGGTGAAGCGCTCGGTGACGCCGGAATATATTGTCTGCCTCGAAGACGGCAAAAAACTCAAAATGCTGAAGCGCTATCTGCGCTCGAACTACAATCTGACGCCGGAAGAATACCGCGCGAAATGGGGCCTGCCCGCGGATTATCCGATGGTCGCGCCGAACTACGCGGCACAGCGTTCCGAATTTGCCAAGAAGATAGGACTCGGACGTTCCCCCACCCCATCAGGGCGGCGACGCAGAGGTTAAGTCGCGGCGTCTGAGTCTTTGCAGGCTTAAGCGGCCCGGCGAATCCGTTTCGCGGTCCACACCGTATCGAGCGCAACAATCAACTCATCGATCATATCGTCGGTGTGTTGCGGCGTCGGCGTGATGCGCAGACGCTCCGTGCCACGCGGAACCGTCGGATAATTGATCGGCTGCACATAGACGGCGTGCTGATAAAGCAGCTCATCCGACACCGCTTTGCACAGACTGGCATCGCCCACGACAATCGGCACGATGTGACTCGGCGAATCGATCAGCGGCAGGCCGGTTTCCGAAGCCAGACGTTTCACGCGCGCGGCGCGATTCTGCAGCCTTTCGCGTTCCACATTGCTGCTCTTCAGGTGACGCACGCTGGCGAGCGCACCAGCCGTTAAAGCCGGGGGCAGCGACGTCGTGAAAATAAATCCCGGTGAATAGGAACGCACGCAATCGATCAATGTGCTGCTGCCGGTGATGTAACCACCCATGACGCCAAAGGCCTTTGCCAGCGTGCCTTCGATGATGTCGATGCGATGCATGACGCCTTCGCGTTCCGCAACGCCGCCACCACGCGGACCATAAAGGCCAACGCCATGCACTTCATCGAGATAGGTCATGGCGTTGTACTTCTCGGCGAGATCGCAGATGTCGCCGATGCGGCCGAAATCGCCTTCCATCGAGAAGACGGATTCGAAGCAGATGATCTTGGGCGCACTCGGATCGGAGGCGCGCAGCAATTCTTCAAGATGATCGAGATCGTTATGGCGATGGACGCGTTTGTCGGCGCCCGAACGGCGCATGCCCTCGATCATCGAGGCATGATTCAATTCGTCAGAATAGAAGATGCAGCCCGGCAGAAGTTTGGCGAGCGTGGAAAGCGTCGCGTCATTCGATACGAAACCCGACGTGAACAGCAGCGCGGATTCCTTGCCATGCAGATCGGCGAGTTCGCGCTCAAGCTGAACATGATGGTGTGTCGTGCCGGAAATATTACGCGTGCCGCCGGAACCGGCGCCGGAAAATTCCAGGGTTTCGCGCATCGCCGCCAGCACCTTCGGGTGTTGGGCCATGCCAAGATAGTCATTGCTGCACCAGACCGTGATCGGGCGGATACCCGCATCCGTATGGTGTTCCGCCACGGGAAACGAACCCCGGCGGCGCACAATATCGGTGAACACCCGGTACCGGCCTTCGGTCTTCAGACTTGCCAGAGCGTCCTTGAAGGTCTGGCCGTACGCAAACGGCATTTTCCGGGCTCTTCCCTAATCGGTCCGCTCGAAGCGGGGACCTTGAACCCCCACCTTAGCCTAAGGGGGGTGGTCCGCTCCATGCGAATTGTCACAGTTTTCAGCCCAATACCCGTAAAAGGGGGCGGAATCTAGACACTTCCGGTTAGAGGCGGTAGCGGACCTGGTCGAGCCAAAAGCGCTCAAGGCGCTTCAGACTGGTGTTAAGGGCAGCCAAATCACCGCTATTGACGTTTCCGACGGCCTCAATGGACTCCAGGTGGCGGTGAAACAATCTTTTGACCGTTTCCCGTATTTCGAGACCCTTCTCCGTCAGACTGACATGGACCGAGCGGCGGTCGGTATCCGAACGCTGGTGATGGAGATAACCAGCCTCGACAAGCTTTTTGAGATTATAGGAGACATTCGACCCGAGATAATGGCCGCGGGTGCGAAGCTCGCCTGCCGTCAATTCCTGGTCGCCGATATTGAAAAGCAGTAGCGCTTGCACGCTATTGACGATGCGTTCGCCTTTGCGATCGAGTTCGTCCTTAATGACGTCGAGGAGTTGGCGGTGGAGCCGCTCCACAAGATTCAAACTTTCAAGATAATGCGAACGCAGATCCTGCGACTGTTCGAGAACCGTCATTTCCGCCGTCCGTGCAAGTGCCGTCATTACGTCCCCCGTATGGCTTCGCTTGCCATGCAAATTCATTCGGAACGCTACCAAACGGGCGTTAACGGCCCCTTAGCGGCAAGACGCCTCACATGTCCCATTTTGGTGCGGCATAGGCTTCGCTTCAAAGGTTGAAAAACCGGTCGATATCCGCATCGGTTACCGCCTCCAATGTCGGCGGATTCCATTGCGGTGCCTGATCTTTGTCGATCACCGCCGCACGAACGCCTTCGTAGAACTCGCTTCCCTGAAGAATTTTTCGGACCAGTCTCAGTTCCAGCGCCAGACAGCCCGTGAGATCCAAACTGGCCCCGATACGCAAAAGGCGGTGGGTCAACTTCAAACTCGTCGGCGAACGGGCCGCCAGCAGACCGGAGATCTCGCTTCCCCATTCTCCCTCGGCCGTTAACCTTGTTTGCATTTCTTTGACATCGGAGGCGGAAAAAACCCGGTCCAGAGCCTCCCGGTGTGCGTGCAGTGGCGCCGTTTCGCAATTGTCCGCCAACGAATCGAGGACGGTATCCACCCCTTCCCCGGCGGCCAACCGGGGAGCAATCTCTGTGAGCCGTGCGGAAGACACGTAATGCGTCGCCAGTCCCGTGTAGCGCATGTCCGCCGGACCCATCCGTGTGCCGGTCAGGCCGAGATACATCCCCATCTCCCCGGGGCACCGGGGCAGGAAAAAACTGGCGCCGATATCCGGAAAGAAACCGATGGCGGTTTCCGGCATGGCGAACACCGTGTTCTCGCTCGCCACGCGATAGCCCCCATGAATGGAAACCCCTGCGCCGCCGCCCATTACAATCCCGTCGAGCAAAGCAACATAGGGTTTGGGAAAACGCGCAATGGCGGCATTCATGCGGTATTCTACGTCAAAGAATTCCACGGCGCGCGGATCGCCTGCCTTTCCCCACTCATAGATCGCGCGTATATCGCCGCCGGCACAGAATGCCCGTCCCGGCACCGCATCTATGAGCACCGCTTCGATACCGGTATCGTCGCGCCAGGCCTCCAGCCGATCCAGAATCGCCGCGCACATCGGCAAAGTCAGCGCATTCAATGCGCGCGGACGGTTCAGCGTCAGCCGGCCCAGCACGCCCTCTTCCCGAACCCAGATGTCACCTTCTACCATAGGACGAAGTAACCTCTGCGACGTGGCTCGCCGCAAGAGCCGGTCGCCATTTTCCGCCATTTGCCTCGATCCGCGTTGGCGTCCTAGATTGCCCCCATGGTCCACACACCCGCTTTCCCCGCGCTTCGCATGCGCCGTTTGCGCCGCCACGACTGGTCACGCCGCCTCGTCGCCGAAACAAGGTTGTCACCGGACGATTTCATCTGGCCACTGTTTGTCGTTGATGGCGAAGGCAGACGTGAGGCTGTCGCGACCATGCCCGGCGTCGAACGCCTTTCCATCGATCATGCGGTGGACGCGGCCCGGGACGCCGCCCGGCTTGGCATACCCGTCATCGCCCTCTTTCCGTATACGGATAAATCCCTGAAGACGCCTGACGGCGCCGAGAGTACCAATCCCGACAATCTCATTTGCCGTGCCGTGCGCGCCATCAAAAAGGCGGTGCCGAATATCGGCATCATGTGTGATGTCGCGCTCGATCCCTACACCAGCCATGGCCATGACGGCGTTATCGTTGATGACAATGTCGCCAATGACGAAACGGTCAAAATCCTCGTGCGTCAGGCGCTCGTTCAGGTCGAAGCGGGCTGCGATATCATTGCGCCTTCCGACATGATGGACGGCCGTATCGGCGCCATTCGCGCCGCGCTGGAAAACGCAGGTCACAAGGACACCATCATCCTCGCTTATGCGGCCAAATATGCCTCGGCCTTTTACGGCCCGTTCCGCGATGCCGTCGGATCATCCAAGGCGTTGGGCTCGCAATCGGCGGTCGGCGATAAGCGCGGCTATCAGATGGACGCCGCGAATAGCGACGAAGCCTTGCGCGAAGTCGCGCTCGACATTGCCGAGGGCGCGGACATGGTGATGGTCAAACCCGGCATGCCCTATCTCGATGTGCTGAGCCGGGTGAAGCGCGAATTCGGGATGCCTACTGCCGCCTATCAGGTCTCCGGCGAATACGCGATGCTTGTTGCCGCTGGCCAAAATGGATGGCTCGACCGCGAACGCGCCATGATGGAAAGCCTGCTGGCTTTCAAGCGTGCGGGCGCAGACGCGATTCTCACCTATTTCGCCCGCGAAGCGGCGGAACTCCTGCGCACGAACTGAGCGCCCGGTTCCTTATTTGCCCGCATGGAGCCTTAAACGGAACAAGTCTTCGGTCCATTCGTTTGATCTGCAGCAGACCCCTGCAAGAGGAAAAACATGGCTGAAGACTCAAATTCGACGGGTAATACATTGTTGGCCGTCATTATTGGTGGCGTCCTGGTCGTCCTGGTCGCCTTTTTCGCCTTTGGCGGATTTAACGCGATGCAGACGAATAATCCGGATTCCGTCACCATCGTTGATGACAATCCCGACGTAACGCTGGAATTGCCGGACGTGAATGTCACGCAAAATCCCGCGCCTGAACCGGCGGCGCCCCCTGCCCCCGCCAACTGATCTTGCCTGATGATCTTCAG
>CAIOYY010000083.1 GCA_903862715.1 uncultured Alphaproteobacteria bacterium
ATATCCCCCTACTGAACGGCCACCCCTTGCGTCTTGTGGTTCCGGGCTGGCCGGGCTCCTGCTCGCAGAAATGGCTGACGCGCATCTGGATCAGAGATCGCGTGCATGACGGCGAAAAGATGAACGGTGCCTATCGAATGCCGGTTTATTCGGTCGCGCCGGGATCGGTTGTCCCCGAAGAAGATATGAAAATCATTGAATCATTACCGGTAAAATCGCTCGTCACCGCGCCGCAAACCGGCCATCGCGTGGCGCCCGGTGAAAGTTTCGAAGTGCGCGGTCATGCCTGGGCGGGCGACAGATCAGTGTCGGCGATGCATGTCTCGATGGATTTCGGCAAGACATGGATGGAGGCGGAATTGGCCGAGCCCGCCAATCGCTATGCATGGCAGCGCTGGCGCGCGAATGTCGTGCTGCCGGAAGCGGGCTATTACGAAATCTGGGCGCGCGCGACCGATTCCGAAAACATCATGCAGCCTCCCGTGACGCCGGGCTGGAATCCCGAAGGCTACAACAACAATATGCAGCACCGCATTGCGGTCTTCGCCGTATGATGCGAGGGTTTCACTGCCTTCTGCTGTTCGTGCTCATCGCTGCCGCCGCGTGTTCGGAGGGAGCGGTGCAGATAACAGATCGAGTTGAGTCATCTCCGGCATCGACGCTGACACCCGACCAGCGGGCACGCGTGGCAACACTTGCGGATGCGTGGCCGCTGGAGCCGTCCTATGCCGCCTCGTTTCAGGCGCTCGACCCACAAGCTACGTCGATGAAAGATGGCGCGGTCGTTTCGCTGTTCGATCCGAACGATCCTCATTCCGGCCTCCCGGACGATGCGAATCGCGTCTTCATCGAAAGCTATTGCGCCGCCTGCCACTCACTGCAGCTCGTCATGCAGCAGCATATGGACGCCGCCGCTTGGGACGCGGTGCTGACCCGGATGGTCGCCGCGCGCGGCATGCCGGAGATGCGTCCCGATGTCCGACAATCCGTCCTCACCTATCTCACCACGCATTTCGGTCCCGGCGGACAGCCGTAACAGGCTGCAAATACTGGAAAAAAATGGGGACGCCGCGCTGCGGCAGCGCGAAAGCCGCTGAGGCAGGCGGCTTCCTGCCCTTCCGCTCCGTTCGGACGTCCAATCACCCCCGCGAAGATTTATTGGAAAGCCCGTATTACGAGACTCCCGCAAAGCCGGGCGATGCCGTAATCTCCGCGCCTTCAATAACAATCACCGACAGGTGAGGAGGGAATTTATGGGACGCTTGGGAACGCGCGCTGCCTTGGTAGCGGGCATGGGATTATTTCTGCTGGGCTGCGAAGCGCAGAATCAAAACGCTGCGGAGGCGCCTGCAGAAGCGCCCGCCGCTGCGGAAGAGCAAGCCGCCGCTGCGCCTGCAGCACCTGCTGCGGCGGCCTATGTCATTCAGGGCGGTACGCTGATTGACGGCAATGGCGGCGCACCGGTGGCGAATTCCGCCATCGTCGTCGAGGGCAATCAGATCACGGCGGTCGGCATCAACGGTGAAGTCGCCGTGCCGGAAGGCGCCGAGATCATCGACGCCACGGGCAAATTCGTTCTGCCCGGCCTGATCGACGCGAAAGCCAACTGGAACTGGCATTACGGCGAACCCTACATCGCCTGGGGCGTGACCTCGGCGATGGTGTCGGGTGGCCGTAACAATGCCGGCCAGGCGCTTCGCGACGTGATCAATGCGGGCATGCTAGAGGGCCCGCGTCTGTTCATGACCAATGTCGGCATCGCCGGCGCCGGTCCGAACAATGACAAGGAAGACGAATATCTGCCGGGTGCGGGCGACCGTATCGTCTCTTCGGTAGAGCAGGCGGTCGCGCATGTTCAGGCCATGCATGAAGCGGATGCGGATTTCATCACCTTCGCCAATGGCGACGGCGCGGTGGACATCCATGCCGCCGCTGTTGCGGAAGCGCAGCGCCTCGGCATGGCAGTGGTGTTCCGCTCGATGGGTCCGCAAGTACGCGCGCGTGAGGTTTGCGCGATGGGCGATGGGATCGTTTACGTCCACACCGGCAATGTCGGCACGCAGATCGCGGTCGATGAAGCCGCATGGGCGACCTATATCGGCCTGCCGCCCGACGCCTATTCCGATATGGACCCGGCGAAAGTCCAGCCGATGGTGGAACAGCTTCTCGCCTGTAATGCCTATCTCGAGCCCGACATGATGGCAGCCCAGCGTGGCTTCCATCGCAATTGGGCACGCGTGCAGCAGGAAAACGAAACGTTCTATTCCGATGCGGCTTTGATGGCCTATTACCCGCAATGGCCGGCTTCGGGCGTTCTGGAAAACGTCAAGGATCCGGCGTTGTACCTCACCCCGGAACAGCTGGATGTGCGTACCCGCGGCTTCGCCAACATGATGGTCTTCCTGAAGGCCTATGCGGATGCGGGCGGCAAAATCGTTGCCGCTTCCGACACGCCGCAATCGCCGCCGGGTATCGGCATGCATCAGGAAATGACCTCCTTTGTCGAAGACATCGGTATGACTCCGATGCAGGCGATTCAGGCCGGTACGTCCTGGGTGGCTGACGGTTTCCTACTGGAAGACCTTGGCAGGATTGAAGCGGGCAAGCTCGCCGACATCATCATCGTGAACGCCGACCCGACGGTCGACATTCTGAACCTGCGCCAGATCGACACCGTCATGAAGGACGGTGTGATCCAGGACCGCAGCTACGATCCGAATTATGGCGGTTCGCTCTTCAACAACAACGCGTTCAATGACGATCGTGATCTTGTCGAAGGTCTCGACTGGGTTGCGGCTCTGAAGGATGCCACTTGGCGTCCGAATGCCCGCAATGGCGGTTGGGGTCAGACGGGCGGCATCGATTCCCGGATCGCTCCGACGCCTGCGATCGAGAAACTCGTGCCGTACACCATTCCGCGCGGTACAGCCGATACGCAGGTGACGATCACCGGCTTCAACTTCGTCGAGGGCTCGAAGGTGCTCGTCGAAGGCCAGGAAGTTCCGGCAACGATCACCAGCCGTACCGAGATCACGGCAACCGTTCCTGCCTCGGCGCTCGCCAATGTCGGCCTCATTGACATTGTGGTGCAGAATCCGGAACCGGTACACAGCCATGTCTGGGGTGACACCTCAAACACCGCGCATGTGCTCGTACCGCTGGAGACGACGAAGATTCTCTCTGCCGATCACTGGTAAGCATTAAAATGCAGAAGAGGCGGCGGGTCGAAAGGCCCGCCGCTTTTTTTATGCGCGGAAGGATGGAAGGATGCGCGCCCGCGCCGCGATGAAGCGGCACTATCCGTTCGAGACCTTACTTGTTCCAGGTCGAGGCGACGTGGTCCGGGTCATCCTGCGAACGGCGCTCATGCGACAGGAAGTCATAATAGCCGCAGCGCCCGCCGGGATATTCGCGGCAGATCTTCGGGCGTGCGGTGTAGATGGTACAGCGCCGTTCTTCGGTGTCGAAGAACTGGCAGATGGCGCCGAAATGTTTGTCGGCCTTGCGGCGCATCGCATATTCCGCTTCAGGGTCCTTCTTCGTGTATTTCTTCTTCGCCTGCTCGAAGCTGAGGCCGAAATGCTTGGCCAGCCGCTGCACGTCGGTCTTGTTCAGCTGGATCAGCGGGTAAGAGCAGCAATAGCCGGGACACTTCGCGCAATTGTACATCTGTTCACATTCTCGGAATCGGTCTCATCGGGATAGCATGGATTAGGCCTTGAGCGTCAATCGCAGCGGACCGATACATCAAATGTCCTAAAGCCTTACCTGACGCATGTTTAAGCGGAGCGCTCCGCCGGACGGCAGAGTAAAGGCATCTTGCCGAAGCTCCGACCTGACGTTAGCGTTGCTCTAGGGTCTCCTCTCCTCGAAGTCTCACAACAGATGAACCTCCGTCGCTCGCTCGTGCTTGGGCTCGCTGTGTTGGCGCTCGTCTCGGCGAGCGCCGTGGCGCAGGAAATCGAGGTCCCTCTGACCGCTCCGGCCGCCGCGCCAGCCGATACAACGCTGACCATCGGCACACGGGTCGTGCCGCCCTTTGCCTTCAGGGACAATACGGGCGAGTGGGCCGGGCTCTCCATCGAGTTATGGCGTGATATTGCGGCCCGGCTCGGGCTTACCTACCGCTTTGAGGAAGCAAGTCTTGCCGAACTCGTCGACGGCACGGCGTCAGGCCGTTTCGATGCCGCCGTCGCCGCGCTCACCGTCACCGAGGAACGCGAGCGTATGCTCGACTTCACCCATCCCTTCTTTTCGACGGGCCTCGCCATAGCGACGGCTCCCAGCGAAGGCTCGGTGTGGGCAACGTTAAGCGGGCTCGTCACCTGGCAGGCGATGCTGGTCGTCGCCTTTGTCGTCCTCGCGCTTGTTGTTGTCGGCCTTCTCCTCTGGGCCACCGAACGTCACCGCAATGCCGAATATTTCGGCGGGCCGCCGCTGGACGGCATTGCGGGCGGCGTATGGCTGTCGCTCGCCATGCTGGTCACGACGCAATATGCCGATCAATCGCCGCGCTCGCTGGCCGGACGCTTCGTCTCCACCCTATGGGTCATCGCCAGCATTTTCCTGTTCACGGTCTTCACCGGCATCGTCACATCGGCGCTCACCGTGCAGCAGATCGACGGGCGCGTGCGGGGGGTATCCGATCTTCCGAACCTGCGCGTCGGAACATTGCAGGGATCGACCAGCGCGGCATGGCTGGTGGAGGAGCGCATTGTCGCCGCACCCTTCGATACGGCAGAGGCGGGAATGACCGCGATCGAGGACGGCGCCATCGACGCCTTCGTTTACGATGCGCCGGTCCTGAAACACCTTGCTTTGACCGAATTTGCGGGACGTGTGGTGGTATTGGGTGGCACCTTCGCACCGCAGGATTATGCCATCGCCCTGCCGGAAAACAGCCCGTTGCGCGAGGCGATCAACCGCGAGCTCTTGGCCATCAAACAGTCCGACATCTGGGCGCAGCGGGTCTTCCAATATATTGGCGACCGATAGACGGCTCTGTCGCATTCGCCTCGCGCCCGCTACGCACGTTCTTTCGCCCTCGCGCGAAGCTGCTATGATTTGCCTAAGCCTTAAATTGGTAGGTGTCGAACAGACGCCGCGAAAAAAGGGGGAGTTCGAATGCCGGTCGACGCAAGGTTCAAGGCACTTCACGCATCGCGCATCGTCTGGCTTAGCACCATGGCCCTGCTTGCCGGCTGTACGCAGGAAGCAGCGGAAACGACCGAGGCAGCGCCTCTATCCGTTACGGAAGCCGCCACGGATATGTCGTTCATGCCGGTGATGCCCGCTACGCCGCAGGACCATGTCCCGAGTCTTGCAGGCTGGTGGCAGCACAATGTTTCCCATCTCGCCGATCCTGAAACGGGCGAAGGGCCGGTCAGCCATCTTCCCGGCATGCAGCACCTCTACGGACAGGATCGCGGGCAGGGCCTCCCCGGCACCGATCTGTGGATCGGCAATTACAACGATCCCCTATTGCAGCCATGGGCCGCCGATCTCATTCGCGCGCGCGGCGAAAAGGAGCAGTCGATGGGCCAGTCCGATTGGCAGCTTCTGCAGCTCTGCATGCTGGTCGGCACGCCGCATATCCTTCTGCTGCGCGATCCGGTCGAATTTCTGCAGGAAGACGACATGGTCACGATCTTCTATCACCGCGATCAGCAGGTGCGCCGCGTCTCGATGAATGCGCAGCATCCCGAAAATGTCGTGCCTTCGCCGTACGGCCATTCCGTAGGCTGGTATGAGGGCGAGTCGCTGGTCATCGACACGGTCGGCATGACCAATGTCGGTCCCATCGATTATTACGGCACGCCGCACACCGATGCTCTGCATGTCGTCGAACGCTATACCGTGATCGAAGACGGTGCGGCATTACATGCCGAGGTCTTCGTCGAGGATGCCGGCACATTTACCGCGCCCTGGATGGGGACACAGCGTTACGACCGTTCGCGCCGCGAGCAATATGAGGAAATCCGTTGCGCCGATAATCCGCGCGACACTGAAGGCGGCGAATATCCAATCCCGACCGATCTGACGGCGGACTTCTGAGATAACGCAAAACACGAATGTCATCCCCGGCGAGGACAAACCCTTCGGTTTGTCGGAGGGAAGGGGACCGAGGTGCCAACATATGCGCCGATGGCATCGTCGCAAGCCGGCGCAATAGATTTATAGGAATATTGCACCGTCCAGCGGTGCCGTTTGAGCCTACTTGGCTTCCCTTCCTTGGCGCGCATTCCCAGGATTCCGGGAAATGCGTCGCTCGCCGGGAAGGACAGTCTATTCTAAATCGTCCGCTTCTTCAGAACGGATAGGTATATTCCGCGCGCGGTATCATCTGGTTGGTTTCTTCACCCAGTGCGCGGTTGTTCTCCTGACAGATCTGCTCGTCGAGCGGCTCGCCCGGACGCGCTTCGAAATAGGTCAGCGCCGACCATGGCATCGTAAAGGCGCCCGGATCTTCGACGAAGAAATGCACTTCGATCCGGTCGCCGCCATTTTCTGGATCCGGAATGATGCGATAGCGCTCCACCACATGCATCTGTTCGGTCTGCGGCGTCCCGTAACGGTCCACCCAGGGTTTGTCGTTCAGGCCGATCGTGTCGATCACCAGCGTGTCGCCTTCGTAATGGCCAATGGAATGACCATACCAGGACGGCGTCAGATTCTCTGGGTGCTCGGCATTCATGTGGATGACGCGCGATTGATGCGCGCGCGCATAAAGAAACATCACGATGTCCGGCGTTTGAACGATCTGTACAAGATCGTTCAGCTGCAGAATTCCGGGCACCCCGGAGGGGCGGCAAGTCTGCTGCGCGGTACCAGCTTCCTCGCCGGCCGCTTCCTTGGCGCTCTGTGCAGCGATGCGTTCTGCAGCCCAGGGCTGCAGGATCGGGTTCGTGATGTCGCCGCGGTAATTGCCGACATTCGCAACGAACTCGTAGGGATTGTCCGGCGGATTTTGCACCGGTCCCGGACCCGATGGCGGAGGAAAATGAGGGCCCAATGGCTTCGCCCACAAATTCACGCCGAAATCCGGCGGCGCCACGTCCTGCGCCAGCGCGGGAGCGCTCAGTGACAGGCACGCAACGCTGAAGAGGAGTGCTTTTTTCAGAGAGTTCATGGGGTCACTCCTTCCACGCTCGAAATGTCGCGGTGTTCTTCGCCGCACACCCAGAAATCGAAATGCGAGATGTCATCGCGCTTCGTAAAGACGAAACGCGCATCCCAGGGCTCTGCGTAAACCGCGGGATCAGTAATGGTCACGACGACTTCGAGATGCGTGTCGTCGATTTTCGTCATGCGCTCGGCGATATGCAGATCGAAGGTGGAGGGCAGGCCCGTATCGTCGAGGAAGGTCGTATAGGTTTTGAAGCCGAGCACTTCAGTGGCAAACGTGTCGCCGTCCCAATGCCCATAGGCATTGCCCGCGAAATAGGGAAAGAGATCGTTGATATCGCCCACCGGCACATCGACAGGGATGACACGGTACATCGCATTGCGTTCATACAGGATCACCATTTCCTCAGGCGTCTGCACGATGCGGAACGGGTAAGGCTGCTGCCACACGCGCGGCAATCCATCGGGCGAGCACCAGACGCGCGAATGATCTTCCAGTTCGCCCGAGCGCAGCTGCGCCATGTTCTATTCGTATTGCGCGCGTCCCTCTTCGGTGAAGGGAATATCGCTGCCGTCCATGGGCAGGATGCGCGGGGCGTAGGTTTCCGTCCACCACACGCCGGACAGATCGCGCGCGCCTTCCGGCACCGCTTCGTCGGCGAAAACGCTTTGCGCCCATATTGCCGACGCGGTCATCACCGCGAAGGTCATGCAACTCTGCTTCCACACTGACATGCAAAACTCCGTGCACGGGCCATCGTCCTTTTGGACGTTGTCCCTTATACGTTTAGGACCTGCGGTTTACTCGGGTTCCGGCAGCGCGAACACGTAAATTTCATTGTGTCCCCGAAATGTCGCCACCCCCGTCAGGCGCGCCGGTCCGTCTGTGCCGGATGCGCCGTCCCCGGTCAGGATGGCGACATATTGCTTGCCGTTGACGGCGTAAGTGATCGTGCTGGTCTGCACGATGCCGCCGACAATCTGCTCCCACAGAATTTCGCCTGTGTCGGCGTCGAAGGCGCGGAAACGGCGCGACATGTCGCCCCAGAAAAGAAGATCGCCACCGGTCACCAGTGCCGAGCCATTCCCCGGAACCGGCTGCGAATGAATGATGTCCATTTTGCCGGTGCCGAGATCGACTTTGGCGATGGAAAGGAATTTCTCCGGATCGGACCCCGGACGGATCACACCGACACGTGGACCCCAGCCGGAAGGCGCTGCCAGATTGGCGGTCATGTCGAGGCAGGAATCGTGAAAAGGAACGTAAAGCGCGTTGCGCGTCGGGTCGTAAGCGGTCGACCAGTAGCTGCGCGTATTGTGGAAACAGTTCAGGCGGCGGTCGCCATCCTGCTGAAACACATTGTTCCAGTTGATATGCGTGCGGCCCGTCTCCACATCGATATCCGAAATATGAAATTCCGGAACGTCATAGGGAAACGGCGTCGCCCAGAGGAATTCGCCGGTCGCGCGGTCCAGCACAAACAGGCCGCCGCCTTCGCCGAGTGCCGCCACCGCGTCGCGCTCCTCGCCCGGCGTGATGTTCGGATTGATCCACTTTACATAATCAGGGTTGGGCTCTACCCGCGTGTGAAACAGCGTCCGCTCGTGCAGATGATCGGCGTCCCAGTCATCGCCTGGCACATGCTGGTAATACCAGGCAAGTTCGCCCGTCTCGATGTCGATCGCGACCGTGGAATTGGAATAGAGATCGGCCGGCGCTACGCGCGAGGTGCCATCGGCGCTGCCATGGCGCGACAGGCGCGTATAGGGTTTTGGATTCGATACGCCCCAATAGGTGATACCGAGATCCGGATCATAGGAACCCGGAAGCCCCCACGAACTCGCAATGCGTCCTTCCAGCGGTGTGTCGCCCCAGCTCTGGCCGTCTTCCGTGCCGGGCTGCGCGGTGTTGAAGAATTTCCAGATTTCTTCGCCGGTCATCGCATCATGCGCTGCGATGAAACATCCGACCTGCTGCTCGCAGGTACGATTGGTGATGACCTTGCCATCGGCGACGAGAACGCCGCCCGTATGTTCGGTGAGGGTCGATGGCTCCTGGATTTTCGTTTCCCATCGCACCGTTCCGGTGCGGGCATCGAGCGCCACCAGAAACCCGTCCGGCGCCGGGTAATAGATCATGTCCATATAGATGCCGAGATTCTTGGTGCGGCTGGTTTCGGCGGCGCCGACCGCTTCGGTAACCGCGCGCGGCAGATCGCGCCAATATTCCCAGATCTGATCGCCGGTGGTCGCATCGATGGCGAGAACGCCCGCGCCCGGCTGCACCAGATACATCACGCCTTCATGAACGAGGGGCGTGACTTCCTGCGCGCCGCGCGGAAGGCCGCGCGACCACGCAAGACGAAGATCGCCGACCGTGTCGCGATTGATTTCATCCAGCGGGCTGTAACGCTGCTCGTCATAGGTGCGGTTGATCATCAGCCAGTCGGAAGGGTCGGGGACCAGCAGCATGTCGTCGGTAACCGGCACGAAGTCCGTACTTTGCGCCCATGCGGACATCGCGGTTGCGCAGAACAGCATGGACAGGCCGAATGTGCGGCGTCTTGTGGTCACGTGAAATCCTCCCTGAGAGGCGGTCTTTCCGGTCGGAGCGCCGCTTCTTTGACGTGAGATTACCGCGCCGTTCGCCTTGCCGACAAGCCATGCGACCGGGCTGCGATTCCGCCCTTGCCCGCTATACGGCATTGCGAACATGATCGCGCATCCCTTTTGCGGAGTGCTTCACACCAATGTGCAGGAAATTCCTCGCAACCCTTTTTCTCTTCTGCACTGCAGCAGGTGCCGCTGTTGCGCAGGAGAGCGACGCCGACCTCGGCAAAGCCGTCTACGACATGCATTGCTCCGGCTGCCACGGAACAGGGCTGCGCAATCCCGGTACCAGTTTCGATCTGAAGGAATTGACGGCCGACGAACGCGCGCGCTTCGATGCCGGGGTACTCGACGGCAAAAACATGATGCCGCCCTGGCGCGGCACTATTGCCGAAGCCGAACTGGACCAGCTCTGGGCCTATATCCGTGAATACGCCTATGAGTAGAAATCCTTCTTCCTTGTGGGCGCTGGAACGGAAGCAGGGAATGGCCTAGTTTTCCCCCGCAATAAGGGAGGCCTGTTCCTCCGCTGCGAAAAGGGGGGCCTCGCGCCATGGCAAAAATCAGAACTGGCCTTTTTCTGTCCTGCTGTGCGGTGATGGCGCTTTCGGGTAGCCTCGCGCCCATTCATGCGCAGGATGCAGGCCCCGCTCTGGTGCTGCGCGGCGGCACGCTGATCGACGGTCTGGGTGGCGTGCCGCTAGCGAATGCCGTGATCGTCGTGGAAGGCAATCGCATTGCCGCCGTGGGGGCGGAGGGAAATGTCGAAATACCCGCAGGCGCCGAGATCATCGACGCCACCGGTAAGTTCATTCTTCCCGGCCTGATCGACGGCAAATCGAACTGGAATTTCCAGTATGGCGAAGCTTATCTGAACTGGGGTGTTACTTCGGCCATCGTGTCGGGCGGGCGCAACGATCAGGGCATTGCCGACCGCGACGCCATCAATCACGGCATATTCGCCGGCCCCCGTCTGTTTCAGGCCGTGGTGGGCTTTCGCGGACCCGGTCCTGGCCTTGATGGCCGTCAGGGCTTCGAGCCCGGTGGCGGCGACATCACGCCCTACAGCCCCGAGGAAGCCCGGCAGATGACGCGCGAGATTATCGCGGCAGGCGCCGATTTCATCGTCATCGGTGACGGCAATGGCCCGATCGATCTCTGGCGTCCCGTCGTCGAGGAAGCCCATGCCGCGGGCCTTGCGGTTTCGTGCCGGTGCATGGGTCCGCAATTGCGCGGACTGGAAGCCGCCGAAATCGGCGTCGATGTCATGGTCCATTTCGGCAATATCGGCGCGTCGATCACAACCGAACCTGAACGCTGGGCCAATGCCGGCAATACGACACGCGGCGGTCCGGAACCGACCGGCGCGTCCGATCCCTTCGCGACGATGGACGAAGCGCAGGTGCCCGAAGCCATTCAGCTTCTCGTTCAGAACAACGCCTACCTCTCGCCTGAATTTGTCGCCCTTGATCGCGGCTTCTACTCCAGCGCCGACCGTGTGCGGCAGGAAGCCTTCGATCTCTTCAACGACGGCAATCTGCGCTCCTATTATTCCGATTTTGCGATTGCCGATCATCACGACAATTTACGCGAACCTTCGGAATATCTTTCCGCGGAAACGATTGCCGAGCGCGGACTCGCTTTCCGCAACAAGGCGGAATTCGCTCGCCGCTTCGTCGAGGCCGGGGGCAAGCTTGTTGTATCCTCCGACATCACCCAGGCCGCGCCCGGAATCGGCGTCCATCAGGAAATGGCGATCATGCAGGAAGATGTCCGCATGCCCGCAATGAAGATCATTCAGGCCGCAACGAAATGGAGCGCCGACGCGCACCGCTTCGCGGATATCGGTTCCATCGAGGCCGGGAAGCTCGCTGACATTTTGATCCTAAACGCCGATCCGCTCGCCGATATCATGAACACCCGCGATATCCACATGGTCATCAAGGATGGCGATATCTGGGAGCGCGGCTATCACGCCGATTACGGCGGCGGCATTTTTGCCAATTCGATGGAAGATGACGACCGTTCGGTGGTCGAAGGGCTCGATTGGGCCGAGGCCCTCAAAGGCACCATCAATGCACGCGACCGCTTGCCCGAAGGCGCGCCCGCGCGCGATATGAGTATTGCGCCGACGCCCGGCATCGAGCGCATTTTCCCGCGCACCATTCCGCGTGGCAGCCCCGAAACCATCGTCACGCTGAAGGGCTTCAACTTCATTCAGAAAAGCGAAGTCTTCCTCGGCGAAGAAGCCCTTCCGACCGAGGTCGTGGCGCATGACGAGATTCGCGTCACCCTTTCGGCCAACCAATTTGCCGAGGCAGGTAAACTGAAGCTCGTCGTCATCAATCCGCCGCCGCTGCAGAACCGCATATGGGGCGATACCTCGAACGCCGCCTATATTCTCGTCCCCTTCGAATTCACCACCAACTGGTATTCAAAAGTCGTGGACGACACGCGGTACTGAGCCCTTAAGGAATCCCAATGACCAACACCGATTTTGAAGACGACACCGCTGAACTCAATCGCCTGCGCGGCGCAGCCATGGCGGGCGATATCGCGGCGAAGATGCATCTGACGCGCCGCCTGATCGGCATGCCGCAGAACGGCAATGAACTCATCGAGGGCGTCGCCGTTACTCTGTCCGCGGCGAATGACGGCAATGGCGAAGCGGCTTATCTGTCCGCCGTCCTGGCTGCAGGCGCCATTGCGATGAAGCGCAATTGGGCGGCTGCGCTTGTATATCTCCAGCGCGCGGCGGAACTCGGGCATGGCCCCGCACAAATGGAACTTGCGGCGCTCAGCAGCGACACGGCGCTCGCTGCGCGCGCTCTCGAAGGCAATGCACCGGCGGATGCGTGGGCAACACTTCGCAAAAGCATCGATCTCAAAAATCATATGACGCCGCCGCGTCCCAAAACGCTCGGCGTCAGCCCGCGCATGGCGGTGGCCGAGAATTTCGCCTCGCCGGCCTTGTGCGATTACCTCATTGCGCAGGCAAGCCCCCGCCTTCAGCCGCTTCCTGCGGTCGATGGTTCGGTGCCCGGCGTCGAGGCGGCGGCCGCCATGCGATTTTCCATTCCCGATTTCAATCTGCAGACGATTCTTCTGCTGGACCGGATCGCCGAGATTACCCATCTTCCGCATCGCGGACTGGAAGCGCCTGCGGTGCTGCGCTTCGCCCGGAACACGCCATTCCCGCCTCACGCCGATTATCTCGATCCGGGCGATCTGGACTTGAGAGACCAGCTCATCGCGGAAGGGCAGCGTCTGGTGACCTTCCTTCTTTTTCTGAACGATGATTATGAGGGCGGTGAAACCGACTTCCCCAACATTCCGCGTCAGTTCAAAGGGAAAAAAGGCGATGCGTTGTTCTGGTGGAATCTCGATCCCGATGGCGGTCTCGAACCGGCGGCGCACAATGGCAATCTTGCCGTGACGCAAGGCGAGAAATTCGTTCTCTCGCAATGGATACGCATTCCGGCCCTGCAACGCGGCGCGTGATGCATCGCCGCTAACTCGCCAGCGGTAATGTCAGGATCGCTTTCAAGCCGCCTCGGTCCGATGTTTCGAGCCGAATAGTGCCGCCATAGAGCGTTGCCAGATCGCGCACGATGGGAAGCCCCAGTCCCGAGCCCGGTACGCGCTCGTCAAGCCGTTCGCCAATCCGGAACACGACTTCCATCGATTCCGGCGGTAGACCCGGTCCATCATCCTCCACCATAATCACGGCCGCATGCGCGACCGCATCGACACTACTGGTAATGGCGACCTCGCTGCGCGCCCATTTGCACGCATTGTCGATCAGATTTGCCACCATTTCGTTCAGATCCATCGGGTCGCACAAAGCGACGCATTTCTCATCGTCCCGGAAAGAGAAATTCAATTCCTTCGCCGCATGGAGCCGCTTCATGGCGGTCACGATATTGGCGACGGTCGGCGTCACGGGCGCGGCGATTCCCGGCATGGAACGCGAGGCCGCGGCGCGCGCGCGCGCAATCTGATAGTCTATCTGCCGCCGCATGCGCTGGCATTGCTGGGCGATGATCTCGGCTTCCTCGGTGCGCCCTTTGGCGGCAAGGCGGTCGGCCTCGTCGGTCAGCACCGCGAGGGGCGTCTTCAGCCCATGCGCCAGATTTCCGGCCTGTGCCCGTGCGCGCTGCACCATCTGTTTGTTCAGATCGATCATGCTGTTCAGATCGTCGATCAGGGGCTGCACCTCCGATGGAAAATCGCGGGGCAGGTCGGCGGCCTTGCCGGATTTGATGGCGGACAAAGCCGCGCGCAGGCGCGACATGGGGCGAAGACCGAACACCACTTGCAAAGCAGCCGCCGCGATCAGCGCCAGTGCGAGCAGCACCAGCGAAATCGCCAGCGCCAGATTGAAGCTTCGCAGCAGATCTTCCAGAATCGCGACATCGGCGCCCACCTGCAGCCGCATGGGTTCGGCGCCTGGAATCACCAGCATGCGCTCATACACCGCCATCGCGCCGCGCGGCCCGTTCAAAACATCGGTGCGGACGACGCCGTTTGCGGGGGCGATGCCCGGAATGGGCAGGCTGTCATTTCCCTGAGAGGTTGATTTGATCAGAATGGCGCCATTGCGGCTCACCTGCCAGACGAGTCCTGAATCCAGCGTGCTGAACCTGGGATCGCTGGACCGGCGGAAAATGCGCGGATTGCCGTCCGGATCGACATCGATCAACGACGCCAGCTCATCCAGATGACCCTGCAATTCGGCGTCGAACAATTCCGCGGCATGCTGGCGGAACAATGCGGCGATGAAGATGCCAGCCACCGTCACGCCGATGGCGATCCAGATGACCGCCCCCATGACAAGGCGCGCGCGAAGCGAAGAGAAGAAGCCGGCCGTCATCCCATGCGGTATCCAAGGCCGCGCAACGTCTTGATGATGTCACGCCCGAGTTTTTTGCGCAGACGCCCGACATAGACCTCGATCGTGTTGGGGTCGCGCTCTTCTTCCAGTGAATAGAGATGATCCAGAAGTTCGGATTGGGGAATGACACGTCCCTGCCGGTGCATGAAATAATTCAGCAGGCGAAACTCATTGGCGGTGATGTCTACGGCTACGCCCTTAAGGGTTACGGTGCCCGAAACCGGCGACAACTCGATCTCGCCGAAGGTCAGTGTAGGGCTCGCTTTTCCCGCCGCGCGCCGGATCAATGCCCGAAGCCGCGCCGCCACTTCCGGAACATGAAAGGGCTTGGTGATGTAATCATCCGCGCCCGCATTCAGCCCGTCCACCTTGTCGGTCCAGCTGTCGCGCGCGGTGAGGATGAGAACCGGCATCAGCCGTTCGGCCTTTCGCCAGCGTTTGAGCACGTCGACACCGGATATATCCGGCAACCCGAGATCGAGTATCGCCGCGTCGAATTCTTCGGTCTTGCCGAGCGACAGACCCATTTCCCCGTCGCCCGCATGTTCGACGACGAAGCCCGCGTCGCGCAAACCTTCCGAAAGGCGGCGCGCGATTTCCATGTCGTCTTCAACCAGCAATACGCGAATGGAATGGCGCTCCCGTTTCGCGGCGAGAATATCCACCGCGCTCGAAGGCCAAAGTGGAATGTTCCCGCGTCAGGGGCAAGGGCAGGATTCGGCCGCCGAAAATTCAGCTTCCTTTCAGGTTCGCGACAGCCTCGCGTCAGTTGCCGGGTGCATGGTCCTTTTCGTGAAAACCGGTCCTCCGGGAGGCCCGGTGGGAAAGAAAACAGGAGCGTATCATGAGAATGAAGATGATTGGCCTTGCGGGTGTCGCCGCGCTGGCTCTGGCGGGCCCGGCGCTCGCCCATCACTCCTTCGCCATGTTCGACGCGACAAAGACCGTCGAAATGACGGGTACGGTTAAGGAATTTCAGTGGACCAATCCGCATAGCTGGCTTCAGGTCGTTGTAACGGACGAAACCGGCAAGGACGTGGAGTGGTCGCTGGAAATGGGTTCGCCGGGTGCGCTCGCGCGCAGTGGCTGGCGCCCGCGCACGGTAGCTCCGGGCGATGCGGTTACGGTGACGCTGCATCCCCTGAAAGACGGTTCCAGCGGCGGTCAGTTTCTGACCGCGACGCTCCCCGACGGCACGGTGATGGGTGAATAACCCAGCGCCGCTCCTGTCGCCCGGGTCCTCCCCCAAGTAGTTCGGGCGATAATAAAAGGCCAGTGCGGCTCCATCCCCGCACTGGCCTTTATCTTATGGGGTCTTCGATTTTCGGGCCGTTCTTTTCAGATTTCGGTCTGGCTGCCGAGTTCCACGACGCGGCCCGGCGGCAGGCGGTAGAACTGCGCCGCTTCCAGTGCCGAGGCGTAAAGCCGGATAAAAAGTTTCGTCCGCCATTGCTGCATGGTCGAACGCCGTGCGGGCACCAGCGTCTCACGCCGGACGAAGAACGTCGTCGTTTCCAGATCAATGGCAAGGCCGAAGGCGCGCGAACTCTGCAGAGCGCGCGGAACATCAGGGGTCTGGAAAAATCCGAAATGCGCTTCAATGGTAAAGAACCCTTTGCCAAGCTTTTTTACCGTCAGGCGTTTTTCTTCAGGCACAAAGGGTTCGTCCGTCACATCGACGCGCAAAAGGATGACGCGTTCGTGCAGAACTTTGTTGTGTTTGAGGTTGTGCAGCAGCGAACCCGGAACCTCGTCGAGGCGCGGTGTGATGAAAATCGCCGTTCCCGCAACGCGCAAGGGCGTTTTGTCGGCGCGCTCCAGGAACTGCTCCATGGAAAGTCCGCCGCCATAGGCCTTGTCCATCAGAACACGGCGGCCCGAGCGCCAGACATACATGAAGAAAATCGTGGTCGCCGCGATAGCCACCGGGATGACGCCGCCCTCGAAAAACTTTGACGCCAGGGTCGAGGCAAAGAAGGCAATGTCGATGATTGCAAACGTGCCGAACACGAGGATCATCGGGAAGATGCCCCATTTCCATTGCTTGTAGGCGACGATGGAGGCGAGCAGTGTCGAGATCAGCATCAGGCCCGTGACGGCGACGCCATAGGCCGCGGCAATCTGGTCCGGACTGCGCAAAATCAGCACGATGCCGACCACACCGAACATCATCAGCGTATTGGCGCGAGGCAGATAGATCTGCCCAAAATCGGTGGCCGACGTGTGACGAATTTCCATGCGCGGAATCTGCCCGAGCTGCACCGCCTGGCGCGTGATCGAATACATTCCGGAAATCATTGCCTGGCTGGCGATAATGGCCGCCATGGTGGCAAGCGCGACGAGCGGATAGTGGAGCGCCGGCGGCGCCAGTGCAAAGAACGGACTTTCGAGATTATCGACATCGCGCAGCACCGCCGCGCCCTGGCCGAAATAATTGAGAACGAGCGCGGGAAGCGCCGCAAACAGCCAGGCATAACGGATGGGCTGGGGCCCGAAATGGCCCATATCGGCATAAAGCGATTCAACACCCGTCACGCACAGAACAATCGCGCCCAGCGCGAAGAACGCCACAAAGGGCGCTTCCATGAACATAACAACCGCATAAAAGGGATTGAGTGCGAAGAGAATTTCCGGCGTTTCCAACATCGACAGCACGCCAAGCGTTGCCAGTGTAGCGAACCAAACGATCATTATGGGGCCGAAAATGCGCCCAATCTGCGCCGTGCCACGCGATTGCACCGAAAACAACCCGACGATGATGATCAGAGTTAAGGGCAGAACGAACAAACCCAGTGCTGGATTTTCAAGCCGTAAACCGTCCACGGCGCTCAACACCGAAATCGCGGGCGTAAGAAGCGCTTCGCCGTAAAATAGTCCAAGCCCTATTCCCGCGACGCTGGCAATCAGTGTCTTCAGATAACGCGGTAAGTTCTGCGAACGATGTGCGAGGGCCGCGAGGGCCAGCACGCCGCCTTCGCCCTTGTTGCTCGCCCGCATCATCAGCGTGATGTATTTTCCGGTCACGACGATGATCAGCGCCCAGAAGATGACCGAGATCGCGCCCATCACCGCGGTGGGAATGGGAAGATCGGCGCTGGTGGCGAGCACCGACTGACGTATGGCGTAAAGCGGGCTGGTGCCGATATCGCCATAGACGACGCCGAGCGCCGCCAGTGTCAGGCTCGCGCGCCGCCACGAAAAGGGACGGGTGACCTCATTTCCCTTCGTCTCGCTGCTGCCGAGTGTGCGTGAAGGATCGCCGTCTTTGCCGATCCCGTTCGGGGTCTCGGCGTATATCTTTGCGTCTGTCACTGGGGCTTGCGCTCTCGGGTCATCCGGTAAAGGCTATTGGGGAAAAATGTCCCCGGGGGCGATTTTCAATCGGGACCGGTCCTTAAGGCGGCGGACCATAAACCTGTCGCCTTTGTGATAGAAGGGGGCGGGACCAAATGGCGCAAGAGTTTTTAAGTGACTGAATTCACGTTTTAAATTCGGGCAGTCGCGTCGGGAAGGGCAAAGTTTCCAGATGGTATTAACACTGTTCCGAACCGGATTCGTCGCCGCGCTGGCGCTCGGGCTTATTGCCTGTGAGCGTGCTGCGGAGGAGGTCGCGAATTATCCGAGCCAGCCGATCCGCCTTGTGATTCCGTTTGCCGCAGGAGGCACCACAGATCTCACCGGCCGTGTGCTCGCGGCGCAGCTGAGCGAAGAACTCGGCCAGCAGGTCGTGGTCGAGAATATCGACGGCGCAGGCGGTACCGTTGCCTCCGACCAGGTGGCGCGCGCGCGGCCGGATGGTTACACGCTGATCCTTCACGTCGCGTCGACCAGCGCCATCAATCCCTATCTCTATCCCGATCTGACCTACGACATGCGCGAGGACTTCGCGCCCATCTCGCTGATGACGCGCGTTCCCAATATTGTCCTTGTGCGGAAGGATTTTCCGGCCGATACGGTGGCGGAATTCGTCGCGCTCGCGAAAGAGAACCCCGGCACCTACAATTACGGCTCGTCCGGCAATGGCACCATCCTTCATCTGTCCGGTGCGCTCTTCGCCAAGCAGACCGGCATCGACATCGTGCATATTCCCTATCCGGGCGCAGGCCCCGCGATGAACGACCTGGTCGCCGGCACCATCGATGCCCTCTTCGACAATTTCCCGACTGGTCTCGTGCAGGTCGAGGCAGGCAATGTGAAAGCGCTGGCCATCACCACTACGGAGCGCAGTTCGGCGATGCCGGATCTTCCGACGGTCGCCGAAAGCGGTTACCCCGATTACGACACCTATTCCTGGTCGGCGATCTATGCGCCGCCGGGCCTTCCCCCGGATATCCTGGTCAAACTTTCCGCCGCCTCCATCGCCGTGGCGCAAGACCCGGAAACTGTTCAGCGTCTGCAGGATCTGGGGGCGGAGGTCATCGGCTCGACGCCCGAGGAACTCGCGGAATTCCGCGACCGCATGCTTGATTACTGGGGCCCCATCGTGCGCGATTCCGGCGCGGTGGTGGAGTAGGACTATTCGCTGATCGCCTTGTCGCGCGCGCGGGCGAAGCGCGGCATCAGCCCCATGATGAGAAGGCCGAGCGTCGCGATCAGAAACACCACCGCCATCGGGTGATCGAAGAACACCATCGGATCGCCGCGTGACAATAGCATGGCGCGGCGCAAATTCTCCTCCATCGGCGCGCCGAGTACGAAGGCGAGCACCAGCGGCATCGGCTCGAAGCCGAGCTTCTTCAGAAGGTAGCCGAGCAGTCCGAAAAACGCCGTCAGCATCACATCGAAGGCGGAATAGCTGACCGCATAGGCGCCAATGCAGCAGAACAGCACGATGGCCGGAAACAGGAAGCGATAGGGAATATCGAGGATCCGCACCCAAAGCCCGATCAGCGGCAGATTGATGATCAGGAGCATGACATTGCCGATCCACATGCTGACGACGAGACCCCAGAAAAGGTCCGCATTGGCCGTAATCACCTGCGGCCCCGGCGTGATCCCATGAATGACGAGGGCCCCCACCATCATCGCGGTCACGGCATTCGACGGAATGCCAAGCGTCAGCATCGGAATGAAGGCCGTCTGCGCGCCCGCATTGTTCGCGGACTCCGGACCCGCAACGCCCGCGATCGCGCCATGGCCGAATTCTTCGGGGTGCTTCGAGATTTTCTTCTCCGCGAGATAGGACGCGAACGCGCCGAGAATATTGCCGCTGCCCGGCAGAAGCCCAAGCACGCTGCCGATGCCGGTGCCGCGCAGAATCGCGGGGATCGCGCGCCGCCAGCTTTCGCGCGTTACGCGTAAATGGCTCACTTTCCCGGCAAGGCCCGCCCGCATATCGGAATGCTTTTCGAGATTGGTCGCGATCTCGGCAATGCCAAACAGTCCCATGGCAAGCGGCACCACGCCGATCCCGTCGGCGAGCATCGGAAAGCCCATCGTGTAACGTAAGCTCCCGCTGGTCACATCGGTCCCGACAAGGCTTAAGAAAACCCCGAGCAGCACCATGGCGATGCCTTTCAGCATCGCGCCCTGCGTCAGGGCCGTCGCCAGGATAAGCCCCAGCAGCATCAGCGCGAAATAATCGGTCGGATGAAAACTCTGCGCGAAAAGCGACAAAGGCGGCGCGGCGACCGCGATCAAAAGAGTTGCGATCGTCCCCGCGATGAACGAACCGATGGCGGCGACCGCCAACGCTTCACCGGCGCGGCCCTGTCTTGCCATCGCATGACCGTCGATCGTGGTCACCACGCTGGAGATTTCACCCGGCAGATTAAGAAGGATGGCGGTCAGCGAGCCGCCATATTGCGCACCGTAATAAATCCCGGCGAGCATGATCAGCGCTCCGGTCGGATCGAGCTGGAACGTGATCGGCAACAAAATCGCGATGGTAGCGATGGGGCCGACGCCCGGCAGCGCACCGACCAGCGTGCCGAGAAACGCGCCCGCAAAACAGAAGAAAAGATTCTCGAGGCTGAAAGCCACTGAGAAACCCTGTCCGAGATGGGCGAACAGCGTGTTCATAGGGTGGGCCACAGCCGTAATGGCAGATCAAGCAGCACGACGAAAAGAACCGCCGCGACGGCGGAAAGCACCACGGCGAAGATGGCCGTTTCCACGACGCTCTTCTGTTGCGTCCCGAAGCTCGCAAGGAAGATGCCGGCAAAGCCCGCCAGCACCAGACCGCCGGGGCCGATCAGCACCGCGAAAGCGGCAAACCCGAAGGTCAGCGCGGCCAGAGGACGAAGCGTCGGAAAGGCAGGCAATCCCGCGCCGCCATGCAACAGGCCGCCGAGAAGAAGGGCCACGCCTACGACGCAAAGAAGAACGCCGATGCCGAGCGGCAGGAAGCCCGAGCCCATGCGCACGGGCGTGCCGAGATTGAGATCAAGCGCCGCGATGGCGATGGCAATGCCTGCGGCGAGCAGGAAAAGTCCGGCCGCGACATCCCGCAGCCCGATCCGGTTCTTTTCCGGCGTGTCGCTTTCCGGCGCGCTCACTGCTCCGCGAACTCCCCATTCGTCGGGCCAAGGTATAGGGCGAAGTTCGCATGATCGCCAATGCGAACACGCGGCCTTCCCTCCTTGAGGGGCCGAAGGGCGAAGAGCGAAAAGCCCGGCGGATATTTCGCTGCTCGTAGCGTGCCGCGAAGCGGCGGAAGGGGGGTAACGGAGATATGGGGCTCTAGCCGCCCGCGACGCGCAGCGGACTGATGAAGCCCGCGACATTGTAATTGTTCACGCCGAGATGGCCGTCGCGGTTGTTGAATACACGGACCACGCTCCAGTCATTGTTGGGGCTCACATCGATGACCGGCGAATTGAGGAAAATATTTCCGTCGATCAGACAGTTTGCATGATCGACGCGAATTTCGCGCGAGGATACGACTCTCGTCACCAGCGCAAGATGCGCACGTTTCGGCCCCGCATAACCGGCCAGCACCAGAAGCGAGCCGGTGCGCGGACTGTGTTCACGCGCATAGACGCCCGCCGCCTGGTCCCACCAGGTATAGGCGTCGCCATAAATCTGGATTCCTGAAACCTGCCGCGCATAGGGAACGCATTGCGCGGGCGAGGGGGCACGGACGAAGCGCGGCACATCGTCGGAATAGGTCGCTGCGGTGCCGGGCGTTCCGGCACCGGGCGTGAAGGGATGCGTCACGCAGGCGGAAAGAAGGGCTGCGGAAAGCCCAAGGTAAAACACCGCCGCAAAATTCCGGGCAAGGCCACGCATGACGAACGAATTCCCCTCGAACCGATTCCAGCCCCGCTCCTGTCCCGCTCCCGTTAAGGAATGGGCGGGGCTACAGGGGCCATTTCCCCTCTATTGAAGGGCTTGAATGGTTAAAAATTCGGAAATCGTCAGGGAAGGGCTTCACAGGCGAGTCCGTCATGGTCGGCATCCAGGCGGTGAGGATCGCCCCGCCCCGCATTTGCGAAAAAGCGCTGGGCCTCGGCATGGGTGGTGAAATCCCCACAATCCCTGTCGATGAAGCCCGCCATGGGGTTAACGGTCGAATTTGGGCGGGGATTGGAACCCTGTTGCCCGGTCTCATTACTTTCCGCTCTGGTCTCATCTGATTGCGCAGCAACTGCGGTGAATGAGATCGAGAGCGGTCCGCCTAATGCAAACAGGACAAATAGCATATTCCGCTTTGTCATTTTGCCCCCCGGCATGACCATTGCGCTGAGCGAAAAGAATCCGGCTCAGTATTTCACTCCTTCGTAATCGCGCAGAGCCGTTCGGTGCCGACGCGATATTTCAGATTGCGGTTGCGCGCCTTCTTGAACAGCGACAGGACATCGCTTCCCGCACGCGGCACGTGAAAGGCCATCTGGGCGATATGTGCCGCCAGATAATCCGGGTCATGAATCGCGTGCGGCGTCGGAAACGCACCGGTCTCCAGGAAGTGCTTCAGCACATGGCGCGTGTTCAGCACGCTGTCATTGGCATGGCGTCCGAACGCGCCATCGCCCGCGCCGTTCGCTTCCAGGTCCTCGATGAAATAGAGCCCGCCCGATTTCAGCGCCGGAAACAGAAGTCCGAGCGAAGCCTGCTGGTGATCGGGGCGATGGCTGCCATCATCGATGATGACGTCGAAAGGCTCGTTCCCCGCGGCGTCCAGCAAGCGTGTGATGTCGTCCCTGCTGCTCTGGTCGGCCACAAAGGTCCGGACGCGGTCATTGTCGAGATGGGGCGCCGCATTCACATCGATGGCGAAGAGCGTTGCATGCGGAAAATATTCGTACCACATTTTCAGCGAGCCGCCGCCGCCGCGATTGCGCCCATGGGCGATATATTCGCGCGAAGCCGGGCCTTTCACGCCGATGCCGATTTCCAGAATCCTCAAGGGCGCGGAACGCATACGGCCAAGATAGGCCTCATAGATGTCGGTGTAATTGTGCCCGCCATAGATGAAGCTCGGGCCCTTGGTGCCTTTGTCGGTTCCGAACGAATCCGCAATCTCGGTGAGCGACCGCTGTCCCATCCCCATCCCCCATCCCCCGGACTGCTGTCCGTGAACAGAGGTGAGCCTATGGCAAGGTCTGTCCGCAATCCATGGCCGCAACGCACACAAGGACGTGGAAAACCGCATCGTGGGTTACACGCGGGTAATGAGAATCCTCAGCCCTAATCCAGCGTCCGCCGGTAACGCAACATGGCGAGCGTGCCGATGACGAGCAGGAAGACGAAGAGCGGCCAGATATTCGCCCAGATATCGGCTGGGCCGTTTCCCTTCAGGAGGATGCCGCGCACGACGCGCAGGAAATGCGTATTGGGCAGGATCTCTCCCAGCCATTGCGCCCATGTCGGCATGCCGCGGAAGGGAAACATGAACCCCGACAGAAGGATCGACGGCAAGAGGAAGAACACCGTCATCTGCATCGCCTGAAGCTGCGTCTTGGCGACGGTCGAGAACAGAAATCCCAGCGCCAGATTGGCGGCGATGAACACGCCGATGGCCCCGATCAGCAGCACCAGCGAGCCCACCATCGGCACATCGAAAATGAATCGCGCACCGAGCAGCACCAGCGTTACCTGAATATAGCCGACCAGCACATAGGGAATAATCTTGCCCAGCATTACTTCCAAAGGGTGCGAGGGCATGGCGAGCAGATTTTCCAGCGTGCCGCGCTCGCGTTCGCGCGTCATCGCCATCGCCGTCACCATCACCATCGTCATGGTCAGAATGACGCCGATCAGCCCCGGCACGATATTGTATTGCGTGATACCTTCGGGATTGTAGAGTCGGTGCACGACGGTGGTGAAAGCGGGTTTCGTCGCGCGGCTTGCCAGCGGTCCGACAAGATCATCGCGCAGTGCCTGCGTGCCCAGCGCGGTTACGGCGGCCAGCGCATTGGCGGCGGCGACGGGGTCGGTCGCATCGGCCTCGATCAGCAATTGCGGTGAATCCCCGCGCACCAGATCGCGAGTGAAATTCGCGGGGATGGTGACGAGGAACGAAATGTCGCCCTCGTCCAGCATCTGCGTTCCGTCCTCCGGCGTCGCGGCTTCGGCGCGGATGTCGAAATAATTCGAATTCTTCAACGCCGCCAGGATGGAGCGCGCATAGACCCCATTGTCGGCCACATGCACGGCGGTGGGCAGCGCCTTCGGATCGGTATTGATGGCGAATCCGAACAGGATCAACTGCATCACCGGCACCATCACCATGATGGAAAAGGTGAAGCGGTCCCGCCGCATCTGCACGAATTCCTTAATCAGGATCGCGCCCATGCGCCGAAAGGAAAAACCGTTACGCATCACGCATTCACCATGGGCAGGGTGTCGGCTTTTCCGTTCGGATTCTGCAGATGAATGAACACATCCTCAAGGCTGGGCTCGGCTTCCTCGATCTGGAAATCGGGATCGTTGCGAAAGGGCATCAAAGTCTGTTCCAGCGCCGCGCGGTCGCGGCCGCTGACATGAAGCTTCGCGCCGAAAAAGGCGACATGCTCGACGCCGGGCTTGTCTTCGAGGCGCGACAGGAAGCGCCGCACATCGGGGCCGGAAATAAGAAACGTCACCAGCCGCGATTCACGGATCACATCCGCTACGCTGCCGCGCGTCACGATTTTTCCCGCGCTGATATAGACGATGCGGTCGCAGCGTTCGGCCTCGTCCATGTAATGCGTACTGACGAGAACGGTCAGGCCTTCCTCGCTGAGACGATGAATCTCTTCCCAGAATTCGCGCCGCGCCTGCGGGTCGACGCCTGCGGTCGGCTCGTCGAGCAACAGAAGTTTCGGCGCATGCAGCATGCAGGCGGCGAGCGCGAGGCGCTGCTTCCATCCCCCCGACAATTGCCCGGCAAGCTGTTCCTGCCGCGCCGTCAGGCCGAGCCTTTCGAGGGTTGCCGCCACGCGTGCCTTGCGGTCTTCGATCTCATAGACGCGCGCGACGAATTCCAGATTCTCGCGGATCGACAGATCCTCCCAGAACGAGAATTTCTGCGTCATGTAGCCGACTTCGCGTTTGATGCGGTCCGCCTCCGTGATCACGTCATAGCCAAGGCAGGTGCCGGTTCCCGCGTCGGGCTTCAGAAGGCCGCACAACATGCGGATGGTCGTCGTCTTGCCGCTGCCATTGGGTCCCAGAAAGCCCCACACTTCGCCGCGCGGCACCTGGATATCGACGCCGTCTACGGCAATCTTTTTACCGAAGCGCTTGGTGAGTCCGCGCACATCGATGGCGAGTTCGGTCATGGAGCCAATCGCACATCGACGGGAAGGCCGGGACGCAAGGCAAGGCCACCTTCGGCCCGCGCTTCCGCCTTGAACACAAGCTTCTCGCGGTTGCCGATGCTGTAGATCACGGGTGGCGTGAACTCCGCTTCGCGCGCGATGAAGGCGATATTCGCGGTCAGGTTTTCCGGGCAGCCATCGCAGGACAGCGTCACCGCATCACCGATCTGCAGCGTCGCCACGTCCTCTTCGGGAATGAAAAAACGCACATAGATGTTCTGCGGCGGCAATATTGACAGTACCGGCGCGCCGCTGCCCGCATATTCTCCAGCATGGAAATAAATGTCCTGCACGGTTCCCGCGACGCGTGCGGTCACATTGCGTTCCGCCAACGTGAATTCGACGCCGGCGAGCATCGCTTCGGCCTCTGCGATGGCCGCCTGCGCGCCCGCGCGCTGCGCCTCGGCGCTCGCGCGCTGGGCGACGGCGCCTGCGCGGCGCGCACGCGCAGCTTCCAGGGCAGCCTGCGCCTGTTCCAGTTCGCGTCTCGGCGAGGCCCCGATATCGACCAGGCCCTGCTGGCGTTCGAATTCGCGCTGGCTGCGGGTCGCTTCCGCGTCGGCCTCGGCGCGGGCGGCCATAGCGCTTGCCCCCGTCGCTTCGGCCGCCGCGATCTGCGCGCGTGCGGATTCAATCGCGGCCAGCGCAGTGTCGCGCGCGGCGATCTCGCGGGTCGCATCCAGCGTGAACAGCACATCGCCGATCGCGACGTCCTCTCCACGCATAACCTCAAGGCTCGTCACCCAGCCGGGCTGCGGCGGCGCGACAAAGGCTTCCTCACCTTCGGCATAGCCCAGCCAGCCACGTTCCTCACGGGCGTCGCAGGCGGCGAGTGCGAGCGCCGCCGACAGCACAAGCGAAATTCTTCCCCCGCGCATCATCATGTCTCCTTTGCCAGGCCCTTGAGAAGCGTTGCAATATGGGCTTCCACCAGCCCTTCATAGTCGTAGGGTTCGCTATCGAATTTCGCGAAGGTCGTGCGCCAGATGGCGATCAGCAGAATCGGCGCCACGGCCAGCCGCGCCGCATGCTCTTTCGCGATCATGCGGAATTCACCGCGCGCCATTCCGGTTTCCATCACCTCGCCCAGAAGCGCGATGCCGCGCGCGATGATTTCCTCGCGGTACATTTTGGCGAGTTCCGGAAAATTGCCGGCCTCCGAAATAACGATCTTGGGAAGCACCACATCTTCGGAGGTGCTCATCACCTCTCCGAAATGGCGCAGCAACTGGGTAAGGAGTTCCGCCGAAGTGCCGCGATGGCTGCGCAGCGTTTCCCCGAACACGCCGATGCGGCTCGCCAGGCGCTCCATCACCAGCGCCTTGAAAACCGCTTTCTTGCTTTCGAAGTAAAGATAGATCGTTCCCTTCGAGACGCCCGCCCGCAAGGCGATGTCATCAAGGCGCGTCGCCGCGAACCCTTTTTCGGCGAACACCGAAAGGGCCGCCGCCAGAATTTCCTGCGGACGCGCATCCTTGCGCCGCCGCCAGCGGGCGGTCTCAACCGCCTCGCCGGCCGGTTTCGCGCGGTCCAGTTTTCGCTTGAAGGGAGTGCCCATCATCACCATATAAAATAACTGACCGGTCATTAATATAATGAGGAGTGCCAAGACGCAAGCCGGCGCGTTAAAATACCTAAGGAGCGGGCACTCCTTGAACCAATTGGGCTCTCAGTCCGTATCACTGATCCCGGCAATAAAAGGAAAAGGTGCTTCGCATGACCCATGTCACGCCTCGGCTCGAAAGCCGAACCGGCCACCGCACCGGTAAAGCTGCAGCGCTGTCTCTCGCGCTGGCCGGTGCAATGCTGGTCGCCGCCTGCCAGACCGGGCCTGTCTATCGTGAGCGCGGTCCGGGCGACAATGTCGGTTACACCGATCAGCGTCTCACTGAAAATCGCTACCGCGTCACCTTTGCGGGCGGCAACAATGTCGCGCGCGAAGAAGTGGAAGATTATCTGTTACGCCGCGCCGCCGAAGTGACGCTGGAGAACGGCTATTCGCATTTCGTGTTCGATGCGCGCGATACCAACGCCGAAACCCATTACCGCAATGATTTCGGTCCGCGCACGCGATTCGGTCTTGGCTTTGGTTCGTTCGGCCCCTCGCCCTGGTACTATTCCAGTTTCGCGTTCGATCCGCTTTACGATCGTGACTTAAGGCCGATCACGCGTTTCGATGCCTATTCGGAAATCGTGATGCTGGATGCGGCCCAGGCCGAAAATGTCCCTGGCAGCATCGACGCGCGGCAGGTTCTCGGATCGCTGAATCCGCCACCTCCGCCCCCGCCGCCAAACTATTAAATCCTCTGCATTGAGGCGAAGCGCCCATGTTTTCAGGCGCTTCGCCGATGCGGCGGCCGTATCCCCGATGCGGGGCTCACCCCGGCTGCTTGATCCCGACGCCGGACCTTTCTAAACGTCAGGGCATGTTCACTGATGCTTGAGGTTCAATGGCGCGCCGCTCCTCTTTGCTTGCAATAGCGATACCGGCGCTCGTCGTCGGCGCGGCGGCTTTGGGCGCGCTTTCTTTCTTCTATGGTCCCACCGCCGTTTCCAATCTGGCGCCGGAAAATAATGCCGCTCCTGCGGTCGAATCCGGTTTTGTCGGCGCTTCGATCTTCGGCGACTGGGAATTGCTCTGCACGCCGGGGCCTGAACACGTGCCCACGCCTGCGCCGCTCGACAAGCCCGACCTCGCGGCCCCCGCCGCAACCGAATCCGCCTGCCGCGTGCGCCACGAAGCCATCGCCGCGCGTGTCCCCGAAACCGCAGCCGGCGAAACCGCTACTGCGCCCGATGGGACGGACAGCGTCGCAACCGACGCTGCGTCTGCGCCCACTACCGCCGCCAACCCACCACAGGTCATTCTCACGGTCAGTCTCAGTCTCGTCGGTCCGACCAAACGTCCGGCGCTGATGCTGCGTCTCCCGGCCACGCTGAAACCCGATGACGTCGTGACGTTGCGCGATGACGACAGCTTCGCCATCGATGCCGTGGTGCGCGAATGTGATGAGCAGGAATGCATGGCGGCGGATTCGCTGACCGATGAAGAATGGATGCGCCTTGTCGCCGCCGACACGTTGCAGGTCGTATTCCCGTTTGACGAAACCCAGCTCGTCTCGGTTGATGTCGGCGTGAACGGTCTCCCCGCTGCGGTCGCCGCGCTGATCGAAGCCCAGACGAACTAATCGCGCAATTAACACTCTCCTTTTCCTTCCCCCTTTGAGGGGAAGGTGAACGGCGAAGCCGGACGGAAGGAGGGTACTTTCGTTTTACCTCAACTCCCTCTTCGCGCACGCAGCACCATGCGCGCTTCGCCACCCATTCGTTCCATTTCCACCACTTCATGTCCCTCGACATGGCACATATGCGGGATGTCGATGGGCGCCATGGGATCGTCAGTGCGGATTTCCAGAAGCGTCTCGCCCCCCGCCCGCAGGCGCCGCTTGGCAAGAAGCGCGGGCATGGGGCATTTCAGCCCCCGCAGATCCAGCCGTTCCGGCGCGTCCTTCACGTTCATTTGCCGCTTCCCTGCCCCCGAGAGACGCAAAAGCCCGCCGCCTCTCGCTTGACCTTCTACCGCGCAAACCTATCGTCGTCCTCCATAAGAATGAAGAACGGGGAGCCGAACGCCGATGAACCTTTTGCAGCCGCTGCGCCGCGAAGCCGTGTTCGTTTCGGCCATTTTGCGTACCCTCAATCTCACGCATCGCGTCGGCCCCGACGTTAATCTGACCATCGCCGACTGGATCGAGCGCTGGGCAACCGTGCGCCCCGATGCGCCCGCGATCCTGCATGAGGACCGTATCGTCTCCTATCGCGAGCTCGACGAGGGCGCGAACCGCTATGCGCGCTGGGCGGCATCGCAGGGAATCCAAAAGGGCGATGTGGTCGGCCTCCTGATGGAGAACCGGCCCGAATATGTCATGGCCTGGCTCGGCATGATGAAGAACGGGTCCATCGCCGCGCTGATCAACACCCATCTGCTTGGCGCGCCGCTTGGCCACTCGGTCGCGCTGGCGAATTCAAAGCACCTGATCCTGCATGACCGTCTCGCGCCGCATTTGCGCGAAGTGCTTCCCAGTCTCGATACGAAGCCGCTTCTTTGGGTAACGGGCGACGAGGCGCCGGAAGAAAAGCAGCATGGCGAGGATCTCGATGCGGCGCTGGCCGCGCAATCCGGCGCGTTCATGGGCGCCGACGCCCGCAAACATATTACCTGCCGCGACAAGGCGCTCTACATCTACACGTCGGGCACCACCGGCATGCCGAAGGCCGCGAATATCAGCCATATGCGTTTCCTGCATATCATGTCGGCCTTTCAGGGCGCGGTGAATGCGGGCCCCAATGACCGTATGTACGATGTGCTGCCGCTCTATCATTCGTCAGGCGGCATCTGCGCGCTCGGCCCCGTATTTCTGGGCGGCGGGTCGCTGGTCGTGCGCGAAAAATTCTCGGCGACCAGCTTCTGGAGCGACTGCACCCGCTACAAGCCGACACTCTTCCAGTATATCGGCGAACTGTGTCGCTATCTGTTGAACACGCCGCACGATCCCAAAGAGCGCGATCACACCCTGCGCATTGCCATCGGCAATGGCCTGCGCCCTGAAATCTGGCCGCGCTTCAAAAACCGCTTTCAGATACCGCACATCATGGAATTTTACGGCGCGACCGAAGGCAATGTCGGCATGATCAATTATGACGGCCAGGTCGGCGCCATCGGCCGCGTGCCCTGGTATGCGCGGCAGATCCAGAAGGTGCGTCTGGTGCATTACGATGTCGAGAAACAGGAACCGGTACGCGGGCCCGACGGCCTCTGCATTGAGACCGAAAATGGCGAAGCGGGGGAAGCGATCGGCAAGATCGACCAGAACACCGCCCGCGCCCGTTTCGACGGTTACACAAAAAAGGAAGACACCGAAAAGAAAGTCCTGCGCAATGTGTTCGCGAAGGATGATCTCTGGTTTCGCACCGGCGATCTGATGCGCCGTGACAGGCACGGCTATTTCTATTTCGTCGACCGCACGGGCGATTCCTTCCGCTGGAAGGGCGAGAATGTTTCCACCAGCCAGGTCGCAGAAGCGATCTCGTCTTTCTCCGGCATCGAGGAAGCAAATGTCTATGGCGTTACGGTGCCCGGCTGGGAAGGCAAGGCCGGCATGGCCGCGCTCGTCACCTCAAAAGGTTTCGTGCTGACCGATTTCGCCGCCCATCTCGAAAAGAACCTGCCGTCCTATGCGCGCCCCGTTTTTCTGCGCTTTCGCGCCGCCATTGCGGCGACCTCCACTTTCAAGCAGCGAAAAGTCGAATTGCAGAAGGAAGGCTTCGATCCGGCGGTCATCAGCGATCCGCTCTATGCCCGCAACGATGCAGGGCAATATGAAAAACTCAACCCTGAGCTTTTCACCCGCATCACCGAGGGCAAAGTGCAACTGTAGTTCGCTTCCTTCCCCCCTTGAGGGGGAAGGTGCCCGAAGGGCGGTTACCTAAAAACCACCGTCTTGTTGCCGTTCAGCAGCACGCGGCGCTCCAGAAAAAGCTTCACCGCCCGCGCCAGCACCATGCGCTCGACATCACGCCCGGCGGCAATCATCTCGGCGGGCGTGTATTTATGCGTCACCGGCGTCACATCCTGTTCGATGATCGGGCCCTCATCCAGCACCGGCGTCACGAAATGCGCCGTTGCGCCGATAAGCTTCACGCCGCGCGCATGCGCCTGGCTATAGGGCGTCGCGCCCTTGAAGCTCGGCAGAAAGGAATGGTGGATGTTGATCGCGCGGCCTTCCAGCGCCGTGCAGGTCTTGTCCGACAGGATCTGCATATAGCGCGCGAGCACCACAAGGTCGGCCTTCTCGTTGCCGATCGTTTTCAAAATCTTCTTTTCCTGCGCCGCCTTGGTCGCCTTTGTCACGGGCAGATGATGGAACGGAATGTCGTAATTCGCCGCCAGCCGGTAACAGTCGCGGTGGTTCGAGATGACGCTGGTTATCTCGCAGTTCAGTTCGCCGATCTGGTAGCGGTACAGAAGATCGTGCAGGCAGTGATCGAATTTCGAAACGAGGATGGCGACTTTCGGCCGCTCCTTCAGGTCGTGAATCTCCCAGGCCATACCAAAGCGCGTAGCAACCGTGGCAAAGGCGGTGCGGAGTTTAGACGGTGTCGCGGATGCCGCGATGGCCGCGAAATGCACCCGCATGAAAAAGCGCTTGGTGTCGGGATCACCAAATTGCGCGCTGTCCACGATGTTGCAGCCTTCGCCATGCAGGAAGGCCGCCACCGCATGCACGATGCCAAGCGTGTCGGGACAGGATAGGGTGAGGATATAGTCGCGTGGCTCCGCCAAAGACGCGAAGTTATTCTCGCCCGCCGCTGGTTTTGCTTTTGTCTTTGCCATGCCGTTTTCGTCCTGTGCCGTAACCGCCGCCCATTCCATACGGGATGACGCGACGGTCCGCTTATATTTCCTTACCCGGAAAAAGGGAAAGGACGTATCCCATTGTTGTCGTCCCCGGCGAGGCGCGTAGCGGCGAGGGAAGGGGAACCAGGTGCAGACGCGCTACGCCGCAAAATCCCCAGACAGCGCGTCGCGGGTCTGCGGAGATACCACGGCCATGTGGCCGTAATTCTGATGCACGATGCCGAGGATGACGGACGCGCCCGGATCGCGGAACGCCGCGATCTGGTCGGGTGTAAAGGTGAATCGCAGCCAATGCACCGATGAGGTTTTCCCCTCGTCCGTGGTGCGGTCGTCATATTCGGTCGGCGTCGCGCGGATGCGCGTTCCCGCGACTTCCATATAGACCGTCTCCTCGATGCCGCCCAATCTGAGAAGCGTGGCATTGCGCCGGTTCGCATCCTCAATCTCGAGCATCATCGTCGCGATCAGTTCTGAGCCCTGCGGGATCAGCGGATTATAGGCGGCGAGCTCGCCGTCGATCTGCTCCGCGCCGCCCTTCTCGATATAGAGCATCTCCTGCACCTGGCCGAGCATGGTATCGTAATTCTCGAAATAGAACGTCGCGAAGGGGCCGACTTCCACACGGCGGTTTTTCTTCACCGCGACCAATGCCGCTTTCCGCGTCTTGCGGTCCCGTGTGTAAACGTCGATCGGTGCGATATCGCCATGCGTAATTTTGCGGGCTGATAGAGGCATGGTGGTCCCTAACCTGAAATGCAAAGCCCATAAGCGAGGGCAAAAATCTCGATCGGATGTTCCGGCTTCTGCGCGGGAAAATCCTTGCCGTCCTTCTCCGCCATTTCCTTCGCGCCATTGTACAAATGGTTTGCCGCCAGCGGACAATCGGAAACGATATGTCCGCGCGCCTGGTTCACGGCGGTTTTCATCGCCGGGCGGCCGACCTTCTTGGCAATTTTGTGGGTTTCCTTCATCACGCCGAAGGTGCCGCCATGTCCCGAGCAGCGCTCGATGACATCGATCGGCGTTTCAGGAATAAGCCGCAGCATCTCGGCTGATTTCGCACCCATATTCTGCGCGCGCGCATGACAGGGCAGATGAACGCTGACGCCTTCGGGCAGCGGCTTCAGCCCGTCGGGCAGGCCGTTCTTCTTCGCGATATCGACCACATATTCGTCAATGTCGAAGGTCGCCTTGGAAAGGCGCAACACGTTTTCATTCTCCGGCAGAATAAGCGGCCACTCGAATTTCATCATCAGCCCGCAGGACGCCGTCAGCGCGACGATGTCGAAGCCCTCATCAACCAGCCGGCAGAGATCCTTAGAAACCTTCTCGGCCTGCGCCGCGACGCGCTTGATGTCGCCCTGTTCCAGAAAGGGCATGCCGCAGCAGCCGGGATAGGCCGCGCGCGTCTCGACGCCGATATGGTTCAGCACATTGCGCGCCGCCATGCCGGTATCGGGCTTGTTGTAATTCACAAAACAGGTGGCGAAGAGCGCCGCCTTGCGCTTGCCGTAAGCGGGCGCGGCGCTGTTCGCTTCCACGGGTGTTTTCTTGTCGGCAAGCAGGAAGGTGCGGGCATGGAATTTCGGCAGGTCGGCGTCCCGGTCGATGCCGAGCACGCGCTCCATTGCGGGCCGCGTAAGTGTGTTGTCTTTCTTCGCCGCCCAATTGGCGAGGGGAGCGACCGGGCGCATCAACGTGCCGTTGCGGTCGGTTTCGGCCAGCTGGCGCGGCGTGAAGGGCGCGTTGCCCTTCTTCGCTTCGATCGCGCGGTGGCGCAGCATCAGATGGGGAAAGTCGAGCTGGAAGGGATGCGGCGGCACATAAGGACACTTCGTCATGAAGCACATGTCGCACAGCGTGCAGGCTTCGACGACCGCGCCGAAATCTTCCGATTTCACGCCGTCCATTTCTTCCGTCGGGCTGTTGTCGACGAGGTCGAACAGGCGCGGGAAGGAATCGCATAAATTGAAGCAGCGGCGGCATCCATGACAGATATCGAAGACGCGCCGCATTTCCTTGTCGAGCGCCGCTTCGTCGTAGAAGGACTCTTCCTGCCACGCGATGGGATGCCGAGTCGGGGCCTCTAAGCTTCCTTCACGCGACATGGAATGTCCTCTGTCAGAAAATCGGATGCGCAATCCTGAATGTCATGGCCCGCTTTCGCGGGCCATGACAGGAGAGAGCAACAGCTTACTTCCCGAGCGTGTCGAGCGCCTTCTGGAAGCGTCCGGCATGGCTCTTTTCGGCTTTGGCGAGGGTTTCGAACCAGTCGGCGATTTCGTCGAAGCCTTCGTCGCGCGCCGTGCGCGCCATTCCGGGATACATGTCGGTATATTCATGCGTCTCGCCGGCGATCGAAGCCGCGAGGTTGAGGTCGGTCGCGCCGATGGGCTTGCCCGTCGCCGGATCGCCGACCTCTTCGAGATATTCGAGATGGCCATGGGCGTGTCCGGTTTCGCCTTCGGCGGTCGAGCGGAACACGGTGGCGACATCGTTGAAGCCTTCGACATCCGCCTTTTGCGCGAAATAGAGATAGCGGCGATTGGCCTGGCTTTCGCCGGCGAACGCCTCTTTCAGATTGTTTTCGGTCTTGGAGCCTTTAAGCGCTGCCATGGGAAGTCCTCCTTGGAAATCTGGGCCGCTTGAACGCGGACCCCGGGAACGAACAAAGCTCCGGCGCCCCGCGATCTCGCGTTGGGGCCGCAGCCTTGAAAGGAGGATGCACCCGGCAAAGTGCCTAAGTCAACATTTTAGAACAATTCTAGAATATGAGAATCATCCGCAGGAAGCGGCAGGCGGGAAAAACTCGCGAGGCGGCTATTTGCGCGAAACCCGCACGATCACATCGACGCGCGAAAGCTTGGAGCCGGCGGGCGGCAGGGGAACACCGGCCACCGAAATCGAATCGCCTTCGATATCGATCAACTCGCCGTCTTCCTCGCAGTAGAAATGGTGGTGATCGCCAAGATTGGTGTCGAAATAGGTTCGCGCGCCATCGACCGAAAGCTCGCGCAGCATCCCGGCCTCGGTAAACTGATGCAGCGTATTATAGACCGTGGCGAGCGAAACCCGGACGCCGGACTTACCCGCTTCCGCGTGCAGTTCTTCGGCCGATACATGGCGGTCATGTTCGCCGAAAAGCAGCCCCGCCAATGCGAGGCGCTGGCGTGTGGGGCGCAGCCCGACATGACGAAGCTTCGCCATGGCCTCCGGCGTCGCCTTGGGGGCGGGTATTTGTTTCCTTGATTTCACAACTGGCATCAGGTCAAAACCCTCTTTCCGGACCTTGCGTGAGGCGTCCCGGCGGACCATGTTACACATGATGCGCCGAAAATACCAGCGCTTGGAATAATTCTAAACTAAAGTGGCGACTGTGACCATAACATCAAGGGCGACAGCCCAAATGACAGTCCCCGAGGGTGCGGCCGTGGAAGGATTGGGCGGAATAGTGGACCAGCAGTTACGAAAATCCGCCTTCGATTTACAGGCCCTCCTGTCCTGCGCGCGGGGCGAAATGTTCGGCCCCGGCAACCCGCAATTGCCCTTGCCCCCCATGCTGATGTTCGACCGCATCACCCATATCAGCAATGCTGGCGGGCTCTTCGACAAGGGTGAAATCCGCGCCGAATTCGACATCAAACCGGACCTCTGGTTCTTTAAATGCCATTTTCAGGGCGATCCGGTCATGCCGGGCTGCCTCGGGCTCGACGCCATGTGGCAGGCGCTGGGCTTCTTCCTCGGCTGGCTGGGCGGCATCGGCAAGGGCCGTGCACTCGGCGTCGGCGAGGTGAAGTTCACCGGCATGGTGCTGCCTTCCGCCAAGGTCGTCAGCTACGCCATCGACATGAAGCGCGTCATCATGCGCAGGCTCGTGATGGGCGTCGCGGATGGCGTCATGAAAGTGGATGGAAAGCCGATTTACGAAGCCAAGGATCTGCGCGTCGGGTTGTTCACCGAAAACCCGGCGGGCGCTTAACCCTTAAGGCCTTTCGCGTGCCCCATCAGGTAATGTTTTTGTACGGAAAGGAATGCCGGCCATGAGACGCGTCGTCGTCACCGGGCTCGGGATCGTTTGCCCCATCGGCAACAATGCCCAGGAAGTCGTCGCCTCGCTGCGCGAGGCGCGTTCAGGAATCACCGAAGCCGGCGTCTATAAGAAGATGGGCTTCCGTTCGCATGTCGAAGGCAGCCTGAAGGTCGACATTGAATCCTCCGTCGACCGGCGCGCCCGCCGTTTCATGGGCGATGGCGCGGCCTATAATTTCATCGCGATGGAACAGGCGCTGGCCGATTCCGGCCTTGAAGCCTCCGATATCTCGCATGAACGCACAGGCCTCATCATGGGCTCGGGCGGTCCTTCGGTGCGCGCCATTGTTAGTGCCGCAGATACCGCGCGCAGCGAATTCCAGAAGGGGCCGAAACGCGTCGGTCCGTTCGTCGTCCCCAAAGCCATGTCCTCCACCTGTTCGGCGGTGCTCTCGACCTGGTTCAAGATCAAAGGCGTCAATTATTCGATCAGCTCCGCCTGTTCCACCAGCGCGCATTGCATCGGCAATGCCGCCGAACTGATCCAGTTCGGCAAGCAGGACATCGTATTTGCGGGCGGCGGTGAAGAACTCGACTGGGCGCTCTCGGTCTTGTTCGACGCCATGGGCGCGCTCTCTTCCGATTATAACGACACGCCGGAGCGCGCGAGCCGCGCCTTCGACAAGAACCGCGACGGCTTCGTCATCGCGGGCGGCGGCGGCGTGCTCGTGCTCGAAGAATATGAACACGCCAAAGCGCGCGGCGCGAAGATCTATGCCGAACTGGTCGGCTATGGCGCCACCTCCGACGGTTACGACATGGTCGCGCCGTCGGGCGAGGGCGCGGTGCGCTGCATGCGGCAGGCGATGGCGACCGTCAAAGGCAAGATCGATTACGTCAACGCCCATGGCACCTCGACGCCGGTCGGCGACGTCACCGAAATCAAGGCGATGCGCGAAGTCTTCGGCGGTCATCTGCCTTATGTGAATTCCACCAAATCGCTCACCGGCCATTCGCTGGGTGCCGCCGGCGTGCACGAGGCGATCTATTCCCTGCTGCAGATGCAGAACGGCTTCATAGCCGAATCCGCCCATATCGACGAAATCGACCCCGAACTGGCGAACGACAATATTGTTCGCAAACGCATCGACAACGCCACCCTCGACACCGCCATGTCGAACTCTTTCGGCTTCGGCGGCACCAACGCCACGCTCGTCTTCCAGCGCGTATGAAAGAGTACGACATGCTCGACGTGACAGGGGCGCTGCCCGGAATCATGCAAGGACGCCGCGGCCTCATCATGGGGGTGGCGAATGACCACTCCATCGCCTGGGGCATTTCACGCGCGCTGCATCAGGCGGGCGCGACGCTTGCCTTCACGTTTCAGGGCGAGGCGCTGGCCCGCCGCGTGCGGCCCTTGGCCGAAAGCGTCGGCTCGAAACTCGTGCTCCCTTGCGATGTCGAAAACGATCAGGATCTCGACCAGCTCTTCGACACGCTGAAATCGGAATGGGGTGGCCTCGATTTCGTCGTCCATTCGCTCGCCCATTCCGACAAGAACGAATTGAAGGGACGCTATGTCGAAACCTCGCGCGCCAATTTCTCGCGCACGCTCAGCATCTCCTGCTTCTCCTTCACCGATATCGCGCACCGCGCCTCCGCGCTGATGACGCCGCCCGCCAAAGGCGGCAATGGCGGATCGATGCTGACGCTGACCTATGGCGGCGCCTCGCGCGTGATGCCGAATTACAATGTGATGGGCGTCGCGAAAGCCGCGTTGGAGGCCTCAGTGCGCTATCTCGCGGCCGATCTCGGACGTGACGGCATTCGCGTCAACGCGATTTCGGCGGGCCCCATGCGCACGCTGGCGGGCTCCGCCGTTGGCGAAGCGCGTACCGTGTTCAAATGGAACAAGGCGCACAGTCCCTTGAAAGCCAATATCTCGCTCGATCATGTCGGCGGCTCCGCGCTCTATCTCCTCAGCGAAATGTCGGCGGGCGTCACCGGCGAAATCCATTTCGTCGATGCCGGTTACAATGTCATTGGCATGCCGCCCACCGCCGATCTCAAAGGCTGGATCCCGCCCGAAAACGGCGACGTGGATTAACGCTCTCTCCGACGTGGGAAGCCCGTGATTTTCCTCCCCCGCGGGCGGGGAAGGAAATGGTTTCCCCTACTGGCGCGCGCCTTGCGTCCTTAACAGACAGTAACGATCAGCTGTTCGGAAACGGGACACATGACCATCACACGCGCCATTCTCGCCGCCTCGCTTCTTGCTGCCACCATCGCGCCGTCCTTCGCCAATTGGCAGGCGGAAATCTCAGGCTTTGACCGCGATCGCCTTGCCCGCATCGACGAAGCCCGCACCTCCGGCCTCGCCCAGTCCGACGGCGCCAGCGCCGCCGACCGCAGTGCCATCAATGGCGTTCTCGGGCCACTCTCCAGTCCCATTTCGGCACAGGATCTGACGGGCACCTGGCGCTGCCGCCTGATGAAGCTTGGCGGTCTCGCGCCCGCCATCGTCTATGGCTGGCAGACCTGCCGCTTCCGTGAAACGGCAAACGGCCTCTTCTTCGAAAAGACCTCCGGCACCCAGCGCTTCTCCGGCTATGCCGATCCCGATGGCGCTGGCAGCTTCATTCTTCTCGCCGCCATGACCGTGAAGGACGAGCGCCAGCGCGTCTATTCCGGCGCAGGCAACAGCGCGGGCGCGGCCGCCACGCCGAACGATCAGGTCGGTGTCGTGTCGTCCATCGGCCCGTCGCATGCGCGCATCGAATTCCCGTTCCCGGTTCTGGAATCCACTTTCGACGTCATCGAACTCACCCGTTAAGCACGAGCGCCCCATCCCTCCTTCCCCGAAAAGGGAAGGGGGGATGTCGCGTGCTTTAGCTGCTTCCCCAAGACTGTCATTCCCGGCGAGCGCTACGTGCGTAGCGCGAGGGAAGGGAACCCAGTGCTCGCGCGTCGGCGCGAGCAGATATATGTGCGTTCATCTGGATGGTCCGGCCAGCACGCCCCGATACGAGCCGTGACAATTGTTGAATGGCCGCACCCCGCGTTACATTTCTCCGGTCGCTGAAACCGGAACGCCCGTCATGTGTCGCAACATCCGAACCCTCGCCAATTTCGCGCCGCCCGCAACAGAGGATGAAATCCATGCCTCCGCGCTGCAATTCGTGCGCAAGCTGTCGGGCATGAATCATCCCTCCGAGGCGAACCGCATCGCCTTCGAGCGCGCGGTGGCAGAGGTAACGCAAAGCGCGACCGATCTCGTGCGCTCGCTGAAAATATCCTCGCCGCCGCGCGACCGCGAGGAAGAACGCCTGAAAGCCAAAGCCCGCAACGAAAAACGCTTCGGCTAGAAAACCCTCCCCTTGAAAAGGGGTGGGTGCGGGCGATAGCGAAGCGGGTAGGGTTCAACGGCGCGCCTTAAGCGCCTTCATCCATGCGCATGCGTAGATCGGTGAAACAATTGATCACGCGCCGCGCCACGCGGTTATCGGCAACAGGCGGAAACACCACATTGCGCGTTTCGGTATCGCCGGTCAGGCGCAGCAACAATACCGTTCCGCCCAGCATGTCGAGCGCGAGCGTCAGCGCTTCGTCGGGCCCGTGTTTCGTCGCAACGAAGGCGTCGTCTTCTGTGCGCATCGGCACCATGGTTTCCTGTGTGGAATAGGCGCCCGCGCGCAACGCCGCCTCGGCAACCGGCACCGTCTCGCGTGACGCGGGCGGCACCATCGCTTCGGCCTTCACCGAAAAGCGCGCGAAAGGCCTTCCCTCGATCAATTCGCCGGTCGCCGTCGCATCGATATGGATCAGGCGATCCTCGGAATCGCGGCCCAATATGGTGAAATGCTCCAGCCCGCAGCGCATCGTGTCGTCGTCGGCATGCGCGACCAGCGCCTGATACGACGTCGCGCCTTCCTCCACCCCCATCGCATACCAGAACGCGCCCGCCGCGACGAACAGCGCGCCGAGAAAGAGAAGCGGTCCGGTTTCGAACTTGCCAAGCGGCGTGCGCTTCGGCTCGTCCCAGTAAGGCGTGGCCATGATGAGGTTCAGATAATCCCGTGAGCCTCACTCTACCTCCGCCATCCCCCGTTCCCAATTCAAGGCGGTGAGAACGGTTAACCGCCAACGCTTTGCCCGGCGCGCCGCACGGCACGTTTCGGTGCGAGGCAGGAGCAAAATTTCGAAGGAAATAAAGCACTTAAGCGTCTCTGTTTAGGGTTTGTTAACCTTCTTCATGCCCCCTAGCGGAGCAATTTTCCGGGCGTTGCCGGAGCGAAGGAGTGGCAATGCCTTGTATTTCTGCAGGCGCCAGATGGGCGTTTCTTGGGTCCGTTCTGTTTGTTGCTGCCTGCAGCACTGCGCCCGAGCCGCCTGTGGTCCAGGCCGTCGAACCGCAGCCGGAGATCGCGATTCCGGTCGCGCTGGTGGCCGAGACGCCTGCCTGCGCCCTCGGCGATGATGCCTATGCCATTCGCGCCGCGGCGCTTCAGCAAAGGCTGATGGTCGCGGCCTATGTCTGTCATGCCGCCGCGTCCTACAACGAATTTGTTCTCGCCTATCGCGGCGATCTGCAGAAATCCGATTCCGAATTGCAGACATTCTTCAATCGATTGAACGGCGCGACCGGCAACCGCGCCTATGATTCCTTCAAGACGCAACTCGCCAATAATTCCATGCTCGAAAGCGCGTCCAATTTAGCCATCTATTGTGCAAACTCGGGCGAGACGTTCGCCGCCGCGATGAGCGTGCCCGAAAAATCGCTAAGAACATTCGTGAGTGATATCATTGCGCCCGCCGACCATGTGCTGGCCTGCGATCTGGTCGCGGAGAGCACGGTGGATGGCGTACTGGCCCTGGAACTTCACGCGCCGCAATAGCGTCTTCTCAACCTGCGTTGTCATCTCCGGCCCGCCGCGCCGTACCCCGGGCTGGATCCGGGGGAAGGCGGGCGCGGGACGGGGAACCAGCGCTCGCGCGTCCGCGCGAGCAGGAAGGTTTATGCCGAACCATCGCTCGCTTCCTGCGTTCCCTGAGCAACGCTCCAAAAAGGAAACGCCATGCCGAACGATAACATCGCACTCGTGCGCGCGAGCTACGAGGCCTATGTCGCAAAAGACCGCGCGGCCATCGAAGCCATCATCGCCGACGATTTTCATTTCACCAGCCCGCTCGACAATCGCATCGACCGCGCGACCTATTTCGCACGCTGCTGGCCGCTCAGCGAAAATGTCGAACATTTCGAATTCATCCATCTCGTTGCGCACGGCGAACATGTCTTCGTTACCTATGAAGGCCGCAACAGGGGTGGCCACACATTTCGCAATACCGAAATCGCAACGGTGAAGAACGGAAAGATCAGGTCAGTCGAAGTCTATTTCGGCTGGGACATCCCGCACAAAGCGAAATCCGGCGGATTTCTTCCGGGCGAACCATAAACTGGTTGGCTGTACAATTTTCCCTGAAATTACATTCGTCATCCCGGCCAAGCGCGCCAGCGCGCGAGCCGGGACCCAGCGCTCGCGCGTCCGCGCGAGCAGGAAACGCTACGCCTATCTGGATGGCCCGCTTTGCAGGCAAACAACGAGGCGTAACCCTAAGCCGCTCGCGTCTTCGCGGCCGTTGCAAAACGCTCGAACAGGTAATGCGAATCCATAGGGCCGGGTGAGGCTTCCGGGTGGTACTGCACCGAGAAAATATCGCGGCCCTCGACGCGCAATCCGCAATTCGTGCCGTCGAACAGCGACACATGCGTTTCCACGACGCCCGACGGAAACGTATCGCGGTCCACCGTGAAGCCGTGATTCATCGACACGATCTCGACCTTGCCGGTCTCCAGGTCTTTCACCGGATGGTTCGCGCCGTGATGGCCCTGCGCCATTTTCTTGGTCGTCGCGCCGAGCGCGAGGCCCATCATCTGATGGCCGAGGCAGATGCCGAAGGCGGGCACATTCGCGGCGATCACGCCCTGAATGGCGGGAATGGCATAGGCCCCCGTCGCCGCCGGATCGCCGGGACCGTTCGAGAACAACACGCCATGCGGCTTGTGGCGTAAGATGTCTTCGGCGGTCGAGGTTGCGGGCACCACTGTGATCTCCGCGCCCGAACCTGCGAGGAGGCGCAGGATATTGCGCTTCACGCCGAAATCGACAACGACCGCGCGCCAGGTCGGGTTCGTCTGCTTGCCATAGCCTGCATTCCACACCCAGGGCGTCTCGTCCCAATTGTAGCTCTGGCGGCAGCTCTGATCCTTGGCGAGGTCGAGGCCTTCCAATCCCGGAAAGGCTTTCGCCTCCTGGATCAGTGCGGCGATATCGAACTGGCCGGATGCGCTGTGCGCGACAATGCCATGCGGCATGCCGAGCTCGCGGATGCGCGAGGTGAGGCGGCGCGTATCGATGCCGGAAATGCCCGGCACATTATGGCGCTTCAGCCAGCGGTCGATCGTCATCAGCGAACGGTAATTGGACGGGTCCTGCGCATCGGCGCGCACCACGGCCGCGCGCACGGCGGGCGTCGTCGCTTCGATGTCTTCCTCATTCGCGCCCACAATGCCGATATGCGGAAAGGTAAAGGCGACGATCTGCCCGGCATAGGACGGGTCGGAGAGGATTTCCTGATAGCCTGTCATCGCGGTGTTGAAACACACTTCGCCCACCGCGCGCGTTTCCGCGCCGAAGCCCGTACCCTCGAACACCGTGCCGTCGGCCAGCACCAGAACCGCCGTTTTGCGCGCAGCAAACATTGCCGCCCCGGCGTTCGGAGCGTTTTTTGTCGTGTCGCCGGACATGGCATCTACCTGTTGGGAAATTCGCGGGGAAAATAGGAAGCCCCCCCAAACAGGTCAAGCGTTCATCCGCTGCTCGTGAAATTATCCGATAGCCGCTAAAGTCACGCTTGCCCCTTGGATTCCCTGAAAAATGCGCTTTTCTGCCGTATCCCTCGTTACCGCCACGGCGTTGTCCGCCATGATGTCCACAGCCTGGGCGCAAAACACCGCCATCCCGGCCATCGCCTACGGTGAAACGCTCGAGGCGGCGTTCGCGGAGGGCGACGCGCTGGCCTTTGGCTCGGCGGGTATCTGTGAAGTGGATTTCTATGCCGACTCCTTCGCCTTCGAGGGGGAGGCGGGGGATGAGATCAGGGTCGTCATGACATCGTCCGACATCCCACCGGTCCTCAGTCTCTATCACCCGGCGGACTATTTCCCGGTGCGCGAATATGGCCCCATCCAGAATTCCGACCTCGATTCCGAAACCGAAGCCGTGATCGTCCGGGCCCTTCCCGTGACGGGCAGCTACCGGATTGAGACGACCTCGCGCGAGATCTGCGCGCCCGGCGCCTATCGCCTTTTTCTCGAAAGAACCGGCGTGGACGCCGAACTCGCCGCCAACCCGGCTGTCTCTTTCGCCACCCGCGCCGCGCTCGCGCGCTTGTCCATCGCCTATGGCGAAACCCTTTCCGGCCGTCTGGAACAGACCGACCTTCTCGACGCCCTCGGCAATCCGTTTGACGAATATGGCTTCACGGGACAGGCGGGCGACGTCGTGCGCGTGCGGGCGCGCGCCGCCGGGTTCGAGGCGACAGCCTCATTGTACCAGGTGGGACCGACCGATCTCTTGCATTATGAACAGGGCAACCCCGATGACGAAACGGGCGACCCCGACGCCGAATTCACCTACACGCTTCCCGCCGACGGAAGCTACATGATCGAAGTCGGCTCTTATTTTGGCCTCGAATCCGGCGATTACGAAGTGACGCTCGAACGTTTGCCCTGAAAGGCCGAAATAAGCCGGACGCGGCGTTCCCGCATCTCGCCCAAATCCCTCGCGCGGTCTAAGCTCGCGGTTCACGCGTGGGGTTCCAGATGAAATATGTTGCGTTCGTGCTGATCGTGTCTGCGGTCGGCTTTGTCTTGCCTGCGTCGGCTCAAACCACCATCACCTACGGCGAGACCATCGAGACCAACCTCGACGAGAGCGATCCGCGGGAACTGCCCTATTTCAACCGCGAGGAATTCTGGTTCGACGCGGCCGCGGGCGATGCCGTCGAAATCCGCGCCACGTCGATGGCTATGGACCCCTATGTCTATCTGTATCCGGCAGGCGGCATGAATGCGGGCGAACTCGCCTCCGACGATGATGGCGGCGGCGGCCTGAATTCGCTCCTGCGCTATACGATAGCGAATGCGGGCCGTTACCTCATTGTGGTCTCGTCCTATGATTACGGCGCCTATTCGCTTTCGCTCCAGCGCACAGGCACCGCGGCGGATGCGCCGCTACCTCCGCCGCCTCCGCCTGCGCCGGAGGAACCGCTGTTCTCCGCCGAACAGCTCCAGCCCTTAGGCTATGGTCAATCGGTCAATGGCGAACTATCGGACCAGGACCCGGATGCCGCGGGCACCGTCTACGATCTCTACGCATTTACCGGCCGCGCGGGCGACGTCGCCGAGATTTCCATGACCGGCGCCGAAGGAACCGCGACCATTCTGGATACGTTTCTGCGCCTTGTTCCGGCGGGCGATTCCGACACCGTCCTTGCCGAGGATGATGATGGCGGCGGCGGCCTCAATTCCGAAATCACCTTCACGCTTCCCACTGATGGGGAATACTGGATCATCGCCAGCACCGTCTATCAGTCGGTGGTCGGCCCCTACACCTTGCGCCTTGATCGTGAGGACCCCGGTGAAGCGGCGGCTTCGGTCCTGCCGGTACCCATCCTGCCCGGCCAGACCGTCAGCGGTGAATTGACGGGGCGCGATCTGACCGACAGCGGCGATGCCTCCTATGACGTTTATACGTTCAGCGCGTCCGCCGGGCAGCAATTGCATTTCGTCATGCGGTCGACCGATTTCGATTCCTATCTCGGCCTCTATGCCGCCGATGCGCCGGATGAGCCGCTGGTGTTGGACGATGACGGCGCCGGCGCGCCCGACGCCGATCTGAAATATGTCGTTCCCGAGGCGGGCGATTTCATCCTGCGCGCCACCAGTTTCGGCGCCGGAAGCCGCGGCGTCTACACCGTGGAAATGGCGCCATGACAATGTTCCCGGAAAGAAACCGCAAGTGACTCATCGTCTGTTGCTGGGGTTCTCTCTGCTGCTCACCGCGCTGCCGGCGGCGGCGCAGGAACAGATGCCGATCGCCTATGAAGAGGAAATTCATGGCGAACTGACGGAAAGTGATGGGTTCGATTCCGGTGCGTTCTATGACGAATATACTTTCGAGGCCCGCGCCGGAGACCAGATCGACATCCGCATGACCTCCGATGAATTCGACGCCTATCTGGAATTGTTCGATGCCGCCGTCACGACGTTGCTGGATTCCGACGACGACGGCCTCAATCCCTATATTCGTTTTGTCATTCCGGAAGACGCGACCTATCTGATCAGCGCGACCTCCGTCGATTCATCCCAGTCCGGCGCCTATCAACTCCACCTTTCGCGCACCGCGACGGGTCTTCTCCCCGCAACGCCGGACCCCACCTTTTCGTCGCTCGCGGCGGGAGCGCGCGAAATCGCTTATGGCCAAACGCTCAACAGCGCGCTGGAGGAAACCGATCCACGCGAGCAGCCCTTTTTCAACCGCGAGGAATTTTATTTTGAAGGCGCGGCGGGCGACGAAATCGAAATCCGCGCCAACTCCGACAATATGGATCCTAATGTCTACCTCTATCCGCCGGAAGGCATGGCGTGGGGCGAACTGACTTCCAATGATGATGGCGGCGGCGATCGGAATGCGCTGCTGACCTATACGCTTCCGTCGGCCGGTCGCTACCTCATCGTCGTGTCGTCCTATGAATACGGCACCTATGATCTTGTGCTGAACCGCGTCTCGAACGGCGCGGCGCCCACGCCATCGTCCGCTATATCCGCGCAGCCCATCGTCTCGAACCGCACCGTAATGGGGTCTCTCGCGGACGGTGATCCGCTCACCATGGGCAAATATTACGACGCCTATGTCTTTACCGGCCGCGTGGGCGACAGGATTACCATTTCCAATGTGGGCGATAGTCTCGACACCTATCTGTATGTCACCCAAGCCGGAAATCTGGATGCCCCGCTCATCAGCGACGACGACAGCGCGGGCGATCTGGATGCCCTCATCCAATACACGCTTCCCGCCGATGGTGATTACTGGATCATCGCCACCAGCGCCTATGAAAACGCCTTTGGCGCCTACACGTTGAGGCTGGAAAAAATGGCGGCATCCGTGCCGGTAAATGCGGCGCCGGGCACCATCGCCTTTGGCCAGTCCGTCGAGGGTTCGCTCACCGACACCGATCCCGTTTCCGCAAGCGGGGCGCGTTACGACGCGTACACCTTCACGGCGGCGACGGGCGAAGGCTTCCATATCCTGATGCGTGCGGCGGCGATGGATTCCTATCTCGAACTCTACCGCGCGGAAGATGTGAACGGCGTGCCGATCGCATCGAACGACGATGGCGGCGGCGAATCCGATGCGCTGCTGAGTTTCACGCCGAAAGTCGCGGGCACCTATATCATTCACGCTTCCGGTTACGCCGCGGATACGCGCGGCGATTATACTTTGGCTTTGAACAGGCAATAACGCGCGCGCAATCGGGGCGGCGCATTCGAGGACGACGACAATGAAATACGGGCTTTCGGCACTTGTGGTTCTGGCCGCGTTATCGGTTTCGCTCAGCGCACGCGCGCAGACGCAAAGCATCGAAAGCAGCCTCGATACCGGGGATGAGCTGTATCTTACGGGCGGCACCGAATGCCTGGACAACGATATCTACTTTCGAAGAATACGAGTTTGACGCCATCACAGGGGCCGTGATCACCCTCACGATGACGTCGACGGAAATGTCGCCCTATGTCATCCTCGGTCCGCCGGAAAATTACTTCGCCAACCCGGATGACTACGACGCCATCGCGGTCAGCGATGAGATCGCCGACGGTTCCGCCGAAATTACCGCAACGCTCCCGATCGACGGGACCTACATCATATGGGCTTCCAGCGTGGATCTCTGTGAAGTGGGCGCGTACACGCTCGACATCACCTATACCGAACCCGGCACTGCGCCAGCGCCGCAGGCCGTGGCGCCCAATGTGCCGCCTATCAGCACCTCTACTGTTCCGGCCAATCCTGGCACCATCGCCTTCGGGCAAACGCTGTCGGGCCGCCTCGACACCACCGATGCCCAAAAGGACGACGACTCCTTTTACGATTCCTATCGCTTCACGGCGCAGGCGGGACAGACCGTAAGGGTTGCGGTCAGCTCGAACGATTTCGATGCCTATGTGCTGATCAAAAGTCCTGCGGGCAATTACGACGTCTCCGAAGGGGGCGGCGGTACCGGCAATAACGCACAGGCCGATTACACCATCCCCAGCAGCGGCGAATATATTCTCGAGGCGAATTCTCTGACCGGCAATCAGACCGGCGCCTATCAGGTTTCGCTTTCCCTGACCTCCGCGCCTGTCGCCGTGGCAGCGGGTGACACGCTTTCCTACGGCCAGACCGTGCAGGGCAATCTGCAGAAGGGCGACCAGATGACCGACGGCAAGCTCGAGGACAGCTATCGCTTCACCGGCCGCGCGGGCGAATTCATCGTCGTCGACATGGTCGCGACCTACGACACGTTTCTGCGTCTGGCGCGCGCCAACGCACCCGACAATCAGCTTGCCTATGACGACGATACCGGCGACGAGCTCAATGCCCGCCTCGTGCACCGGCTGGATCAGGCGGGCGACTACATCGTCTATGCAACCACTGCGTCCACCGGAACGACCGGCCCGTATTCGCTGTCGCTGCAGCAGGGCGCGGCGCCCTCCACCGATACGCGTCCCATTGAAGCCGGACGTCAGGTGAAGGCTATGCTGGTCGAGGGCGATCCCACCACGCTAGATGGCAGGCATTTTCAGGCCTACCGCTTCAGCGCGACCCAGGGCGAACAGATCACCGTCACCCTGCGCTCCATCGCCTTCGATACCTATCTGCGTCTTTACAGCGCCGATGATATTCACGGTGAACAACTCGCCTTTGACGATGATGGCGCGGGCGACGGCGATTCCCGGATCACCTTCACGATTCCGCAGAGCGGCGATTACGTCATCCTGGCGACCAGCTACGATTCGGCGGGGCGCGGCGCCTTCACGCTCGATTTCACGAAATAGTCTCCGGCAAACGGCAATGGCCTCCCGCGAACACGGGGATGGTCTTTGCTGTTGTGCACGCTAATGTCCGCCTCACCGGCAAGGCGTCCCGCCGGTTTGCCGTTTCGGCTGCATTCGCCTAATTTCCGCGCGCCAATTCGAGAACAGGACAGAAAATGGGTTTGCGCGAACGCTTCACCGACCAGATGAAAGAGGCCATGAAGGCGAAGGATCAGCGCCGTCTCTCGACGTTGCGCATGGTGCTCGCCGCCATCAAGGACCGCGATATCGCTGCGCGCACCGAAACCTCGCGCGAGGGCGTGTCCGATGACGACATCCTGACGCTGCTGACCAAGATGATCAAACAGCGCGAGGAATCCGCGGCGACCTATGACACCGGCAACCGTCCCGAACTCGCCAGCGCCGAACGCGACGAAATTGCCGTCATCCGCGAATTCATGCCGAAGCAATTATCGGATGCGGAATCGCGCGCGGCGGTGGAAGCGGTCATTGCGGAAGTCGGCGGCGCCTCGATCAAGGATATGGGCAAGGTCATGGCGGCGCTGAAGGAGCGCTATTCCGGCCAGCTCGATTTCGCCAAAGCGGGCGCGGTAGTGAAGGAAATTCTGTCGGCCGCCAAGTAGCCTACAGGCCAAATAAACAGGAGTGCGAAAAATGGTGAATCTGATTTTGACCTACACGCTGAAGCCGGGCGTCACGAAGGATCAATTCGAGAACTGGGTTCGTAGTTTCGACTATCCGAACATGCGGGGCTTAAAACGCGTCTCCTCGTTTAAAACCTACCGGACCGAGAAGCTCCTGGTCGGCGCGGGCAAGCCGCCTGCCGACTATGTCGAAATTTTCGCCATCGATGATTTTGAAGGCTTCCTCGCCGAGGACATGCCGGGCGGCGTCGTCCAGAAGGTCATGGGCGAATTCATGGGCCATGTCGAAAACCCCGCCTTCATGATCGTGTCCGAGGTCGTCTGACCGGTTTCGGGCGGTAAAGCGCCGCCCACGCGCCGCCGGGCTCCTAATCTTTGTTAGCAAAGCCGGAGCGGCATAGCCGTGCCGGTCCGCTTGCGCGATCATGGCCGGCTTTTCTCCGGGCTCCGGAGAGAAGCCGTGGGATATGAACGGTAATGCGTTACGGCGAAGGCCTGCTCGAGGAAATCTTGCGGCGGACGGATCTCGTCCAGCTGGTGGGCAAGCGCGTCAAGCTTGAACGCAAGGGGCGTGTGTTCTGGGGCCCCTGTCCCTTCCATAAGGAAAAATCTCCCTCCTTCAAGGTCGAGAATGAGCGGCGCACCTATCATTGCTTCGGCTGCGGGGCAGGCGGAGATGCCTTCAAATGGCTGCGCGAAACCGAAGGGCTGACCTTTCCCGAAAGCGTCGAGCGCCTCGCCAATCTCGCGGGTGTCGCGCTGCCTGCCTGGACGCCCGAGGAAGACGCGCGCGAGACCCGCCGCAAATCGCTCTACGACATCATCGAGATCGCCTGCGTCTTTTTCGAAGATCAGCTGCGCGCCCGTAGCGGCACCGAGGCGCGTGACTACTTAAAATCGCGCGGCCTCGACGGTGACATCGCAAAGCGCTTCCGCCTTGGTTATGCGCCCGATTCCAACAGCGCGCTGAAAGATCATCTCAGCGCAAAAAACATTCCGCTTCCCGCGATGGTGGAAGCCGGGCTGGTGCGCCCGGCGGAAGACAACCGGTCTCCCCGCGATTTCTTCTACAACCGCGTGATGTTTCCGATCGAAGACATACGCGGCCGTGTCGTCGCCTTCGGCGGACGCGGCCTGTCGCCCGACGCCAAACCGAAATACATCAACACCGGTGAAACCACGCTCTTTTTCAAAGGCCGGCAGCTCTATAATTTCCGCGCCGCGCGTGCCGCCGCCCATGCCGATCAGCCCTTGATCGTCGCCGAAGGCTATATGGACGTCATCGCGCTGTCGGAGGCGGGCTTTCGCGGTGCCGTCGCGCCGCTCGGCACCGCACTCACCGAAGACCAGTTGCATCTTCTCTGGAAGGTCTCGCCGGAACCGATTTTCTGTTTCGATGGCGACGAGGCGGGCACCCGCGCCGCGCGCCGGGCGGCGCGCCTGTCGCTGCCGCATCTTCTGCCTGGCCATTCCCTGCGCTTCGTCTTTCTGCCTGCGGGCGAAGACCCGGACACGTTTCTGCGGAGCCAGGGCGTAGCGCCGATGCGCGCCCTGATTGAAAAGGCAAAGGGACTCGCGGATGTGCTGTGGGCCGCCGAAACCGAGGAGCGTGATTTCTCGACGCCAGAGCGCCGCGCCGGCCTCGAGGTCGAACTGGAAGGGATCGTCAAACAGATTCGTGATCCCAAAATCGCCGATTACTACAAGCGCGATTTCTCCGAGCGCGTCTTCAAGGCCTTCAAACAGCGCCAGAATACGGGGCCCGGCGGCTCTCCGCGCGCCGATGGGGCGCGGCGCGGGGGCGCGAAGCCCGACTATCGTAACACGTCCTGGCGCGGCGACAGGCCCATGGCGCGGCCGCCGGAGCAGGGTGTGTCCCCGGCGGTCCGCCGCAGCCTCCATGCGGTCAACGCCAAGGGCGCATCCCGCCAGGCCAAGGAGAAGGAGCTTCTCGGCCTCCTTCTGACCCAGCCCGGCATCATTGAGCGCGATACCGAAATTCTGGCCAGAATTACGCTTTCCGACCCGCAACTTGACAGGCTGAAGCACGAACTCCTACATCTCGCCGCTTCAGGCGTCAGGCTTGAAAGAACGGTCGTGGAGAACCACCTCGTTCGCCAGGGGATGGGTGTGCTTGCGGAAGGGTTGCAGCATCAATTGGCCGTTCGGCGTATAATAGAAGACTCAGGCGAAAGCGGATTGGATGAAGCATGGCACCGTGCGGTGGCCCAGCTGGATGATCCGGATTTCAGCCTTCATGGAGAACTGAAAACGCAGCGCGATGCCGCCTTTCGGCGTTATTTGGATGGCGGCGGCGATGCGGATTGGGATGAGGTACAGCGCCTGAACGGGCTCATCAGAGCGGAAGGCGGATCGCAGCAGTAAGGCTTTTGGACGCGGGGAATCCTCCCCGTTTGCGAGAGACGGAACGCTAAGAGTGGCCAAGAAGACGACTCAAAAAGTCAAACAGGCCAAGCCTGTGAAGGCGAAGCTTGTGGTGAAACCGGTTGCCAAGGCCCAGGCAAAACCGGCAAAGACTGCCGTTGCCGCCAAACCCGCTCCTGCGAAGAAGCCGTCATCACCAAAGAAGCCAGCTGCACCCGCTTTGAAAACGCCCGCTCCGAAACAAGCCGCCAGCAAGACGCCCGATAAGAAAGCGCCGCAAAAATCCGATAAGAAATCCACTGCGTCCCTTGCTCCCGCCCCGGCAAAAAAACCGGCTCCGGTAAAATCCGAACCGAAGACCGAAATCAGACCGGAGGCGAAAAAGGCCGCGAAAGAAAAAGTCACCGCGCAAAAACAACCCGCGCCCGAAAAGACCAAGGCCGACTCCAAGGCTCAGACCAAAGCCGAGATCGTGAAAGCAGAAAAAATTAAAAACGAAGCCACCCAAAAGGTGCCGCTCGACCGTAAGGCGCTGGCGAAGGCCGCCGCCAAACTTGCGAAGAAGCAACCCGCGACCGGTGAGACCCCGGCGACGCCTCCGGATCCGGATGCGCCGCTGCTCGATATGTCGGATGCCGCCGTCCGCAAAATGATCACGCGCTCGAAGCAGCGCGGCTACGTCACCTACGACGAGCTGAACCGCGTTCTGCCGTCCGACAAAGTGTCTTCCGAACAGATCGAAGACACGATGGCGATGCTCAGTGAAATGGGCATCAACGTGATCGAAAGCGAAGAACAGGAAGAAGCCGAAGCCGAAGGCGATCAGCTTCCTGCCACCACATCGGGCGGCGAAGTCGCGACGACCACCGGCAAGTCCGAAACCTATGACCGCACCGACGATCCCGTGCGCATGTATTTGCGCGAAATGGGTTCGGTCGAGCTTCTGTCGCGCGAAGGCGAAATCGCCATTGCGAAGCGCATCGAGGCGGGCCGCGAATTGATGATCGGCGCGCTTTGCGAAAGCCCGCTGACCTTTGAAGGCCTGACCGTCTGGCGCGACGAACTTGTCGAAGGCAAGGCGCTGTTACGCGACATTATCGATCTCGAAGCCATGTATGGCGGCGGTCCCGCCGGCGAAGGCGCGGCTGCGCCCGCCGCCGCGGCCGACGGCGAAGCAGTGGAAGGCGTCGTGCCTCCGCCCGCACCGCCGCAGCCCGCGCCGCGCACCGAAAGCGCGGAGCCGCGTGCGAAAGACGAAGACGGCGAGCCGAAGCCCGAAGGCGGCAGCGAAGGCGACGACGATTTCGACGACGACAGCAACCTCTCGCTGTCGGCGATGGAATCCGCGCTGAAGCCGCAAGTCCTTGCCACCCTCGACCAGATCGCGGGTCTTTATAAACGTCTCGGTAAATTGCAGGACGCGCAGGTCGAAGCCGCGCTGGGCGCCGACGAACTCTCGACCAGCCAGGAACGCCGCTTCAACAAGCTGCGCAACGAAACGGTCGAACTCGTCAAAAGCCTTCGCCTCAATAACAACCGCATCGAAGCTCTCGTCGATCAGAAATACGGCATCAATCGCCGCCTGATGTCGCTCGAAGGGCGTCTCTTGCGTCTCGCGGAATCGCATGGCGTCGACCGCGCGGAATTCCTCAAGCAATATTTCGGCAACGAACTCGACCCTGGCTGGGTGCGCCGCGTCGGCCGTCTGTCCGGCTCGGGCTGGAAGGATTTCGCGGCGGAAGAACGCGACAAGGTCAAGGATCTGCGCGATCAGATTCAGGCCGTCGCGCAGGAAACCCGTCAGTCGATTTCCGATTTCCGCCGCATCGTGCAGACGGTGCAGAAGGGCGAGCGCGAAGCCCGTCAGGCGAAGAAGGAAATGATCGAGGCCAATCTTCGCCTCGTGATCTCGATCGCCAAGAAATATACCAATCGCGGCCTGCAATTCCTCGATCTCATTCAGGAAGGCAATATCGGCCTGATGAAGGCCGTCGATAAATTCGAATATCGCCGCGGCTACAAATTCTCGACCTATGCGACATGGTGGATTCGTCAGGCGATCACGCGCAGCATTGCCGATCAGGCAAGAACCATCCGCATTCCCGTGCACATGATTGAAACGATCAACAAGATCGTGCGCACGAGCCGTCAGATGCTGCACGAGATCGGCCGCGAGC
>CAIOYY010000084.1 GCA_903862715.1 uncultured Alphaproteobacteria bacterium
CATATCGAGAATAAAGAATATCGCAGCATACGCCGCCTCTTAAAATGGGGCGCGGTCATCCTGGCGGCAAGCACAACCGCCGCGTTTGCAGTAACGCTTTTCGCCCTGCCCTGGTTTGCGACGCAGTGGCCGGAACTCGCAGCCTATCGCAATGCCGCGGCGATTATGGCGTTCATGCTGGTTCTCGGTCCCATGCTCCTGTTCGTGCAACAGGGACTGAGGGGGTTCCAGGACATACGCTATATGGTGCTGGGTTCATCCGTTTTTCAGTTGACGGTTAAAGTCATTCTGACCGTCGGCGTCTTCACCGCCGGTTACGGTGTCGCCGGCTACGTTTTCGCGACGGTGGCTTCGACATTGTTCGCCCTATTGTGGATGAGCTTCGGTTTGCGCAAACGGGTCGCGCGCCTTCCCAAAGGGAGCGACAATCCCGGTGAAAAACTTGCGACGTGGCGCCGCTACGCGGGAATAAGCTATTTCGGCAATCTGGTGAACGCCCTCACGGCACGTGCAGGCCTCGAACGTATTCTTCTCGGTATATTCGCAGGGCCTGCCGCCGTCGGCATACTGGTCATTGTGAGCCAATTGCAGAGCCTGCCAACCGTCTTCAACCAGATGCTCTTAACCGTGGGCGCACCGATGATGTCTGCGGCACATGCGCGGAGCGACTCTGCCGAACGTCAGCACATCTATGTGTTGATGACCGACTGGGTGGTGCGGGTCAGTCTGCCGCTGATGCTGTTTCTGCTGATTTTCAGCTATGAAATCCTGGCCCTGTTCGGGCCCGAATTCGCCGAGGGCGGCGTCGGCCCGCTTCGAATCCTGATTGCGAGCCTAATGTTCAATATCGCATCGGGACCAAGTGGAAATGCAGCGATGATGTGCGGGCTGGAAGGACCTTTGATCCGGTTCACCGCGATGGCCGCTGTGTTTCGCGCCATTCTTCTCGTTCTACTTGTTCCGAATTTTGGCCTTACCGGTGTGGCGGTGACATTAGCCGTGGAATACGTCCTGTCGGCGGCATACACCGTGTCCCTCATTCGTCGCCGACTGGGCATGAGGTGGGCCAACCGGCGGTTCGCCAGGTGGATTCTTCCGGGTGCGGCGACCATATTTGCCGGTGTGGGCATGCATTTCATGGAGGCCGTTTCCGGTCCGGTGACGCTCGGGCTCGCATTCTTCACGATGTATGCGCTGCATGTCGGTGTCAGCCTGATCCAGGGCCTGCATGACGACGACAAGACTCTACTTCTGCATATCCGAAACAAGATCACCGGCGCCGCCGCGTGACGCCGAGAACGCACAGACGCTGAAAGAGGCGATCCCCGAGACCTGGCGCATGCGCCTTGCCGATTTGCGCGGACGCGGCATCTATGCGGGTTATCCCGACACATATAAATGCGTTTTCATCCATATACCGAAAACGGCGGGAAGCAGCGCGGCGATGGCGCTGTTTGGAACTGATTCACGGCATATCGCTTATACCGAGTATGTGAAAGCCAACCCCGGAAAATTCCGGGCTTATTTCAAATTCGCTTTCGTACGCAATCCGTGGGACCGGTTGGTTTCGTCCTTTTTCTTCCTGAAGGCTGGCGGGTTAAATGAACAGGACCGCAAATGGGCCGCCGACAACATCGCGC
>CAIOYY010000085.1 GCA_903862715.1 uncultured Alphaproteobacteria bacterium
CCCAATCGTCCTCGACGAAGCGGATGTCGTGATGCTTCGGGTCGATGCCGAGCGCTTTCAGGCTATCGAGGTAAAGTTCGAGTACATTGTCGGGCGATGGCTTCAGGATCACCTGATATTGGTAATAGTGCTGCAGCCGGTTCGGGTTCTCGCCATAGCGCCCGTCCTTGGGCCGCCGCGAGGGCTGCACATAGGCCGCGCGCCACGGCCGGGGGCCCAGCGCGCGAAGCGTCGTCGCCGGATGAAAGGTTCCCGCCCCCATCTCCATATCGAAGGGTTGCAGAACCAAGCAGCCTTGCTTGGCCCAATAGGCCTGAAGCGTCAGGATCAGATCCTGAAATGTCGAAGTCTGGGGCACGTTTGAGTCCTTGCCGGGCGACCCCTGATAGCCACGCCCCAAAGCAGGGGTCAAGCCGGGCCCTCCAGAGTAAGCGGCGCGCCATGGCGCAGTACCGCATCCGACGCCTCGGTGGCGCGGCCATCGGCGTGGTGAAGGACAAAGGGCGGCAGCACCTGCCACGAGGCGGGCCCGCCGGGCGACAGGCGGGCGATCGCGCGTTTGGGCACTTCGCCCTGGCGCGGCGCCAGGGGCAGCAAAACGCCCTTGCAGACAAAGGTGCCTCGCCAGGCCTCCACGCGATCCGCACGCAAGATCACGCTCACGCTCCCGCCCGGACGCACGAGGCCGAACGCCAAAGCCGTCCATGAGGTCAGTGCGTCGTCGCTGTCACGCATGGCCCGGTCGCGCGCGGCATCGGAGGACGCCTGACCCGACGCGGGATGAAATGGCGGATTTAAGAACACGTGATCGAAAGACGGACGGGTAAAACCGGACTCACGAACATCCGCGCAAAGGAAGCTGACGCGCGAGGACATGTCATTGCGCGCGGCATTCTCATTGGCGGTAGCGACAAGCCCCGGATCGATCTCGATCCCAGTAATCCGGCATGTGCCGACACGCGCCGCAAGGCAAAGGCTCGCTACCCCGACTCCCGATCCCAACTCCAGCGCTTGGTCGTTTGCCTGAGCGGGAATGCTCGCGGCGAGCAGCACGCTGTCATGCCCTGCGCGAAACCCGCGGCGCGGCTGGGCGACGGAAAGGCGATTTCCCAGAAAGCCATCGAGCGTATGGGTCTCGTCGCTCACAAGCCCTCGCCAGGCTCCAGCGGTTCGGCGTTGGCCAGCAGCCTGCGCGCTGCGGCTTCGTCGTCGTCGGCTACCATCAGGCGACGCGGGAACACACCGATACTCCCCTCGAGCACGCTCATATGCCCGTCGAATACGACCGTTTCGATTCCGGCATCTTTTAGAACGGCTTGGGCGTAAGACAGGTAGACGACGTTATTGGTTCGCAGAAGCTCTTTCATGCCGCACCCCCCGCGAATTCTATTGCCAAGCACCTGCTTGGCGGTCCAATCCTTGACCTATAAAGGTCCGGGTTCCTAAATGGCCCCGACCCGTGGGAGGCGGCAAGAGGAAATGAGCAGCGCGTCATCGCAAAGCTCGACTACGCAGACGCCGGGTGGCCTTAAGCCTGCCGGGATCAGCCCCATCGAAAGGCTCGCCTCGCTCGTCGATGACGACCGGGCGGCCACCGACAAACTCATCCATCTTCGCATGCTGAGCGACGTCGCGCTCGTTCCCGAGGTGGGCGCGCATCTTGTGGATTCCGGCGGTAAACGCCTGCGCCCGCTGATAACGCTGGCTACCGCGCGCATGTATGGCGGCAACACCGAGGCGCAGATCAAACTCGCGGCCGCAGTCGAATTCATCCACACCGCCACGCTTCTTCATGACGACGTGGTGGACGAAAGTGCGCTGCGCCGGGGCAGCGCTTCGGCCAATAAGATCTGGGGCAACAAACCGAGCGTCCTTGTCGGCGATTTTCTGTTCAGCCGCGCCTTCCAGCTCATGGTCGAGGCAGGGTCGCTTGCGGTCCTCGGGGTGCTCTCCAGCGCCTCCGCAATCATTTCCGAGGGCGAAGTGATGCAGCTTCGTGTCACCCGCAATCTCGGCACTACCGAAGACGATTACCTCGCCGTGATTTCTGCAAAGACAGCCGCATTGTTCTCCGCCGCTGCACAATCGGGCGCGATGATCGCCGGTGCTACCGATGCCGAGGCTTTAGCGCTCGCCGCCTATGGGCGCAATCTCGGCATTGCGTTTCAACTCGTCGATGATGCGCTCGATTATTCCGGCCGTCAGGCCGTCATGGGCAAGGCCGTGGGTGACGACTTCCGCGAGAGCAAGGTCACACTCCCTGTCATTCTTTCGGTCGCCCGTTCGAAGGATGAGGAACGCCGCTTCTGGCGCAAGACCATCGAGGTCGGCGTTCAGGAGGAAGGTGATCTTTCTCGCGCCATCGAATATCTCGAACGCGGCGGCGCATTGGCAGAAACCATTGAGCGTGCCCGGCTCTATGCGCGCGAAGCGCGAGAGGCGCTCTGCAATTGTCCGGATGGAGAAATCAAGGCCGCTCTGTCTGAAATCGCGGAATTCGTCGTCGAACGTGCCTATTAGGCACAAAAGCAAGCGCCTCCGGTTCGACCCGGAGGCGCGGCTTAGTCGTTGCTCATAAGACTTCGGAAATGATTACCCGACAATCGTCCATGAGCCGTCCGGCTGTTGACAGGCAAGCCCGCGTCCTTCCTGTGTCCGGCCATTGATGTAGATGGCCTGACTGAAAGTGGCGCAGCGAAAGCCGTCCGGATCGTTGTAGTAACTTCCGACGCGCAGCGCGCCGTGGCGGCCGTTTCTCGGATTGCGCCATTCATAGGTCTGGTTCGGACGGCCATTGTTAAACCCCTCGGAATAGGTCCGATAGGAATAGCTTCTGTCCTCGCAATCGAGATTTTGTGTCAAACTCGCGCCCAGTACGCCGCCAAGAATGACGCCCGCGACCGTTGCTCCACCGCGCGAATTTCCGCTCGCAACGGTGTTACCCAGAAGACCGCCGATCACCGCGCCAGCAAGGATGCCTGCAGGGTCTGACGATTGACGGCATTCCTGGTAGTAATGGTCGTCATTGTAAGTGGAAGCGCGTGAATAACGCTGCTGCCACCGCTGCGTACGATCATCGCTGCGGTCGTTGCCATTGTTGCCATTATTTCCGTTGTAACGGTCGTTCCGATTATTGTTATTCCCGGCGTTGTCGTCGTAACGGCGATTGGCGCGTCCATCATTGTAGCCCGCGCGATATCCCGTCTGATAATTGTTCTCGTTACGCTGGTCGTTGTAACCACCGGAGTTCTGCCTGTACGCGCCATTTCCTTGCGCGAAGGCTGGCTGGTATGCCGATGCGGCAATGACAGCCATGGTCGCCAAGGCGATCCATTTCGTGTTTTTCATGGAACTCTTTCTGACGAAAACGGGCTCGCAGCAGAGGCTGTAAAGGCGCATTTTCGCGAATACATTAACGGGTGGAATCCGCAAAGGTTCCGCTTATTCCAGCCATCGACTCCCGACAGCCAGGAACTGCGGTTTCGTTCGCAACAATATATCTGTTGGATTGAGCGAGCCTATCAGCCGGCGATCACGTCGCTTTTTTGCGCGTTCTGACTGATGTCGTGGTCTTTTTCGCGGGTTCACTGGCTGCCGCGGCAGCAATATTCGCTTCCTCGGCCAACCTTAAAGCCCGCAATTTCGCAATCTTGGCGTCCAGGCCTGCGCGGATTTTCGCGGTTTCGGTCTTTACATAGGAATCCAGCGCGTCAGCCTTCTTCGCGCGTTCGTTCGGACCGTTGGCGCCGCGTGGACTCGTGCTTTTCGCCATGATCTTAACTCCGCTGGATGAACGGATGAGTCTACGCCCTTTCGGCCCGGGACCCTAATCGGGGCGCGGCACACCGAAATCGGGGGCGGCGATACGGGTTTCGCGCACCCACCATTCGGGATGGTCGGCGGCGAGTCGTTCCGCAGCGCCAGAAACCCACGGCCCATCCTGAAAAATGCCGAAACAGGTCGCTCCGCTCCCGGACATCTGCGCAAGCACGCATCCCGGCTCATGTGCGATCGCTTCAAGAACATCGTCGATGACCGGCGCAAGGGTACAGGCGCTGGCCTCAAGATCGTTGCTGGCGTCACGCAAATAATCGACCAAATCCCATATCGACGAAAGACCGCGCGACGGAATATCCATCGCCCCCATACCCGTGCGCGTGTTCAGACCGGAAAACACCTGGCGCGTTTTAACGGGCATGCGCGGGTTCACCAGCACCAGCGGCAAAGGCGGTAATGGAGCAAGGCGGGTTAGGACCTCGCCGCGTCCGCTCATCCAAAGGGTGCGGGACCATACACAGGCCGGAATATCCGAGCCGATCCCGGCGCCGATCTGCGCAAGATCACTCTCACTGAGACCCAGGCCCCAATGCACATTCAATCCGCGCAACGCCGCGGCGCCGTCCGCAGACCCGCCGCCAATGCCCGCCGCAACGGGAAGGTTTTTCTCCAGTGTCAACATCGCACCTCGCGTTGACCCGAGCGCACGTGCCGCCCGCAAGACAAGATTCTCGGGCGATACGCCAAGCATCCCCGCAAAAGGCCCCGTGATGTTCAGGGACAATTTCTCGGCAGGTTCGATGGAAAGGATATCCGCCGCTTCGGTGAACGTGACGAGGCTTTCCAGTTCATGGAAGCCATCGGAACGTTTCTCCCCGACATGGAGAAACAGATTAAGCTTCGCCGGAGCATAGATACGCGTCATGCGGAAATCCCAGCGAAAAAGCTGATCTCAAGACCCTGTCGCCGTCACCGCTTCCAGACCGATGCGCAATTTGCGTTCTATGAGGGGGCGAGATTCCTCCGACGGATCCTGGGTCAGCGCGTGCGACCATTCAAACTGCGCATCGAGTTTGCGCCCGATCATCCAATAGGCATCACCCAGATGATCATTGATCTCCGAAGCGCCCGGAGCGAGTTGAACAGCTTGCTCGAGAATATCGGCCGCTTCTTCATAACGGCCTAATTTGTAATAGGCCCAACCGACACTGTCGGCGATATAGCCATCGAGAGGACGCAGCGCGCGGGCGCGTTCCAGCAAGGCCACCGCCTCTTCAAGATTGCGTCCCTGATCGACCCAGCCATAACCGAGATAATTCAGCACGTCGGCGCGTTCAGGATCGATTGCAAGCGCCGCCTGCAGATCCTCCTCCGCTTCATCCCAGTCACCCAGATTGTGGTGACAGATGCCGCGCGCATAATAGAGGCCAGCCAGGCGTTCGTCGCCTTCCGGTATCTGTTCAATGGCGCGCGTATAAGCGGGAATCGCACTGGCATCTTCACTGATGCCGCGCCACAAATCGCCGAGCGTCGTCCACGCATCGGTATCTTCCGGCACCCGGCGCGTCAGCGCTTCCATTTTCTCTATGGCGGCGTCTGCATCACCGATCCGGCCAAGATTGACCGCCGTCTGAACTTCGAGCATCGGATAATATGGTGAGTTCGGTGTAATCTCGGAATAGACCTCAATAGCCTTGGCGTATTTTTCCATTCCCTCATAGCGATCACCCAGAAGCGCGCGCGCCAGATCGAAATGCGGGCTGAGATAGATGGTCAGATTCAGATAAAGGATCGCAACGTCACTGCTATCCTCACCCGTCAGCGAGGTAGCCAGCGAGAATAAACCCTCGGCCGCACCTTGCGCCGGTGAAGTTATCAACGCGCCCGGGACAATTCCTTCTTCAACATAATGAAGACCCAGTGCGGCAATCGGCGTTCCAGGAGAATTTTCGCCCGCCTGCAGATAGAGTGCTGTTGCATCTTCGGTCCGGCCCTGATTGAGAAGGAAGCGACCGAAGGCATCCATGCCGCGCGAACCTACGCCCGAATATGCCATCGCCGTGCGATAAGCCGCTTCCGCTTCATCATTTCGCCCAGCATATTCGAGAATGAGTGCACGATGCATTGTCTGCAGGGCTTCAACGCCCGCCTGATCGGAAAGGCGTTCCAGCACGGTCAGCGCATCGTCGCTTCTGCCCTGCCCGGCCAAAGCCCAGGCCTGAATGATCGTATTGGTCAGCGTGAAAAACGCACCGCCGCCCGCTTGGCCGATCTCCTCTTCGGCGAGCGCATAATTCTCGAGCAACATCGCTTCCGCAGCGAGCACCAGATGCGCCGGCCGATTTCTCGGATCCTGCAGTACAAGACGATGCGCCAGCGGAACGGCGCTCGCCATATCTCCTGCTGTGGCAGCAAAGAGAAAGGTGCGCGCCAACAAATCCGGGTTACCGGGATCATATTGGAGGAGGTCCCCGTAAAATTTCGCTGCGTCCTCAATCTCGCCCTGCGAGGCGGCAAAACTCGCTGCAAGATAGGTACCGGTTACCGTCGAAATTTGCGGCATCGGTTCGGGCATGGGCGCTTGTGACACCATTTCCGTGGTCGTGGTGCAGGCCGAAAGCGCAAGCGCGGCCAATATGACCACTCCGGACCTTAAATGTGTTTGCGCCACGATGACCTACCTTCCAAAGAAATCCAGTTTAACGCGAAAAACCTGGTTCACATAGCGGCGTAATTGGGGCCGCTACCACCTTCCGGCGGGGTCCACACGATGTTCTGCGCCGGGTCTTTAATGTCGCAAGCTTTGCAATGAACGCAGTTCGCTGCATTTACCACAAAGCGGACGCCGTTGTTTTCTTCCACCACTTCGAAAACACCTGCAGGACAGTAACGCTGTGCCGGTTCCGCATATTGCGGCAGATTTTCCCGGATCGGTACTGCCGGGTCCGTCAATTTCACATGGACAGGCTGGTCCTCTTCATGGGCATTCCCTGCAAGATAGACCGACGACAATCGGTCGAAACTAGTGGCACCGTCCGGTGCAGGATAAAGAATTGGCGATGCGCCGCGGGCGGGTTTCAATTGCATGAAATCGGCAATACGATTTTGCAATGTCCCGAATGGACTGTCGCCGAAAAGAGTGTGGCTCCACATATCCATTCCGCCCAGCGCGACACCGGCAAGCGTACCGTATCGCTTCCAAAGCGGCTTGACGTTCCGCACTTTGTAAAGGTCTTGAAACACTGGCGACGCGCGAAAACGGGTTTCATACCGATCGAGCGTATGCAGTATATTATTTTCGTCCAATGCGTCGACCACGGCATCCGCCGCAAGCATTCCCGATATCATCGCATTATGACTGCCTTTGATACGGGGCACATTCACGAAGCCCGCCGCGCATCCGAGCAATGCGCCCCCTGGAAATGCCAATTGCGGCACCGCCTGCAATCCTCCTTCCGTGATCGTGCGCGCGCCGTAGGCGATACGCCGTCCACCTTTCAGCATCGGACAAATAAGAGGGTGCGTCTTGAAGCGCTGAAATTCCTGGAAAGGCGAAAGATAGGGATTTTCGTAATCGAGATGAACGACAAAACCGACCGCCGCAAGATTGTCGCCATAATGATAGACAAACCCTCCGCCACCGGTCCGGTTATCAAGAGGCCAGCCCAATGAATGCAGAACAAACCCGCGTCTATGTGTGCCGCGTGGCAATTCCCATATTTCCTTCAGTCCCAATCCGAACGTCTGTGGCGCGCGTCCTTCAGAGAGATCAAACTGCGCGATGAGCCTTTTGGCGAGGGAGCCGCGCGCGCCTTCCGCGATCAATGTGTATCGGGCACGCAGTACAATACCGGCTGTAAAAACGGGTTTGTGTTCGCCGTTTTTGGCAACACCCATGTCGCCGGTGATGACGCCGACAATGACGCCGTTTTCTTCGAGCACATCAACCGCCGTAAATCCCGGAAATATCTCGACACCGAGACGTTCCGCCTCGCGGGCGAGAAAACGGCAGAGGAGGCCAAGGCTGCCGATGTAATTGCCTTTGTTATGCATCAATGGCGGCAGTAGGAATTGCGGGATGCGGATACCGCCTCCCGTAGACAAATAATAAAACCGGTCGTCGAGAACCGGTGTGTCGAGCGGCGCGTCGCGCTCTCTCCAATCGGGGAGCAATTGGTTCAGCGCCGATGGATCGATAACCGCGCCGGAAAGGATATGCGCCCCGACTTCTGATCCCTTCTCAATCACACAGACGGTGACCTCGCGCCCCTTAGCCTGCGCCGCTTGTTTCAGCCGGATGGCGGCCGAAAGGCCGGCGGGACCCGCACCGACGATCACCACGTCGAATTCCATGCTTTCGCGATCGGCAGACATAGTTCCTGAACTCACGGGTTCCGTCGGAGGGGTCCCTTAGCATCGCCCGCGCCGTCAGGTAACATCGCCCGCATGTCCGACCCGGTCAAAGATAGCCCCTTCGCAGCTTTACGCTGGCTGCTCGACGCCGGGGCCGACGAGGCGCTGCTTGAAGAACCGGTCGACCGGTTTGCTCCCGTACCCGCCCGGCAAGTGCCTGCCGGGCTCTCGGAGGAGCCTCGGCGCACGGCCACCTCCATGCTTGCGCGCCCGCCGGACGAGCGCAAAATCGCCAGAAACGCCGAAGCGGTCTCGCTTTCGACCCAGCCAGGTGCCGCCCGCGCGCTGGCCGCGTCCTGCACAAACCTCGCCGAACTTAAGAAAGCGGTGGAGAATTTCGACGGCTGCGATCTCAAAAGGCTCGCCACACGCACTGTTTTTGCCGACGGCAATCCCGAAGGGCGCATCATGCTGATCGGGGAGGCTCCGGGCCGCGACGAAGACCGCGAAGGCCTTCCCTTTGTGGGCCGGGCCGGAAAGCTTCTGGATAGGATGCTGGAGACGATCCAGCTCGACCGGACCAAGGTCTACATCACCAATGTGCTGCCCTGGCGCCCGCCACAGAACCGCGAGCCCTCGCCGGAGGAAGCCGCCATCTGCCTTCCCTTCCTGCGCCGTCACATTGAACTCGTGAATCCGAAACTGATGATCCTCCTGGGCGCCGTCTCGGTACGCCATGTCCTTGGCCTGACCGACGGTATCATGCGGGTCCGAGGGAGGTGGGAAACCTATCAGACCGACAGCCTCGCGGTGCCGGTCATGCCCACACTTCACCCGGCCTATTTGCTGCGGCAGCCTTTGGCCAAGCGGCTGGCCTGGCGGGACCTCCTCGCCGTTGCTGCCAAGATCGACGAGAGCGCTCCCTCGCAAGGGGTTTAATCCACTCACATTGGCGTTAACAGATCAAAAAAGCCCGGAGTCCGGGCCTTTTGGGCGCTCGTTTCGTCGGCTCAAAATTTGTCGTGCCGGATGCCTCCGGTAGTATCGACCTGATTTTCGACTCTGAAATTACAAAACAAGATCGGGACGGGAGCCAGGAATGACAAAGGAAAATAAGGGTGCAAGCGTGGACCGCCGAAAATTTCTTGCGGGGGTAGCAGTTGCCGGGGCCGCCGCGACGGCGGCGCCTCTGAAAAATACAGCGAGGGCCGCTGCGCCCGCCCCAAATGCGGATCGTCCTGTTGCCTCGGTGCAGACTGCCGAAAACGGACTGGTCCAACCGGGACCCTATTCCTACGCCGCCGGGAAGCCGGGCTCCGACTTTATGGTCGACGTCATCAAATCGCTCGACATCGACTACGTCGTCACCAACCCGGCATCGAGCTGCCGCGGTCTCCATGAATCGCTGATCAATTACGGCAACAATACCAAGCCGCAGATGCTGACCTGCATGCACGAAGAATCCGGTGCGGCGATGGCGCATGGCTATTACAAGGCCAGCGGAAAGCCGATGATGTGCCTTTTCCACGGCACGGTCGGCCTGCAGCACGCCACGATGGCGCTCTACAACGCATGGTGCGACCGCGTCCCCATTGTTGTCGTTGTCGGCAATCATGGCGACGCCGCCTCGCGCCGTCCCGGTGTTCCCACCGCGCATTCTGCCATCGATCCCATCGGCCTCATTCGCGACTTCACCAAGTGGGACGATCAGCCCTGGTCGTTGCAGCATTATGCGGAATCGATGATCCGCGCCTACAAGATCGCAATGACGCCGCCGATGGAGCCCGTTGCCCTCTCGCTCGACGGACACATTCAGGAAGCGCCCATTCCGGAAGGCTCCGAGCTGTTTATTCCGAAATACACGCCGACCGCGCCGCCGCAGGGTGACACGAATGCGGTGCGCGAAGCGGCGCGTCTTCTGGCCAATGCCGAGAATCCTGTGATCGTCGCCGACCGCATGGCGCGCACGCCGGAAGGCATGCCGCTGCTGATCGAATTGGCGGAACTGCTGAACGCTACCGTCGTCAATCAATACAACCGCATGAACTTCCCGAACACGCATTACCTTTCGGGCGGCGGCGGCGCGATTGCACGCGCCGATGTGGTGCTCGGCCTCGAACTGACCGATTTCTTCGGCGCGGTGAACCGCTTTGTGGACAGCGAGCATTTTCAGCTGTCCTCGCGTGTCCGACCCGGTACCAAACTGATCAGCATCGGCGTTGGTGATCTTTATACGCGGGCGAATTATCAGGACTTCCAGCGCCTGCAGCCCGTGGACGTATCGATCGGTGCTGACGCACAGGCGACGTTGCCGGCCCTTATCGAAGCGGTGCGTCAGGAAATTCCCGAGGCACGCCGCGCGACCATTGCAACGCGTGGCGACAATGCGCGTCGTGCTTTTGCCCAGGCGCGCGAAAATGCACTTCAGGAAGCGATGTGGGGTTGGAATTCCACCGGCAAGGTCAGCCTTGGCCGCCTCGCTTCGGAAATCTGGGACAAGGTGAAGGGTGAGAACTGGGCGTTTTGCGGCGATTCCCTGAACGGCAATGTCACGCGCCTTTGGACGTTCGATAAAGCCTACCAGCACAACGGTGGCTCCGGCGGCGCCGGCGTAGGCTACAATCTTCCGGCCGCAGTAGGTGCAGCGCTGGGTCATCGTGAACATGGCCGCCTCGTCATCAACGTCCAGAACGACGGCGACTCGATGTACGCGCCGGGCGCATATTGGACGAGCGCCTATCACAACATTCCAATGCTCACGATCATGAACAACAATCGCGCCTATCACCGCGAAGTCATGCATGTTCAAAGCGTAGGAAACTGGCGTAATCGCGGCGTGGAGAATTTCATGATCGGAAACGAAATCACCAAACCGAACATCGATTACGCAACGCTTGCACAATCACTCGGCGTCAACGGCATAGGTCCCATCACTGATCCAAGCGAGCTCGGAGCGGCGATCACGCGCGGAATTGCCATGGTGAAAGCCGGGGAACCGGCGCTAATCGACGTTGTGACGCAGCCGAGCTAGGAGGAAAATGATGCAACGGATTTTGAAGACGGCCGCTGCCGTCACGGGTTTTGTCGTGCTCGTGTCTTCGAGCGCTCTCGCGCAGGACGCCGAAAACGGCAATCAATTGTTTCAGGCAAAAGGTTGCTGGACCTGTCACGGCACGATGGGGCAAGGCGGACGCGGTCCGAAAATCGCGCCCGGACCATTGGCCTTCGAAGCCTTCGCTGCCTATGTGCGTCAGCCGGCACTTGAAATGCCTCCCTTCCGCGAACCGATTCTCTCGGATGCGGAGTTACAGGACATTCACGCCTATCTGCTGTCCATTCCGCAGCCTCCCGATCCCGCCGATACCATCGTCGGCCAATAGGTTTGAGCCATATATGGCTTTGCGGCGCGCCCCTGAATGGGCGCGCCGCAAAACTATGCATTACGCCGTTTTTAGGCTATGGCCTGCCCCAAGGCGGCGCCCTTACTTGAATGCGGCTCCCCGCTGCGGCTAAATCGCGCCAACTGATTTCGGGGGCCTTCGTGAACAAAGCGATTTGCGCGTTTATTGCCGCGCTGTTTTTTGCGGCGCCCGTTTGCGCGCAAAGTATAACGCCCTCCGTTCTTTCCATGCAGGACATTGAGACCTATCGCGGCATTTTCGCGGCTCAGGACAGCGGCGAAATGGGCCGGGCCGATACGATGATCGCCAGCCTCGAGAACCGCGTCCTCCTCGGCTATGTGCTGCATCAGCGCTATATGGGCCGCTATTACGTTACCCAATATCAGGAACTCTCAACCTGGCTCTCGGAATATTCCGACCTTTCCGATGCGGAGCGCATTTACAATCTTGCACTGCGCAAGAAGACGGGAGGCGCTCGTAATCCCGTCTCTCCTTCACGTGTTCCGTGGCGGGGCGAGCGCTTCGATCACGAAGCCACCGAGATCGAACCGATGGATTCCGCGCGAGGGGAGCGCATCCTGCGCCAGCTTCGCGACATTGCCGGAAATGACGATCCTTCAGGCGTCGAGCGCGCCGCCGGGGAGCTTTCTGCGGCTTCCGACCTACCCCAGGGCGATGTCGATCTCCTTCGGGCTTACGCCGCTTCGTCTTATCTCGCCGAGGGCCGCGACGCCGAAGCGGTGCGCGTCGCAGAGGCTGAACTTGCACGTCCATCATCCGTTTCGGATCGTCTTCATTGGGTCGCAGGCCTTGCCGCGTATCGTCTCGGCGATTTCGCAGTCGCTGCAAATCATTTCGAAGCAATGAGCGCCGATGCCATGGGGCATGAAGATGCCCGCAATTGCGCGACCGGTGCGTTCTGGGCCGCGCGCGCCTATATGCGCATGGGTGATCCTTCCAAGGTCGTGACGCTATATGAACGCGCCGCGTCCAAGCCCTTTACTTTTTACGGCATGCTGGCCTCGCGCGTGTTGGGACGCGAGGCGGGTTTTGCCTTCGAAGAGCCCAGGCTCGATGCAGGCACCTATGGGCTGCTGATGGACAACCCCGCCGCCGAACGCGCCGTAGCCTTGTGGCAGATCGGCCGACAGGACGCGGTCGAGATCGAGCTTGCGCGCGCCTTCGGCGAAATCACCTCCTCGCTCGATCCCGCCTTTGCCGCACTGGCGCACACGCTCGGCGCGCCGGGCCTCGAGCTGCGTGCCGCCGAAACATCCGCTGCACGCGGCATATTTCTTACCAGCCTCTATCCTATTCCGCCTTATGAACCCGAAGGCGGCTATCGCCTCGATCAGGCAATGGTTTTGGCGGTCGCTCGTCAGGAGAGCCGCTTCAACCCGATCGCGGCGTCGCGCTCCGGTGCGCGCGGCCTGATGCAGATCATGCCAGGCACCGCCGCCTATATCACCAAGGACCCGAGCCTCGCGCGCGGCAATAATGACCGCCTAGACGATCCGGCTTACAGCATGCGTCTCGGCGAGGACTATCTTCAGGACTTGTTACATCGGCAGAACGGCAATCTTCTAGGCCTTGCTGCCGCCTACAATGCGGGTCTTGGAAATCTCTCGCGCTGGCTCGGCGAACAGGAAGGCAATGATGATCCGATCCTGTTCATCGAGAGTCTGCCGGTGCCGGAAACACGCGATTATGTGAAGCGCGTGATGATCAATATCTGGATGTATCAGCTTCGCTTTGGCGAACCGCCGCTCGGTATGGACGATGCCGCCGCTGGCAAATGGCCGCTCTATCCGATGCTGGACGAAGTCGCCGTTGCCCAATAACAGCGTAACAATAGATCGGACATAGCGAAATTTCGTCTTTACGGGTTAGACTGCGCATATGCCCATCGATGAAAGCCGCGCCTTTATTCCCGTGAACATCGCCATCATGACGGTGTCGGATACGCGCACACGATCAGACGATACATCCGGTGATGTTTTGGAGGCGCGCATTCAGGAGGCCGGCCACAAGCTTGCCGCACGTATCATCGTTCCCGATGACAAGGACAGAATTACCGCGCAGCTGAATATGTGGATTGCGGATTCCGATATTGATGCCATTGTCTCCACTGGCGGCACGGGCCTCACCGGGCGCGACGTCACGCCGGAAGCCTTTCGCAGCGTATTCGAAAAAGAGATCGACGGTTTCTCCGCGATTTTCCATCGGATCAGTTTTGAGAAAATCGGCACGTCCACCGTACAGTCGCGCGCCTGCGCGGGCGTCGCAAAAGGCACTTACCTTTTCGCGCTGCCTGGCTCGCCAGGCGCCGTCAAGGACGGTTGGGACGGCATTCTGAAAGCGCAACTCGATTCCCGTCATCGCCCCTGCAATTTCGTGGAAATCATGCCGCGCCTGCAGGAACATCTGAAAACGCGTTCGTAACCACCATGGAAAGCCCGACAACGGTGAAGATCATTCGATATTCGGGCAGTGCAATTCTTGCAGCCCTCTTTTCGCTGGCCCCATTTGCTACAGCGTCGAGCGCCGAATGGCGTTGTGAGGTGGCGCGCTATGTTACTGGCGGTACATTGCATCTTCTGCTGGAGGGCGACGCCACTACGATCACCTCTGTCAGTGGCGCAGTGGAGCTCTCGACCGCGCGCGTTGCGCCCCCCCTCGGCCTGCGCGACGGCACTTTTACCTGGGATCGATCCGACCCGAATATTTCCGCGGCGGGTGCCGTTCTAAGCCTCAATTTTATTGTCGCCGCGCCGCTCTCGGACATGCCGGTATGGGGCGTAGGCGACGGCATGATCGCACCGACGCAGCTCAATTTTCTACTTCCGGCGCTACACAATCCTGCCGGTGTGCCGGTGAGATTGGGGGGTATTACGCTCATCACGGGGAACGGACTCTACCATTCCAACAATAATTGGTCGGTGCGGGGCAATACCACTGCGATTGTGATGTCCAATGCGCCCGATCCGCTGAACCCCGGTTACAGCCGTGAATTGCTTCAGCTTATGTCGGACGATCCCAACGAACCGCTGTCCCTGTTTCTCTCGCCCGTCATGCCGGGAAGCGTAGATTCCATCGTTTCCTTTCATTCCGGCGGACTGGTCGAAACACCGCGACAGATACAGACGTTGCTGGCGGAATTCGTAGCGGCAGGGGGCATGTGTCCCGCATCGGATGGTGTCCCGAACACCGCGCCGGAAGCCGCACCCGAAAACGCACCGGACGCAGCCTCCACAGCACCATAAAAGTTCAGCGTTTCATCACGATGAGGCCGAGCGACGACGACCGTCGCCGGGATGGTACGTGATCCTCGGAGGCCTCACGAAGGCCTGCGCCATCACTCGCTTCCGCGAGTACCGGAAGCAGACCGACAATCCAGTGTTTGGGAATACGCGCCAACAGATCCTGCAGCATATGCGGCGTATTCCACCTTACGCCGTCAAATATTCGAAAGGCATGATAGGGCGAACGCAGCGCGATGAGATAGATTCCCCCACTCCAGTTCGGGCCAATAACGATGTCGTAAAGCCCGAGTACGCGCGCGGCATAACGGACGAGAACGGCATCAAGACCCGGCGCATTGGAATCGATCAGGATCGCGCCATTCTTTTTCACGCGCAGTACGCGGGAAAGCCGTCGACCGGAATCGTCCTGCGGTAATACCAGTACGTCGGCGCCCGCACGCTGGGCGATATCGGCGAAGTCGGGGGCATCGCCTCCGATAGCTACGGACACATGCAGGCCGCCACGGCGGAGATGGCGCAATGTCCGGGTCAGCAGCCGGTGGTGCAGAAGGGCTGCATCCGCCTGCCCAATCCGGCGCGCCAGACGCGAGCCCGCCTTTTCCGCCGATTTGGCGAAAACGATAATGTCGGGGCGAAGCCCGCCTATTGTCCGACCAGCCATGCGCTAGAAAATTACTCGGGGAATGACGGGGGATAGTGGGCCGATTGGCTCTGCCCGCCTACCGGCAACACTGCCGCAGGCATAATGTTCTTGTTTTGTTCTTCTTGTGGATTATATTCGGTTTATGACCCAAGTGCATACAGCAATGGCCGATCCGCGCCAGCTTGGCGGCCGTGGAGCGCGCTCAAACAATTCCAGCCGCTACGACAAGAACCGCTATGTCAGCTTCGATGATGGCTGGCTTTATGAAGATGAAGCTCCGCCCCCGTTACGGACGGAAGTCATCCGCGATGTCACGCGCACCATCATCGCGCGCAATAATTCGCCGGATATTTCCTTCAGCCAGTCGATCAATCCTTATCGCGGCTGTGAGCATGGCTGTGTCTATTGTTTCGTGCGTCCAACCCACGCCTATCTCGGCCTGTCGCCGGGGCTCGATTTCGAAACCAAACTTTTCGTCAAACCCGATGCCGCGAAGCTTCTGGACGCGGAATTGCGCAAACCGTCCTATCTGCCGCAGGTTATCGCCATCGGCACCAATACCGACCCCTATCAGCCGATCGAGCGCGAATATCGCGTCATGCGTGCAATCCTGAAAGTTCTGGCCGAGTTCAAGCACCCCGTCGGAATCGTAACCAAATCGGCTTTGATCGCGCGTGATATCGATCTTCTCGCGCCCATGGCGGAAGAAGGTCTGGTGAAAGTCGCGTTGTCCATAACGACACTCGACCGCGGGCTGGCGCGCGCCATGGAGCCACGTGCGACGACACCGCCGAAGCGCCTGGAGACCATCCGGCTGCTGTCGCAGGCAGGCATTCCGGTGGGCGTCATGACCGCGCCACTCATTCCGGCGCTCAACGATGATGAACTGGAATCCCTTCTTGCCGCCGCCTCGGAAGCGGGTGCGACGGAAGCAGGCTATGTGCTGTTGCGTCTACCGCTTGAAATCAAGGATCTCTTCCGCGAATGGCTGGAAGCGCATGCGCCTGATCGCGCCAAACATGTGCTGTCGTTGATGCGCAGCATGCGCGGCGGGAAAGAATATGATTCCAATTGGGGAAGCCGCATGCGCGGCGAAGGCCCTTACGCCAAACTCATCTCACAGCGTTTCCATCTGGCGACACGCCGTCTGGGGCTGAACCGCAATCGGCTTACGCTGGACACAACGAAATTCCGCCGCCCGCACGCGGTCGGCAGCCAGTTGGCATTGGCGCTATAAGGATGGGCTGTGGGCTGCGGGGAAAAACCCTGTCCGCCTCTCATCTCCCCGGCCTATGATTTTCCGGTGACTCGATGGGCTGGGAGCTATGCCGGATTATTCCCATGAAATGCGTTTGCGCGCGGAACGCTCCGGTCCTGTTGCGGGCGTGGACGAAGCCGGCCGCGGGCCATTGGCAGGCCCCGTCGTCGCCGCAGCCGTCATTCTCGATGTCACCTGCATCCCGGACGGCCTCAACGATTCCAAGAAACTGACGGCAAAAGCGCGGGACGAGGCCTTTGAACGCATCATCGCCTGCGCGCTGATCGGGATCGGGATGGCCAGCGTCGAGGAAATCGACCGTCTAAATATTCGCCGCGCCAATCACCTCGCCATGGTCCGGGCCGTGAATGCCCTAGCCGAGATTCCTGCTTTCGTGCTGATCGACGGCAACGACGCCCCGCCCCTCTCCTGCCCGTGCGATACGCTGATCGGCGGGGATGGCCTATCTGTCTCCATCGCGGCGGCATCCATCATAGCAAAGGTTACGCGCGACCGGCTGATGGTGGAACTGGATGCGGAACACCCCCATTACCTCTGGCGCAACAACAAGGGATACGGCACAGCCGACCACCTGACCGCGATGAAAAATTTCGGCGTTACTCCGCATCACCGAAAAAGTTTTGCACCGGTCTACCAGATGTTGTGTCCTGTGAATCATGGGGACTCAATTTTAACCGCTTGATTCAAAACGCCTATTGACGGCGACTCAGCTGTGAATCACAGATTCCTCCTCAAAGCAGAGGTGGGGTTATGCCAGTCAAGAAAACGGCCCAGGCCGTCGCCGGGGTCGAGAACGATTCCGCGCTACCGTTAAACCAGATCATCCACGGCGAATGCGTTTCGGCCATGAAGTCCCTGCCCGCCGGATGCGCCGACATCGTGTTCGCCGACCCGCCCTATAATCTGCAGCTGGAAGGCGAGCTGCGGCGTCCGAACAATTCCAAGGTCGACGCGGTCGACGACGCCTGGGACCAGTTCGCCAGCAATGAGGATTATGACCGCTTCACGCGCGACTGGCTGCAGGCCGCGCGCCATGTGCTTAAGGACAATGGCGCGATCTGGGTCATCGGCTCCTATCACAACATCTTCCGCGTCGGCGCGATCATGCAGGATCTGGGTTTCTGGATCATGAATGACGTGATCTGGCGCAAAACCAATCCGATGCCGAATTTCCGTGGCCGCCGTTTTACCAACGCGCATGAGACGCTGATCTGGGCGACGAAGTCGCGCGACCAGAAAAGCTACACCTTCAATTACGAGGCGATGAAGGCCCTCAATGAGGATCTGCAGATGCGATCCGATTGGAATCTGCCCATTTGCTCCGGCAATGAAAGGCTGAAAGACGAAAAGGGCGAGAAGGCGCATTCGACACAGAAGCCGGAGGCCCTGCTCCACCGCGTGCTGCTGGCCTCCACCAATCCGGGCGACGTCGTGCTCGATCCGTTTTTCGGTTCGGGCACCACCGGTGCGATGGCCAAACGCCTGCGGCGGAATTTCATCGGCATCGACCGCGACGGCGATTACATCCGCCATGCCCGCCGGCGTATCGCGGCCGTCACGCCTTTTGAAGATGAAGCGGTAGCGGTAACCCGATCCAAAAGATCCGAACCGCGCATTCCGTTTGGCACGCTGGTCGAACGCGGGCTGCTGACGCCCGGCACCATTCTCATGGGCGCAGGCGGCAGACGCTATCAGGCCAAGGTCCGCGCCGACGGCACGCTGGTGACGGGCGACGCCACCGGTTCGATCCATCGCATCGGCGCGCATGTGCAGGGACTGGACGCCTGCAATGGCTGGACATTCTGGCATTTCGAAAGCCAGGGCACGCTGGTTCCCATCGACTGGCTGCGCCAGCGGGTCCGGGCCGAACTGAGCTAGCGCTTTTTCGGAGGGTTCGCGCCCTCAGCGTGCCGGATCACCTTCTTCATCACGGTCGGGAGCGCCGCACCATCCAGCCTTTCGGGGGGCAGCCAGAGCCCTTCCGAATTGGGACGGCGTGTGAACGTCGCCGCATAGACCTCTAATTCCAAAAGAAAATGCGTAAACCCATGGCTGACAATGCCGGGGCATTTTCTCCAGGGGCCCTGAAAGGGCGCCTCTTCCTTCATCCCCTTCGAGGTTGGAAACGCAACACGCCATTCCCCCATGGAAGGTTGCAGCATGCCTCCCAATAGTCCCTTCTCTGGACGCCGGACGAGATGGACGGCACCTTGTTCGTCGAAGGCGACATAGGCGGCACCACGTTTCAGCGGACGGTCGGGCTTAGGCTTCTTTACCGGCAAATTCTCGGCGATCCCGAGCACCCGCGCCCGGCAATGCAACGAGAGCGGACACACAAGGCAACCAGGCCGCTTCGGCGTGCAGATAGCCGAACCGAGATCCATCAGAGCCTGGGCGAAATCGCCCGGCCGGTCTGTAGGCACCAGATCTGCCGCTACCTCCGCAATGCGTTTGCGCGATTGCGGCAGTGGCGCCTCAATGGCGAAGAGGCGTGAAAGTATCCGTTCCCCATTGGTATCGAGCGCTGCCACAACTTCATCGAACGCAATCGCGGCTACCGCCGCTGCCGTATAAGGCCCGACGCCGGGCAATGTCCGAAGTTCCGCGGCGGTCGAGGGAAAGACGCCGCCATGCGCTGCAGCTACGACCTGCGCCGCACGGTGAAGGTTGCGTGCCCGCGAATAATACCCAAGTCCGGCCCACGCACCAAGCACCTCGTCCTGCGTGGCACGCGCCAGATCGGCGACACTCGGCCAACGCAGCAGGAACGCACGATAATAGGCACCGACGGAGGGCACCGTCGTCTGCTGCAGCATGATTTCGGAAAGCCAGACGCGATAAGGATCGTTTTTTACGCCGGGCTTTGCACGCCACGGCAGATCGCGGCGGTTTGTATCGTACCAGCCCAACAAATCTTTCGCGACGGATGGCTTGTGACGCCCTCGCCGCGCATTATGATCTTTCTTCGACACCGAAACGGTCATGCATGAGCCAGAGCGCGAAATTTCCGCCGCCGCAAGAGGGCGCACGCCGAGGACGCACCGCGCCCATCAGCAGAGATGCGCTCGCGCTGACCGAGGCGGCGCTGAAACGCGCGGGGTTTCCCGATCCGACGCTAGTGTTCCGCTGGCCGGAAATTGCCGGAGTCGATGTCGCGGCGGTCGCCAAGCCGATTCGCTGCCGCCAAGGCCCTGACGGAATGGTGCTCACGCTGAAGTGCGAATCCGGGGCAGCCGTTTTCCTGCAGCACGAAACCCGCTCTCTGATGGACCGGCTAAATGCCTTCCTCGGTGCGGGCACGGTTGTGCGTGTACGCATTTTGCCGGGTTCGCTGGCCCCTTCGGATGAAATACCCCCTCATCCCGGGCGAAACCTGCCCATTAAACCCCGGGACGAGGAAAAAACGCTGGCCGCGAGCCTCGACCGCCTCGCCCAGCTTCGCCAGGCTCTGCCGCGGCGCCCTGGTCGGTGAGGCCTTGGATTGAACGGCGCTCCCGGCTCTGCCACAAGTTCGAACCAGAAAAATTGGAGTCCCACCCGTGACCCGCTACGCGTCCCTCAAAGCCCTTGCCGGCATTGCCACGGTTTCTTTCCTGCTCGCCGCCTGCGGTGAAGAACCAAGCCTTCTTGCGGGCGCCGGTGACGGAACCGCCAATTTCGAAATCAAGGAAAACGACCGCGTTCAGGGATCGGCTGAGGCCCCGGTGACCATCATCGAATATGCCTCGATGACCTGCGCCCATTGCGCTGCCTTCGCAACCACGGTGCTCCCGGAAATTAAGCGCGATTATGTCGAAACCGGAAAAGTGAGATTTGTCTTCCGCGAATTTCCGCTGGACGGGGTTGCCCGTATCGCCTCCGCGCTCGCCCGCTGCCAGACTGGTGATAACTATTTTGCATTCATTGACCTCATTTTCGAGAACCAGCACAACTGGTTGGACGGCTTGTTCGCCACTGGCGGGCAGGACATGACTCAGGAGAAGGTCGAGGAAAGCCTCATCGAATATGCCCGGATTTCGGGGATGGGACGCGACCAGGCGATTGCCTGCATGCGCGATACCGAGAACCTCGCGGAAGTCGATGCTAATTGGGAAGAGGCGCAGAACCGTTACAATATCCATTCGACGCCAGGCTTCGTGGTCAATGGAACGACCCATACCGGAGCGCTGCCGTACGAAGCGTTTAAGGAAATCATAGACCCGCTCGTGGAGGGCAATTAAGGCCCCGGAGCACCGGCAGTAGGATGCGTAGGTTTTGAAATTCACCCGACTGAGACTTAGCGGATTCAAATCCTTCGTCGATCCGACGGAACTCCATATCGAGCCGGGTCTGACGGGCGTTGTCGGCCCCAATGGCTGCGGCAAATCCAATCTTCTCGAAGCAATGCGCTGGGTCATGGGCGAAAACCGCCCGACCTCGATGCGCGGCACCGGCATGGATGATGTGATCTTCGGCGGCACGGGCACACGCCCGATGCGCAATAATGCCGAAGTAACGCTGGTCATCGACAATTCCGACCGTTCGGCGCCCGCGCCCTATAATGAACTCGAATCCATCGAAATCTCGCGTCGCATCGAACGCGAAGCCGGCTCCGTCTATCGCATCAATGGCCGCGACGTACGACAGCGCGATGTGCAGATTTTCTTTGCCGACGCGGCGACCGGCTCGGCCTCCCCGGCCCTTGTTCGTCAGGGGCAAATTGGAATCCTGATCAACCAGAAACCGCTGTCGCGTCGCGCCATTCTGGAAGAAGCCGCCGGCATCGGGGGGTTGCATCAGCGCCGTCATGAAGCCGAATTGCGCCTCAAAGCGGCCGAAACAAATCTCTCACGCCTCAGCGATATCATTTCCGAAGTCGAAGGTCAGTTGCAGGGCCTGCGCCGCCAGGCGCGTCAGGCCGCGCGCTATCGCAATCTTTCGGGTGTCATCCGCAAGGCGGAATCCATTGCATTTCTATTGCGCTGGCAATCGGCAAGCGAACACGGCCATGCCGCCGCCGGCGCACTGGAAGGCGCGGCGGCAACGGTAACGGAACGCACGCAGCAGGCCGCCGAAGCATCAACGGCGCGCGTCGACGCGGCAAATGCGCTGCCTCCGTTGCGCGATGCAGAAGCCGAACGCGGCGCGGCGCTTCAGCGTCTGATCCATGAACGCGAAGCGCTGGATGCCGAAGCCACCCGCGCGCGCGAAGAAGCACAACGTATTCGCCAGCGTATCGGTCAGGCCGAACAGGATCAGATGCGCGAGCAGACCCTGGAGCAGGATGCCGCGTCAGCATTGGCGACGCTGGAAGGCGAAACACGCGATCTCAACACGGCCGGCGCCAATACCGACGAAGAAATGGCCGAGGCGGACAAACGCGTGCAATCCTTACGCGAAGGGCTCAGGGCACGCGAAGCGAAGCTCGAAGAACTTACCGCCGAACTCGCCGACCTTAATGCGCGGCGCGCCAGTTTCGAACGTACACGCAATGACGCCGCTGCAGCACTTGCTCGTGCTGAGGCCCGCATCGCGGCGCTCACCCCGCAATTGAGCGCCGCAGAAGCCGAAATTGCCGCAGCGCCGGACGTTCTCGCCGCCGAAGCGACGGTCGAGAACACGCGGTCCCAGATTGGGGATGCCAGAGCCACCGCCGAAGCCGATGCGCAGCGTCAGAGCGAAACCGCCGATGCCGAAATTCAGGCGCGCACGCCCTTCGATTCAGCCGAGCGCGACGTACAACGTCTTGCCGCGGAGGCCAACGCCCTCGCCTCGCTTCTGCAACGCGCCGACCGCGATCTCTGGCCGCCGGTTATCGATGCGTTGCGCGTGCAGCCCGGGTACGAAGCAGCACTCGCCGCTGCATTGGGCGATGATCTCGATGCACCGCTCGATGGATCCGCGCCGCAACACTGGCGCGATCTGGGCGCACTTGATCTTTCGAACCTTCCCGACGGCGCGGTACCGCTGTCGCAATTCGTCACCGGTCCGTCTGCACTATCACGTCGCCTCGCCTATACCGGCATCATCGAAGCCGAGCAGGGCGCGAGCGCGCAAAAAAATCTGAACCCTGGTCAAAGACTTGTCAGCACGCGCGGCGATCTCTGGCGCTGGGACGGCTATCGCGTCTCCGCCGATGCACAAAGCTCGGCCGCCATTCGCCTGGCGCAGCGCAATCGTCTCGAGGCCCTTGAAGGTGAGTTGCAATCGGCGCGCGGCAAAAGTGAAGATTTGCGCGCGGCCTACAGCGCGGCGCAAGCTGCCGCCGCCGAAGCGCGCGACGCCGCACGGAATTCCGAGCGCGCTTTGCGTGCACTCGAAGCACAGCTCATCGCGGCACAGGACAATGCCGCGAAAGTGGCGCGCATTGTCGGCGAAAAAGCAGCGAAGCACGCTTCCATCGCGGCCGATCTGCGAGGCTTGCGCGAAACCGAAGACGCCGCGCGTCAAGCCGAAATCACGGCACGCGAATCCTTCAATGCACTGGCCGAACCTATCACGCTGCAAGAGCCCATGGGTGAAGCCCGAGCCGCTGTCACCGAAGCCCGCGCCGAAACAGCGGAAGCGGTCGCAGCTCTCGAAACGCTGAAAAACGCGGCCACCGCCCGCCGCCGCCGTCTGGCCGCGATCTCGGAAGAAGTGACGCGCTGGGTCGCGCGCCGCGAAGCGGCGACGAAAAAAATCGCGGAACTCGCGCAGCGCGTGGTCGACATGCAGGCCGAGCTTGCAGAGCGCGACGCAATGCCTGAACGCATCGCAGACCGCCGCAACGCATTATTGGACGCGATTTCGCAGGCCGAAACCGCACGCGCACAAGCAAGCGATGCTCGTGCTACTGCAGAGCAGACGCTTACCGAGGCAGATCGTGCGGCACGCGCCGCCGATAACGCCCTCTCCCAGGCACGTGAAGAACGCGCCGCAGCGCAGGCCCGTGCGGAGAGCGCCGTGGCGCGGCTTGACGAATTACGCGCGCGTATCCGTGATGAACTCGATGCCGCGCCGGAAGACTTGCGTGAACGGGCCGAACTGAAAGACGACGAAACGCTTCCCTCGCTCGAAGAATCCGAAACCAAAGTCGACAAGCTGAAACGCGAACGCGAACAGCTCGGTGGTGTGAATTTGCGCGCCGAGGAAGAAGCGAACGAGCAGGAGCAAAGACTGCAATCGCTCCAGATAGACCGCGACGATCTCGACGGCGCAATTCAACGCTTGCGCAAAGGCATTCAGAGCCTGAACAAGGAAGGCCGTGAGCGCCTTCTTGAATCGTTCGAAAAGGTGAATACGAATTTCGAACGGCTGTTCAAGGAATTGTTCCAGGGCGGCGAAGCGCGCCTGACCTTCACCGAGTCCGACGATCCATTGGAAGCCGGACTTGAAATTCTCGCGCGTCCGCCCGGCAAGAAACTGACGACGCTGTCGCTCCTTTCGGGCGGCGAACAGGCGCTGACCGCAATTTCGCTGATTTTCGCCGTATTCCTTGTGAACCCGGCGCCGATCTGCGTACTGGACGAAGTCGATGCACCGCTCGACGACGCCAATGTGGACCGCTTCTGCCGCCTTCTCGAAGAAATGACCCGCATGGCGGAAACCCGCTATCTCATCATCACCCACCACGCACTGACCATGTCGCGGATGAACCGGCTTTTCGGGGTGACGATGGCCGAACGCGGGGTCAGCCAGCTGGTGTCGGTTTCGCTCGACGAGGCCGAGCGGGTGATCGCCGCGTAAGGCTCGTTCGCATACGCAACAACACGTCGCATCGATCCGGTGGCGAAGTTTGGATTTTTTGTAAACAAATCAGTGACTTGCCGTTTTTCATGTCGTCTTGACAGGAAATGGACCCGCCCCTAAGGTCCGCGCGCTTTTTGATGCGGATTCTCTCAGATTAGCGGTGCCAGAACGGCAAGTTGGCGGGGAAAACCCATGGCCGATCATGATCCGGAAACGGACACGCTGGACGAGCTGGAGAGCAAGCTTAAGGAAGCACGCGGCCGCACGAAGAAGCGCCCGGAAGATACGCCGCCCTCCAAGCTGGGCATCGCCTTCCGGTTGAGCACAGAGTTCGTGGCGGCAGCGGTTGTTGGGGGTGGAATAGGTTGGGGCCTGGACCGGTTATTCGGGACAATGCCCGTTTTCCTCCTGATTTTATTTGTTCTTGGCGTCGGCGCGGGATTTCGCAATGTCCTTCGCGCGGCGAAAGAAATGAACGAAAGCGATGGTCCGCCGAGTGGGCCGAGCGCGTAATTTAGAGGAGTAAGGTTCGCGTGGCTGCCGGACCGATGGAGCAATTCGAGATTCACCCGATCGTCCCTCTGGAGATCGGCGGAATCGATATTTCCTTTACCAACTCATCCCTGTGGATGTGCATTGTGGTGGGGTCGATTTCGCTGTTCCTGATGGTGGCAGCGTCCTCGCGCGCGGTTGTTCCGGGCCGTCTGCAATCGATTGCCGAGCTCAGCTATAATTTTGTCGCCGACATGATCCGCTCCTCTGCGGGCAGCGCCGGTCTGAAATTCTTCCCGTTCATTTACGCGCTGTTCCTGTTCGTACTGATGGCGAATTTGTTCGGCCTCGTCCCATTCATTCATGCCTTTACCGTGACGAGCCACATCATCGTCACGCTGGCGCTGGCCTTAAGCGTTTTCCTGCTCGTCATTCTTGTCGGCGTATTCAAACACGGCTTCCGCTTCCTGAAGCTCTTCGTGCCCGATGTGCCGTGGATCATGCTTCCCCTCCTCGTCCCCATCGAAGTCATCTCCTTCCTCAGCCGCCCCTTGAGCCTTTCGGTTCGTCTCTTCGCCAACATGCTGGCGGGGCACATCATGCTCAGCGTGTTCGGCGGCTTCGTGGTGAGCCTTGCCGCGGCGGGCGGCGCATTGTCCGTGCTTTCCATTGCACCGCTTCTCGCCATCATCGGTGTCTCGGCACTCGAATTTCTGGTCGCGTTTCTACAAGCCTATGTGTTCGCGATCCTTACCTGCATTTATCTCAACGACGCCCTGCATCTGCACGATCACTAGCGGAGCCACAGGGCATGGCACACGCAACCAAATCGAAATAGGAGTTTAAAATGGACGTTGAAGCAGCTCGTTTTATCGGCGCCGGCCTTGCCACGATGGCGCTCATCGGCGCGGGTATCGGTATCGGTACGGTGTTCGGTAACTTCCTCGCGGGCGCGCTCCGCAATCCGGGTGCCGCCGCCGGTCAGACCACCAACCTGCTCCTCGGCTTCGCGCTTTGCGAAGCGACGGGCCTGTTCGGTCTCGTCGTCGCGCTCATCATTCTCTTCGGTTAATCCTCTAAGCATCGAGAGTCTAATGGCTGCCGATCCCCATGCCGCCGATCCCCATGCGGAACTGACCGAAGGCACGGTCGCGCATGGCGATGCGCACGCCGAAGGCGGTGGCCTGCCGCAAATGGACGTGAACACCTATCCCAGCCAGTTGTTCTGGCTGGTGGTGACGTTCGGCTTTCTTCTGGTCGTTCTCAGCCGCCTTGCGATGCCCGCCATCAGAGGCGGCATGGAAAAGCGGCAGAGTACCATCCAGGGCGACCTGGGATCTGCGGAAGAGCTTCACCGTCAGGCTGCGGCGAGCCTCGAAGCCTATGAAGCATCGCTGGCCGGGGCGCGCGGACGCGCACTGGCACTCGCTGACGCCAATCGCAAACAGGTGATGGCCGAGGTCGAGAAGCAGAAGACGGAAGCCGAAGCCAAGGGCCAGGCGGCCATGGCCGCAGCCGAAAGCCGGATTGCTGCGTCGCGTAAGGTTGCGGCGTCGCATGTTCAGGCGACGGCGAAGGAAGCGGCGGCCGATATTGTCGAGCGTCTCATCGGTGAACGCGTGAGCGACGCCGATGCCGCGAAAGCCGTCGAGGCAAGAGGCTGATCATGGAAGCGTTTCTCACCAACCCGCATAACTGGGTCAGCATCGGCGTCTGCATCTTCTTCGGGCTTCTGATCTGGAAGAAGGTCCCGCAGGCGATTGCCGGCATGCTGGACGCACGTGCGGCCACGATCTCGAAAGAGCTCAACGACGCCCGCCTCCTCCGCGAGGAAGCCGCCGCTCTGCTCGTGCGCCCGGACATTTCCCCCGTGGCACCAACTGCGGCCGGCCCGCAGCCAGC
>CAIOYY010000086.1 GCA_903862715.1 uncultured Alphaproteobacteria bacterium
CACCAGCACCAGCGCCGCCAGCACGGCGATGCGGCGATGGGCGCCCAAATAAGCCGACCACGACACTTTCGGCGCGAAGTCCTGCTGCAGCAGGTTGAAAGAGAGCGCACCGGCGCCTTCGGACAAAAGGCGGTCGCGATCCTCGCTGCCATCCATCCATCGCACCGCGCGAGCGCCGAGGAGGAGGGACGCGAGATCCGCTTCGGCGGAGAATGCGAAATCGTCCCCTCTCACCGCCACATGATCGCCCATGGCAAGCGCGAGTGCGGTTTCGCTCTGCTGCGGAAGCAGCAGATAATCGGGAACGATCGCTTCGGGCGTGATCCCGAGCGCAGCTGCGGCATCGAGCCAGGACCGCATGCGCACTTTGTCGACGGCACACACCATCCGGCGGCCACCTTCATTCGCTCCCAAAGCGATATGCGTCGTGCCGCGTGGAGCGCCAAGGGAATCTTCGAGCATGATCGCGGCGGCAGCATGAGCCTGTGCGGGTGTGCAATCGGGAAGCTCGATCCAGCGCGCGAGAATATCGGTACCCGGAACGACGAGGATGGAGGGAAGATTGTTCGTGTCGTCACCGGGCGTGACAATGCCGCGTCCCAGCACGCCGCCCGCGCCATCGACCAGCAGCCAGGGTGCGCTGCGCGCCTTCATGGGGGAAAGGAAGATCAGTCTTTTTTCGGTCATTCGTCGCGTGTCCAGCGCCTGGCGCGACGCGTCACGTCGCCATCCGGCAATTTTTCCAAAAGCGCCGTCGACAGGGTCGTGTTGCCAGCATAATCGATTTCGGTTTCAAGGGCGAAATAATTCGTGCGGGTGGAAACCTGCTCGAGCGCCGCAGCTTCCGGAATATGGTCCTGCAGCAGCGGCTCGTTCCAGAAGGTCACGCTATCGGTCCAGCCGGTTTCGGGACGCGATTCGATCAGGCGTTCGGCATTGGCCACATTGAGCCCACCGCCGGTGAGCGCCGTCAACAACACGGCGTCTTCCACACCCAATGTATTGATATTGATCGGCGAAAGATCCGCCGTCGGCAGCGCGCACACAAAGGGCCGAATGCGCGCGTAGATTTCCGGCGTGAAGCCGCGCACCGCGCGAAGTTCGCTTGTTTCGCTTAATAGCGCTCCGGAGGTGCGGTAGGGATGCAGGAGATCAGCATAAACATCGTCTTCGCCACCCTGCGTGTTGCGTGCGCCGTCGCTGTCGATCCAGTCGGCCAGCGTTTCGCCGAGCGCATGGGCTTCGCCCTCGTTAATGCCGATTTCCTGCAGCAGCGTGACAAACTGCGCGATGCCCAGGGCCCGGCGGGTCCATTGGTCGGAAACGCCTTCCACGACGCTGTTGAGGTTGAAACAGTTGGTCGCGTCGCTGAGGCGCGCGCGGATGACGCCATTGTCGATGGGAAAAGTGAGCCAGCGCCCATTCCACGCGCCGCCGTCGAACCTGTCCTGATCCAGATTCTTGATACGGATTTCGGCAAGGGATTCCGCGCCCAAAGCATACCACTGCGCCTGTCCGACCGTTTCGGCATTGGCAGCGCGGCGCAGGCCGAAGCGGATGTCTTCGAGGACGCCGACCGCGAGCGCCGACATGACCGCGACCAGCAGCAGCACGGTGATCAGCGCAACACCTTTTTCGCTCTCGCGCTTCATTGCGGCTCTCCCGTCACGGTGAAGAGCTGCGAGACGGCACCCATATCATGGAACGACAGATCAAGCCGGATGGCCTGCGGCAACGGATTTTCCGGCCCGCCGGGAAGGGTTTCGATCCACTGATTGTCCCAGAGAAAGGACACATCTGCCGAGGTCACGCCGTCGATCAGGATTTGCGGCTCCGAGGGCGCGCCGCCATCAAGCGCGAGCCGCGCGGAACGTTCGAGCCTGCCTTCAACAAGCGCGTATTCGACATATTGCAGCGAGGCACGCGCATCGCCATCGGGGTTCTCCCAGCCGCGACGGACAAATCGCAGAAGCGGCAGACCGCTGTCCGGATCGCCGCCGTAAAAGGCTTCGCGGATGGCGCGGCCTTGCCCGTCGCGGGTCCGGCGCGGCGCGGCCTGCGCCAGATCGGATTTCAGCAGCGCGCGGGTTCGCTGAAACGCCGCCAGGCGTTCGGTATGACCATGCAAGATTTCCTGACTGTCGACGGTGAAGCGCATCACGGCGACGCCCGATGCCGTCAACAGACCGAAGATGAACAGCGCCACCATCATTTCGACCAGCGTGAAGCCCTTCATGGCAGCACCCGGAAAAGCGAAATCTCGCTCAATACCTGTTCGGAGTCCGGTCCGCGCACTTCGATATCGACGCGCAGCATGCCGGGTTCGGCGGTTTCGCTCACCCGTTCCGTCCAGCGCCAGACGCGGCCGGCTTCTTCTTCGGTGCCGGTGGTTTCTCCGAGCGTTGGCGGGGCGCCGGAGGTCAATGCTTCCACCGCGCGGTTTTCACCGACGACCGCGGCAAAGGTGCGGGCTTCGATGGCGCCACTGGTGCGGGCGCTTTCGCCGGTAAGATTGACCAGCGCGAGGACGGCCATGCTGAAAATGCTCAGCGCGACCAGCATTTCGAGCACGGTGAAACCCTCTTCAGCGCGCGTCATCGATGCGCACCTTTCCGGAAGGCTCAAGCACCACGCGGACATGGCCGTCGGCGCGAAAGAGATCGACTCTTGCGGGCGTCGCAAAGCCGGTGGAATCGAAGGCGATCCGGCTCGAGGAATCGGTCCCCTGCAGAAGCGCGGTCGTGTCTTCCGTCCATAAGGTGTCCTCGAAGGGCAGCGTGGCCAGCGGCACTCTTTCGCCCGCCTGACGGACATCGAAGCCATAGCCTTCCGCGGTGATGCGAATTTCTACGGTGCGATTGGTGAAGATGGCTTCCTCGCGCGCACGCTGAAGCCGCGCGGCGAAACGCTCGGCCTCCACCGTCAGGCTCGGGCGTGCGTCGGGCAGCGTCACCAGCACGAAGCTTGTCGCAAGGCTGAGGATCAGCAGCACCACAAGAACTTCGACCAGCGTGAAACCGCGTTCTGACCCGCGCTCACCAATTGCCGATATCGGCGCCATCGCCCTCCCCGCCTTCGCGGCCATCCGCGCCGAGAGAATAGATGTCGTAGGCGCTGTGCCGGCCGGGGGCGAGATAGACGTAAGGATTGCCCCACGGATCTTCGGGCAGGCGGCGGATATAGCCGCCGGTGCGATAGCGTTCGGGGCGCGCAAGGCCCGGCGGCGCGCTGACAAGCGCGAGCAGCCCGTTTTCATTAGGCGGAAAGCTCAGCATTTCGAGGCGGTAAAGTTCGACCGCCTGTTCGAGCACGGCGATATCGGCGCGCGCCTTTTCAACCATGGCGCGGTCCTGGCTCGGTAGGACGTTGATCATCACAACCGTTGCCAGAAGGCCGATGATGACGATGACAACCATCAGTTCGACCAGTGTGAAGCCGCTTTCGGAAGATCGTTCCGGCGCAGAGTTTGTGGGGGTGGAAAAGAGAAACATGCGAGGCTCCTAACCCAGCGTCAAAGTGTTGATCTGCAGAATCGGCAGAAGGATCGAAAGAACGATGGTCGCGACGACCGCGCCCATGATGATGATGATGGCGGGCTCGAGAAGACTGAGCGCCACCGACGTGAAGGTGTTGAATTCGCGTTCGAGATATTCGGCGGCGCTGGCGAGCATCGCCTCCAGCTTTCCGCTGCTCTCGCCGCTCGACGCCATGTAAACAAGGATCGGTGGGAAGACGCCTGCGCGCTTCATCGCGGAGGACAGGCTGCTGCCTTCGCGGATGCCCGATACCATCTCTTCGGTTGCGGCGCGCAAGGCATGATTGTTGACGGTACGCGCAGTCAGCGCGAGGCCGTCGATCAGCGGCATGCCGCTGGCGATCATGGTCGAGAGGGTGCGCGCCAGCCGCGCGGCGTTCAGATCGCGCACCAGCCGCCCGATAAAGGGGAGGCGCAATATCGCGGCATCGACCTTGCTCCGTGTCGCCGGAACGCGCAGCGCACGGGCCGCGGCGAAGACCGCTCCCAGCAGCACCAGAAGCGCCAGCCAGCCCCAGTCGCGCATGGATTCGGAAATGAAAATGATGATCCGCGTCAGAAGCGGCAGTGTCTGGCCCATCGAATCGAATTGATCGACCACTTTCGGGACCACGAAGGTCATCAGCGCGATGATGACGATGACGGAAGTTGCGGCGAGCGCGATTGGATAGATCAGCGTCGTCAGCATTTTACCACGCACTTCCTGTTCGCGCTCAAGAAGATTCGCAAGGCGTTCGAGAATTTCCGGAAGCGCGCTGGAGGCTTCGCCGGCCGATACCATGGCGCGATAGAGCGGCGGATAGGCCGAACCCTGGCGCGCCATCGCATCAGACAGGCGAAAGCCCTCCTGCACGCTGGCATGGGTGGCGAGCAGCACGCGCCGCACCACGGGTTTTTCAATCTGCATCGCGATGGTACGCAGGGCTTCATCGAGCGGAACGACGCGGATAAGGGTCGCAAGCTGGCGTGTGACGAGGGCCAGTGACGCCGTGCCGATGCGATCGCTGCGGAAGCGGCGTCCGGTTGTCTGCGCCTTCGGTTTTATCTCGGCAACAATGCGCGTCGGGACAAGGCGGCGCTTTTGCAGCGCGTCGCGCGCGAGGCTTTCGCTGGCGGCATAGATGACGCCGTCGCGGGCGCGGCCATGCTCGTCCAGCGCAAGATACTCAAACGCCGCCATGATCCGCCTCATGACGGGTCACGCGGACCGCTTCCTCGACCGTGGTGACGCCCTGGCGCATCGCGGCCCTGGCGCTTTTCCCGAGCGTATCGGCATCGGCGAAAGCGAGCTGGGCGATGTCGTCCTCGGACGCGTTTTCGGTAATGAGACGACGGATGCGCTCATCAACGCGCACCGCCTCGTAAATGCCGACGCGGCCCTGATAGCCGGTGTGGTTGCATTCGGTGCACCCCCCGGCGCGGAAAATGATCTCGCCAGGTGCGATGCCTGCGATCTTTGCCGTCGCGGCATCGGCGGGCGCCGCTTTGCGGCAATGCGGGCAAAGCCTGCGCACCAGACGCTGCGCCACGATCAGCCGCAAAGTGGAGGCCAGCAGGAAGGGCTCGATCCCCATGTCGCGCAAACGCGTAATGGCGCCAACGGCGTCATTGGTATGAACGGTGGACAAAACCAGATGGCCGGTAAGACTTGCCTGCACCGCGATCTCGGCGGTTTCGGCATCGCGTATTTCGCCGACCATCACGACATCCGGGTCCTGACGCAGGACCGCACGCAGTCCCGCCGCGAACGTCATGCCGACCTTTGGATTGACCTGTGTCTGGCCGACGCCATCGACCGCATACTCCACAGGGTCTTCAATAGTGAGAATATTGCGCGTGGCATCGTTCAGCAAAGCGAGACCGGCGTAAAGCGTCGTCGTTTTGCCCGAGCCCGTGGGACCTGTAACAAGAATGATTCCGTTCGGATCATTGAGGCTCATGCGGAAGACGGCATAAAGGGCTTCCGACATGCCGAGCTCATCGAGACGAAGTCCCGCCTGTTCCTTGTCGAGAAGGCGCATGACGACGCGCTCCCCGCCACGCGAAGGCAGCGTCGAGACGCGCACGTCAAGCGTCTTTCCGCCCAGCGTGACCGACAAGCGGCCATCCTGCGGAATACGTTTTTCGGCAATATTGAGCCGCGCCATAACCTTGATGCGCGAGACGATCAGCGAGGCGAGGCGCACAGGCACCGTGAGTACATCGCGCAGGATGCCGTCGACACGAAAGCGTACGGAAAGCGCGGTTTCGAAGGGCTCGATATGGATATCGGACGCGCCAATGCGCGCAGCTTCCGCGATCAGACCATTGATGAGGCGGATGATGGGCGCGTCGTCTGCGCTTTCCAGAAGGTCGGTGGCGGCGGGAATATCGTCGATCAGCGTGTCCAGCCCGCCCGCAGCGGCAAAGGCTTCCGCGCCCGAGGCCGAGGCCATGCCGGCATCGGCGTAGGTTTCGGAGAGTTTGCGATCGAAAGCCGGCCGCGCCAGCGTTTCGACCGTTAGCGGACGGCCAAGAACGCGGCGCACTTCGGTAAGGGAAAAGACATCGGAATCGTCGCGCAGGCCGATATGGGCCGTGTCGCCGAGCGCAAGGACAAGAACGCCGTGCTTTCGTGCAAAGCTGTAGGGGATGCCCGTTAGCGCAAGATCGCTCACGGCGCCGTCGTATCCGAGGCAGGCGCCGAGGCCGGCATCTGTGACTGGGCCGGGGTTTCAACCGGGGCGGAGGTCACCGGCGGGTTGGTGCGCATATAATCGCGCACCAATGCTTCCAGCGCGCTGGTGCCGTCGCGGCGCGCGGAGATTTCCTGATCGCGCATGAAATCATAGCGCGGCGCGGTCAGATTCTGCGCATCCACCGGATTGCGCACGATGGTCGGGCGAATGAACACCATCAGATTGCGCTGACGGCTGGTGACCGCGTTGCTGCGGAAAAGATTTCCGAGCACGGGAATATCGCCAAGGCCAGGCACCTTCTCGACCGAAACGCTTTCGTTCTGATCGAGAAGGCCGCCGAGTACGACAATATCGCCGTCATCGACCAATACGGTGGTGCTGATTTCGCGCTTGTTCAGCACAAGTTCGGTAAAGCCCGCGCTGACCGGCCCGGCAACACTCGACACTTCCTGGCGGAGAAGAAGCGTGATCGCGCCGCCGGCATTGATCTGCGGCTTCACTTCAAGCTGCACGCCGACATTCTGCCGCGCAACCGTGCGGAAGGGATTGGTGTTGGCATCGCCCAGCACTTCACCGGTCGTCACCGGGATTTCCTGGCCGACGAGCAGTGTCGCTTCTTCATTGTCGAGCGTCAGAACCGAGGGCGTGGAGAGAAGATTGGAAGCTGCGTCGCTTTTGACCGCATTGATGATCGCGCCGAACAGGAGATCGTTCGACCGCACGCCGAGGCCGACAAGACCGCCGGTGGCGCTGAGGAGCGAGTTCACCGCCGCGTCGCGCACATCGGCCAGCGTGTCGTCGGGGAGAAGGCCTTCGCCATAGACCGCACCGGTAAGGGCCAGAAGGTTCGGTGCGGTATTGGAATAATTGGTCGAGAAGAAAGGTACGGCGCTGCCGTCCTGTCCGGCGAGCTGAAACTGCACGCCGAGTTTCTTCGCCGCGTCGTCGGATACTTCGACGACAATCGCCTCGACCAGAACCTGTTCGCGGCGTGTGTCCAACTGGCGGACCACGTCGGCCAGTATGCGCTGCGTTTCCGGATCGGCGCTGATGATGAGTGCGTTCGCGCCCTGGAACACGGCGATATTCGCGCGCCGGGTTTCGGATTGCGGCATTACGGGAGCAACCGCGCCTGCCGTGACATCCACTGTTCCTTCCGCGTCGGGAACGGGCGTCGGCGTCTGACCGACAACCTGCTGCAATACGGGAAGTAGCGCTTCGGCATTGGCATGCTGCAGCCTTACCACACGCACATCGTCCGACGACGCAGCGCGCTGATCGAGATCGGCGATGACGCCGAGAACCGAACGCACCAATGCCGGATCGCCGCGCAGGACGACGGAATTGCTGCTGCCGACGGGAGCGAGCATCACGCGGCTCTGGCCAGTCCCTTGCGCCACCAGCAATTGGTTGACCGCCGTCACGATTTCGCGCGCGGAGGAATTGCGCAGCGTGATGGTTTCAATGGCGGCATTGTCCTGATCAATCTGGCCGATTAGGCCGCGGATGCGCGCGAGATTGTCGGCGTAATCCGAAACGACGAGCGCGCGCCCGTCAGGCGTTGCCAGGACCACGCCCTGCTGCCCGATGAGCGGGCGCAGGGTTTCCGCCGCGGCCGCGGCATCGATATTGCCGAGGCGATAGACTTCGGTGGCAAATCCTTCCGCGCCTGACACAGCCTGACGGGCCGCACCTTCGTCGGGAATGATGCGGAAGGAATCACCTTCGCCCGGAACAGCGATCAATCCGTTGGCGCGCAATGTCGACAGCAGCACATCGACAAGCTCTTCGGGCGCGATGGGCCCATCACTATAGATCGTAACCGTTCCCTGAACGCGGGGATCGACGATAAAGGTTTGCCCGGTCGCCTGCGCCACGTCCTGAATGAAGGCGCGGATATCGGCGTTCTGCAGATTGAGGGCGTCCTGACCATGGGCCTCGACGGGCACAAGGAACGGAACAAGGAAGGCCAAAAAAAGAAAGGAAAGACGTTTCACTAGTGCTGCCCGCCGCTTTGCAAAGAGATGGTTCGGGAGGCGGAGCCACGCTCGATCGTAAGCTGTATTTCGCCGCCGCTGGATAATTCTTGTTCGAGTTGGGAAAACATTTCAGGTGTCATGCGATTGCCATTTACGGCCACCAGCACATCGCCATTGGCGAGGCCCGCGCGCGCCAACGCTTCGCCGCCATTGCGCGTGAACAGCGTGTAGCCGGTCACCGCGCCGCCGCTGACGCGTGGCGTCAGCGCTGCCTGGTCCAGAAACTCAGCCGCCGCAAGCGAAGCGACAGGCGTGCTTGATGCGGCAGATCCAACAGCCTGCGTCGCGATATAATCCGGGATCACGTTTGCAGCGCCGCCGAGTGCCGACGCGGACCTTAACGAGAGACGTATCGGACGCCCGTCGCGTTCCAATATGACGTGATCGGGCGCCACCGTTTTCAGAACCGTTCCTGGCGTCACTTCCTGCCCCTCCACATAGGCGGATTGCGACGCGCCCTGAATGCCGATGATGGCGGTTCCGGAATTATGGGCGGCGACACGGACGCCATGAAGCGTGAAGTCGCTGTCCGTGCCTGCTTCCGGATTGCCGCCCCGCAAAGCGAAGGCATTGAACGATTGCAGGAGGGAAAGATCGGCGCGCACCGAGGACGCTTCGTTGTACCCGGCACCTATAGAGGGCGGCGGCGTCAACACGATCCATACGAGCCTTGCAGCCTGAAGGGCGAGGAGAGAGACCAATGCGACTTCGCACACACGCGCGAGCGATTTCTGAACGCGAGGCGAAAGGGATTTCTGTCTCAGAAGATACACGATCTTCCCACTCCATAGCGGCGAGAGGCCGAATGTCTCATCGCTCACGCCATCCCAATATAACGAACGGATGACGTTACGATGACGGCGGAGAGGGCGCTATGCCGCAGAACTGCGGCGTTTCGGGCACACATCCCCTTACCGGAGATGTGTGCCAAAACGAACTCTTAGTAGCTGCGCTTAAGGCTGATGGAGAAGCTCTGCCCGACGTCGTATTTGTTATTGAAGACGGTGTTTCCACCCTGGGACTGCGATTCCTCGAAGCCCGTGCCGAGAAGGTTTCGCGCTTCGAAACCGATTTCGAAGCCCGGTGCGAACTCGCCCATGAACGCCTTGCGAAGCGTGAAGTCGAGCGTAACGCCCGGCTTCACGATCAGGTCCGGAAAACCCGGACGACCGCGCGCCGAAATGCGCTCGCTGGCATAGTTCATCAGCAATGTGGCCTGAAGGCCGTCATTGTCTTCAAAGCCGAACTGGAGATTGACGATGTGGTCGGACTGACCCTGCATCGCGTCGCCGTCCTGCACATAGATTTCAGCCGGAGCAGACGAACCGCCGAGTGGCTGCGGGTAGACGACGTCGCCGCTTTTCACCTTCACTTCGGACTTGGTGTAGGTGTAATTCGCTGCGCCGAACCAGGTGAGATCGCCCAGCCAGCCTTCGCCGATGGGGAGATCGAAATAGGCGCGGGCCTCGAGTTCCGCACCAAAGAGCTGCGAACGCGGTGCGTTGATGAAGCTCGTCGACTGCGTCGAACCCTGTTCCTGAATGATGACTTCGATCGGACGATCGATATCCTTGTAGAAGCCGCCCAGCGCAACATATTCGTTCGCTCCGAAATACCATTCGTAGCGACCGTCAAGGTTAAGGATTTCGCTGTCCTGCAAATACGGATTGCCGATGAAATTCCGGTCGGTATCGGGATCCTGATAAGGCTGCGGCGCGAGTTCGCGGAATTGCGGCCGCGCGATGGTGCGGGAAGCGGCCAGGCGAAGCTGCATGTCTTCATAGAAGTTGTAGGTCAACGAACCAGCCGGCAACCAGTAATCCTGGGCGCGTTCCGGCGGCGACGTCGGCTCACCTTCACCGAGAAGGTCGCGCAGCGTCACGCTCTGCGTACCGTCTTCGTAACGGACACCACCGGTGATGCGCACCAGCGGAAGCACTTCGATTTCCGCCTGGGCGTAACCGGCATGCGTCCGGAGCGCCGCATCGTAGGCGGCAGCGCCCGTAGCACCGGTGGTTTCCTGCAGGATGAGTCCGTTCGGGCCGATATTGTAATCGGAGAAAAGATAATCGACGCGCGATGCCTGGACATCGACGGGAAGCGCGACGTTTGACGCCTTGAAGGTGAATTCGCGCTGCTCGGCGCTGCGGTCATTGTCGTAGAACGCATAGCCCCAACTGAAAATCGCCTCGCGATTGGCGAAGAGCGACGTCGTATAGTCGAAATCAAGCCCGGCGCTGATAACCTGGTCATCCACCTCGCCGAACCTCGTATAGTTCTGTTCGGAATTGGTGCTGTGCAGGAATTCGCCATTGACGAGCCGGTAACGGATCATCTTTTCATACGGCGCTTCACGACGCGATTTGGCGAAAGAACCCTTCGCTTCGACTTCGAGATCGCCGAACACTGCATAGGCGGAGCCCTGCGTATCAAAAAGCTGACGTTCGAACCATTCGGTGAAATCTTCGCGGTAAATATTGTTTTCCGAACCCTCGAAACCCAGGCGGCTGCGAGCTTCCTTGGTCACGCTGCGGACATAGAAATTCGTCCAGCGCAGTTCATAATTTCCCCAATTGAGACCCAGATTGAGCAGGGCATTCAGGCGCAGATCGTTCTGCGTCGACATGAAATCATAGTGGTTGAGCAGAATGACCGATTCGTCCTGCGCGATGTCGGCATCTTCCTGGATACCTTCGCGGGTCTGCCAGGAATTGTCGTAACCGACGACACCGACAATACCGAAATCCGTGGCGCCAAGGTCGTAACTGTCGCCGGCGCTGATATTGAAGCTCCAGTCGCCCGGGATGGCATCGGTGCGCTGCAAGAGGTTGAGTGGCGCATTGACGAAGTCACGGCCGATGGCCTGCAATTCGTCATCGTCGAAATTACCGGCGCTGATACGGCCGCGGCCGGATTCGATCGCCGCGAGCACGAGGTTCGGCACGTCACGCGTGCCGTTGTCGAAGCTGGTCCAGTCGGTGCGCGATCCGAAATAGGTGAGGCCCGGTTCAAAGGTCGTGCCGACGGTGCCGCCCCCGCTGACCGACATGGACAGGAAGCGCTCATCCGGAACGCCGATGGTTTCGATATCCACCGTGCCGCCGCCGAATTCACCCGGATAGTCGGGCGAGTAGGTTTTCTGTACCGTGATGCCGGCGATGATGTTGCTCGGGAAAAGATCGAGCGGGACCACGCGCTGCAGCGGTTCGGGGCTCGGTAACGGAGAGCCGTTCAGAAGCGCCGAGGAATAACGTTCGCCGAGGCCACGGACATAGATGAAGCGGCCTTCGACAAGGCTGATGCCGGTGACGCGGACCAGCGCGGCGGCGACGTTGGAATCGCCCGTACGTACCAGGTCTTCCGGAATCATGACCGACGAGACCTGCGAGGTCTGACGCATCGTGTCGGGAATGAACTCCCCGAGAACTACGATTTCATCGACGCTGGACGGCGCGGCGTCGGCCGCTCGGGCTTCATGGCCGGGCACTGCGAGGGCGAGAGAAACGGCGGTCAGCGCCGATGTCGCCAGGAGCGCACGCTTATAGTTGGGAGAATGGAGTGTCATCAGAGCCCCTCGGCAGTAACGAATAAAATTTGCACATGTTGAAAAGAGGACCGGGCGGCGGTGTAGCCGCCGCCCGGTAAACCCCGTTAGTCGCAGACTGGCTCGCCCGGAAGGCTACAGGTCCAGCCATCATACCAATCGTCGGTCCCATCCTTGACGGCGCCGATATAGGTGACCTGTTCGAGATACGCCTTCTGCGCCGTCGACAATTCGTCGTTGGAGAGCGTGGCGAAGGTCACCGGCGTCACGGCGGTTTCGTTTGCGCCGTTGATGTAGGTGGTCGTCAGCGTCGAGGTGCCGCCAGCGGTGTTGTTGTTGGTTCCCGCGGCGAACTGCGTCGCTTCATCCGGACCCGCGCCATCAGCGTCGGGATCGAAGGAGGTTGCGCAGGAGAGGAAGACCGAGCGGAAGATGACCGCCGTGCCCTGCGTATCCGGCGTATCGATGTCGAGACAGATGTCTGCACCCGTCATGACACCATTATAGAGGCGGAAATTGGTGCCGGTGTTGAAGTGCGGATGTCCGTCAGCCGGAGAACCCGAGCGGCCGATAAAGGTGAAGTTTGCCGCAGCCGGATTCGTTCTGCGGGCCGGGAAACCCGGAGCCGCCGTGGCCGCCGCGAGCGAGGCCATGGAGGATTCAACCATGCGGTTACCGCCGCCTGCACGCTGAACCGCGATGACGAATTGCAGCGCGCCGCGGAAACCCTGATCGGTGTCGAGACTGTCGTCGTCGGCGCCGGTGATGACGACATGCTTCATGTTGGCAATACCGCCGAAGAATTCCACGCCGTCATCCGAAGAGTTGTGGAACTGGATGCGGTCGATCACCGTGCCGGTGCCGACGCCCGCAACGGTGAGGGCCTGGAGTTCGTTGTTCAGCGAGATCGTGAAGCCCGAATACATGATGCGAACGAATTGCAGCGAACCGCTATTGTCGGAATTGCTGTTGCCGCCATAGAGCGCGTCGGTGCCTTCCACCGTCGCCTGGCAATCCTTCGTGCCATAGAGCGCGGCCTGCGCGGCGCCATCGACGCCGGGGCAGTTGGTGATGTTGGCGCGGCCGAGAAGCACAATGCCGCCCCACTGGCCGATCGAGTCGGCCGTCGTTGTGTTCAGAATGTCCTGACGGCTGGTGAAGATGATCGGATTGTTCTCTTCGCCGACCGCGAAGATCTGCGAGCCGCGGTTAACGACGATGAAGTCGAGGCCGGCCGAACCGAAGATCGTCACGCCGGGTTCTACCGTCAGCGTGCCCGACTGGGTGGCGGGGTTCGGGTTTAGCGCGTCGCCGCCACGATCCTGACCCACCATGACGCGGCCGCTGATCGAATAAACCACATTGTCGACCTGGGGGACGTTGAGCGTACCGGTGATGAGGTTCGGAATCTGGCAATTGCGGAAACCGTTGATGAGACCGAGGTTTGCGAAACCGGTCGGGCAGATGCCCGCTCCGCTACCGCCACCGCCGCCGCCACCGCCGCCACCGCCACCGCCGCCGGGGAAGCCACCTTCACCAGGAGAAGCAACTTCGGTTGCGCCATCACAACCGGCCAGAGCCAGCGCTGTGCCAAACATTAACAACATTCCAATTTTCTTCAGGCCAGTCATCTGGTCCTCCACCGAGTCAGCGAGATTTACGATTGCGGGGGACGCGCTTTTTCGAAGCATCCTGTTCGAAGCACGTCTGTCCCACCCAATTCGATTAATGCGGGCGGAATTTAGGAAGGTGGGATGTAGCTATTGTGACAGTGTGGACGGAGAATCCTGGCCGGATTGTCGCACGTTGTGAAAACACCGCCGTTCATCACGGCTTAGCGCTATTGCGACATTTGCATGACAGCGGAAATGGCTGTGAGTTCCGTAAGATTGCTTCGGGTCAAGATGAAGACACACCAACCTGCGAAGGCGAGAAATGGCCCGAAGGGTAGTTCGGCGCGCATATCGAGTCGCCGCGCCCACGCATTGCGACAGCTATAAAAAATAAGTCCTGATAAAGCCGCGCCGAGGAGAATGAGCGGCAAGGACAGCGCACCGGTCCACGCGCCAAGCGCACCCAGGAGTTTGGCATCGCCAAGACCAAGACCATCGAAACCGCGCAGGCGGCGATAGAGGAGCGCGAGGCCCGCGAGGAACAACCAACCCAGAGCGGCACCGAGCGCGCTTGCGAGCGGCGTCGGACCGATGCCCACAAGTGACAGCAGCAAACCGAGAAGCAGCAGCGGCAACGTAACGACATCGGGAAGAAGGCCCGTGCGGATGTCGATATCGGTCAATGCCGTCAGCGCCGCAACGAAAACCAGCCCTGTCAGGGCATCGACGAAGGGCAGAAGAAGAAGGGTGAGCAACGCCGCGAGCGCTCCACCGGCGAGGATTGTCGCCCGGGTCTTCGCCATTATTCGTGACTGAGAAACATCGACACCGCCGCGTCGAGACGATCCAGTCCTTCGCGCAAGACTTTTTCCTCAATCGTTACGGGCGGCGCAATCAGAAGAACCTGATCCCTAAGGCCCGCAGGTTCAACCAATAGTCCGCGTTCCAGCGCCCAGGACGATACAACGGCCGCCGACGCTGCGCGCTCGAATTCCATGGCGTGCAACATGCCGATGCCACGAACCGACACGGATTTCTGTGGATAGCGCGCGGCCATAGCATGCAGCCTTTCGGAAATGAGCTTAGCGAGCGCAGGTGTCGTTGTGAGCGCGACATCGTCGGACCATTGCGCCGCCAGTTCCGCGGCCGCGATCAGCGAAACATTGCCGCCCTGAAGGAGGCCCATCTGTTCCCCGGGCCGCCAATGGTCGAGATCGGGACGAATGAGCAGAAAGGACAGCGGATATCCGCCAGCGAGCGCGACGGGAGCGATCACGATGTCCGGCACTATCCCTGCACGTTCAAAACTGAAAAAGGGGCCGGTGCGGCCGCATCCGATCTGGGTTTCGTCCACCACAAGAAGAACATCGAATTTCCTGCACAACTGGGCGAGCGCGTTTAGCCATTCCGGGCTCGCCACCTGCACCCCGGCATCATACTGGACGGCTTCCACGATGACCGCCGCCGGCAGCTCGACGCCACTCGCCGCGTCTTCGAGATGTTTCTGCAGATAGGCGATCGTATCGACACCGGCGCCGAAATAGCCGCAATAGGGCATGAACACGGTGCTACGTCGCAGATCGATCGATTCGTAGCGCGTGGCGTGCCGGCTGCCGACCGATAGCGCGCCCTCTGTCAGCCCATGATAGGAATTGGTGAAAGCGATGACATTGCTGCGTTTGCGCTCTCGGCGGGCCAGGCGCAACGCGAGTTCTGCGGCGACGCCGTGCGCAGGTTCCGCAAAAAGAAAACGGTAATCCAGCCCGCGCGGCGTTAGAATATTGGTGACGAAAGCTTCGACAAAGCTGCGTTTGGCCACGCTGGCCTTTTCGCGGGTCTGGGTGACGCCGTCCTTGCAGAGATAATCGATAAGGGCGCTGCACACCTTGAAATTGTTGTGTCCGAGCGTCAGCGTGCCGCCGCCCGAATGGAAATCGATATAGCGCGCGCCGTTCTCGTCGAAAATCTCCGCGCCGCGGGCGCGTTCATAAACGATCGGCGCGGTGCGGACATAGCTTTGCGCCACCGACTCGTAACGTTCGAGCAGGTTCACAGGCCGCCTTCCCCGCCGCAATGCGGGAAGCCGGGCGTGAAAGCAGGAGGTAACAGGAGAAACACGGGGGCGCAGGGGTCAGGGATGTTGCCCGGTCAACCAAGCCCTTTTGCGTGACGCATTCGTGAGAGTTTCATGACAGAAGGGTGACGTTCAGACGGCAGACGTCACTAATGATGCAACCGCCCCCTATCTTACGCCGGAGGAACGAGACGCGGTGCATACCCAGCATTGCGCACTGCCGCTTACTTTACGAGCTTCACGAACATCCTTCCACCTTCGCGCGTTTCGGTTGCAAATCTCGGAACAGCTTTGACAAGTTCCGAAAGTCGCGGAAAGCCATAATTACGGGCGTCAAAAGAAGATCGATTGCCAGCCCGGCTGCCCATCTCCGACAGACTCGCGAACCCTCGTTCGTCGCGCTTCGACGCCTTCAAAGCGTCAATAAGAAGTGTGATGACCTCTGCGTCGACCTTAGGTTTCGGCTTTGACTTCGCGGGAGACGCCGCGTCGTTCTTCGCTTCCAGCGCAGTCACATCGATGAAGCGCGTGCAGGCCTTCTGGAACGATTCTGGAGTCTTGCCGGTGCCGAATCCGTACACCGGCAGACCATCCTGTCTTATGCGCATGGCCAACGGCATGAAATCGCTATCGCTCGACATGATTCCGAACCCGTCTACCCGTCCGCTCGCAAGCAGATCCATGGCATCGATGGTCATTTTCATGTCAGTGGCGTTTTTGTGCTTGGCGACATCGAACTGCTGCTGGGGTTCAATTGCGTATTGATGAGATATGTTCGACCATCCCTTCAGTGCGGGCTTGCTCCAGTTCCCATAGATGCGCCGGATATTGACCGTGCCGAGTTCGGCCAGCACCGTCAGCACCGGGTCGATGCTGTCAGGCGAGGCGTTATCGGCATCAATCAGCAGCGCAACATTCGTACGCCGATCACGTTTACTGTCTGCCATGATCTACCGCTCTCCCTGTCATTTGACGTCGTTCGTCTTTCCCTACCCCACGCGGTGATATTGCGGGGGCAGGACCGATTTGGGGTTCGGAAGGCCGAGTGCTTTGGCGGCATGGAAAGGCCAGTGCGGATCGTCGAGCATGGCACGCGCCAGCAGCACGATATCGGCGTCTCCCTCCGCGATAATCCTTTCGGCCTGCGCGGGCTCCGTGATCTGCCAGCCGACGGCGACCGCAATATCCGCTTCACGCTTCGTGCGCGCCGCAATCGGCACCATAAAACCCGGACCATAGGGAATGCCGGAATTGTCCGGTGAATTTCCGCCCACGCTGACATCGACCAGGTCGAGGCCGAGCGCTTTCAAGCGGCGCACAAGTTCGATCGACTCATCGACCGTATGACTCTCGGGAAGAAAGTCCGTCATGCCGAGGCGCACGGTAAGCGGAAAGCGTTCGGGCCATACGGCGCGCACCGCCGAGAAGGTTTCGAGCAGAAATTTCGCACGACCTTCAAAGCTGCCGCCATAGGCGTCCGTACGTCTATTGGCGATGGGGGAGAAGAAGCTCTGTCCCAGATAGCCATGCGCATAATGCAACATAAGAGTTTCGAAGCCGCATTCCAGCGCGCGTCTGGCCGCCGATACAAAATCATCCTGCACGCGGCGAATATCGTCGAGCGTCATTTCACGCGGCGTTACGGTGATATCCGCGCCATAGGCGACGGCAGAGGGACCAACAGGCTGCCAGGCCGCGGGATCGTTTGCGGGTAGATTTCCCCGCCCTTCCCAGGGCGCATAGGTGCTCGCCTTGCGTCCCGCATGCGCGATCTGAATGCCCGGCGCTGCGCCTTGCGATTTGATGAAGCGCGCGACGGGCGCGAAACGCTCGGCATGTTTATCAGACCAAAGCCCCGTGCAGCCCGGCGTGATGCGACCCTCGGGCGATACGGCGGTGGCCTCCGCCATTACCAGCGACGCGCCACCTATCGCGCGGGCGCCGAGATGCACGAGATGCCAGTCATGGGCGAGGCCATCGACCGCGGAATATTGGCACATCGGCGAAACGCCGATGCGGTTCTTCAGCGTGAGACCCTTGAGGCGCAGTTCGGAGAAAAGTGCGGACATGAAGGGGCGGCCTCCTCGGAAAAATTGGCGGTATAACGGAATCCGACGATGTGAAAATAAAATCCCATCATTGCCGCACGACGCAACACGCCGTTAGACAACTGTTCCGAAGAGTGCGCCGATGCCCGCCGTCAACGCCATCGCGATGGCACCCCAGAAGGTGACGCGCAATGTCGCACGCAACACAGGCGCCCCCCCGCTTTGGCGCCGATCGCCCCAAGCACGCCAAGAAAAACAAGCGACGCCAACGAAACTCCAATGACGAGGAAAGCCTCCGGCGCAAGAAACACCATCGAGAGCGGAAGAAAAGCGCCCAGGGCAAAACTTGCCGCCGAGGCAAGGGCCGCCTGGATCGGCCGCGCGGTGGTCGCTTCCGAAATCCCGAGCTCATCGCGCGCATGGGAGCCAAGCGCATCCTTCGCCATCAGTTGATCCGCGACCTCACGCGCGAGACGAGGCGCGAGACCGCGCCTGATGTAGATATTGGCGAGTTCCTGGTGTTCGAGCTCGGGCTGACTGGAGAGTTCGGCGCGCTCACGCGCGAGCTCGGCCTGTTCGGTGTCCGCCTGCGAGCTGACCGACACATATTCACCCGCCGCCATGGACATCGCACCGGCGACCAATCCCGCGATGCCGGCGACCAGCACATCGGAGGCCTGGGCCGAAGCCGACGCCACGCCGACGATCAGGCTTGCGGTGGAGACGATACCGTCATTCGCTCCAAGCACGGCGGCACGTAACCAGCCGATGCGGGACACGAGATGACGTTCCTTGTGGAGACGGAGCCGTGTCACTTTGGTCCTGTGAAGAAATTCGAGCGGGGATATCTCTCGCAATATAGCCGGGAGCCGCCCGTCTCGATATGCGTGGTTTCCCGTAGAACATTCGCGTAAGAGCGTTTCCCAAAGAAAAAGGCGGATGGTTTCTCATCCGCCTTTTTAGGATATGCGAGCCAGGAGAAGGGTTTACTGCCCTTCGCCTTCTTCTTCCTCGTCCTGCTGCCGCTGACGTTGTTCACGCTGCTGTTGACGCTGCTCACGCTGCTGCTGTTGCGTCTGCTGCTGTTGTTCGGCCTGTTGCTGCTCGGCTTGTTGCTGGGCCTGCTGCTGTTGCCGGCTCTGCTGCTCGATCTGCTCCTGTTGCTGACGTGCCGCCCGTTCCTGCTCGCGCTGCTGCTGCTCTAATTGTTGCTGCTGCTGGCGTGCTTCACGCTCCTGTTGCTGTTGTTGCTGGCGCTGCTGCTGCTCGATCTGTTGCTGCTGCTGACGGGCCTCGCGATCCTGCCGGTCACGCTCTTCGCGCTGCTGCTGCTGTTGCTGCTGGCGCGCTTCGCGTTCCTGCCGGTCAGCCTCTTCGCGCTGCTGTTGTTCGATCTGCTGCTGGCGCTGACGTGCTTCACGTTCCTGCTCGCGGCGTGGATCGGCCGCGGGCGGCGGCGCATTGCCAGGACCACCCGGGCCATTATTTCCACCATTCCAGCCGCCATTGTTGCCTGGGCCGTTGTTGCCGCCATTGTTGCCGGGTCCGTTGTTGCCACCGTTCCAGCCGCCATTGTTGCCGGGGCCGTTGTTGCCGCCATTATTGCCCGGGCCGTTGTTGCCGCCATTGTTGCCGGGTCCGTTGTTGCCACCGTTC